>NZ_JBKAGV010000017.1:0-20000 GCF_046290545.1 Pikeienuella sp. | reverse complement strand
ACCGAGTGATCTAGGCATGGCCAGGATGAAGGTGCGGTAACACGCACTGGAGGTCCGAACCCACACCTGTTGAAAAAGGTCGGGATGAGTTGTGCCTAGGGGTGAAAGGCCAATCAAACTCGGAGATAGCTGGTTCTCCGCGAAATCTATTTAGGTAGAGCGTCATCCGAATACCCCGGGGGGTAGAGCACTGGATGGGTAATGGGGCCCCACAGGCTTACTGATCCTAACCAAACTCCGAATACCCGGGAGTACTAGATGGCAGACACACGGCGGGTGCTAACGTCCGTCGTGGAGAGGGAAACAACCCTGACCTCCAGCTAAGGCCCCTAATTCATGGCTAAGTGGGAAAGCAGGTGGGACGACCAAAACAACCAGGAGGTTGGCTTAGAAGCAGCCATCCTTTAAAGATAGCGTAACAGCTCACTGGTCTAAATAAGTTGTCCTGCGGCGAAGATGTATCGGGTCTCAAGCCATGAGCCGAAGCTGAGGACTGCGCAAGCAGTGGTAGCGGAGCGTTCCATATGCGGTGAAGGGTGTCCGTGAGGTATCCTGGAGCGTATGGAAGTGAGAATGCTGACATGAGTAGCGACAAAGAGGGTGAGAGACCCTCTCGCCGAAAGTCCAAGGGTTCCTGCTTAAAGCTAATCTGAGCAGGGTGAGCCGGCCCCTAAGCCGAGGCCGAAAGGCGTAGGTGATGGGAACCAGTTTAATATTACTGGGCCAGAGGATGGTGACGGATCGCAGGTGTAGTTCTTCCTTATCGGATTGGGAGGGCTGCTGAGCGGTTCCTGGAAATAGCCCCTCGTTCGACCGTACCCTAAACCGACACAGGTGGACTGGTAGAGAATACCAAGGCGCTTGAGAGAACGATGTTGAAGGAACTCGGCAAAATACCTCCGTAAGTTCGCGAGAAGGAGGCCCGGCTTGCAGGCAACTGTGGGTCGGGGGCACAAACCAGGGGGTGGCGACTGTTTACTAAAAACACAGGGCTCTGCGAAGTCGCAAGACGACGTATAGGGTCTGACGCCTGCCCGGTGCTGGAAGGTTAAAAGGAGGGGTGAGAGCTCCGAATTGAAGCCCCAGTAAACGGCGGCCGTAACTATAACGGTCCTAAGGTAGCGAAATTCCTTGTCGGGTAAGTTCCGACCTGCACGAATGGCGTAACGACTTCCCCGCTGTCTCCAACATAGACTCAGCGAAATTGAATTCCCCGTGAAGATGCGGGGTTCCCGCGGTTAGACGGAAAGACCCCGTGCACCTTTACTATAGCTTCAGAGTGACGCCAGGCATGTCTTGTGCAGGATAGGTGGTAGGCTTTGAAACCGGGACGCTAGTCTCGGTGGAGCCTCCCTTGAGATACCACCCTTGGCCTGCTTGGCGTCTAACCGCGACCCGTGAATCCGGGTCCGGGACCCTCTGTGGTGGGTAGTTTGACTGGGGCGGTCGCCTCCTAAAGAGTAACGGAGGCGCGCGAAGGTAGGCTCAGAGCGGTCGGAAATCGCTCGTTGAGTGCAATGGCATAAGCCTGCCTGACTGCGAGACTGACAAGTCGAGCAGAGTCGAAAGACGGCCATAGTGATCCGGTGGTCCCTAGTGGAAGGGCCATCGCTCAACGGATAAAAGGTACGCCGGGGATAACAGGCTGATACTGCCCAAGAGTCCATATCGACGGCAGTGTTTGGCACCTCGATGTCGGCTCATCTCATCCTGGGGCTGGAGCAGGTCCCAAGGGTACGGCTGTTCGCCGTTTAAAGAGGTACGTGAGCTGGGTTTAGAACGTCGTGAGACAGTTCGGTCCCTATCTGCCGTGGGTGTAGGATACTTGAGAGGAGTTGCCCCTAGTACGAGAGGACCGGGGTGAACGATCCACTGGTGGACCTGTTGTGGCGCCAGCCGCAGTGCAGGGTAGCTATGATCGGACAGGATAACCGCTGAAGGCATCTAAGCGGGAAGCCCCCCTCAAAACAAGGTATCCCTGAGGGCCGTGGTAGACCACCACGTCGATAGGCCGGAGATGTAAGCGCTGCAAGGCGCTCAGTTGACCGGTACTAATCGCTCGATAGGCTTGATTCGATCCAGTAGACGAAAGACATGACTTGGAAAGAGCGCCTCATTTAGGTCTGGTGGCCATAGCGCGAGGTAAACACCCGATCCCATCCCGAACTCGGCCGTTAAGACCCGCCGCGCCAATGGTACTGCGTCTCAAGACGTGGGAGAGTAGGTCGCCGCCAGACCTTGATGAGGCGCTACGCGTTTCTCTTTCGATGAGACACTCCTGTCGCGGGGTGGAGCAGCCCGGTAGCTCGTCAGGCTCATAACCTGAAGGTCGTAGGTTCAAATCCTACCCCCGCAACCAACGATACTTGCGATGCCTCCGACGGTCCTGCCGCGGAGGTTTTTGCTTTTTGGGCTACCGACCGCCGGGATCGTCTGCTGCGCCCTCCCGCAACCAACGATTTCTGCGAAAGCAGATTGTCCAAAGCCTCGGCCTCCGAAAGGAAGTCGGGGTTTTGCTTTCCTGCTGCAAAGCGCAGGATCGCCCCCAAGTCGCCGCGCAGCACGATGGAGAGTTCGCCGTTCTCGGGCACGAGGGTGATTTCATCGACCAGTGACCGAAGCACGTCGACGGCGGCGCCTCGATCTTCCTCGGATTGCAGGTTCTCGCAGAGCTTGGCGACCCGATCCTGATACATCCGTGCCATGTTCGGGTGCAGCAATGGCGGCGGCTCGTCAGCGTTGTCCAGAAGCTCAGACAACTCCGCCTTCCTCGCCTCCAGCTTCTCGGCCTTGTCTTTGAGTTTCGCCGGCGGGAAGCCCTGAAGAATGGCATCGACCATCTTGTCGAGCTCTCGGTCAACCTTCTCGAGTTCGCTCCTCCAGCCGGCCAGGTCGGCTCCGCGCTCGATCCGGAGCCGATTAACCTCGCGCGTGAACTCGGCACAGAATTCATTGAAGAGTTCCGGCGACATGAGATGCTTCCGAAGACCATTCAAGATCGACGCCTCCAAGGCATCCCGACGGATGTTCAGACGGTTATCGCATGTGCCCTTGTTCCGTGACGCTGCGCAGCCAAGCAGGTCTTTCGAGATCAGGGAGTATCCACCACCACAGCAACCGCACTTGATGAGGCCGGCGAAAAGGTGCTTCGGCCGCCGTCTATCGTTCATCGGATTGCTGCCTGTCGGCGACGTATCAAACGAAAGGCTCTTTTGCCTTTTCTTCACTGCGTCCCAGAGATCTTGGTCCACAATCCGAAGGTCCGGGACCTCCTGGACAACCCACTCACTTTCCGGGTTCGGGCGGGAGACGCGCTTGCCGGTGTCTGGATCCTTCATGTATCGCAGACGGTTCCAGACTAGCCGCCCGATGTAGAGTTCGTTGTTGAGAATGCCCGTCCCGCGTTTCGGATTGCCGTGGATCGTCGACGGCCCCCATTCCTTTCCCTGCGGTCCTGAAATGCCCTCCCGGTTCAAGGTCATAGCGATCGTCCGCGATGAATGTCCGGACAAGTAATCCCTGAAGATGCGCCGAACGACGTTTGCTTCGGCTGGATTGATGTCCCGCTCGCCCCGATCGTCCGGATCGGCCGTGCGAATGACGTCGTACCCATAACAAAGGCCACCACCGGAGCGACCCTTCTCCACGCGCCCGCGGAGACCGCGCCGGGTCTTGTCAGCTAGATCCTTGAGGAAGAGTGCGCCCATTGTTCCTTTGAGACCGATGTGCAATTCGCTGACCTCGCCTTCGGACAGCGTCACGATACTCACCCCTGAAAAGCGCATCCGCTTGTAGAGCCCGGCGATGTCCTCCTGGTCCCGAGAGAGACGATCCAGCGACTCCGCAAGGATCACGTCGAAACGCCCCTTCAGCGCATCCGAGATCAACTCCTGAACGCCGGGCCGAAGCAAGGACGCCCCGGAAATAGCGCGATCCGTGTAGCTGTCGATGATCGTCCAGCCTTCCCGCTCCGCGCGTGCGCGGCAGATGCGTAGCTGGTCCTCGATCGACGCATCACGTTGGTTGTCAGATGAATACCGAGCGTAAAGCGCTGCCTTCATGCGATAGCCCCCCTAATCGCGGAGGCGAGCCCGTGCATGCCGCCTGTTCTCTGTCTCAATGAACTCTCTCGCCGCCTGCCGCGCCAACAAGCGAACAAGGTTGACCAGTCGCGGGTCATCGCCAGAAGGCGTGAGGCGCGCGATGTTGTTCTCAGCCGCTCCGCTTTCCCGAGATGAGTCCTGGGCGTCCCTTGAGGCGTCAGCCCCCGGCCTGCTTTTCTGGTCCCTTTCCATAAGCACCAGCCTGCCAGAGGCTGGCACACGTACGAAGGAAAAAGCCTATGCATCATAGCGGGTTGGAGGTGGGGCGCGCGCATACTCGCGTAGTCTGGCGTATTGATGGCTGCTACAGCGTAGCGCAAATCGGCGGCCCGGAATCCGGAGATACTGCGCTGTTCTATGCGAATTCTCACCATTTAGGGGCCCTAAGCTGTGGCAGGGCCCGAAGACCGTCGCCTGAACGAAGTCTGCCATAGGCCGCCCGAATCGCGCAACGCAGGTGTCACTAAGGCTCGGGAAGCCGCCACTGGCCAAGCGAGAGAGCGAGAGACTGGGAGGGGTGCCGTGACGGGTTGAGGGCTGGAGGAGAGGCCTCCGGCGCCCGTCGCGGAGGTTTTCCAATGAACACCGAAATCATCGATGCCGGTCGTGACACGAGCGGCGGCTACAAGGTGGATGTGTCGCGCGGCGAGAACGTGGACCGCGTGTCGTCGGAGTGGTTCTCGCGGCCGGATGACGAGCGGTATCTGTCGCTCGACGATCTCTTCGCATCGGTCAAGCGCCGGGCGGAGCGGAGTCGGACGCGCACGGTGGAGAGTGCCGCGATCCGGGTCGAGGCGCATCGCGACAACCCGGAGAAGCTGGGCCTTGTACTGCCTGGCGCGGATGAATCCATTGCACCGACGCATTGGTCCTTCGGCCAACTCTCGAGCCTTGTCGGCGCGCCTGCCGCCTATCTGCGCCAACTGCCCGCGCCGCTGGCGGGGATCAACCTGCAGTACGGCCTGACCAACCACCGGGCGGAGCAGATCAAGACGATGGAGGTCGCGGATGGCCGCACGGAACTGCGTGCGGTGACCGGCCCCGACTATGGCCGCATCTACGACCACGAACTGGTCTCCGCCGTTCAGCGCATCGCGGGCAACGGCACCGGCGACACGCGCTGGAAGGTGCCCGGCGTGCTCGACTGGTCAACGGGCATCTACAATCCGCGCGTGGACGTGACGAAGGAGACGACGACACTCTACGCCTCGGACCGTGACGTGTTCCTGTTCCTCGTCGACGACCTGAACCCGATCGAGGCGGGGCTGCTGCCCGACGGCTCACCCGACCTCTATTTCCGTGGGTTTTATTGCTGGAACTCGGAGGTGGGCGCCAAGACGCTCGGCATCGCCAGCTTCTACCTGCGCGCGGTCTGCCAGAACCGCAACCTCTGGGGCGTCGAGGACTTCCAGGAGATCACGATCCGGCACTCCAAATACGCCGCCTCCCGCTTCGCCCACGAGGCCGCCCCGGCGCTGAGCCGCTTCGCCGAGTCGTCGCCCGCGCCCTTCATCGACGGCATCCGCGCGGCGCGGGAGAAGATCGTCGCGCGGTCGGACGAGGACCGTCAGGATTTCCTCCGAAAGCGCGGGTTCTCGAAGGCGGACGCAGGGCGGATCGTCGAGACGGTCCTGGCCGAGGAAGGCCGCCCGCCCGAGAGCGTCTTCGACTTCGTGCAGGGGATCACCGCGGTGGCTCGGTCGAAGCCGCAGCAGGATGCGCGGCTGGTGATGGAAGGGAAGGCGAAGGGACTGTTGGAGAAGGCCGTCTAGCGAAGTATGTAACGGGCGGCCATCAAAGGGTGGTCGCCCGTTGTGAATCCAAGGGTCGAGAACTACGGATCATAGAGAATTGGCTCGCGCTATAGTTTGCGATGACGTCACCTCGGAGTTGCTACATGGAAGAAATCGATTGGTCCGATCGCGCCTTTTATGACGATGGGGAGTGGGTGACTTGGTCAGAAATAGACCAACAGCTTCGGTACAAGGAATGGGGAGCAAAATATCCAAATGCGATCCGTTCGATGATCCCGTATTTCCTTGATCTATTGTCCTTGGCCGAGAGCTACCATTTGGAAACCGGCCTGCATCTAAACGTCTACGGAGACATTGGAGAGCTATTTGGTGCCATCACTTACGGCATAAAACTGAACAAGAACTATGCCCAAGGCGCTGATGGAAGACTTGGAAATGACCACATAGAGGTCAAAACCATCACGCCTTTCAAGAACCGAGACGAGGTCCTCGTGAAGTTGGCAGGAAATTGGTCTAAGCTGCTGATAGTCAAGATAAACGAGGAATTTGAGGTTTCTGGCAGAATGATTGATCGAAAGTCTTTTCCAAAGACGAAGGGCAAAAATCTGCGTGTCCGGTGGAGCGATTTGCCGCCCGATCAGTGAGGGGCTCCTTTTCTGGTGTGAAGCGCTGCGGCGCGGTGGCCCTTCTGCCTTGAGAGTAAGAGGCGGGCCGGGCTTTCCGTGACGGGTTTGGAGGTCGGGGGAGAGGCTCCTGGCCGGCCTGTCGCGGAGATATCCCGATGACTAAGCAACAGAAAATCACCCTCAGCGCCTCGCGCGACGTCCCCTTCAACAAGCTGATGCTCAGCCAGTCGAACGTGCGCCACGTCAAGGCGGGCGTGTCGATCGAGGAACTGGCCGAGGACATCGCGCGGCGGACGCTGCTCAGCTCCATCACCGTGCGGCCGGTGCTGGACGAGAACGGCGCCGAGACCGGCATGTACACGATCCCGGCGGGCGGACGGCGGTTCCGCGCGCTCGAACTGCTCGTCAAACAGAAGCGCATGAACAAGACCGCGCTGGTGCCCTGCATCGTCCGCACCGATGGGCTCGCAGAAGAGGACAGTCTCGCTGAAAACGTCCAGCGCGCGCCGCTTCATCCGCTCGACCAGTTCCGCGCCTTCCAGGCGATGCGCGAGAAGGGCCGCACCGAGGAGGAGATCGCGGCGGCCTTTTTCGTCTCGGCCAGCGTGGTCAAGCAGCGGCTGAAGCTCGCCGCGGTCGCGCCCACGCTGCTCGACGCCTATGCCGAGGAGGAGATGACGCTCGACCAGCTCATGGCCTTCACGGTCAATCCCGATCACGCGCGGCAGGAGCAGGTCTGGGAGGCGTTGCAGCGGCACTATTCCCGGCAGCCCTACGAAATCCGCCGCATGCTGACCGAGGGTGCGGTACGCGCCTCGGACAAGCGGGCGCAGTTCGTCGGGCTCGACGATTACGTCGAGGCCGGGGGCGAGATCCTGCGCGACCTGTTCCAGCAGGACGACGGTGGCTGGCTGCAGGATGCCGCCCTGCTCGACGTCTTGGTGCGCGAGAAACTGGCCGAGGAGGCCGAGGCGGTCCGCGCCGAGGGCTGGAAATGGGTCGAGGTCGACACCGAATTCCCCTACGGCCACACCTTCGGGATGCGCCGGGTTCATGGCGAAGCGGTGCCGATGAGCGACGAGGAGGCTGCCAGCTACCAGGCGCTGAAGGCCGAATACGACGCGCTCGAGGCCGAGCATGCGGAGGCCGACGAGTTGCCCGACGAAGTCGATACCCGGTTGGGCGAGATCGAGGAGGCGATGGAAGCACTCGAGGCACGTCCGATCCGGTACGAGGCAGAAGACCTCGCGCTGGCAGGAGCCTTCGTCAGCATCGACAGCTCCGGGCGGCTGCGGGTCGAACGGGGCTATGTGCGGCCGGAGGATGAGCCGGTCGAGGAGTCGGAGGACGCCGGCGAGGTCGCACCAGAAACGGCGCCGATCGAGGACGCTGATGACACCGTCGTTTCTGCCGCGGACGAGGAGGAAGAGGACGACGGCCTCAAACCGCTCTCCGACCGCCTCGTCATGGAACTGACGGCCCATCGGACTCTGGCGCTGCGCAACGCACTGGCCCAGGACCCGCAGGTCGCCTTCCTCGCGGCCCTGCACGCGATGGTCCTGCGGCTCTTCTATCGCTACGCCGTCGACAGCTGCGTCGAGATCGAACCGCGCAACGCGGGTTTCGGATCGCAGGTGCCGGGCCTCGGCGACACGGCCTACGCGCAGGCCATCGACCAGCGTCACGAGACCTGGGCACGGAACCTGCCGAAGGCATCCGAGGACCTCTGGGAGGCGCTGACCGAGTTCGACAGCTGCAGCCGCGAGGCGCTCTTCGCCCATTGCGTTGGGATGAGCGTCAATGCCGTCCACGATCCCTATCAGCGCCGTCCCGGCGCCATCGCGCATGCGGATATACTGGCCGGGACCGTCGGGCTCGACATGGCCAAGGTTGGGTGGACGGCGACGGGTGACAGCTACCTCGGTCGCGTGACCAAGGCCCGCATCCTCGAGGCCGTGCGCGAGGCGAAGGGCGAGGACGCCGCTGACAGGATCGCCGGGTTGAAGAAGGCCGAGATGGTGACGGCAGCAGAGGACCTGCTCGCGGGCACCGGCTGGCTGCCCGAACCGCTGCGCACGCCGCCGCTGCGCGAAGAGGACACACCGGAGATCGAGCTGGTCGACGAGGTGGACCGCTCCGACGATGACCCTTCGCAAGACGATCCTGACAGCAGCGAAGCGCAATCGGCGGAAGACGGCGGCGAACCGGCTATCGGAGACTCCGACCCAATGGAGGAAGATCTTCCCGTCGCCGGTGACGCCTTCGCCAGGACAGCCGCCGAGTGACCTACGAGCAGCACAGGACCTTCCCCCAAGGTCCAAAGTCAGGGGCCCGTCAGTCATGGCGGGCCCCTGATTGCGTCCAACCCTATTGGAGACCGCCATGACGAGCCCCGCCACCGAGCTTTCGCGCCAGCTTTCCCAGAACGCCGAAACGGTGTGCCGGCACTATCTGTCGAACGGCCGGAAGCAGGGTCATTACTGGCTGGTGGGAGACGTTAATAACACACCGGGCCGATCCATGTTCGTTCGGCTGTCCGGGCCTCTCTCCGGTAATCGTGCCGCCGGAAAATGGACCGATGCTGCCACGGGACAGCATGGCGACCTACTCGATGTCATCCGCGAGAGCTGCGGCCTGGTCGACTTCAAGGACGTTGCCGAGGAGGCCCGACGCTTCCTGAGCCTGCCTTTGCCCGATCCACCTCTACAGCACTCGCCACGTTCACTGCCAGCAACTGCCACCGGGTCCCAGGAAGCGGCGCGACGCTTGTTCGCAATGGGCGTGCCGATCCGCGGCACCCCGGTAGAAGCCTATCTGCGCGGGCGTGGCATCGGAACGGCTGACCAAGTGCCGAGCCTGCGATTCCATCCCGCCTGCTTCTATCGGCCCGAAGGCGGCGGGCCGATCGCGCGGCTTCCGGCCATGCTAGCCGCCATCACCGATCTCGAAGGCCGCCAGACCGGGACCCATCGCACCTGGCTGCGGCCGGACGGGAGCGCCAAGGCCGATATAGACACACCGCGGCGCGCGATGGGCGCTTTGCTCGGGAACGGGGTGCGGTTCGGCGTGCCCGGTGACGTGCTCATCGCGGGCGAGGGGATCGAGACGGTTCTTTCCGTGCGCTCGGCCCTGCTTGAGTTGCCCGCCGTCGCGGCGCTGTCATCGGGACACCTGGCCGCCATCCGGTTTCCCGTCAGTCTGCGGCGGCTCTACGTGTTGCGCGACCGTGATCCCGCAGGCGCGGCGGCACGGGATCGACTGGAGGCGCGCGCAGCCGAAGCCGGGATCGAGGCGCAGACCCTCACGCCGCGACTGGGCGACTTCAACGACGATCTCCGGCGCTATGGGCTGGCGGCTTTGCAAGCGCGGTTGCGGCTTCATCTCCACGCCGACGACGCCGCGCGGTTCATGCCGGCGTGACAGGGCGGCAATCGGACTGGCGCTGCACGGCTCACAGCATCGTTTTCGCAGGGGCATCCCGCGCGCGGTTCCCATCCACGGGAAAGGCCGGCGCGCACGGCCTTTTCAGAGGGCAGGAGGCCCACAATCGGGCCGGCCCGGCAATGGCCGCGCTCCGGCTATTTTCCGCCGCGCCCCGGCGGGGCGCTTTGCATCGCGAGGCAAAATAGCCGGGCTTGGCCATCAAGGCCCTCGCGAAAGGCTCGGGCTGCCCGGCCGCCCCGCCCGTGGGCGCGTTCCTGCCACGAAGGCCGCGTGTGGCGCGCGGCTCCCCAGAGGAAGGAACCCGCAAATGACCCTCGATCCCGAAACCGATGCCCACGAGCCGCATCACAGCACGTCCTCGACCGCACGTGTCCTGACCGAACTCCAGCTCTACGGCTGGCGCCCATACGAGGATGAACCCGATCCGCGCCCCTTACCCGAGGGCAGCCAGATTGCCGGTGCCGTTGCCGATATCCTCGACGCCCTTGTCGCGACGCTCGGCGATACACGTCTCGAACCCGATCTCGACGAACTGCTCTGGGGTGCGGTCAACCTCTTCCACCGGGCGCTCGCCCGGGCCGAGCGGCAACTCGACGACAACGAACAGGCGCAGCGCCGCCTGCAGCGGGAACAGGATGGCTCGGAGGTGAAATCCCTCGAACTCGAACGCCTCGTGGCCGAGGGGCAGAGCATGGTGGAACGGCGCACGGCGCTGGAACTCTTTCGCGACCTCGCAGCAGAGGGCTTCGAGCATCACCTCGGCAAGCCCTGGCATCCGCGGACCGGCTCACGGGTCAGCCATCGCAACCTGACCGCCGCGATGATCGACAGCCGGGATTTCCTCGCCGCCCGCCGCCGGGCCGAGGCGCAGCTGCTTCTGCCCGAAGGCCCCAAGGTGGCCGTGACCGGCGGGGCGGATTTCAACGATCACCGGCTGATATGGGCGCGGCTCGACCGGGTCCATGGAAAGCACCGGGACATGGTGCTGCTGCATGGCGGCTCACCCAAGGGCGCGGAACTCATCGCCTCCCGATGGGCCGATCACCGCAAAGTGCCGCAGGTCGCCTTTCGGCCTGACTGGACCAAGCACGGCCGCTCGGCCCCGTTCAAACGCAACGACGCGATGTTGGATGTCCTGCCGATCGGGGTGCTGGTCTTTCCGGGCACCGGGATCCAGGAGAACCTCGCCGACAAGGCCCGGAAGCTGGGAATTCCGGTCCTCAAGCACGAGGGCAGCGCGTGAGCGCCGTCTTCTGCCCGACCCGTACAGCGGGGCACCACCGCGTCAGACCGGACCTTCACGCGCATCGCAGCAAAATTCCGGTTCGAGCCCATACCTCCATGATGCTGCGCCACGACCAATGACCGCTGTGAAGCAGTAGCATTGACGCTGCTCTCAGGGGTGCACTATCACTGCTGGTATGGTGAACTCGTTCTTCGCATTGCAGGACTATTACCCTCAGCTTCCATAGCTGCGGGCCATTCATCATTGGTTTTCCGCTGCCCCTGACAGCGGTCAACATGCAATCGACCTTTTGCCAGGCGGCACTTCAAAGGTCGAAAAATGAAAAACAACAACAGAATTCATAAGTCGTCGCTCGGCATTGTGGGGTTTGGTGCGTTCGGACAACTTGCCGCCCGTCATCTCGGCCAGCATTTTGAAATAACGGCTTACGATCCGTCCTTGGTCGTTGCCTCGTCGGCCGAGAAACTCGGAGTGCCTCTGACATCGTTGCGCTCGGTTTCGCAGGCTGATGTGATCCTCATTGCGGCACCGGTGTCCTCGTTTGAGACGGTTGTCAGCGAAATCGCGGTTGCTTGTCGACCCGGGGCGCTGATTGTCGATGTTGGCTCGGTCAAAACCATTCCATCTGAAATCATGCGGCGGCTGCTACCGAGCAATGTAGACATCGTCGCAACGCACCCCTTGTTCGGCCCTCAAAGCGCTGCGAAGGGCATTGAAGGGTTAAAAATCGCCGTCTGCCCCATCCAGGGAAGACGGCATGCGAGGCTTGCTGCATTCTTGCGCATGGCTCTGGGTCTTACCGTCATCATATCGACCCCGGAAGATCACGACAAAGAAGCCGCAATTGTCCAAGGGCTCACACATCTCATTGCCAAAGTGCTTCTGAGAATGGGGCCCTTGCCAACGCGTATGACAACGAAGAGTTTTGATTTATTGTCCGAGGCGGTTTCCATGGTTCAGCACGATGCACCGGAAGTGTTCGAAGCGATCGAGAAGGCCAATCCCTACGCCGAGACAGTGCGATGACGGTTTTTTGAATTGGCCTCAGAATTAAGTGCCGAGCTGGAAACAGCATCGAGGATATCGCCATTCGACGAAAACGGACATTGAACGAGCGGCGTCCAACGGCAGTTTTCTCCGGATGCTGTTGAAAAAGTCGTTCGGCTCGGCCGGTTTGGATAAGAATGGATCGCTTTTGCGGCGGTCTGTTACGCCGAGATTGGCCTGAGTTTCGCGAGTTTGCGGAGGTTCTGGACGGTTGCGGCGAGGTGGAACTCATCCTTGGCGCCGTTGGGCCCCCTGAGGCGGAGGCGGTCCAGGCCGATGATGCGTTTGAGGTGTGCAAACAGCATCTCGACCTTCTTTCTGGCGTAGCTCGACGCGACATAGGCGTCGGTTCTGGCGATGTCGCGGGCGCGCTGGCGCGCCGCCTCATGCCGAGAGCGTGCGATCTTTCGGGTGGCCTGGTTGGGCGTGCATCGGGGCTTCAGCGGGCAGGCAGCGCAATCCTGCTTCCGGGCGAAGTACTTCTTGAAGCCGTCCTTTCCGAACTCCGGCCGGCCTGCGGAGATGTTCCGCCAGTAGGGCTTCAGCTCCTTACCGCCAGGACATCGATACTCGTCGGCCTCACGATCGTAGGTGAAGTCGGTGACGGAGTATGTGCCGTCCTTGCGCTCGGACCTATCGAAGACCGGGATGTGCGGTTCGATGCCTTGGTCTTCGACAAGCCAGCCGAGCATGTCGGCGGCACCATAGGCCGTGTCTGCGGCCAGCAACTCCGGGTGCAGGTCAAAACGGTCCCGCGTGCGCATCAGCATGTCACGAACTGCGCCCACCTCTGCCTGCCGGATCGGGGCGGTCGCTTCGACATCGACGATGATCGCGTTCTCCAGGTCGACCAGGTAGTTCGTGCTGTACGCGAAGAAGGGCCTGTCACCATTCGCACCAGTGAGCCTGGCCGCCGGGTCGGCAGGCGAGATCGCCTTCGGCTTCACGGGTGTTGCCGCACCAAAGGCCGCGTCGTCGAGGGTGGTGAGGTACTCCCGGGTCGCCCTGTTGGCCGCATCCGCCGCGGACCACTCCGCGAACTCAACCTTGGTATAACGGCTGGCATCGGCCTTGATGAGCGAGGCATCTGCGCCAAAGGTCTCGCCTCCCACTAGGCCCTCGGCGATACAGCGCGCCAAGATCTCTTCGAACAGGTGCCGGAAGAGACCACTGTCCCGGAACCGCCCATGCCGGTTCTTCGAGAAGGTCGAGTGGTCGGGCACCGGATCGCTCAGATCGAGGCGACAGAACCAGCGATACGCCAAGTTGAGATGCACCTCTTCACAGAGCCGGCGTTCCGACCGGATGCCGAAGGCGTAGCCGACGATCAGCATCCGGATCATCAGCTCTGGATCGACCGAGGGCCGGCCTGTCGGACTGTAGAATGGAGCGAGATGTCGGCGCATATCGCCGAGATCGACGAACCGGTCCATGGCTCTCAAAAGGTGATCCGGCGGCACGTGATCCTCGATCGAGAACTCGTAGAACAGCGCGCCCTGCGCCACCTGCCTCGCCCCCATCATCGCCAGAACTCCCTTGCCTCAACGGAAGTGAATCAGCGGTCGAGGCGTCGCTCAAGCGGAGTTTTTCAACAGCATCTCCGCACTGCTGTCCTTGGCTGGATGATGCGCGAAGGTCCGCTTCTCTACGATGCTCGACTTGGGCAGCACATGAAATTGGGGCATAATTCCGCGAGCAGAACCGGCGAAGCAGTATAGTCGCAGGCGGTGCGCACATTCGGGCAGCCTGTCGTGATCCCAAAAGTCACAGACCCATGGAGGCGTCCATGTCGCTTGTTCTTCTTGCCATCTCACTATCCATCGCCCTTGGCGTGCTGGCCTTTCGCTTCGCGGTCTTCGCATTGCCGGTCATGGCCGGGATCGCTGCGTTCCTGCAGGTTCATGGTGGCGGTGCCGGTTTCGGCCTGTCCTTCCTTGCCGGACTGGCAGGGGCGGCGCTCTCTGTCGCGTTCGTCATTGCCATTCTCGGCCTTGCTAGGAACCCGTTCCTCCGCCTCGGGGCGCTCGGCCTCTTTGCGGCGCCCGCCGCCGTGGCGGGCTACGCGTTGGCCCACGGCGTCGCGAAACATGCGCTCGATCCAGGTATCCTGCTGACGCTTCTCTGTGCCGGCTGCGGCGCGGTCGTCGCCGTTGCGGCGATGATCAACCTCAATGCCTTGGGCGAGGGGCTTCTCGACCCTTAGCCCTCGGTTGCGGTCGTCCCTCGTCAGTTGATCGCAGGCGCGGTGGAAATCTGCGCTGCGACGGTTCTTGGCTGATGGCAGGCCAAAGCCCAGACCATCCCTCACTTCTCGCATGACCATGGACCAACCGGGCCGATGCCTGTGAGTACGGTGAACGATGCCTGACGCACTCGGTTCTGACTGCGGCTTATGGCCATCGGACACAGCGCAGCTGCGGTAAGCGATGGTGGGTGCGTGAGGCCGAATGCCGATGGGCGCGTGATCTGGGGGCCCAGGTTGCCTGTTGTGAGGATGATGCTTCTGCCCTGCGTCCCCGTTGGCGCTCCCCCGAGAAGACCTGTCCCTCCTCCTGATTGATCCCCTAAGCCCGTCCGTCCGAAGCCGGCAACCCCGCGCGGCGGGACCCGTGTTGGCGTGTTCCACGCCTGCCCGCGCCACGTCCCGCCTTGGGGGTCGAGCGGACACCGGGGGTGTCCGTGCAGGCCACGTCCCGCGGTCTTTGACGGGCCTCATCGGAGGGACGGTCCCTCCGGATGAAGCAACGGAGACATACCATGCAGAACATCGTCATCCTCGCTGGCAACATCGGCCAAGCCCCCGAGACCCGCACCACCCAAGGCGGCACCTCGATCACCAGCTTCACCCTTGCCACCTCCCGCCCGCGCTACTCCGAAGGCCGGGTCGTCCGCGACGAGAACGGCTACCGCGTCCAGGACACCGAATGGCACCGCATCACCTGCTTCAACGGCCTCGGCAAGACGGTCCAGCAGTATTGCGAGAAGGGGATGAAGCTCCTGGTCCGCGGCCGCATCCACTACACCAAGTGGACTGACGCCGCGGGCGTCGATCGCTACGGCTGCGAGATCATCGCCGAGACGGTCGACTTCCTGACCAAGGCCAAGCAGGCCGAGGACGAGGAGCCCTCCTTCATCGACGATGAGGATGACCAGTCCTGACACGACAACGAAGCCCGGCGGCGCAAGCCGCCGGGCTTTTCTGTTGGCACTGCCGGACGCCGATCACAATTCGTATCATTCGGCGATATCCCGCCGCGCGCAGCGGCCGAACTAGCGGTGAGTCGCGCCTTGGTCGGCTCCTGTGCGATCGAAGGCCCGAAACGGCCACTGACAACGATGATCACTGGCAAGCCCCCGGAAATGCGACTAAAATAGTCGTAGTTCTGGCATGTGTGAATGGCCGGGTGGGAGGTGATCATCATGATCACCGCCCGACAATCACGGGCCGCGCGCGCATTGCTGGGATGGACGCAGCAGGAGCTAGCCGATAAGGCCCTGGTATCACTGACCGCACTGAAAAGGCTCGAATCCGAGAAGGATCTTCGTGTCTACGAGTCGACCGAAGATCAGGTGCGCCGGGTGTTCGAGGATGCAGGGATCACCTTTCTGCGTTTGGACAAGGGTGAAGGCGTCTTGATCGATGTGACCAAGGCGAAAAAGGCCAAGTGATCGTAACCGGTTGATGCGGATATCGGTGGCGCGCCTGTACGAAAGGGCAACTTCGGGAGGGGGGTCGTTTCTGCGATCCTGTAGGCAAATGGCACAGGGCGAGACGACATTTCTGGATGCTCCGCCGGACAGCGAAACGCTGACCGACTATGACCATGCTCACATGGTTCTCTACCTCCGCATTTTCGACGCTGCCGAGGAAGGCGCCGATTGGCAGGAAGTGGTCGAAGTCCTGTTTGGACTCGATCCGAAGCATGATCCCGATCGCTGCAGGAACGTCTATGATAGTCACCTCGCGCGGGCTCGCTGGATGACCGAGCACGGCTATCGCGACCTGCTTCGGCAGGGGGGCGACGGCCCGAACGGCTGAGTCACGCCGAAACCCGCCCATACAGGGTGGGCCGGACTCCCGAAGATCAATCAAAACGTGTAAAATCAGGTCGTTTCAGAGAAGTTGACGAACGGGATTTGTCATGCCGTCGGAACGCTCCGGCTGGCGTTCCTCGGCAGAGTACGACTACGTCGAAGACCTGAGCGCGTCCGATCTTGCCTGGGAATGGCTGCGCCGCAACAAGCGCTATGCAAAGGACTATGCGACCCTCTCCAAGGCCGCACCGGACGACGCGTATCTGAAAGACGCGCTCCTCGAAAAATGGGGGTTACGATTTCGCGGCCGATCCCAACCTCCCGGCTCCAAAGGCCTGCGCACTCTGGGACCCCCGGATCGATCCTATGGTGCTCGTGCTGCAGAAGGTTCCGGAGGTCCTGAGCGGCGCGGTGGAACCGACGATCCTGCCTGAAGGGAGGACCAGACTCGCCCATGACGGCCTCCACCATCTTCTTGGCGCTGGAGGGCAACGTCGCCTGCAGGTTCTGCAATCGGATCCCGACGATCATACGCTTGTGGCGATCGTCCCACTCGATCAGGATGGCTTTGCCCGTCTAGCGGCTGTCTACAGCTTGCTCGCGCGGCTGCATGGCCGAAAGGTACCTGCCGACAAGCGCCTCACCCGCCACAAACGACTGCGTGCCAGGCGAATGTTACAGGCATATGACGGATGCTTAGCAGGAGCATCCCAGCGCGTGATTGCCGAAGTGATCTTTCGGCTGTCTCGGGTGAGCCGGGACGAGTGGCAAAGCGCGCCGGAGCGCTTCGCGGTCATGGCCTTGCTACGCGATGCCCGAAAGATGGTTGAGGGCGGGTATCGTGCGCTGCTGCGTTCGAAGAGCGCGCGTTGATGACTCCGGACCATGTCTCGTTTGGACTGTGACCTCCCTCAGCGCCGCGCTGAAAGGTCTTTCAGTAGCTTTTCTGAAACCAGCGCTGATGCCACTTCTCTAATTTGCGAAAGATGGCAACAGGGACACTTGCAAACTAGCCTGCTACCCTCTGTCGTCGACTAGCAGCAGATACACCCGCATTCGGTCCACCACCGCAGAATACTCTTCGATGTTTGAGATCTCTGGCTCACGGTCGATAACGGCGAAATAGGCCTGATGCGCTTGAACTCGGCTCAGGAAGCCGCGCTTTATGTCGCTAAAGGCGAGCTTGTTCGGGGTGTCGAAACCGCGTCTGACCCCGGCTGCAAGGCAATCAATTACAGATACCGGCGTAGCCGTCCCGTCGGCGACAGCAGGTATATCGCTTGCCGTGCGCGCGACCAGACCGGCGGCAAAGGAAAGGCTGAGCGGCACTAGCTGAGATACGAGCTCACGGGCACGTGGGCAAATCACCTTTTCAGCGGGGTCACCGTCCAGTTGTCTTTCGATTTCACGCAAGGGCTCGCCGCGTAACCAAGCCAAAATGCCGGGTTCGAGTTTTCTCACGGCGTCGGCCGTCAGCGGTCCGTACTTCTTGTTTCCTGTAGCGCCGAGAATTGCTCTAACATCACGGATCAGAATGGCATCGCGCGCATCCTGATCCTCTGCGAGCCAGTTGATGATCCAGGACGTCCATTCCGGTATAGTCTGGGGTAGTTGTTCAATCTGATCCTCGATCCTTTGCCGCAGCGATTTGAGGATGCCGAGCGGCGCGCCACTCTGGGTGGCAAGCTCAGCCAGGACCTGCTTATCGGCCTCTTTCGCTCTCTCTCCGATAAGCTCGTTCAGTCGCGCGACTTTCGCATCGAACTCCACCTTCTGATTGGTCTTTAAGGCGGTGAAGGCAGCCAGTGACCGCCCTATCGAAAAGCGCGTCGTTGCCTCGGTTTCTGCTCCTTCAGGCGCGACCGCAGTGGCCAAGCGGTTCAGGGCATACTCGACGTCAGGATCGGCAGCAGCCGCCACATTGACGCGATCAAGAATTGTCTGCAGGGGGTCGCTAAGTGACAGGCAGCGGTCGTCCTCCGGTAGTACCGATTTCAGCTTGTCAAACACCTCTTTGTTGAAGGGGCTACCTTGCCTGAATTGAAGCACGGCTTCAGGGATTAGGAGCACGATGCCGTTGGCGAGGTGACCCGCGCGCCCTGCACGGGCGGCCGCATTCAGTATCTCGTGCGCCTCCAGCTCTTCCCGCCCTCCTTCGTCCGGATCGCTTCGTTTGTCTCCGGCAAGAATGGCGATGTGAGCCGGAAGATTCAGACCTTGAGCCAGCGTCGGTGTCGCGACGATGACTTTTGCCCCGTCGGCGCGGCGGAACAGTCTTTCTGCGAGATCGCGCTCCAACCTAAGCATCAGCGCGTTGTGTGGCACCGCGGCGGCCGGACCGGGCAAGATTGCGTGCTCCAGCCCGCCAAGCTCGATCTCAAGCGCCTTCCATCTTTCTTCTTCATCTGGCGTTTGTTCGGGCGGGTCTCCCAGGAGCGCGGCGATTTCACGGGCCGTCGATGCTGCTGTATCCTTGCGGTTTACGAAGACGATGCCTTTCAGGCCATTGCGCGCCGCCGCAGCAGCAACCTGAGCGGCGACCTTATTGACGTTGGGTGTCAAATAGATCGAACCATCGCGGTTGAGCCTACCGGTCAACGTCACTGGCGCATCGGATATGGCCGTAAGGGTACAGCTTGGCGCTGCACCTGCAAGCCAGTTATGCTGCAGCCCGAAGAGAGCATACGGTAGGCATTGCAGCGCTTCGGCCGCCGGTTTGCGCAGGTTCTTGGCGCGCTTTTTCTTTCGGACATCCTCCGCGCGCTGAACTGAAATCGCGTTGCGCGCCATCTGCAAGATGGCGGCGTTTTCATATAGCAGGACACCGCGCGCCTGTCGGCTCGGCTTCCAAAGCGGATCGGCAAAAACACAAGTGCGTCCGGTGAACTCTTCGATCCACTCTGCAAGCGCGGCACCATTATCGAGCATCGCGGAAAGGAACAGGAAGTCGGCTTCCGGTGCGATGCTGTTGAAGGCAAGGACGCAGAACATTCCGTCGAGCGCGCGGCGCAGATTCGATACGGGGCTTAGAAGATGACATTCGTCAAATACCAGTAGCCCCACATTCTCGAAAGCTTCGGGCGAATACGACAGAAGCGCAAGGCACCGCTCCGGCGTCATGACCTCGATGCTCTCGAAATTGGTTCCTGATGCGAACAAGCGGTCGAAGTCGCTCGAAACCACAGAGCCGTCCAGCGATTCCGGGAAGACCTTCTGCAGATCGTCGGTGAGCTGATCCACAAGCGCGTGCGTTGGTGCGATGAACACAACGGACTTGCCGCTTGCCAGGACAGCCGCAATCTTCAGGCAAGACACCGTCGTCTTTCCCGCGCCGGTCGGCAGAATGAGCACGGCGGACTTGCCGCTCTCGTGGAATCCTTTGGCAATGGCCTCTCTATGATTGGGCCAGACAAAAGGCGCGGCACTCGCACGATGCCTCAGCCAGCTTCGCCAGTAATCTCCATCTGAACCCTCAGGCGGTTTGAGGCGTGTAACTGCCGCCCCCGCAATGCTGTCATAGGCAGCAAGCAACAGTGATGCGAGGTGACGCGGCCCCGGATAGGTGGTCTGAAAACTCTGGGATAGGTCGCCGAGATGGGACCTGACCCTGTATCTGGTCCAGTCCTCATGCGACCTTCCGGGCTAGGGGGACCTGACCCTGTATCTGGTCCAGTCCTCATGCGACCTTCCGGGCTAGTTTCAGTTGGTCGGCGAACTCGGTCGGCGTCAAGCCGCCGAGCGCTGA
>NZ_JBKAGV010000016.1:0-277622 GCF_046290545.1 Pikeienuella sp. | reverse complement strand
ACACGTCGGCGGGGTCGCCCCGCCAGTATGCGGTCAAGGCGACATCCAGCACCTCGCCGGCATCCATCGTCCGCGGGCGGCCGCGTGAAGGTTTCGGATCACTGTCACTCATATTTATACCATTCGGTATTTTATTTCTTGACGGGGGCGCCCAGATATTCGTACCAGTCGGTAACACCACATTCAAGCAGGAGATCGCGGGATGACAAGCGCAGAAACGAACGTCGGTCGAACGGTGGCGATCACGGGGGCGAGCAGCGGCTTCGGCGAAGGGGCCGTGCGCGCCTTCGCGGACCGGGGCGATCGCGTGTGGGCCACGATGCGCGACGCCGCGGGGCGCAACGCCGGCAAGAAGGCCGCGCTTGAGGCGCATTCGGCCAATATCTCCGTAATCGATATGGACGTGAGCGACGACGCCTCGGTTGCGGACGGTTTCGCCGCGATCCTCGCGGGAGGCCCGGTCGACATCCTGATCAACAACGCCGGCGTCATGTATCTCGGCCTCACCGAAGCCTTCAGCGTCGCGCAGGCGCGGGAGCAGATGGAGACCAACTACTTCGGAGCCGTCCGCGCCATGCAGTCTGTGCTGCCCGGCATGCGGGCGGCGGGTGCGGGGCTGATCATCAACACCTCGTCGCTGGTCGGGCGCATCTCGCCGCCCTTCTTCGGAACCTATACGGCCACCAAACATGCGCTGGAGGGCTATTCCCAGGCGCTGCGCTACGAAGTCTCGCCCTTCGGCGTCGACATCGCGATCGTGGAGCCCGGCCCTTTCGGCACCGGCCTTCTCGGCGCGGGCAAGCCGCCCGCGCGGGAGGATGTCATGGCCTCCTACGGCGATCTCGCGGGCGTGCCGACCGCGATGGGCGCGCATTTCGCCGCGCTCCTGACGAGCGAAGGCGCCCCCGATCCGCAATGGGTGGTGGACGCCTATCTCCGGCTCGCCGACATGGCCCCCGGCAAGCGCCCGACCCGCACGGTGGTCGGCATGACCTGGGGCGTCGACCGGATCAATGCAGGGACCCAGGCGGTGCAGGACGCCATCCTGAAGGAAATGCAGCTCGATGGCGTGCTCGGCGGAGCCGACGCCTGACCGGCGGGCGGCCCGCGCCCCAGACCCCTTCCCGACAAAGAAAGGACCATCGTCCATGAATCGATCGTTTGCAGCCCTCGCGTTCGCCGCCTCCGCCTTCGCCGGCCCCGCCCTCGCCGGCGACATCGACACGGTGCGCGCCTTCTATGCCGACATCCTGACCGACCCGGCAGGGACGACGGAGGCGCGCTACTACGAGCTCTTCTCGCCCGATGTCGTCTCGATCCCCGCGCCCCCGGGCGGCGAGGGCGCGCAGGGCATGCTCAACACCATCGCCTATCTCGGGCAGGTCGTCCCCGACCTGACATGGGAGCCGCAGGAGATCATCGAGACGGGCGACGGGCGCTTCGTCGTCCGCAGCCTCTTCCGCGGCGCGCCTGTGGGCCCCTTCTTCGGCGTTGACCCCGCGACCGGCAAGAGCTTCGAGGCCATGTCGATCGACATCGTGACCGTCGAGGGCGGGAAGATCACGCACGTCTACCACCTCGAAGACTGGACCGGCGCCATCGCCCAGCTGACGGCGGAGTGACGACGGCCCGGTCCCTGCGCCGCCGGTCGGGGCCCGCCCGGCGGCCGCCAGCCACGAGAGACACAGCATGACCTTCGCCGGCACGATCCGACACGCTCTCATCCTCGGCGCGGCGGCGGCGATGCTCCTCGCCGCGCCGCTCGCCCGAGACGCCTTCGCCGAAGATGCGGCCCGCGGCCTCGGCGCGGACATGACGGCGGACGATGTTCAGGCGGCGCTGGGCCGGCTAAGCGACGAGGAGGTGCGCCGCTTCCTGATCGAGGACTTCGCCGCGCGCCGCGCGGCCGCGCCGGAGGCGGCGCCCCCGCTGATGGAGACGCTGCGCGCCGCCGGAGACGCGCTGACGGCGAATGCCGGCGCCCTTCTGGCGAGGTGGCCGGAGCTCGGCGCGGCGTTCGGCGCCGTCGGCGCGCGTCTGGCGGGGGCCGGCGGGCTCGGCCTCGCCGCCCTCGCTCTCGCCCTGAGCCTCGGATCGGGCTTCGCGGCGCGCCATATCTGGCGGCGGCGCGCGGCCCGGCGCCAGATAGCCATCGCGGAGCGCAACATCGGGGCCGGCGCCTATGGCTCGCGCGGGTCCATCCTCGACGCCGCGCTCTTTCTGGCGATCGAACTCTCCGGGGTGGCCGTGTTCGCGCTGACGGCCATGGTGGCGCTGTATCTCGGGTTCCGGAGCCCTGACCTTCGCTACTTCGCGTCAAGCTACATCGCCGTCGTCGCCGCCATCCTCATTGCAAAGTCGATGGTCGACTTCATGTTCCCCCTCCGCTGGCCGCAATACCGGCTCGTCGCGCTCGGTGACGCGGCGACGCGGCTCGTCCACATCACGGCGCTCGGGCTCTCAGGCCTCTGGATGTTCGAGGCGATCACCTCGCAGACCATGGCCCGGTTCGACGCGCCTCCGGGGACGCCGGACCTCTTCAGCCTGCTGCTCGGCATGCTCTGGATCGCGATGGCGCTGTGCGGCGTCGCGCTCGTCCGCCGCGCGACCATGGACCTGACGCCGCCGGCGACGGAGCGGGGTCTTGCGAGCCTCCTGACGCGCAACTGGGCGGGGATCATGAGCGGGGCGCTGATCCTCATCTGGCTCCTCTTCACCGGCGGCGCGCTGATCACCGGGGATGTCGACATCGTCGCGGCGCGCATCTTCCAGACGATGCTCATCTTCATCGGGTTCTGGACGGTCCATCGCATCCTGACCCTCCATCTCCGCACGCGGATCATGGACGACGCGGTCAAGGCCGCCATCGGCCGCGCCGCGCGCGCGTCGTTCCTGGTCGCCGGCCTGCTGATCCTCGCCCCGGTCTGGGGGCTCGGCCCCGAAGCTCTGGCGGCGGGCGGCGGCGCCGGGCGCGCGGTCGACGCCGCGCTCGATATCGCCGTGACCGCCCTGATCGGCTGGGCGCTGTGGGATTTCATCCGCACGCTGATCGACGCCCGCGCCGAAAGGGAGGCGCCCCGCGGCGAGACGGACGAAGGCGCAGACGGCGAGGGCGGGCTCGGCGCGAGCCGCTCCGCGACGCTCCTTCCGCTCGTGCGGACGGCGGCGATGGCGCTTATCGCGCTCTGCTGCGTCTTCGCGGGCCTCTCCAGCCTCGGCGTCAACGTCGCGCCCCTGATCGCGGGCGCCGGCGTCGTCGGCCTCGCAATTGGCTTCGGGGCGCAGACGCTGGTCAAGGATGTGGTTTCCGGGGTTTTCTTCCTGATCGACGACGCGTTCCGCCGCGGCGAGTACATCGACCTCGGCTCGGTCAAGGGCACGGTGGAGCGGATCTCCGTCCGCAGCCTCCAGCTCCGCCATCATCTCGGCGCCGTCCACACGATCCCGTTCGGGGACATTTCGGCGTTGACCAACTATTCGCGCGACTGGGTGATCATGAAGCTGCCGCTGCGGCTCACCTTCGACACCGATCCGCACAAGGTGAAGAAGCTCGTGAAGCGGATCGGCGAGGAGCTGATGGCGGACGCCGCGCTCGGCGCCGGGCTGCTGGAGCCGCCGAAGTCGCAAGGGGTGATCCAGATGGAGGACAGCGCCATGATCCTGCGGGTCAAGTTCAAGGCGATCCCCGGGAAGCAGTTTCCGATCCGGCGCGAATTGCTGCATCGTATCCGCGCGGCCTTCGAGGAGGCCGGCATTCGCTTCGCCAGCCGGGAGGTCACGGTGCGGGTTCAGGAAGACGCTGGTGCGGCGGAGCGCCGGTCCGCCATCGAGGCGGCGGCCTCCCGCGGGTTCGAGGAGGCGGAGCGCGCATGAGGAACCGGGCTCCGGACGAGGCGACGCTTCTCTCCCCGCAGGACTGGGCGCTCCCTGTCCCCATCGCCTACGGCCCCGGGCGGCTCGCGGAGATCGGGCCGCGCTGCGGCGAGATGGGCGTGCGGAACCCTCTGGTCGTCACCGACCGGGGCAGCGCCGGCCTGCCGTTCGTGGCGCGGCTGTGCGAGCTTCTGACCAGGGAGAGCCTGAGCCCGGCGCTCTTCGCCGACTTCTCTCCCAACCCGGTCGGCGAGGAGATCGGAGCGGGGCGCGAGGCGTTCCGCGCGGGCGGCCATGACGCCGTCATCGCCATCGGCGGCGGCAGCGCGATGGACGCCGGCAAGGCGCTCTGCCTCGCCGCGGGGATCGAGACCGACCTCTGGGCCTTCGACTTCGACCGGCCCCCTCCGATCCCGCCGCCCGGCGCGGCGTTCCCGCGCCTTGTCACGATCCCGACGACGGCGGGGACGGGGGCGGAGACCGAGAGCACGGCGATGGTCACCCATGCCGGCAAGGGCATGAAGTTCTGCCTCTGGCATCCGCAGCTGAGGCCGTCTCTCGCCCTTCTCGACCCGGAGCTTACGGTCGGCCTCCCGCCGAACCTGACGGCCTGGACCGGGGCGGACGCGCTGACCCATGCGATCGAGGCCCTGCTTGTTCCTGGCTATCACCCGCTCTGCGACGCCGCGGCGCTCGAAGCCCTCGGCCTCATCGCGGCATGGCTTCCGGTCGCCGTGCGCGAGCCGGCGAACATGACCGCGCGCGGGGGCATGTTGATGGGCTCGTGCCTCGCCGGCATCGCCTTCCTGAAGGGCCTCGGCCTCGTCCATGCGATCTCGCACATGGTCGGGGCCGAGTTCGACACGCATCACGGCCTGACCAACGCAATCCTGCTGCCCGCCGTGCTCCGTTTCAACCTGCCGGGGATGGAGGAGAAGACTGCGCGCATGGCCGAGGCCATGTCCCTGCCGGGCCGCTCGGTCGACGGATTCATCGCCAGCGTCGAGTCGCTGCTAGACGAGATCGGCATTCCCCGCTCCCTCGGGGAAATCGGCGTTCCGGCGGACTGCGCCGCGCGCATCGCCGGAAAGGCGATGCAGGACGCCGCCGCCCGAACGAACCCGCGCGCCGCGAGCGAGGTGGAAGTCCGCGGGCTTGTCGAGGCCGCCATCGCGCGGGGTCGCAGCTGACCGCGCCTCGCGCCGAAGGGCGCATCGCGATACCGGGTCAGGCTCCGCGCGCTCACATGCGCGACGCTCGTCCTCTGCCCGGCCCTCGACGCGGTCTTGACCGGTCTTCTCGTTCCCGCGTTGTCGATCCTCGCCGACGTCTTTCGCGCGAGCCCCGCGACGGTCCAGTTCGCAATCGTCGCCTTCGCTGTCGGGCAGCTCGTGTTCGGCCCGCTGCAGGACCGTCTCTTGCAGCCCGCGCTCCTCGGCCGCCCGGATGATCGTCAGGCCGCCCGCCCGGGCGCGCTCCACCGCCTCCGGCTTGAACGCATCAGGGAAATGACGCCGCTTCCTGCTCTCCGTCGAACACTCCTCTCTCGGCTCGGAAACCTGCAAGGGGCGCCCGCTCAAGCGGGGCGGGATCAGTGGCTCGGCGGCATTCCTTGAGGGAGGGCGAAGTGTTTGGCGGCAAGTGAGGTCTCAGTTCAGTGCACCTGCGGCGTGTTCACCCAGAAGATTAGCGCCCTCTCATCGCCAACGTTGCGATAGCTGCTGGTCAGGTGGTTCTTGAAGAAGAACGAGTCACCCTTGCTCAAGCGATAGGTCGTCGTCTCGATCGTGAGCTCGATCTCCCCTTCGACAATGTAGCCAAGTGTTTCACCGTGGTGGGTGACTTTATCCTGCTTCTGTCCGCCCGGTTCGACACGATGGATGTTGGCTTCGAGCAGGTTGCCCGCCGCGAACGGGACAAGGCGCTCATAGCTGACACCTGCTCCGCCCCGGATTGCGTCGGTCAAGAGGATCGGGCGCTCGTTGGCTCGCTGCACGAGTCCGGGCGTGTCGAGCTTTGATCCGAAGAACGACGCGAGGTCGCGCCCCAACGCGGCGACAAGCCTGGCAAGCATGACAATTGAAGGAGTGACTTTCCCGCTCTCGATCTTGGAGACCATGCTCTCCGCACATCCCACTTTCTGTGCGAGGTCGCGAATGCGAAGGCCAGCGAGTTCGCGCGCTTGGCGGAGGCGGGCGCCGATCTCAAGGTCGCCGCGAAGATCATGCGTCTCCGTAGTGTGTTGCGGCATGTCCTCTCCTAACCGCTCGGTATGCCGATCATGCCTACCGCGTTTCTGTGCGCTGTCCCGATTGTGCCGCCGCTATCTCGCACTTCCCTGTCGAGTCAATCGTGCCTGATTCCCGTGAGGCCGCCTTGAGCAGACGACAGACGTACGTGATTTAAAATAAAACGACATGAATATTAATCACATTCCGCGCTTGGCGCCTCCCCAAGGTGCAAAGCGGCGCAGTCTTGGTGCGCCGCAGCGAAAATCGCTTCGCCGGGCGCCTTTGCCGCCCATCCTCGCGTCCAGGGCGCCTCAATCGTCGACGCCCGCGGACGGAGTCCTTGAGGAGCCGATAGCACGATGATTGCAGGCCTGATCCTTCGTCGCGTGGCCGCAGCCTTGCCCGGGCTCGTCGGCGTCCTGATCGCGACGTTCATCCTTTCCCGCGCCCTGCCGGGGGACCCCGCCGTGTTCTTCGCCGGCCCGGCTGCGAACGCCGAATCCGTGCAGCAGCTTCGGGAGACGCTCGGACTGGACAAGAGCTGGCCGGAGCAGCTGTGGATCTATGTGGCGGACATCGCAAGCGGCAGCCTCGGGACGTCACTCACCTCAGGTCAGCCGGTGCTTCAGGACCTGATCCAGCGGCTCCCGGCGTCGCTCGAACTGACGTTCGTCGCCCTTTTGCTCGCAGTTGCGGTCGCCGTGCCGCTCGGGGTCATCGCGGCGCTGCGGCCGAATTCGCTGATAGACCATCTGTGCCGCGTGCTTGTGACTGTCGGCGCAGCGTTTCCGACCTTCTTTGTCGGGCTGCTGATGGTCTATGTCTTCTACTTCCTGCTCGACTGGGCGCCGCAGCCGCTCGGACGGCTGGACGAGATCTATTTCATCGCCCCTGAGCGCGTCACCGGGTTCTACCTTGTCGACACACTGGTTTCCGGCGACGTAGAGGCTTTCCGCGGCGCGCTCTCGCAACTGGTGATGCCTGCGGTCACGCTCGGTCTCTTCGCGCTCGCGCCGATCGCGCGGATGACCCGCGCTGCCATGCTCACCGCCCTCGGAACAGACTTCATCCGGACCGCGAGAGCCTATGGGCTCACGCGCTACACGGTCATCTTCACCTATGCATTTCGGAACGCGCTCCTCTCCATCGCGAACGTGATGGGCATGGTCTTCTCGTTCCTTCTCGGCTCCAACGTGCTGGTGGAGCAGGTATTCGGCTGGCCCGGCGTCGGCTCGTACGGCGTCTCGGCGGTGATCGCCTCGGATTACGCGGCGGTTCAGGGCTTCGTGCTACTGATGGCCGTTCTCTACATCCTGCTCAACCTCGCGGTCGACATCCTGTCCGGGCTGATCGACCCGCGCGCCCGGATGGAGGGGTGACGCGGCCATGAGCGGCGCAACCCTCGCGCGCGACCTGCGCTACGCCTTCGGCTCGAACCCCCTGACGGCTGCGGCCGCCGGGCTCTTCGCGCTGCTTCTTCTCTGCGCCGTCTTCGGCCCGGCGCTCGCGCCCTATGACCCGCTGGCGACAAACGCGGACATGCGGATGATCCCGCCCTCCCTCGCGCATCCTTTCGGGACGGACCATCTCGGCCGCGACATCTTCAGCCGGGTGATCGTCGCCGCGCGGCTCGACCTCGGAATGGCGCTCACTGCCGTCGTCGCGTCGCTGCTGATCGGCACTGCACTGGGCGCCGCGGCCGGCTATCTCGGCGGCTGGGTCGATCTGGTGATCGGCCGGTTCTTCGACACCATCATGGCGTTTCCGCTCTTCGTGCTCGCCATGAGCATCGTCGCCGCCCTCGGCAACAGCGTCGTCAACATCATCATCGCCACAATCGTCATCAACCTGCCGTTCTACGGGCGGTTCGCGCGCGCCGAGGTGAGCGTTCTGCGCAACTCCGCCTATGTCGAGGCTGCGCGGATGGGCGGAAACGGCGCCGTTCGCATCCTCTGGGCGCATATCGTTCCGAACATATTGCCGCCGATGATGGTGCAGGCCTCGCTCAACATGGGCTGGGCGATCCTCAACGCAGCCGGCCTCTCCTTCATCGGGCTCGGCGTCCGGCCGCCGGACGCGGAATGGGGGATCATGGTCTCGGAAGGCGCGGCCTACATCTTCTCCGGCGAGTGGTGGACCTTCTTCTTTCCCGGAATGGCGCTCGTCCTGGCGGTCTTCTGCTTCAACCTGCTGGGCGACGGCCTCAGGGACCTTATCGATCCGCGGAGGCGGACTTGAGCGCCGCGCGACTCTTGGAGGTGGACGGGCTCACGCTCGACTTCCGAACCCGGCAGGGCGCCGTCAAGGCGCTCGAGGACGTGAGCTTCTCCGTCGCGAAGGGGGAGATCGTGGGCGTCGTCGGGGAGAGCGGCTCAGGCAAGTCGGTCACCGCCTTCGCCGTGATGGGGCTCCTTGACGAGACGGCGGTGATCCGTTCGGGCTCCGTCTCGCTCTCCGGAATAGACCTGATGAAGGACGGGCGCAGCGCGCTCGGCGCGCTGCGCGGCCGTGAGATGTCGATGATCTTCCAGAGCCCGCGGACGGCTCTCAATCCGATCCGAAAGGTCGGCGTGCAGATCGCGGATGTGCTCGTCCGGCACGGTCCGGTGACGCGAGGCGACGCGAAAGAGCGCGCGATCGAGGCGCTCCGGCGCGTCCGCATCCCGGACCCGGAACGCCGCTACGACGCTTATCCGTTCGAGCTTTCCGGGGGGATGTGCCAGCGCGTGATGATCGCCATGGCGCTTGCCTGCAAGCCGATGCTGCTGATCGCGGACGAGCCGACGACCGGGCTGGACGTCACCACGCAAGCGGTCGTGATGGACCTTATTGCGGAGATCGTCGCGGAGACGCGGATGGGCGCCGTGCTCATCACCCACGACCTCGGCCTCGCCGGCGAGTATTGCGACAGGGTCGTCGTGATGCATGCAGGTCATGTCGTCGAGACGGGGCCCGCCCGGGCGCTCCTGGGCGGAGCCGCGCATTCCTACACACGACAACTCGTCGCGGCCACGCCGGCCTCGGCAGGGTCCATCGAGGGGCTCGCGTCGATCCCGGGCGCCTTGCCGGACCTCCGGCGCTCCGATTTGCCATTTTGCCGTTTCGAGGGGCGGTGTGCGCTCCGGGAGCCGGTTTGCGGTGAAAGGCCCTTGCCTCTCGCCGATGTCGGCGACGGGCATACGGTTCGTTGCTGGAGGCCGACGTGACGGCTCTGCTCGAGGCGAGCGGGCTGGCCAGGCGCTTCGTCGTCGGAACCGGCCGCAAGCGCGGACTGCTTCACGCAGTGGATGGCGTGGACCTCGAGATCGGACGGGGCGAGAGCGTCGGGCTCGTCGGAGAGTCGGGCTGCGGAAAGTCCACTCTCGCCCGCGTCCTCGGCCGGCTGATCGAGCCGACGGAGGGCGAGATCCGGTTCGGCGGCGTCGATATCGGCGCGATCCCGCTTCGCCGCTTCGTCCGTGCGCCGGAGCGGGCCAGGATCCAGATGGTGTTCCAGGACCCGACGGAGAGCCTCAACCCCCATTTCAAGGTCTTCGACGCCGTTGCAGATCCCGTCCGCCGGCTCTCGGGGCTCAGGACCGCGAAGGATGTCGAGGCGCGCGTTCGCCGCGCGCTCGATCATGTCGGCCTGCCGGACGAGCTAGTCGGGCGCTATCCGCATCAGCTTTCCGGCGGCCAGAAAGCGCGCGTCGGCATCGCCCGCGCGATCGCGGTGGAGCCGGAACTCCTGATCCTCGACGAGCCGACCTCGGCGCTCGACGTCTCGGTGCAGGCCGTGATCCTGCGGCTCCTGGCCGACCTTCGGGACCGGCTCAACATGAGCTATCTCTTCGTCTCGCACGATCTCAACGTCGTGCGCCTGCTCTGCGAGCGGGTTGTGGTCATGTATCTCGGAAAGGTCGTGGAGACCGGACCTTCGGCCGAGGTCTTCGCCCGCCCGCAGCATCCCTACACGCGCTCGCTCCTCGCCGCGATCCCGGACCCGACGCGGCGCGGCCCGCCGCCCGCGCGCCTTGCAGGGAGCCCGACATCTCCGATCGACCCTGACCCGAACCGCTGCCGGTTCGAGAACCGCTGCCACATGGCCGCGCCGCTCTGCGCGGAACGGCAGCCCGCGCTCGCCCTTGTCGGGACGGACCACCGGGCCGCCTGCCATTTTGCTGGGCCTGCGCCCTCCCAAGAGAAGGAAAGAGAGCATGTCTGACTCGGACAACGCAATCGCACGGCTTTCCGCCGGCGAGATCGCGGCGAAGGTGAAGTCGAAGGCGATTTCCGCCGCGGATGTGACGGAGGCGGCGCTGCGCCGGATGGAGGCTCTTGAGCCGCATATCCACGCCTTCTCCGTGCCGACTCCGGAGGTCGCCCGCGCCGCCGCCGCCGCTGTCGACGCGAAGGTCGCGGCGGGGGAGGATCCGGGCCCGCTCGCGGGCGCGCCCATCGGGATAAAGGACCTCGTCGCGACGAAGGGAATCGTCACCGCGATGGGCTCGAAGCTCTACGAGGGCTGGGCGCCGGAGGAGGACGACATCGTCGTGGAGCGGCTGAAGGCCGCCGGCGCCGTCATTCTCGGCAAGACCAATGTGCCGGAGTTCGGCTATTCCGGCGTCGGCCACAACCCGCTCGGCATGACCACGCGCAACCCGTGGAACCTCGCCCTCACGCCGGGGGGCTCCTCCGCCGGCTCGGGGGCCTCTGTGGCGAGCGGCGTCTCCCCCTTCGCTATCGGGTCGGACGGCGGCGGGTCGATCCGCATCCCCTCCGCCCATTCCGGCCTCTACGGCATGAAGGCCTCGATGGGCCGCGTCCCGCTCTATCCCGGCTGCCGGGACGAGCGATACCCTGGCGTGTCGAGCTGGGAATCGCTCGAGCATATCGGACCGATGAGCCGTACGGTCGCGGATTCCGCCCTGATGCTCAGCGTCATCGCCGCCGGCCCCGACATGCGGGACCGCTACTCGATCCCCGGCCCGGAATTCGACTGGAACGAAGCCGCGAAGCCGGGCTCTCTGAAGGGCCTCCGCGTCGCCTATTCCTCCGACTGGGGCTATGCGCCGGTCGACCCGGAGGTGCGGCGCGTCGTCGGCGAGGCCGTGAAGGCCTTCGAGCAGGACCTTGGCTGCCATGTCGAGGAGGCGCATCCGGGCTGGGAAGATCCCGGCCCGCATTTCTGGACGCTGGTCGCCGCCGAATCCGACCTCACGGGGATGCGCAAGATGATCGCGGGCCGGGAGGCGGACGTCTCCCCGCATCTCGTGGCGCTCATCCAGAAGGAATGGACCGGAGCGGAGTTCACAGACGCCAAGACGGTTCGCAAGGCCGTCGTCAACAAGATGTGGCGTTTCATGCAGAACTACGACGTCCTGCTGACGCCGACGCTCGCCGTCCCCCCGTTCCCGGTCCACATGCAGGGGCCGGAGATGATCGAGGGGCGGATGGTGGACAGCGGGCGCTGGCTCTCCTTCACCTTCCCGCTGAACCTGACCGGCCAGCCCGCCGCCTCGATCCCCGCAGGGTTCACGAAGGACGGGTTGCCGGTCGGCCTCCAGATCATCGGCCGGCACCTCGACGACGCGATGGTGCTCCGCGTCTCCGCCGCGTTCGAAGCCGCGCGGCCCTGGGCGAATGTCTGGCCGCCGCTTGTCCGCGACCTTGGGCTCTAGAACGACCCGCAACCAAGAAACGACACTCCGACAGAAAGGTCTCCCGCATGATTGAACTCGATCGCCGCGCCGCCCTCGGCCTCTTCGGGGGCGTCGCCTCCGCCGCCGCTTTCGGATGGCGCCCAGCCTTCGCCGCCACGCCGAAGGATACGCTCGTCCTCGTCAACGAGATGGGGCCGAACTCGCTCGACACGATGCTCCCCTCCGCCAACGATCAGGCCCGGATGGTGGCGTGGAGCGTCTATGACCGGCTCGTGAGCCACGGCGTCAAGACGATGCCCAACGGCGCCCTCGGCTACGACTCGACCGTCTTCACGCCCGAGCTCGCAGAAAGCTGGGAGGTGCTGGACGGCGGCAAGACGATGATCTTCAACCTCAGGAAGGACGCGACCTTCCATGACGGCGCCCCCGTCACCGCGGAGGATGTGCGCTGGTCCTTCGAGCGGGCGATCGCTGCGGGCGGCTTTCCGGCGATCCAGATGGCCGCCGGCTCCCTTGAATTCGCGGAGCAGTTCTCCGTCATCGACGACCACACCTTCAAGATAACCTTCGAAAAGCCCAACAAGCTCAGCCTCCCCGATCTCGCCGTGCCGGTGCCCTGCATCGTGAACAAGGCGCTGGTGATGCAGCATGCGACCGCGGCGGACCCATGGGGCCTCGAATGGAGCCAGCGGAACGACGCCGGCGGCGGCGCCTTCTCCGTCGCGAGCTGGAAGCCGGGAGACCAGCTCGTGCTCTCCCGCTTCGATGACTGGAAATCCGGCGAGCTGCCGCAGATGAAGCGCGTCGTCTTCCGCCAGATCGCCTCGCCCGGCACCCGCCGCGCGCTGCTTGAGAAGGGCGACGTGGACATCTCCGTCGGCCTTCCGCCGAAGGACTACGCGGAAATGGCCGCGGCCGGCGAGATCAAGGTCATCGGCACGCCGGTTCAGGGCGATCTGCTCTTCATGGACATGAACGTGCAGATGGCGCCCTTCGACAACCTCAAGGTCCGGCAGGCGATCGCCTACGCCATTCCCTACGAGGAGATCATGTCGAGCGCACTCTATCAGCGCGGCCTGCCCATGTTCGGCGCGCCGGCGGGGACCACGGACTTCCCGCCGACCTGGCCCACGCCCTCGCCCTTCTCCACAGATCTCGAAAAGGCGAAGGCGCTGCTGACGGAGGCGGGCTTCCCCGAAGGGTTCGAGACGACCCTGTCCTTCGACCTCAGCCAGGCGACGACGCGGGAGCCCATCGCGCTCCTCGTTCAGGAATCCCTCGCCAAGATCGGCGTGAAGCTGACCATAGAGAAGGTGCCTGGCGCCAACTGGTTCGCCAACATGGCTTCGAAGACCATGCCGTTCGTCATCGCCGAGTTCTATCCGTGGCTCGACTATCCGGAATACCATTTCTTCTGGACCTATCACGGAGGCAACAACTCGGTGTTCAACACCTGCAATTACGTGAACCCCGCGCTCGACGAGTTGATCGAGACGGCCCGGTTCGCGACGGACGACGCGGTCTACAAGGAGACGCTGAGCAAGATGGTGGCCATCGTGATGGCCGACATTCCCCGCATCCCGCTTGCGCAGCTCTTCGGCGACGTCGCGATGCAGCAGAACGTGGAGAACTACGTCTACTGGTTCCACCAGCACATCGACTATCGGACGATCCGGAAGTCGTAACGCGTTTGCGAACGGCGCCCGCTGCGCGGTGCGGGCGCCGCATTCCTGTTCGGGAAGCATGAGATGAGAGACGAGTTCGGCGCCTTCGTCACCGGCCCACCCTGTGCGCTTCAGCCCACGGCGCCGGGTTTGCTCTCCGGGTTGAGCTTCGCCGCGAAGGACCTTTTCGACATAGCCGGTCATGTGACCGGCTCCGGCAACCCGGACTGGGCGCGCACCCATCCGCCCGCAAGGCGCCATGCCGCAGCGGTGGAGGTTCTGCTCGGGGCCGGCGCCGTTCTGGCCGGCAAGACGGTGACCGATGAGATCTCGCTCGGACTTCTCGGCCGCAACCGGTTCGATGGAACGCCGCTCAACCCGCGCGCGCCGCGCCGCGTGCCCGGCGGCTCCTCCAGCGGTTCGGCCAGCGCCGTGGCGGGCGGGCTGGTCGATCTGGCGCTCGGCACGGATTCGGGCGGCTCGGTCCGGACGCCGGCGTCGTTCTGCGGCCTCTACGGCATTCGCCCCACCCACGGGCGGGTGAGCGTCGAAGGCATGGCGACGCAATCCCCGAGCTTCGACACCTGCGGCTGGTTCGCCCGTGACGCAGAGACCTTCGCGAAGGCCGGGGAGGCGCTGCTCGGCGCGCCGGCGGAAGGGGCGCCGTTCCGCCGGCTCGTCATCGCGGAGGACTGCTTCGCCCTCGCCGACTCGGAGGTGCAAACGGCTCTCGCCGGTCCGGTCGAGGCGCTCGGTCGCCATTTCCGCACGAGCGAAAGCAAGCCGCTTGCGGAAGGCTCGATTCTCGAATGGTCCGCCGCGCAGCGCCCGCTTCAGGCCGCCGAGTTCCACGCCACGTTCCGGCCCTGGATAGAGCGATGCGTGCCGCGTTTTTCCATCGAGGTCGGGCGAAGCCTCAGCCTCGCGGCGATGATCGAGGAAAGCGCGCTTGTCGAGCCGCGCGCATTCCGGCTCGCCGCGAAGGCGAGGATGGCGTCGCTCATCGGCGGTGACGCCGTCCTTTGCCTGCCGACGAGCCCGATCCTCCCGCCCTTCCGCGACGAGCCGTTCTCCGCCATGACGCGCGCAGTGGACCGTATCATCGAACTCACCGCCATAGCGGGTCTCACCGGCTCTCCGCAGATCAGCATCCCGATGGCGGCGGATCAGGGCGTTCCCGTCGGCCTTTCGCTGATCGGGCCGGCGGGTTCCGACGAACGGCTTCTCGCCCTGGCGAGGGGTCTGGCGGAGCCGGGTTGAACGATTGCCTAGCGTCTTATCCGCAGACGCCTTGCGCGAGACGGCGAGCGTTGTGCCGGAGGGATCCGGCCCCCGAAACATCGAGAAAACGAACCTGCCAGCCGCCCCTGTGGCACAGTTGCGCTTGGTCGACATGGAGAGAAGATGCCCCGCTTCGTCAATGATACCAGGATTCTCGCTCTCGCCGGCGCGCAGGCGGTGCTTCGGGCCGCAATTTCCGAGGCTGAGCGAATTGGCGCGCCGATGTGCGTCAGCGTGGTCGATGCGGGCGGAAACCTGCTCGCCTTTGCAAGGATGGACGGCTCGAAAGCGCTCTCGGTGATCTCCTCGCGAACCAAGGCCGAGACCGCGGCGCTCTCGGGCGAGCCGACCGGCGGCGCCAATGCAGACGTCGAGCTTCAGATATCTCTCGCTTCTGCAGGTCGATGGACGAACCTGATCGGCGGATTGCCCATCATTATCGAAGGACATCTCATCGGCGCAGTTGCGGCCGGGTCCGGAACCGGGCCCCAGGATCTCGCGGTGGCCCGAGCGGGCGCCGCCGCCATCGAAGGGGCGGAGATGTTCGAGGGCTTCGTCTTCAGAGGCGCGGAGGATACCGGCTTCGCTCGCAACGACCCGAGATGAGCCCCCGGCGCCGAGGCCGCGATGAGAGCGCTGAAGGGGCGCCCCTCGCATCGGAGCCTCGGAACAACGCGATCACCCGGTCTCAGAGCGGAAGCTGTCGCCGCGCCGAGAGAGGTGGCTCGGGAAATCTGAACGGGAGTTCTGAGTGGTGAAGCCGCTCGAGATCGGCAAGAAGATTGCCGAGAAGCGAGGAGCGACCACTACGAACGGACCATGCCGGAACCACAGCCCGGCCTTCAAGGCGAAGGTGGCGATTGCGGCCATCAAGGGGGAGAAGACGCTGGTGGAGCTGGCGCAGCAGTTCGATGTGCATGCGAACCAGATCACACAATGGCGCGGGCAGCTTCTGGAGGGTGCGACGGCGGTCTTCGGTGATGGCGCAAGGCCGACGCGGCTCCGGCGGTCGACGTGAAGGTCCTGCATGCGAAGCTCGGCGAGCTGACGCTGGCCGACGATTTTTTAGAGGGCGCGCTCGGCAAGGCCGGACTGCCGGCGAGCGCAAGACGATGATCGACAGGTCCCATGGACTGCCGCTGAGCGGGCAAGCGAAGGCGCTCGGAATCAGCCGGGGCAGCGTCTGCTATCTGGCCCGCCTGGCCTCGGAGGCCGACCTGGCGCTGATGCGGCGCATAGACGAATTGCACCTCGATCATCCGTTCGCCGGCAGCCGGATGCTGCGGGACATGCTGAAGGCGGAAGGCCCTCCCGCATAACCCTCGTTTATAACGGAAAAATCCGGCCTCAGCCGGATCGGTAGAACGCTTTCGCGGGGGCAAGTGGCGGAGGGGATGGGCCTGATATCCAACCTTCTCTGGCATCTAAGGCATTGTTATTATTTACTTTGTATATGGTTCGAATGGTCAAGTGGTCCAAACGCGACTGACAGCGAAACGCGGTCATGACAGCTTCATGCACAGCACCACTGACCCGTCCTCCGCTACGACTTCGAGAACCCCGCCAACAAACTGTCGGCGGGGGGGGCGATCTCGAGCAGGTGGATCTGAAGCTCGGACCGAAAGCGCCAAGCCAGGTCAGGCAGCCGAAGACGCCGGCTGAGCCTCGGACGGGCGCATGTCCAGCGCGATAACGCCCCGGCGTCGGCGCGTTTCCACCGCTTCATGGGCGCGCGCGATCTCGGCCAGTGGAAAGCTCCGTTCGATCACCGGGGCCAGCTTGCCTGCCTCAGCCATCTCTGCGAGGCGGGCAAGCTGCGCGGCATCCGGCTCGGAGATACCGAAGCGCACGACATGGCCGTAGCGCCGCCACGGGACCAGCATCTGCCGCCCCTCGCGCCAGCCGCCCTCGTTCGTGAGATAGCGCCCGCCGCGCCGCAGGAGCCCGCGCGCCCGACCGAAATCCAGGTGCCCGATCGTGTCGAACACCGCGTCGAACCTGGCACCCGCTTCGGTGACATCCTGACGAGTGTAGTCGATCACCTCTTCCGTGCCGAGACCGCGCACGAAGTCGGCGTTCCCGGGCGAGGTCAGCGCGGTGACATGCGCGCCGAGCGACTTCGCGACCTGGATGCCGGCATGGCCGACCGCGCCCGAGGCGCTGGTGATCAACACCCGCTCGCCGGCCCGGACTCGGCCCAGATCGCGGAGGAAGTGATCGGCGGTGGCGGCACCGAAGGGGAGCGCGGCGGCCTGCGCATGGGTCAGGCTCATGGGCTTGGCGGCGATGGCGGCGGTCTCGGGCACGGCGATGTATTCCGCGTGACCGCCCCGGTTCAGCGCGCCGAAGACCGGCTCGCCGACCGCAAACCGCGTCGCACCGTCGCCGGTGGCGACCAGGGTGCCCGAGAAGGTCACGCCGGGCACGACACGGCGGGGGCGGAAAAGGCCCGTCGCCAGCCGCCCGACAAGGCGTAGGCCCTTCGGATAGGCGGCGCCGCGAAGTCGCCAGTCGCCCGTGGTGACGGCGGAGGCATGAATGCGCACCAGCATTCGCCAGAGGCGGGGCGCGGAACCGGCATGGTTTCGAGCGCGATTAGAGCTGTCGCGGTTTGGTTCCGGTCACTTGAGAGCGATACTTGCCATCAGGGAGACTGGATGTGGCAGACAGACATAGCGACGAGTTCAAACGTGATGCGGTTCGGATCGCGCTTACCAGCGGCCTGACGCGGCGCCAGGTGGCGTCGGATCTCGGGATCGGCCTTTCGACGATCAACAAGTGGGTGAAGGCGTTTTCGGATGAAGCTTCGCCGACCGGGCCAGATCGGGATTTGCTGCGTGAGAACGAGCGGCTTCGGCGAGAGAACCGAATTTTGCGGGAGGAGAGGGAAGTCCTAAAAAAGGCGACAGTTTTCTTCGCAGGCCAAAAGCTATGAGGTTCGCGTTCATCGATGAATATCGTGGCGCGCTGCCACAGGCACATCTGTGCCGAATGCTGGGCGTGACGGATCGCGGTCTGGCGCCTGGCGCCGGCGCCCGCCGTCGCAGCGGCAGCGCACCGACATGGTGCTGCTGGCCCATGTCCGTGAGCAGCACCGTGCCAGCTTGGGCAGCTACGGCCGACCACGGATGACCGAGGAGCTGAAAGAACTCGGTTTCAACGTCGGCCACCGCCGGGTGGGTAGTCTGATGCGCCAGAACGACATCCGCGTGGTGCGGACACGGAGATACAAGGTCACAACCGACAGCGATCACAGCCTCAACATCGCGCCCAACCTGCTGAACCGCAACTTCCACGCAGACGCACCGAACCAGAAGTGGGCTGGTGATATCAGCTACATATGGACCCGGGAGGGCTGGATTTATCTCGCGGTTATTTTGGATCTGCACTCCCGCCGCGTGATCGGTTGGGCGACCAGCAATCGGCTGAAGAAGGATCTGGCGATCCGGGCGCTGAACATGGCGATCGCCCTGCGACGCCCGCCCAAGGGCTGCATCCAACACACGGATCGCGGCAGCCAATACTGCGCCCACGATTATCAGAAGATCCTGCGTCGGCACGGCTTCAGGGTATCGATGAGTGGCAAAGGGAATTGCTACGATAATTCCGTGGTGTAAACGTTCTTCAAGCCTCTGAAGGCCGAGCTGATCTGGCGGCGATCCTGGTCGACACGCCGCGACGTCGAAGTCGCCCTCTTTCAATACATCAACGGCTTCTACAATCCGCGACGGCGACACTCAGCCCTCGGCTGGAAAAGCCCCTTGGCCTTCGAACGAAAGGCCGCCTAAACGAGTACCGTGACCGGAACCAAACCGCGACAGGTCCAATCCTGCGAGATGCGCCAGATGCCTATGTGCGGGATCCCTGCGATCTCGTAGCTGTAGGTCCAGAGGCGCTTGAGGAAGCGTCCCTGCTTGTAGACGGCCAGCAGCGTGTCGGATACCCGGATGAGCCAATAGACCAGGATGATGAGCAGTCGAAAGAGACCGACGCTCGTCAGGAAGGTGATGAACCAGCGCAGCCCCGGGCCGATCTGCTCCGTCGCGCTCAAGAGGCTGTTGATGGCGATGATGTAGGTGATCGTCGCCAGCAGAATCGCGATGTTGACCTTTTCGAGCGTGTTCATGGGAGGGCCTCCTGCGGCGGACGTGTCGGGAGCACGGGGATCCTTGGCGGCGGTCAGGCGGGCTGCGACTGGCTCTGGGTCATCCACAGCAGCCCGAACAGCAGGAGCGCGGCCGAAAGCGCGGCCGCGGCCGTGCGGACGGAGTTCCAGAAGGTCCAGCGCGGCACGTAGATCTGCAGCCAGTAGTCCCGCGTGGCCTCGGAGCTCAGTTCCATTCCGGCCAACGCCTGGTTCATCGGCACGTTGAAGGCGACCGTGACGCCAAAGACGCCAACGAGATAGACGAGCGCCGCGGCGCCGATCAGCGTACCCGCCGGGCCGTTGAGCTGGGCCCAAGCATAGCCCGCGATCAGGATCGAAACCGCAGCCATGCCGAGGAACAAGGCCATGAATACCCAGCGAAAGACCTCGCGGTTGATGACCTGCATGGCCTCGACGCCGCCCACGCCGCCGGTGAGCGCAAGAGAGCGCATGATGAAGTCCGAAAAGGCGAGAAAGACGCCCGCGACCAGCGCATAGGCGAGGATCGAGAACTGCAGGAGAACGAAGAACGTAGTGGACATGGCGCTTCCTTTCGAGCGTGGGAGTGAGCGCGCGGGAACGGACGGCCCCCGCGCGCTCACGGCGATCAGGCGGCGCTGGACCAGACGCCCGTGCGAGCCGCACCTGCGGCGAACTCGGCGAAGTCACGCGGCGCACGGCCCAGGGCCCGCATTACCCCATCGGTGGTATGGGCATTCCGCCCGTCGAGCGTTTCCCGCGCGATGGCGGCAAATACATCCGCGATGAAGCTGCCGACTGAGGCGGCGACATTCGCGTGGAAATCGTCGAAGCTGATAGGGATGTACCGGATCGGTCGGCCCGTGGCGTGGCCGAGCACGTCCGCCATCTCGGCGAAGGTCATCAGTCGCGGCCCCGTGACCTCGTAGAGGTTGCCCCGGTGACCGTCCTCCGTCAGCGCGGCGACGGCGACGTCGGCGATGTCCTCGATGTCGATGATCGGCTCGCGGATATCGCCGCCCGGCATCGGTAGCACGCCGCCGAGGATCGGGTCGCGCAGATAGCCTTCGGAGAAGTTCTGTGCGAACCAAGCGGCGCGGACGAGGGTGAAGTCGACGCCGGAGGCGCGCACGACCTTTTCACCCAGCCGTGCGTGATGCTCGCCCCGGCCCGAGAGCAGGACGAGATGCGGGACGCCGACATCCTTGGCCGTCTCAACGAACGATTCGAGCTTCTCGACCGCCCCGGGGAATGCGAGATCGGGGAAGTAGGTGACGTATGCGGCGCGCACACCGGTAAGTGCGGGCGCCCAGGTCTCCGGCGCCTCCCAATCGAATGGAGTGGCGGAACTGCGCGAGCCGCGGCGCACGGGAAGCCCCTTGGTCTCCAGCTTGCTGGCGACGCGGCTGCCGGTCTTGCCGGTGGCACCGATGACGAGGATGGGTTTCGTTTGCACGGGTATTGCTCCTTGGCTTCAAGTTATGGCCAAGGGGTATCAGCAGGGGCGCGGCGCGGTATTGACCGGCCTTGCCACGGTTTTGACCGCCGTCGCCAAAGCGACGTCAACGGCTCATGCGAGCCTTGCGGTAACTCGCCGGCGTCGTGCCCACCCAGCGTTTGAAAGCCCGGGTGAACGAGCTCTGCTCGGAGAACCCTGTCAGGAAAGCGATCTCGGCAAGGGAATGGCTTTCCTCTCGCAAGAGTCCCTCGGCCAGGTCGCGGCGTGTGTCCTCGGTAAGGGTGTGGAAGCTCATTCCGTGTTCCGACAGACGCCGATGAAAGGAGCGCGCGCTCAGGCCAAGGTCGCGTGCAATATCCGCCATCTTGGGCGCACCCTCGCTGAGCGCCTGCGCGATTGCGTCCTTCGCGTGGGCGACCAGCGGGGCCTCATCGCCCATCTGCGCCAGCTCGGCGTCCAGATGCGAGACCAGGTAACGCGAAATTCCCTCGTCGCCGAGGATGTTCGGCTGCGCCAGCGTCTCTCGCGAGAACAGGATCGCATCCAGATCCGCGGCGAACCTGACGGGACAGCCGAAGTAGTCGGCGTGAGAGGCGGTGGACTTCGGAGCCGGATGCCGAACCAGCACCTCCAGGGGCGCGACAGGCACCGGGCTGACCTGCCTTGCTATCGTAACAGCGCTCGCCAGCGTCGCCTCGTTCGACAGCCGAAGGCCCAGCCGCCGTTCGCCGGACCTGTGCAGGATAAAGAGCGTGCCTCGCGGATCGGGGCGCAGCTCGTACTCCACGACGCTGGTCCAGAGCCGGGCATAGCGTTCGACCCGCGCATACGAGCCACCAAGAGTCGTCGCCGCCTTGAAAGCCAATCCCAGCGCGCCGTATTCGTCGAGCCGCATGGACGCACCGACGCGCACCGGCAGATCGGTCACGTCGGTCTGCGAGGCGATGCGCTCCAGCATATCGTAATAGCTCTCGGCAGGCAGCATTGCCTTCGGATCCCAAGGCCCTTCCGCACTGAGGCCGACCGAGGCGAGCATAGCGGCGGCATCGACTTGAGAGCCAGCTGCGGCGACCATCTTTCGCGCGAATAATGAAGTAACGTAGCCCACGATCGAAACTCTACGCGGAATGGGCGCGAGGTCCAAACAAGCCGATCGCTGCCAAGATGGCGGCAAGGCCTTTCCATCAGCCGGGGAAGCTTGGAGGCGACCCCCTGTTTCACCAAGCGTTGTTGCTGGCAGACTTCAGAAATGCACTGCGAAGTTGAGGGGGTGACGGTCAGGCTTGGCGACGGGTGTCATGGATGACGGGCGACCGCCAAGCCGTGACCGGCCCGGACCAGTTGGAACAGCAGGAACCCCGCCGGTCCGAACAGGAAGGTGACCGGCAGGCACGGCGCTACCGACCAGAAGGGCAGACCCTCCTGCCGCCCGCGCCGGCAGATCCACGCGCCGATCAGGAGGTCGAAGGCGAGGAAATGGATCCACCCCGCGATGAGCGCATCGGCGTGTGAGAAGAGCTCCCTCACGTCGGCGAAGCTGCCGAACCCGCCACTCGGGGCAGGAAAGACGAACAGGATTACGACATAGCCAGCCGAGAGGATGCCTGGAACGGCAAGACCCGCGATCCGTTCCGACCAGACCGGAATAACGGGCGACAGCACAAGCGTGACCCAGCCGGCCATCGCCAACATCCCCGCGAGCGAGAAAATCAACTCATGGTTCATGGGATGTCCTTTCGGAACCAGAATGCGCGAGATCCAGCGCGACATGCGGTGTGCCATCCGAGGTCCGCTCCTTGGAATGTCCCTCGGGACCGACCTCGACCCGGATCCGCTTGCGCAGATTCGAGAAGCTGTCGAAGCGGACCACGTCGACGGCCGCTTCCAAGTCGAGCACCAGCCGGAACCAGCCGGGCCGAAACTCGTCGGTGGCCAGCACCGTTGCGGCGAAGGGCTGCGACAGGTAGCGCCCGGTCACCCGCCCGCCGACCTCCCAGCCTTGCGGCGGCCGGGCGCGCAACGCGGCGTGAAACGCGTTCCAGTCGCGGTAGCCGTGCCGCTGCGCGACCCGCTCCAGCGCCTGCGCGTGGCTGATCGCCTCGCCCTGTTCGGCAAGGGTGGCACGCAGGTGTTTTGCTTCCTGCTTCGCCTCCGAGATCGTCGGCAAGTCGCGTGTCATGCCCGCACCTCCCGAACCGTTGTGAAGAGACCCCAGCGCAGGGACTGCGCCCGTGCGACCTGTGCCAGAACGAGGGCCGTCAGCCCGACCAGCAGAACCTCCGCGACCGGCGCCGCCAGCCAGATGCCCTTCTCGCCGACCGACCCGGCCAGCGCGAAGGTCAGCGGCATCACGAAGAGATAGGGCTTGGACAGCCCGAGGATGGCCGCGCGGGCCGCATCGCCTATCGCTTGGAAATGCATGGCGATCATCATCAGCGGCCCGGCGGCGAAGAAGCCCGCCGAGATCACCGGCAGGATGCGCGCGACCTCTCCGATGACGACCAGGTCCGATACGAAGGCCGCACCGATCGGTTCCGCGAAGACCGTCATGACGACTTGGAGCGCCAGGCAATAGCCGAAGGCCGCGAAGACGCCCGTCCGAAGGCTCGCGTCGCTGCGGTGGAACGCCCCTGCGCCGTAGTTGTTGCCCGTGATCGTCTGCATCGCATGGGCGAGGCCAAGAAGCGGCAGGAAGGCGAAGGTGATCAGCCGCGTGACGATCCCGTAGGCCGAGACGGTCGCGTCGTAGTCCGGCGCCTCGACCCATTGGAGGGCCGCGATAATCGCCCCCGACCCGAGCGCAAGCCCAAGGAAGTTGAGGCTTTGCGGCGCTCCGAGAGCGAGGATGCCCCGCCATCCCAACAGCGGCGAATGGTGCCAGAGCGCGGACGGGCGCAAACCCGTTTCGCCGAAGACGCGGAAGCCCAGGATGATGGCGAGCGCGAGGGCCTGTGCCAGCGCAGTGCCGTAGGCCGAGCCTGCCACGCCCATGTCCAGAAGACCGATCAGCACGTAGTTGAACGCAATGTTGCTGAGTGAGACCAGAAGGCTCATCGCAGCCATGAACATGACCAGCCCTTCGTTCCGCAGGGCGTCGGAATTGACCGACAGCACGAAGATCAGGGGCGAGGCGAAGACCATGATGCGCAGGTAAGTGAGCCCCATCGCGGCGAGGTCTTCGGACCCGCCGGCGGCGAGGAGCGCGACCGGCTTCCCGAAGGCCAGGAAGAGCGCGATCAGGACGAGGCCGACAAAAACGGCGAGCCCGTGCGCGGCGGAATACGTGATGCGCGCCTCGAGCACCCGCGAGGCGCCGAGCTGCCGGGCGAGGATGCTCGACATGCCCGACGACACCAACGTCGCCAGCGCGACGATCAGCATGTAGAGCGGAAACATGAGCGTGACGGCGGCCAGTGCTTGCGGTCCCGCGAAATGCCCGAGGAACAGGGCATCGACTACGGCGAGCGCGCCGTTCATGCCCATGACGAAGATGATGGGGAGCGCGGTTCGCGCGTAGATCGGGCCCAAGGGCCCGGTGAGAAATGAATTGGTCTGGGACGACATGACCCCGTTTTCCTTCCGGCTCAGGTCGCGCAAGGACTGGACGGGGCCCGCATTACCATCCGCGCGACAAGTGCCGAGGATGACGAAGATCGTGTCTGTTACAGAACTTCACCGTGACGAAAGTCGGCGGGCGGCAGGCGTCTGTTACCTGAGCGCCATCTAGAGGAGCCGACGCACTCTTGTCAAGCGGAACGGCTTTTACGCCCCACGCGCTCGGCAAGCCCACGCGCTAGCAGATCGAAGACCACCCTGATGCGGCGGCTGGTCTGCAATTCCCGGTGCGTGACAAGCCAGATCGGGAACTCCGGCGACGGGAAATCGGAAAACACCCTCTCTAAACCCGGCTCTGCATCGCCGAGCGCTTCGGGCTGCATCGAGACGCCGTAGCCCGCCTTTACCAACTCCCACGCAACGACCCCGCTTGCGCTCGACATCACGAAGCTCTCCGGTCGGACGGGAATACCCATATTGTGAAGTGGCGCCATAAGACGCTCGGGGTCTGCGTTTCCGACGAAATCGTAATCGGCGATGTCGCGCAGCGCGCGCGGTCGTCCTGCGCGGTCTAGATACTCCGATGCGGCAAAGAGATTTGCGCGGAAATCACCCAGATGCCGTGCGATCAGATCGGGACGCTCCGGTCTGACATGCCGGACCGCAATGTCGGCATCCCGCTCTGTCAGGTTTTCCAGCTCGCTAGAGGCGAGGATGCGGATCCGAATGCCCGGAGCCGTCTCCCGCAATGGCTTGAGAACGCGCGGCAGGACAGCGGCGGAAAGAAGGTCGGTTCCTGTGATCGTGACCTCGCCCGTGACGTCCTGGGACTTCCCGTCGGCCACCATTGATATCAGGGTCGCCGCCTCACCCATCGCGCGAACATGGTCGAGAAGATCACGACCCGCCTCGGTGAGGGTGAGCCCCCGGACGCTACGTTCAACGAGGGTCACGCCCAGTGCCTCCTCGAGGGCGCCGATCTGCCTTCCGATGGTCGGCTGCGTCGTCTTCAGGACACGCGCTGCACCGCTGAACGAGCCCTCTTCGGCCGTCGCGAGGAAGGCGCGCACCTGGTTCCAGTCAAAGGAGATGGCCTGCCAGTTCATATATCGGCGTATAGCAGATGGACGAATTTCGACAATCGACCAATTGCGTGCGCATGGCGATACAGCTCGCGACACCGAAAAGCGGCCGACAGACGATTTCGGCTCGTCATCCCGCGCCCCCGAAAACACAAGCTTGGACGGATCGACCAATGGCCACTCAACTCTTTTGGGACCGTATCGCGCCCAAATATGCACGCAAACCCGTGGACGATCCCGACGCCTACGAAGAGAAACTCGCGCTTGCCGCGTCGCTACTGCAGCGCGGTGACCGCGTGCTCGAGATCGGGTGCGGGACTGGGACAACCGCCCTGCGCCTCGCCTCCAGCGTGAGTCACTACACCGGGACCGACGGCTCGCGTGCCATGATTGGTATCGCCGACGCCAAGCTCGGCCCAAGGGCACCGGCAAACGTCACATTCCATCATGCCGACGCCGGCGAACTGGTCGCCGGGGCGCCGTTCGACGCGGTCTGCGCCTTTAGCCTGCTGCACCTTGTCGAGGACATCCCAGAAGTTCTGACAGCCGCGCACGCGCAGCTGAAGCCGGGCGGTCTGTTCCTGTCCAAGACGGTGTGCACGAAGGCGGTGGCCTGGTCGATCCGCCTCCTTGTCCCCATGCTGACCGCGCTCCGCATCGCACCGCATGTGACGCCGCTGAGCGAGGCGGAGCTCGTGCGGTTTCTCGAAGCGACAGGCTTCACGGTCGAGCGCACGGTGCATCTGGGTCGGAAACGGATGAGCCCAATCATCATCGCGCGCAAGGCCGGATGAAGCAGTCCAAGCCGCTCTCCAGAAAGACCGAAGCATGAATTTCATCAGCCGTCGCGAATGGGCCTTGCTTGCCCTCGTTTTAATGTACTCCTTCATCCCGGCCGTGTTCGGACTGCTCCGGATTCCCGAACTTCTTGGCGGTCCCATCATCATACCGCCGAACCCGCGTGCGGTGATCGATCCCGTGCCGATTGTCCTGCATATCCTCGGCAGTTCGGTGTTCTGCCTGATGGGAGCCGTACAGTTCCTGCCGAGCCTGCGGCGCCACCGCCCGGCAATGCACCGGACCCTCGGGCGGGTCGTGGCGGCCGCGGGATGCGTCAGCGCACTCACCGGGCTCTGGATGACCGTGTCCTACGCGTTTCCGGATGCCCTGCAGGGACCACTGCTCTACGGGGCGCGGGTCATCCTCACCCTCGCCATGGTCACCTTCATTGCTTGGGCCGTCATCGCCATACGATCGCGAAAGCTCGCTGCGCACCGCGCTGCGATGCTGCGCGCCTATGCGATCGGCCAGGGGGCCTCGACACAGACCGCGCTCTTTCTGATCGTCATGATCTTCATGAAGACCGAGCCGCTCGGCTTCGCCCGCGACCTCCTGATGGTTGGCGCGTGGGCCATCAACCTTGCGGTCGCGGAACTCCTCATCCAGCGCATCTTCGCTACGCGCGCATTTCCCGCCGCGATCTCGCATGGGTCGTGAAGTCTAGGCCAAAGCCCCTCTAACTCCAAAAAGAAGAAACCGAAATGCGAAAGATCGATCCCCATACCCTCCTGTCCGCACTTTGGCTGTTCATCCTGCTCAACGTGATCTTCCGGGATTTTCATCAGCTCGGCATGGCCTGGTATCTGGAATCCCTGCTGACCGGCTACCAGAACGGCGTGGAGATCACCGACGAAATCATGCTGATGGCCGGCATTCTCGTACAGGTGCCGATTGGCATGGTGCTTCTGTCGCATGTGCTTGCACGAAAATGGCTACGCCGCGCGACCTTTCTCGCAGTCCCGATAACGGCTGCGGGGATGATGCTGGCGCCACCGACGGACATGGACGATGTGCTCCATCTGGTCATCGAGCTGCTTGCCATACTCGTGATCCTGTCGGTCGCGTGGCGATGGCCCGACGACCAAGCGACACCGGCACGGGCATGATGAAGTCTGATCCCGAACGCGAAGCTCCCGCAGTGCCTGCGGGCCTCCGCCGGCGGCGACGCTGGCCCATGGGTCCCATCGTCCTGCTCGTCGCGCTGGCCGCGATGGTGGCGACAAGGCTCGACTTGTCGCCCATGCTCGCGGCACTATTGGATCAGGCAGCGAATTCGCGCAGCGCGATCTGGGCGCTCCTGTTGCTCTACACCGTTCTGCTCGTCATGCCCTTCGTGCCGGGTGCGGAGATCGGCCTTGCGCTCTTGCTCGTCTTCGGCGCTGCCATGGCATGGCCAGTCTATGCCGCAACGGTGCTGGCGCTGTCGATCGCCTTTGCGGTCGGGCGGCTTGCATCACGATCTCGAAGCCCCGCGTCCTTTGGGAACGTGCCGCTGGCCTCGGATGCGGTCACTTCGCTCTTGGAAGGACTACGGGATCGCCCGTGGATCCACGGATTGATGCGTTTTCGGTGGCTTGCCCTCGCCCTGTTGATCAACATGCCGGGCAATACCGTGATCGGCGGCGGCGGCGGCATCGCGATGGCGGTCGGATACAGTCGGACGTTCACCTACCCGGCGTTTCTCGCCTGCGCGGCTGTCGCCGTGGCGCCGGTGCCGACCCTCGTCTTGCTGGCCGAAGTCACGGGGTTCGGGGAGCGACTGAGTCAATGGTTACGACACTTCGTTTGAGCGCCAGTGCAACTCGGGTTGCGCGCAGGGATTGCGAAGGCTCTTTGCGCCGAAGGTACAGGATTAGAGGAGACGACATCGATGCCCAGCGGAAGCCCTGAAATGCACATCCTTTGCGGCAAGATCGCTTCGGGGAAGTCGACGCTGGCGGCCCGGTTGAGCGCGAAGCCGGACACCGTCCTCATCACTGAGGACGCATGGCTCGACGCCCTGTTCGGGGAAGAGCTGCAGACCCGCGAGGACTACGTCTCATGCTCACGCCGGATCAAGGCCGCCTTGCAACCGCACATCGCGGCACTCCTCCGGGCGGGCGTGTCGGTAGTTCTCGATTTCCCGGCGAACACACCAGGGCAGCGTCGCTGGTTCAAAGAAATCGTCGAGACTACCGGGGTAGCACACACGCTGCATTTCTTGGACGTGTCGGACGCGGTTTGCCTGGCAAGGCTGCGCCAGCGCAATACCACCGGGGAACATCCATTCACGGTGACCGACGACATGTTCCATGAATTCACGAGTTACTTCACCGCTCCCTCAGCGGAAGAAGGGTTCACGGTCATTCGACATCACGAGGCGGGCGATGACACGCCTGAGGACTCGCGACGTTGAGGAACACCGCCAACAAGCCAAACCGGGAAACTCAATCGATCATTTGTGCGAAGATTTGTTCGACAGAATATTGAGGCCTGCGCGCGGACATCAGAGAACGCCAACTTGAAGACTGAGATCGCGCTCTTTCGTTTGTCGGAGATCGCGCATCCGTTTCTTGACTTTCCTGCTGCCACTTTCCCGAAAGAGCATTGGTGCGCTCCAAATCTCGGTGCTCGGCTGGTCGGCGAGATCGAGTTCGATGGGGCCAAGTTCCATAAGTTCCGGCTCGAGACTGATAGCGCTGACTTGCGTACGTCAGAGCCACGCGCTCACTCGGGGGCTTAGTCTAACCAAAAAGTTCGCGCTTGCTCCCGCATCACCGCGTAGTCCGCCAGCATCTCCGCGATCGCCGAGCCCTCTGGCACCAGAGCCAGTTCGTCGGCGGCCCGCGCCTGGAACTCCAGGCTGTACTCGACGATAGGAGGGCAGGCCCCGCGTTCGCCGACGTCAGAACTGACCGTCGCGCAGCCGCTGAGCCAGATCGTCGCGAGAGCGAGGGCGACGCGCCGCCGCCTCGAGCATCCGTCTTTGGGCGTCATGGGATTTCTCCATGGTCTCGAGCTGCTCGGCCAGCCGCCCGGCGCGCTCGCCAGAGCGGCGCAGGGCCAGCAGGAACATAAGGATCGTGAGGGCGGTGAGGCCGTAGCGGAGCACCGCGCGCGCCCACGCCGATCCGGCGATTCCGGTGAGGAGCTCGCCGATCATCGCGGCCTCCGGCGCCAGTCATCGAGCCGAGCGTAGATCGTGACCGCGATCCCGCCGAGCGCCACCACGATGAACACCCAACGGAGCGTGTCGAGATACGGCACGAGCGGCAGGATGGCGGTCTGGGTCTCGGCCAGGACGCTCTGTGCCACGTCGACCCCGGCCGCGCCCAGCGTGGCGACACCGGCCGCGCCACCACCCTTCATTGTGCGGCTGTCAGCCAGCACCTCGCGCGCGGGCGGCGTCTCGGCTGCAAATGCGGTCGCCCGGACTGGGAACCGCTCGCCCCATTCACGGGCGGGCCCGAGATCGACATGGATGAAGCCCGAGCGGGGATAGAAGCCGAAGCCGGTGAAGCCGGCGATCCGCGCCGCCTTCTCGAACGCCTCGGGATCATGGTTCGCCATGGAGATGTCGAAAGCGATCCCGAGGAGATGCTGAGACCGCGCCGCGCCGCCGACGGCGCGGTTGTGGGCGGGGCTGCGATAAGCCGAGCGGATGATGAGGGGCTTGCCGAGCGCGTCTCGGAGGGCCTGAAGCCGGTCAAGCGCGACGGCGTCGATCAGGATGGCGCCGATCCCGCGGCAGGCGATCTCGGCGGAATAGAAGTTGGACCAGCGCCAGGTTCCGGCGGGGAAGTCGCATTCAGAGCGATCACGGCGAGCCCCTATAATCTCTTCCGATCATGCGCTTATCGAGTTGATAAGCCGCCACCTGCGAGCGAACGTCGCTCTTGAGACGCGATGCAACTCACCCTGACCCGCCGCGCTGCGGGCTCGACCTCGTAGAAGGCCCGGCATTCCGCCCGGCCCGATACGAAGGACGAACCCCATGACGAAGCTCTCGGACACTCAACTGGTGATCCTGTCGAACGCCGCCGCCCGGCCCGACCGCAACGCCCTCCCGCTTCCCGGCTCACTGCGGGGCGGCGCGGCTGGCAAGGTGGTCAGCGCGCTCCTCTCCCGCGGCCTTGTCGCCGAGCGGATCATCGAGACCAAGACAAAGGCCGACGCCTCGCTGAACCGCCTCTGGCGGAACGAGCCGGACGGACGCGCGGTGCTGCTGGAGATCACCGACGTGGGCCTCGCCACCATTGACGCGGAGACAGGCGAGAGCGTTGGTTGCGCGCAGGGTGAAGGCGACCCCATCACAGGGCCCGCCGGAGAGTCACGGAGCGCGCCACTGGGCGGGGTCTCGGGCGAGACGAGCGTGGACGAGCCGGGGACCGAGAAGGCCGCCCATGACGCCGCTGTGGCGCCCCGTGCGCGCAAGACCCGCGAGGGGACGAAACAGGCGACCCTCATCGCCATGCTGCGCGCGCCGGGCGGCGCGACTATCGCGGAGATCGCTGCGGCGACCGGCTGGCAGGCGCACACGGTTCGCGGAGCCCTGTCCGGGGCGCTGAAAAAGAAGCTGGGGCTGGAGGTCACATCCGAGAAGGATGGGGCGCGCGGGCGGGTCTACAGCATCCGCTGACCGGCTTCCGAGTGATCAGGCCGCCGCGTTTTCGAGCGCGGCGGTTTCTCATTGGCTGTCGCGGTTCGCGCTCGACCCTCGCCTTCGACTATGCGCGGGCGAACCTGTTCTCGGGCAGCCCTTGTCCAACGCCTTCGATCGCGAGGAGCGAACCGGACAGGGGCTCCCTCGAGATCTGTTTCACCGTGAGGAACTTGGTCGCTGTTGTGACATAAAGGGTCGACAGGTCTCTCCCCCCGAAACATACGCAGGTCGGGTTGGTGGTCGGCAGCCCGATCACGCGATCTATCCGACCGTCTGGCGCGTAGCGGACGATCCGGGCGCCGGAGAAGAAAGCTTGCCACATACATCCGTCGACATCGATGCAGGCCCCGTCAGGTCGGTCGCTGCTGGACCTGTAGTCCGCGAAGAGACGCCGTTCGAGGATCGCGCCGTCCGCAGGGTCGATATCGAAGACCCATGTCAGAAACCGCCTCGTATCGGTGAAGTACATGGTCCTTCCGTCGGGCGCATGGGCGATCCCGTTCGTCACGATCACGTCGCCGAACATCTTCATCGCGTCCCCGTCCGCTTCAATGCGGTAGACGCTCGCGTTCGGCCGGCGCAACTGGTTGTCGAGCGTGCCGATCCACAGGCGGCCCGAGGGATCGACGCGCCCGTCATTCAGGCGATTGTCGAGGTCGCGCTCAACCTCGACGAATTCCTCCAGCGCGCCGTCGGCGGGATCGAACAAGCGTAGCCTGAGGTCGATGGCGGCCAACAACCGGTTCGACTGCGTCAAGGCGAGCGATCCGATGCAGCCGCCGGGCATCGGATGAACCTCGTGGCGACCTGTCGCCGGATCGAAGGACTGCACATTCGGCGCATCGACATCGATCCACCACAATCTGTGTTCGCGGTCGCACCAGAGCGGCGTCTCGCCGAGCCTGTCGTTGGACCGCACGGCGCATTCGATGGTTGGCTTTGATCCCGGCATTGCGGGACGCTAGCAGGCTGTCCCTGTCTGAGCCAGAATGGCGTTCGCCAAGTGAAGCAGGCCGTCGCCGAGTTTTGGAACGCGGCATTCCGTCAGGAGTAGAGGCCCGATCTCTCGCTGGCGCCCTCCAGCCTCGCGATCAGGTTCCCGACATTCGAGACGCCCCACGCCCCTCCCCGCCGCGTGAGCACGCCCCGCTCGTTCAGAGCCGCGGCGATCCCCCGGAGGGTGGTCGCGCCCCCGGCCCTGATCTCCGCCAGCACCGGCGCGAGGTCGCGCGCGAAGGCGTCGGCGTTGCGGGAGACGGCGGCGCGGAGGGGAGCCCCACCCTTGCCGGCCCGGTGGAGGGCGGCGGCCCCGTTCGGGTTGCCGAGCTTCACGCCGCGGGCCTTCGCCGCGGCCAGCGCTTCGCGGGTGCGCCGGGAGATCAGATCGCGCTCGGCCTCGGCGACGAGCGCCATGATCCCGACGGTGAGGTCGTTCGCCGCCGGCATGTCGCAGGCGAGGAAGCGGACGCCGCCGTCGCGGAGGGTGAGGAGGAAGGCTGCGTTGCGGGAGAGCCGGTCGAGCCGGGCGATGAGGAGGGTTGAGCCGGTGAGCCGGGCGTGCCGGATCGCGCGGGCGAGTTCCGGCCGGTCCGCCTTCCGCCCGCTCTCGACCTCGGTGAAGATCGCCGCGACCTCCGCGCCCCGGCTTCTGGCGTAGCCCTCGATGGCTGACCTCTGCGCCGCCAGCCCAAGCCCGCTCGCCCCCTGCCGTGCCGTGGAGACCCGCTCGTAGCCGACGAAGCGCTCCGTGGGCGTCAGTCCCGCCCCTGATCCCGCCATCTCCTCCCCCTGTGCAAACCTGCCAAACGTTCGTTGCGCAGCTGTGCACGAGGGTGGCGGGAAAGTGTAGGCGGATGAATGGCTTGTCGGGCGGCTTAGGTCGGCTGGACCGCAGCGGCGCTCAGATCCCGTCCAGCATTCGTATCTGCTGATGGACCGGCTCCCGGCGCTCCTCGATCTGCCGCCGCCCGTCGGTGTTCCAGGGACCGCGCTCCAGCCGCGTCTCGGTCGTCGTGCCGTCCGGGTTCGGGCTCACCAGAACGATCTCGACCTTGTCGATCTGGTCATGCTCCGGCTCCGGCTGCATCGCCGGAACGCGCGCCCGCGCCGAGGGCGTGAGACCGAGCTCCGCCATGTAGCGCGCCATGAGTTCGAGCTGCTTGTTCGCGACGGTCAGCCAGGGCGATTGCTGCACATAGCCGGAGGGCGTCTTCAGCAGTATGGGCGTCTCCGCCAGCCGCCGCTCCGCCTCGGCCCAGCGGGACCAGCACTGGCAATACGCGGCGAGCGCCGCCCGGTCCGCCACCGTGAGCACGCCCGCCTTGTGGAGCGGCGTAGCCAGCCTCCGCCATTCCCGCCGCGCCTCCGCCGAGAGATGGTCCGGGCAGCGCGGCAGCGTGTTGAGCGAGGCCGGCGCATCCGCCTTCGCCCCCCGCTTCGCCAGAGCCCGCGGCTTCGGTTTCCGGCCCCGCATCATGAGACAGACCCTCCCCGCAACCGGGGCGACACGGTCAGCCGTCCACGGAGCCAGGTCGCCAGGAGACCGAGAAGCGGGAGCATGGCCAGCTGACCCAGAACCGCCAGGCCGAGCCCGGCTGCGAATGCGGCGGCGGCCTCCGCCAGCAGCGCGGCGTCCGTGCGGCCTGAGACCATATCCGGGGAAGCGGGGCTCATCGGTCCGTCTCCGCATCGACAAGCGCCGAGCCGCGCCGGTCGCGATCATCGGCGAGAGGCGCCGTGGCGGGCTCGCCCTCGATAACGGGCCGCTCCGCATGCCGGTCGAGCAGCGCGATGAGCCGCTCGCGTGCGCCTGTCACCTCCACCGGGCCGCCATCCGCGCCCGTGACCTCCAGCCGGTCCTTCTCCCGCCAGCCCGCCTGCGTCTTCAGGAAGAAGATCATGCAGGCGGTGTCGCCGCCCCGCGCCTTGGCGATCAGGCTCTGCGCAATCGCGCCGACCGCCCGCGCCTTGCCCCGTTTATAGCGTTCAGCGAAATCGGGGTCGCGGTCCATCAGGGAGAAGAGCGTGGTCCGGCCGATCCCGAAATAGTCCGCCATCTGCCCGGCGGTCAGCACGGCGGCGAGCGTCTCCACCTCCGCCCGCTGCGCCTCCGTCAGGGTCTTGAACTTGCCGGGCATCAGACCGCCTCCAGTTCGGGGCTGTCGTGCGCGTAGGCCTCTGCGCCGTCCTCCGCCTCTGGTCCGAGCCGGTCGGCGCGTATCTCCGCGAAGCTCCGTCCGTCCCCGTCGAGGATCGCGTCGCGCCCGGTCTCCGCCTGCCAGCGTAGAATCGCGACGTCCACATAGGCCGGGCCGATCTCCATGGCGTAGACCCGGCGTCCGTTCGCCTCGCCCGCCATGACCTGCGAGCCCGAGCCCGAGAAGGGTTCGTAGCAGAGCCCGCCCCGCTCGACATGCTGGCGCATCGGGATGCCGAAGGCGTCAAGCGGCTTGGGCGTCGGATGGTCGGGCCGGTCCGCCTTCGCGAAGGAGGGCATCTCCCAGGTCGAGGAGAGCGTCTCGTCGGCGACCTTCGGCGGACGGTTCGGGCGGCGCCAGCCCATGAAGCAGGGCTCGTGCCTCCAGAGATAGTGGGACCGGGTGAGCACGCCCCGGTCCTTCACCCAGATGATCTGCTGATGGACGAAAGCGCCTGCGCGCTCCCAGCATTCCTCCAGCATCGCCTGCCGGCGCGAGGCGTGCCAGCAATACCACGCCGCGTCATCCGCGATGGCCTCCGCGACGGCGGCGGCGATGAAGCCGTCGTAGAGTTCCGAGCCCTGAGAGCTGTCGTCCCAGGTGGTCCCGTAGGAGGCCGACCAATCCTTGTTCCGCGTCGGGTGGTTCGAGCCGTCATAGTCCACCAGGTAAGGCGGATCTGTCGCGAAGAGGATCGCCCGCTCGCCGTTCATCAGCCGGCGCACATCGGCATGGCTGGTGCTGTCGCCGCAGAGCAGGCGGTGTTCGCCGAGGAGCCAGAGATCCCCGGTCCGCGAGGCGGGGTTCCGCGGGGGCTCCGGGATGACGATGGGCGGGACGGACGTTCCCTCGTCCTCCTCCCCGTCCATTCCGAGCAGCCGGTCCAGCTCCGCGCTCTCGAAGCCGAGGTCCATCAGGTCGATCCCGAGCGCCGAGAGGTCCTGCGCCTCCAGCGCCAGAAGCTCCCTGTCCCAGCCCGCCTGCTCCGCCAGCCTGTTGTCGGCGAGGATGTAGGCCCGCTTCGCCGCCTCGGAGAGATGCGCCAGCTCGATCACCGGCACCCGCTCCAGCCCGAGCTTCCGCGCCGCCAGGAGCCGCCCGTGCCCCGCGATCACGCCGTTCGCGCCGTCCACCAGCACCGGGTTGTTGAAGCCGTATTCCCGGATCGAGCCGGCGATCATCGCGACCTGCGCCTCGGAATGCGTCCGGGCGTTGCCGGCATAGGGGATCAGCGCCTCCACCGCGCGCATCTCCACCGCCGAGGCCCCGCGGAACCCGGTCGCCTCCTCGGCTTCCTCTCCGTCCCGTCTCCGCCGCACTGAGCCCATGACCCCCGCCTCCGAATAGACCGCGCGCCGTCCCCGCGCCTCGCTTCGGAGTATATCATCTCCCGTAACTAACTGATAGAATGACAGTTTCTGCCGATCAGCGTCATGCGGCGACAACAAACGACGCGCCTTTCAAGGCTCACCCTGATCCAGGCCGTCCCCGCCGAGGCAGAGCCTGGCGCGCGTCTGCCGCCGTTGTGACGCTTGTGACGCTTGTGACGGATTAAACCAGTCCTCCTCTCACGCGCGCGCGCGTGAGGGGACCAATGGTTTGAAGCGTCACAAGCGTCACAAGCGTCACAGACGTCGCTGGTCAGGGCTGTCGGACAGGGGGGCGGTCGTGCTTCCGATACCCGAACAGCAACTCTCCACCGCGACGGCGCGATGAGCCGCTTGTCGGCGCTTTTGGGTTGAGCGTTCGTATGGTGACGGAGGGCGGCGAGAGCCGGCGCCGACCGAGCCGGCCGCACCCATGGCCGAGACTGGCTAACAGGGGTTCCGAGAGAGAAGGGGGCAGGACGGCACTCGACAGCGACATTCCACACATCCGCCTGTTCTGACGCCGAACCGCCTCCGCCTCCGCCTCGCCCGATACGCTGTCCGTCCCGTGCGCCGCCCAGCCCCCACCCAGCCCCTCGCGCGCGTGTCTCTCGACTATTCACTAACCATGTTCTGGTTGGTGAACCCTTGAGCGAAGGCACAGGACGATCAGCCCCGCTATCCGGGGTTGGTTCCCGTGCCCTCCGCGTACGTTCTGGCCGGAGCCACCCCGTCGCATCAGGCCCCCGAAGTCGCTGTGATCCGCGCTTCAGGGTCGGCCGCTACTATTCGACGCCGGATCTGGCGCCGGGGGACACGCTTCGGCCTTTCGGACTGCGTGTGGCATGCGTCCCCGCCCCGTGGTGTGCCAGTGCAGGATCGTCGCCACGGTCATCCAAACCCTCCGGCGATCCCGGCCGGGTGGCGCCTCAAGGAGACGCGCCGCCCGGCCCCGCCAGCATAGCAAATCGCTCAAGTCATTGTTATATTGTCATTTTCTGACATTCGGCGACATGCGCCGACATTCGCTCCGCTGGTTTTGGTAAAGGGCCTCATCCGCCCGCCGGCGACGATCGTTGTGATTCGCCGTGTCGGGTCTGGCCAGAACAGGCGCGAGCGCCGCATGATGTTCACCGGAGACCAAGGACCACCGACATTCAGCGAGCAGGTGATTGCGATGATGGATCCAAGGCGGGAGAAGCTCCTGAAGGCCAAGCTGGGGGCGTTGTGGACCTGGTCGAGGCCGGAGATTGTAGAGACCGTCGGTCCCTACAATCTCGAAATGCATAACGCCTACGCCGTGTTTCGAGAGGCCATGATCAAGGAGTGCGCGGAGAAGCTGCTCTCCTATGACGATCATCAGATCTCGGTTCTGCTGGGCGAGGTCGAGGACGACACGGATGACCTGCTCGACGATTGGCGCAGGTTCCGAGAGGACAAGATCCGGAACGGCGTGAGGCACATGCCGCCCTGGCATGCCTCCGGGTTTGGGCACCCTGATCATGCAGCGGATTTCGAGCACTGGAGCAAGATGGCGATCTTCACCATCCATGAGCTTCTTTGTCTGTCCGTCGGCGTCGAGCCGGGCAGCCTGGACTCTTCGGAGCTTGCGAAGCTGGCCGCCGCGCCAAGAGAGCGCCATGGAGATTATTGGCCGACGCTGAATTTCCTCATCCGTAGGCGTGAACAGCTGGTTCGACAGTTCTGCTTCAGGTCCACCGACTGCCGGGTCACGCCGAAATCCTTCCTTGCCTGGGTCGACAAGGTGGCCTTCGACGCACATCCCGAGTTGCTGCGCCTGCTCCGTCGCTACCACGTTGAAGAAGCCCGCGAGCCGGCTGCCTCTGCCGCGCCGCCGCGGCAAGATCCGAGGGAGGTCGATACGATCGCGCAATTGTTCACCGCCATGGCGATCGACCATCTCGGCTATGATCCGCAGCAGGACCGCAGTCCCATCCTCAAGGAGATCACCGATCTTGCGGCATCAATGGGGATGCAGGTGTCGACCGAAACGGTGCGAAAGTATCTGAGGCGCGGCGCAGCCTTCATTCCGGAGGACTGGTCGCCAAATAGACCTATTCGTTGAGCGAATAGCCACCCTTCAACCCGCTGATATCATTGTAATTCAGATCTATTCGGCATGGGGTGCGGGTGTTCCCGTACGCCAGCGGCCGACTGTGGCACGCCCCTTCTGACGCTTCAGGACGGAGGGCCGACAGAAATGACGTATCACGACGAAAACGCGCAGCGGAGGCCGGGCGCGCTGGCGTTCATGACGGAGCGCGAACTGGCGTCCCGATGGCGGGTGTCGGCCAGAACCCTGCAGCGCTGGCGCGCCGAGCGCTACGGCCCGCCCTGGACCAACATCGGCGGCTCCATCAGATACGGCATGGCCGATGTGCTCGCCTTCGAGGAAGGGGGCCGCTCCGGCGGGCGTCGCGCGTGAAGGCCCCGAACCCTCTTTCGCCTTTCCTGATGACGCCCGCGGAACGGCGCGCTGAACTCTGCCGCATACTGGCGCGCGGGCTAGTCCGGATGCGCATGCGTCATTGCGACGAAGCGTCCGGGGCCGTCGGAGAGAGTTCGCTACACTTCCCGCCCGACCGGAGCGGTCATGCGAACCCGACTGAACGGAGACCGGCATGACGACGCATGATCCCATTCCCGCGCGCCTCGCTGCGCTGAGGACCGCGACGACGCCCGACCTGAAGCAGCAATGGCGCGATCTCTTCGACAGCGAGCCGCCGCCCTTCAACCGCCGCTACCTGGAGAGCCGGCTGGCCTACAGGATCCAGGAGCTAACCTACGGCGGGCTCAAGCCTGAGACGATCCGGCGGCTGGAGCGACTCGGCGAGGAACTAGACGGCGGCGACCGTGCGAAGCGGAGCATCCGCGCCGATCGCGACCGCCCCATCACCGGTACGCGGCTGCTGCGCGAGTGGCAGGGCGTCGAGCACGTCGTCACCGTCACCGCCGACGGCTTCGAGTGGCAGGGGCGGCCCTACAGGTCGCTCTCCGCCATCGCCCGCGCCATCACCGGCACGCGCTGGAACGGCTGGGTGTTCTTCGGCTTCCGCAATCACAGGAGCCGGACATGACGAAGCCGCCCGAAAAATCGAAGGTCGTCCGCAAGCTGCGCTGCGCGGTCTACACCCGGAAATCCTCCGAGGAAGGGCTGGAGCAGGAGTTCAACAGCCTGCATGCCCAGCGAGAGGCGTGCGAGGCCTACATCGCGTCCCAGCGCTCAGAGGGCTGGGTGCTGGTCCGGGATCAATTCGATGACGGAGGCGTCTCTGGCGGCACGCTGGAACGCCCCGGCCTGAAGCGGTTGCTGGACGACATCGAGCACGGGTTGGTCGATGTCGTGGTCGTGTACAAGATCGACCGCCTGAGCCGCTCGTTGGCCGACTTCGCGAAGCTGGTCGAGGTGTTCGACCGGAACGGCGTCACGTTCGTCTCGGTCACGCAGTCCTTCAACACGACCACGTCGATGGGCCGGCTGACGCTGAACATCCTGCTCAGCTTCGCCCAGTTCGAGCGCGAGGTGACTGCCGAGCGGATCCGCGACAAGGTCGCCGCCAGCCGGAAGAAGGGCATGTGGATGGGCGGTGTGCCGCCCTACGGATACCGGGTAGAGAACCGGAAGCTGGTGGCCGACGAAGAAGCCGCCGAGCATGTCCGATGGATCTTCGCCCGCTACCTCGAAATCGGATCGGGGACCGAACTGGCGCGCGAGGTCGCGAAACGCGGCATCCGCACGCCCCGCGGCAACCGGATCGACAAAAAGTACCTCTACCGGATGCTGAACAACCGCACCTACATCGGTGAGGCGGTCCACAAGGGCGACAGCTACCCCGGCGAGCACGACGCCATCATCGACCGCGAGACGTGGGACCGCGTCCACGCGATCCTGCAGGAGAGCCCGCGCAAGCGTGCCGCGCGCACCCGCGCTGAGACGCCCGCACTGCTGAAGGTGCTGCTGTTCGGCCCGGATGGCGCGGCCTTCTCGCCGACGCATACGCGCAAGGGCGGGCGGTTGTACCGCTACTATGTCAGCCAGACAGTGCTGAAGCATGGCGCTGGATCCTGCCCCATCGGCCGCGTGCCAGCGGGGGAGATCGAGGCCGCGGTCATTGACCAGCTGCGCGCCGTGTTCCGCCAGCCCGAGATCGTGGCCGGGACGTGGAAGGCGGCGAGCGCCCACGCCAGCGACATCACCGAAGCCGACGCCCGCGCCGCGCTGCAGCAGATCGACCCGCTGTGGGGCGAACTCTTCCCCGCCGAGCAGGCGCGTATCGTGGCGCTGCTGATCGAGCGCGTGGACATCGGCACGGATGGGCTCAACGTCCGGCTGCGCATGGATGGTCTGGGGAGCCTCGCCCGCGAGATGCGTGCTGGAGACATGGGAGCGGCCGCATGACCCGCGAGCCGCCGATCCCCGAGACCATGACGCTCCACGTTCCGTTTCGGATCGTGAAGCGCGGCGGGCGCAAGGAGATGCAGCTTCCCCATGGCGTCCGGCCAGACCGCAAGGCGGACAACACGCTGGTCAAGGCACTGGCCCCCGCGTTCCGCTGGAAGCGTCTGTTGGAGTCGGGTGAGTTCGCCACCGTTTCCGAACTTGCCGAGCGAGAGGGGATCGCACCATCCTACATAACCCGCGTCCTGCGCCTGACGCTACTAGCGCCGGACATCGTCGAGGCAATCCTGGACGGGAAGCAGGGGCCGGAGGTTACGCTGGCACAAGGACTGGAGCCGTTCCCCCTCGCATGGCAGCTGCAGAGTTCGCATTTTTCTCTGTAGGACAAAAACTGCAATTCGAACGATTGACTCGTCGGGTTAGATAACCTAGATCTCTGTAAGCGCCTTACAGAGGATTTTTCCATGCGGCTCGCGGAGCTCTCTGATATTCACTCCGGCTACACGGCACGCGGCAGGCTCGAACCGCTGCCTGAGGGCGGCGTGCCGGCACTGCAGCTGCGTGATGTCGGGACGGAAGGCGCGGCACCGGGCCCAGACTTCCAACGGTACGATCTGGGCAAGCTGCCCGACCGATACTTTGTCCGTGGTGGCGAGGTCGTGTTTCGCTCGCGCGGCGAGCCGAACGCTGCGGCGGCAATTAGCGATCCGCTTCCGGAGCCTGCTGTGGTCATCGTTCCGCTGGTGATCGTTCGCCCGGACAAGGCCCGCGTTCTCCCCGAATACCTCGCTTGGGCCATCAACCAGCCCGACGCGCAGCGCAGGCTAGGCGCGGAAGCACAGGGCACAAGCCTCCGGATGATCCCGATGGCGGTTCTCGAAAACCTCGAGATCGCCGTCCCTGACCTGCCCACGCAGAAACGCATCGTCGAACTCAATGCCTTGGCTCGGCAGGAGGGTAAACTGCTTCGACAGCTCGCCGCTCGCCGGGACGAACTCGTAAGCGCCATTCTCGGCGAGGCCGCGAAGGCCGCCGACCAGAAGGAAATTGTCTGATGACCAACCAGATTACCCAAGACCAAGTCAATAATGCCGCCTGGGCTGCTTGCGACACCTTCCGGGGCGCAGTCGATCCCGCTCAGTACAAGGACTACATCCTCGTGATGTTGTTCCTGAAGTATATTTCGGACCTCTGGAACGACCACCTCGAGACCTACCGCAAGCAGTATGGCGACGACGAGGCACGCATTCGCCGGCGCCTCGAGCGCGAGCGCTTCATCCTGCCTGAGGGCGCCAGCTTCTACGACCTCCACGCCCAGCGGAACGAGGCCAATATCGGCGAGCTGATCAACATCGCGCTGGAAAAAATCGAGGACGCAAACCGAGCCAAGCTCGAGGGCGTCTTCCGCAATATCGACTTCAACTCCGAGGCCAATCTCGGCCGGCCGAAGGATCGTAACCGCCGCCTCAAGAACATGCTTGAGGACTTTGCCAAGCCTGCCCTCGACCTGCGCCCGTCGCGGGTGACCGAGGACATCATCGGCGAGTGCTACATCTACCTGATCTCGCGCTTCGCCTCAGACGCCGGAAAGAAGGCGGGCGAATTCTACACGCCCACCGCCGTGTCCCGCCTGCTGGCCAAGCTGGCCTCGCCGCAGCCCGGCAACACGATTTGCGATCCCGCCTGCGGGTCCGGCTCGCTGCTGATCCAGGCCTCGCAGGAAGTCGGCTCCGAGAACTTCGCCCTCTACGGGCAGGAGGTGAACGGGGCGACCTGGGCGCTGGCCCGGATGAACATGTTCCTGCACGCCAAGGATGCCGCCCGCATCGAGTGGTGCGACACGCTCAACAGCCCGGCACTGGTCGAGGGCGACCACCTGATGCGCTTCGACGTGGTGCTCGCCAATCCGCCTTTCTCGCTCGACAAGTGGGGCGCAGAGGACGCCGACAGTGACCAGTACAAGCGCTTCTGGCGCGGTGTGCCGCCCAAATCCAAGGGCGACTACGCCTTCATCACCCACATGATCGAGATCGCGAAGCGCCAGTCCGGCCGTGTCGCGGTGATCGTGCCGCATGGCGTGCTGTTCCGGGGCGGGGCCGAGGGGCGCATCCGCCAGCAGCTGATCGAGGAGAACCTGCTCGACGCGGTCGTGGGTTTGCCCGCCAACCTGTTCACCACCACGGGAATCCCGGTCGCCATCCTGATCTTCGACCGCTCGCGCGAGGAAGGCGGCGCGAACGCGGACCGGCGCGACGTGCTGTTCATCGACGCCAGCAAGGAGTTCACGCCGGGCAAGACCCAGAACGTGATGGACGAGGCGCATGTCGGCAAGGTGCTGGAGACCTACAGCACGCGTGCCGCGGTCGAGCGGTATTCGCATCGGGCAAGCCCCGAGGAGATCACCGAGAACGGCTACAACCTCAACATCCCCCGCTACGTCGACACCTTCGAGGCGGAGGACGAGATCGACGTCGCCGCCGTGCAAAAGGACATCCAGCGGATCGAGGCGGAACTGGCCGAGGTCCGGGTGAAGATGGCCGGGTATCTGAAGGAGCTCGGCGTTGATGCTTGAAGGATGGGCCGAGTCCCGGATAGACGAATTGGGCAACGGGCGCCGCCCTGTTTTGAAGGCCGGCCCTTTCGGCTCCGCCGTGACGAAGGCGACCTACGAAGCCTCGGGCTACAAAGTCTATGGTCAACAGGAAGTTGTTGCCAAAGACCTCGACGCGGAAGCCTACTTTGTGTCTGAGGCCACTTTTCGTCGGCACAAGAGTTGCGCGGTTGAGCCCGGTGATATTCTCATGACCATGATGGGAACGATCGGCCGCGTGTATCGCGTCCCTCATGGAGCGCCAAAGGGCATCATCAATCCGCGGCTTGTTAGAATTGCGTTCGACAGGTCGCGCATCCTGCCGGAGTTCGCCGAAGCTGCCCTGGAGCAGCCGCCACTGCAACGGTTGCTGGATCGCCGGAGCCACGGCGGAACAATGCAAGGGCTTAATCTGGACGCGCTCGCGTCGATCCGGCTCTCCGTCCCCCCGCTCCCCGAACAACGCAAGATCGCCGAGATCCTGCGGACCTGGGACGAGGCGCTCGAAAAGCTCACCGCCCTCCGCGCGACGAAGGTTCGTCGCATCTCCTCGCTGCGGCAAAGGCTGTTCGAGGCAGAGTACGCCTCCCACAACCGGCTCCAGCGCGCCAGAGACCTGTTCGAGACGGTGTCGGAACGTGCGCGCCCAGATTTGCCGCTTCTCGCTGTGATGCAGGATATCGGGATTGTCCGCCGCGACGAGCTCGATCGGCGCGTGGCGATGCCTGACGGCGACACCTCGACCTACAAGGTAGTCCGTCCGGGCGATTTCGTGATCAGCCTGCGTTCCTTCGAGGGAGGTCTCGAATACTCCAGCATCATCGGGCTGGTCAGCCCGGCCTACACGGTCCTGCGGCCGACCACCGACCTGATCGGCGACTACTACCGCCACTTCTTCAAGTCCCGCAGTTTCATCGGCCGCCTAGACAAGCTGATCTTCGGTATCCGCGACGGCAAGCAGATCGCCTTCCGCGACTTCGGGGACATGTACATCCCCGCACCGCCCGTTGCCGAGCAAGAAGCGCACGCCCTCGCTCTCGGCTCACTCGAAGCCGACCTTGCCCTCGAAGACGAACGGATCGCTGCCCTGACCCGCCAGAAACGCGGCCTGATGCAGAAGCTGCTGACGGGCGAGTGGCGGGTAAAGCTGGAGGCGCCGGTTGCCTGACTTCTCCGACTTCATCGTCTATGCCGACGAGAGCGGCGATCACGGGATGGTCAGCATCGACCTGCAATATCCCATGTTCGCGCTGACCTTCTGCGTCATGCGCAAGGACGAATATGTCGGCGCCGTCGTGCCCGCCATGCAGCGGTTCAAGTTCGGCATCTGGGGCCACGACTCGGTCGTTCTGCACGAAAGTGAAATCAGCAAGTCGAAGGGCGCTTTCGGTTTCCTCCGAACAAGCAGGGAACTGCGTGAGCGCTTCTTCGAAGAGCTGAATGCGTTGATGGAGGCGGCGCCGATGACAATTTTCGCGTCTGTCATCCAGAAGGAGAAGCATCGCGCGAAATACGCGAACCCCTGGAACCCGTACGAGATCGCCCTGCATTTCTGCATGGAGCGGCTACACATCATGCTGACGGCGGAAAATCAGTACGGGAAGACCGTGCATGTCGTCTTCGAGAGCCGGGGCGCCAGGGAGGATGTAGAGCTTGAGCTGGAGTTCCGCCGCATCGCCGGGAACGACAGCCACTGGGGCTGGCGCCGGCACGATTTCGGCCGCTTCGACTTCCAGCCGGTGTTCATCCCGAAGGCCGCGAACGCCTCGGGCCTGCAGCTGGCCGACCTGACCGCCCGGCCCATCGCCCTGTCGCAGCTGCGCCCCGGCCAGCCGAACCGCGCGTTCGAGATCATCCGGCCCAAGCTGGGAGGGCTCAAATGCTTCCCCTAAGCACTTGTCAGACCGGAAAAAACAAAGGGGCCCCGGAAGCTCCAGGACCCCTTTGTCGACCGGGAAATGCCCAATCCTTTGATCCATATATAGACACAGAGCCCCTTAACCGCAAGTTAATCCGGGCCCGGGAGTGCGCCCCATGACCTTCAACGCCGCCGAGAAGCACCAGTCTCAGGTGCCAGCGCTGCAGCTGCTCGTCGCGCTTGGGTTCACCCCGCTTTCGCAGGAGGAGGCCCTGCGACTGCGTGGTGGGCGGCTGCGGAACGTGGTGCTGGACGATGTGCTCGCCGAGCAGCTGATGCGCATCAATCGCTTCACGCATCGCGGTCGGGAGTATGCCTTCGATCTCGAGGACGCGCACGAGGCGATGCGGCGGCTCAAGCCCACGCCAGATCGGCTGAAGGGTCTGCGCGGCACGAACCAGGACATCTACGACACGCTCGTCCTCGGCACGACCATCACGAAGTCCATCGACGGCGACTCGAAGAGCTACTCGTTCCGCTACATCGATTGGGAGCGGCCGGAGAACAACGTCTTCCACGTCACGGCAGAGTTCTCGGTCGAAAGGACCGCATCGAGCCAGACCAAGCGCTGCGACATCGTCGCGTTCGTGAACGGCATCCCGATCCTGGTGATCGAGAACAAACGGCCGACCGAAAGCCTGAAGAAGGCGGACAGCCAGCTGATCGGCTACCAGAACGAGGACAACATCCCGCAGCTTTTCCACTTCGCCCAGCTGCTGATCGGCATGAACCGGAGTACGGCGCGGTATGCGACGGTCGCAACGAAACCGAAGTTTTGGGCCGAGTGGCGCGACGAAGAAGACACCGACGAGGCCATCGCGCCCTTCGCCAACCGCGTGCTCACCGCGCCGGAGAAAGGTGCCATCTTCTCCGGCGACTTCGCGGGCGCGCGAGCCTACTTCGACGCCATGGCCGCCGAGGGCGAGCGCGCGGTCACGGTTCAGGACCGGACGGTGTACGCGCTGTGTCGCCCCGAGCGACTGCTCGACCTCATCCGCCGCTTCACCGTGTTCGACGGCGGCGTCCGCAAGGTGGCACGCCATCAGCAGTTCTTCGGGATCCGGCGCGCGGTCGAGACGGTCAAGCAGCATGATGTCAGCGGCGCCCGAAAGGGCGGCGTGATCTGGCACACGCAGGGTTCGGGCAAGTCGCTTACGATGGTGATGCTGGGGCGCTCGCTCGCCTTGGAACGGAGTATCGAGAACCCGAGGATCATCATCGTCACGGACCGCGATGATCTCGACAAGCAGATCAAGGACACCTTCAAGTCCTGCGACCTCGAGCCGGTTCGCGCGACGAGCGGGTCTCACCTTCTTGAGCTCGTCCACAACAAGGCGCCGCTGGTCACTACAATCATCAACAAGTTCGACACGGCGCTGAAGAATAGCAAGCTCGCGGACGACGATCCTAACATCTTCGTGCTGGTCGACGAGAGCCACAGAACACAGACGGGGCGCTACGGCGGCCACAGCCAGTTCGCCGCCAAGATGCGGCGTCTCCTGCCCAAGGCCTGCTACCTCGGCTTCACCGGAACGCCCCTGCTGAAGAAGGAAAAAAATACGCTTTCGACCTTCGGCCGGCTGATCCACCGCTACGCCATCGACGAGGCGGTCGCCGACGGCGCCGTCGTGCCGCTGCTTTACGAGGGACGGCTTGTCGAGCAGCAGGTCTCGGGCGCCGTGATCGACCGCTGGTTCGACAAGATCAGCGAGGGGCTGACCGAGAACCAGAAACGCGACCTGAAGCGGAAGTTCTCCAGGATGGACACGCTGGCCAAGACCGACCAGGCCATCCGAGCCAAGGCGTTCGACATCTCCGAGCACTATCGCCAGCACTGGCAGGGGACCGGCTTCAAGGCACAGCTCGTTGCCCCGTCGAAGGCCGCGGCCGTCCGCTTCAAGGAGGTCCTCGACGAGATCGGCCACGTGTCGAGCGCGATCGTCATCTCGCCGCCAGACGAGAACGAGGGCAACGAGGAGGTCGACCAGGAATCCAAGGACCTCGTGCGGAAATTTTGGTCGTCAATGATGGCGCGGTACAAGACCGAGGAGGAGTACAACCGCCAGATCATCGACGCCTTCAAGGGCTCCGGCGATCCAGAGATCCTGATCGTCGTTTCCAAGCTCCTCACCGGCTTCGACGCGCCCCGTAACACGGTCCTTTACGTCTGTAAGTCCCTGAAGGAACATAACCTCCTGCAGGCGATTTCGCGCGTAAATCGCCTCTACGAGGACGGTGGCACGGAGAAGCAGTTCGGCTTCATCATCGACTACGAAGGGTTGCTGGGCGAGCTCGACAGCGCCCTAACGACCTATAGCGCATTCGAGGGCTACGAGGCGGCGGACCTCGCCGAGACGGTGCACGACGTCCGCGAGGAGATCCGCAAGCTGCCCCAGCTGCACGATCAGCTCTGGGACCTGTTCAAGCCGGTCCGGAACAAGAAGGACATGGAGCAGTTCGAGCAGCACCTTGCCGACGAGTCGCTTCGCCACGAGTTCTACGCACGCCTCAAGGCATTCAGCCGGTGCCTGCACATCTCGCTCTCGTCCGACAAGCTGTTCGATGTCTTCGACGAAGCCAAGGTCGATGCCCTGAAGCGGGACTGGAAACAGTTCTCCGAACTCAAGCGCTCGGTCCAGCTTCGCTACCAGGAGACGGTCGATGTCCGCGAGTTCGAACCGAAGATCCAGAAGTTGCTTGATGACCATGTCGTGGCGATGCCGGCGGAGACTATCATCGAGGTGGTCAACATCAACGACCCCGACGCGCTGAAGGCTGTCGTCGAGGAGACGGGGGTCTCCGAGGCCTCGAGGGCGGACCGCATCGCCAGCGCGACCCGCCGGGCAATCACCGAGAAGATGGATGAGGACCCGACGTTCTACAAACAGTTCTCCGAGCTGCTCGAAGAGACCATCCGCGCCTACCGCGAGAAGCGGCTGTCCGAGCGCGAGTACCTGAACAGCGTCGTGGACCTCGCGAGCAAGGTGGCACGCAAGGATCGGGGCCGGGATGTTCCCGAAAGCATCCGGGGGGATGAGGATGCACAGGCGTTCTTCGGCGTCCTGGAAGGCCAGCTCAAGATCACGGACGATGAGCCGGTGGCCGGCGACGAAGCAGCATCCATCGCCCTGGAGATCATCGACATCATCAAGTCCCACCTGATCGTCGACATCTGGTCGAACGAAGTGGCCCAGAACAAACTGCGCAATGCCATTGATGACTACTTCTTCGACGTTCTGCGTGACGAGAGGGGCGTCGACCTGCCCGTGGAGGTGCTCGACGATCTCGAACTCAAGATCATGGATCTTGCTCGGGCCCGGTTCGCGGCATGACGCGGGAACTGCACTGCCTGCAGTACGGCGAGCAGGAGATCCGGTACGAGATCGTCCGCCGTCGGAGGAAGACGCTAGAGATCGCTGTCGAGCCGGATGCTTCGGTGGTGATCGCGGCCCCAGAGGACGCGACGCTCGACGCAATAGAAGCCAAGCTGCGAAAGCGCGCGGCATGGGTGACGCGGCAGCAGCGGTACTTCGCCCAGTTCCTTCCAAGAACACCGGAGCGCAGGTTTGTCGCCGGTGAGACCCATCTCTACCTCGGGCGCCAGTATCGGCTGAAGGTCGTCCCGCATGTCCAGGAAAGCGTGAAGCTGATCCGCGGCTTCATCGTTGTGCAGACACACCGGCCGACCAGGCCGGAGGTGACGCGCGAACTGGTCGAGGCATGGTACCGGGACCGGGCACACATCAAGTTTCCGGAGCGGATCGAGCTCTGTCTCGGCCACTTCCCGGATCCGGAGGCATTCAGGCCGAAAGGTCTCATCGTACGCCAGACCCGGCAGCGATGGGGGTCCATGTCGCCGGCCGGACGCCTGCTGCTGAACCGCCGCCTCGTGCAGGCGCCGGTCGACGCCATCGACTACGTGATCACCCACGAGCTCTGCCATGTGGCGGAGCCTCATCACGGTGCTGCCTTCTTCGAGCTGCTCGACAAGTTGATGCCCGATTGGGAGCGTCGGAAGCAGAGGTTGGAAAGGGCCATGGCCTGAGAACTTCCGAACCCGGTCGCGGCAGACGCAAACGCGACTCCAATCCAAGCAATTTCTGACGCTGGATTTTCTATATATATAACAATGGCTTATAAGAAATTCACCAAACGGGCGCAGTCATGAGGTCCGGAGAATAACGGCTCTGAGAGACCGCTTTCGGGCCTCCAGGCTCAGAGGTCAGTGCTCAGCCCCACCCGCATAACCCTCGAAAACAAAGAGAAAATCCGGCCGCAGCCGGATCGGGAGAACGCTTTCACGAGGGCAAGTGGCGGAGAGACAGGGATTCGAACCCTGGGTGGGGTCGCCCCCACAACGGTTTTCGAGACCGCCCCGTTCGACCACTCCGGCACCTCTCCGCGAAGCGACGCTCTGTCGACGCGGCGGTCTTTAGCGCCAGTCGCGGGCGGGGGCAAGAGGCGCGCTGCGGCGCTTCAGCGGAGCCTCTCCGCGAGAGCGGCGACGGCGACGCGGCCCTCGTCGACCATCGCGGCGTAGGCGGTCAGCGGCGCTGTCGCCGCGGGCGCGATCTCCGCGATCTCCGGCGCCTTCACATAGACGGCGGCGAGGACGAGCGCGAGGAAGGTCACCGTCGCGAAGCCTGCGAGGAAGGCGCCGCCCGCCCGCGGCCCTTCCGGCTCCGCGCGGAGCGTGGCGGCGAGCGCGGCCGGGTCCGGCGTTTCCCGCCGGGCGCGCGGCGCCTCTATCACGACGGGGTCCGGGCGGGCCCGCGGCGGATCGGCGTCGACATAGACGGCGTCGTCCTCCTCGGGTCCGAAGCGCGGGGGCTCCGGTTGCGGGCGGCGCGGCTCGGGCGGCAGCACCGTCTCCCGCGCTTCGCGCGCCTTCCGGGCGGCTTCCTCGAGCGCGTCGGCCGCCGCCTCCATGCCGGGCGCTGCGGGGGGCTGGAACCATTCGGCGGCGCAGGCCGCGCAGCGCACCATGCGGCCGGCCCGGCCGATCGCGCCCGCGTCGATCTCGTATTCCGCCGCGCAGGACGGGCAGGTCAGCCGCATGTCGTCTTTCCCTCAGGCATGGCGGCGCCGCCGCTCCGTTCGGAGCATAAGGCGCCCGCGCGCTTGCGCCAAGCGCGCCGGAACGGAGCCGGAGGGTCGCAAGGCGTTGTCAGCCTCGCCGCGCTTTGCGATGGTCCGCCCGTCCCGCTCAGGTCGCGGGGCGGGGCCGAGAGGTGGATGTGATCGAGTTCGAATCCGCGAGCGTGGGCTATGATGGGCGGGTCGTCCTCGCCGACGTGTCGCTGACGCTGGAGAGCGGCTCGCTGCATTTCGTCACCGGCCGCTCCGGTGCGGGGAAGACGACCGTCCTGCGGCTGATCTACCTCGCGCTCCGGCCCGATTCCGGCGCCGTCCGCGTCTTCGGGCGGGACACGCGGGAGGTGCCGCGGCGGGAGGAGGCGGCGATGCGGCGGCGCATGGGAATCGTGCTTCAGGATTGCGACCTTCTCGACCATATGAGCGTGATGGAGAACATCGAGCTGCCGCACCGCGTCGCCGGCCGCCAGCCCGGCCCGGAGCTGAAGGAGCTCGCCGCCTGGGTCGGCCTCGGCAAGCGGCTCGACGCGCGGCCGGCCCAGCTTTCGGCCGGGGAGCGGCAGCGCGCGGCGCTCGCCCGCGCCGTCGCCGCCTCGCCCGACCTCATCATCGCCGACGAGCCGACCGGCAATGTGGACGCCGAGGCCGCAGCGCGGATCATGTCGCTCTTCGTCGAGCTCAACAAGCTCGGCAAGACGGTCCTGATCGCGACGCACGACCTTAACCTGATGCGCGCCGCCCAGGGCTCCCGCGCGCGCGTGCTGAAGGTGGAGGGGGGCCGCGTCTCCCGCTCCGGGACGCCGCTGTGAGGGCGCTCTTCTCGCGCCGGCGCGGGGGGCCGCCGATCGCGCCCGGGGGCGGGGCGATCGGCGGGCTGCTCGCGCTGGTCGCCGCGGCGATGGGCTTTCTCGCCGCCGCCGCCGCCATCGCCGGCCTCGCGGCGGGGGAGGTCGCGGGCCGCTGGTCGGCCGATCTCGCCCGCGTCGCGACCGTCCGCGTATGGACGCCGGAGGCGGAAGGGCAGGGCGCGCGCGAGGCGGCGGTGACGGCCGCGCTCTCCGTCCTCGCCGTCACGCCCGGCGTGGCGGAGGCGCGGCTGATCGACGAGGCGGCGCAGCGCGCCCTCCTCGCGCCCTGGCTCGGCGCCGAAGCTGACGTCTCGGCCCTGCCGCTTCCGAGCCTCATCGACGTGCGGCTGGAGGGCGCCGGACCGGACGTGGCGGACGTCTCGCGCCAGCTTTCCGCCGCCGCGCCCGGCGCGGAATGGGACGATCACGGCGAATGGCGCGGCCCGCTGATCCGCGCCGCGGAGCGGGTGCGCCAGACCGCCGTCGCGGGCGTCGCCCTCGCCGCCGCCGCGCTGGCGGCGATGGTCGCCGTCGCCGCCGCGGCCACGCTCTGGTCCGGCGCGGGGGTGGTGCGGACGCTGCGGATGATCGGGGCGGAGGACACCTTCATCTCCCGCGCCTTCGCCGGCCCCTTCGCGCTCCGCGCCACGTTCGGGGCGGGCGCCGGCGCGCTCGCCGCGGCGGCGCTGCCCTTCACCCTGCCGCAGATCGGCGTCGAGACGGGGCTGGAGACCGGACTCGCCGCCGGCGCGGACCTTTTCGTCCTCGCGCCGCTCCTCGTCCTCTCCACCGCGCTCGTCGCCGGGCTCACCGCCCTCGCCGCCACGCGGGCGGCGGCCTGGCTCGTGCTCAGGCGGGGCTGACCGTGCGCTGGCTCCGCGCGCTCCTCTTCACGCTCTGGCTCTACGGGCTGATGGTCGTGCTCGGCCTCCTCTTCGCGCCGGCGGCGGCCTGGTCCCGTGCGGGGGCCTACTGGGCGATCGGGATCTATCTGAAGCTGGTCTTCGCAGGGCTCGAACGGCTATGCGGTCTTCGCTGCGAAGTTCGCGGCGCCCCCCCGTCCGGCGAAGTTCTTGTCGCCGCGAAGCATCAGAGCTTCCTCGATATTCTCATCCTCATCCGCGCCCTGCCGCAGGCGAAGTTCGTGATGAAGCGGAGCCTCGTCTGGGCGCCGATCCTCGGCTTCTACGCGCTCCGCATCGGCGCGAGCCCGGTGACGCGCGGCCGCGGGTGGGAGAGCGTGGCCGAGATGATGCGGGAGGTGGAGCGCCGGCGCGGGCTCGCGGGCCAGCTCGTGATCTTTCCGCAGGGAACGCGGGTGAAGCCCGGCGTCGCCGCGCCCTACAAGCCGGGCTCCCATCTTCTCTATCGCGCATACGGGCTGCCTTGCGTCCCGGTTGCGCTCAACACCGGGCATTTCTGGCCGCGCGCGGGCGTGATGAAGCGGCCCGGCGTCGCCGTCGTCGAGTTTCTCGAGCCGCTGCCGGAAGGGTTGGGTCCGAAGGCCTTCGTCACCACGCTCGAGAGCCGGATCGAGCCGGCCGTCGACCGCCTCGCCGCCGAGGCGCGGGAGCTTTACGGCGCCTGATCCGGCGCGACGCGCGGAAGCGTGAGGCGGAAGCGCGCGCCGCCCGCGCCCGTCTCCTCCAGAATCAGCCGCCCGCCGTTCATCGCCGCCAGCTCCGCCGCGATGGCGAGGCCGAGCCCCGCGCCGCCGCGCCGCGCGCCGCCGCGGAAGGGCTGGAAGAGGTTTTCGAGCGCCTTCGGCGGCAGCCCCGGCCCGTCATCCGCAATCACAAGCGCCGCCGCGCCTTCTTCGGCCGCGGCGAAGACGGAGACGCGGCCGGGCCGCCCCGCGCCCTCGATCGCCTGCTTCGCGTTGCGCGCCAGGTTGGTGAGGATGCGGAAGAGATGTTCGGGGTCCGCCTGCGCCGTCATCCCCGCGGGCGCGTGGTTCTCGAAGGCGACGGCGCCGCCCTCCTCGAACACGGCGTCCGCCACATCCTCGACAAGGCGGCGGAGATCGACGGGGCGGGGCCTTGGCGGCGCCTCCTCCGCCCGCCCGTGGCTCAGCGTGGAGATGCAGAGCGCCGCCGCCCGGTCGAGTGAGCCGATCAGCTTCGGCCCGATGCGGGAGACAACCGGGTCCGCGCTGCCCTCCAGCCGGTCGGCGAGGAGTTGCGCGCTCGCAAGCATGTTCCGGAGATCGTGGCTGATCTTCGCAACCGCCGCGCCAAGCTCCGCGAGGCGGGATTTCTGCCGCAGCGCGCCGCGGAGCTCCGCCTGCATCTCCGCCAGCGCCGCCTCCGCCCGCCTGATCTCGCTCAGGCCGGAGCGCGCGGCGGGCGCCTGGGCCGCGCGCTCCGGGTCGCGGGCGAAGGCCGTCATGTCGCCGACCACGCGCTCGATCGGCCGCACGATGATCCTGCGGCAAACGAGAAAGACGAGCGCGCCGGTCATGCCCGAAATGAAGAGGGAAATCAGCAGGATGCGCTCCCCGAATGCGCGCATCGCGGCGCCGAGCGGGGCCTCCGACATCGTGATCTCGATCTCGCCGGCGCCCATGCCCGCGTCGCCGATGACGCGGATCATCCGCGGCTCGGTCCGCACGAGCGTCCGCAGCGCCTCCACGACGAGCGTCGCCGCGCCCGCGTCCCGCAGGTCGAACGTCTCCTCGACCATCACCCCCGCCGGCGCGGCGAGGATGAGCTGGCGCGAGGCGTCCCGCCTCAGCGCGATGGAGGAGACTTCGGCCCGCTGGAGCAGCTCCGCCTCCAGCGTCTCCTCCACCATCTCGTCCTCCGCGGCGAGGAGGGCGAGCGCCGCGATCTGCGCCATCTGGAGGCGCAGCATCAGATAATCCTCGCGGTACCGTGCGACCGAAGGCACGAAGACGAGCACCTCGGTCAGCATCACGACGCCGACGGCGACAAGGAAAAGACGCCCCGAAAGCGTGCGGAAGAGCGTCATGGCCAGCCGTCCCGACCCCTCTCTGCGGTCCCGGCCCCGCCGCCCGCCTCAGCCGAGCTTCGCGAGGAGCCGCACGATGCGCTTGACCATCGGCGATCCGAAAAGCCGTGGCGAAAAGTATGCCCCGGCCGCGCGCTTCGCAAGCTCGCCATAGGTGGGGTAGGGGGCCACGAACCCCGCCACGTCGCCGATCTTCAACCGCTTCGCGATGGCGAGCGACCAGAGCGAGACGAGGTCGCCCGCATGGGCGCCGACGATGGTGGCGCCCACCGGCCGGCCCTTCACGACCATGACCTTGACGAAGCCCTCGGTCTTCAGCTCCGCCCGCGCCCGGTCGTTCTCCGCATAATCCGCGCGGCAGATCTCCAGCTTCGCGCCGTATATCTCCCGCGCCTCCGCCTCCGTCGGGCCGACCTGCGCGAGCTCGGGCTCGGTGAAGGTCGCGCGGGGGATCGCCGCCTCCGCCTTCACCGGCAGGCGGAAGAGCGCGTTGCGGATAACGAGGCCGGCGTGCCATCCGGCGAGATGGGTGAACTGCGCGCCGCCCGCCGCGTCCCCCACCGCATAGACGCGGCGGTTGGAGACGGAGCGGAGCCCGGAATCGACCTTCACCCCCGCCCGCGTCGTCTCCACCCCCGCCGCCTCCAGCCCGAGCCCGTCCAGCGCGGGGCGGCGACCGGCGGCGACGAGGAGCGCCTCCGCCTCCAGCCGCTCCCCGCTTTCGAGCGTCAGCGTCGTGACCGCCCCCTCGCGCGAAACAGAGGCCGCCTTCGCCCCTTCGCGGATCGTGAGCCCCTCCGCCCTGAGCCGGGCGAGGACGACCGCCGCCGCCTCCTCATCCTCCCGCCCGAGCGCGCGCAGCGCCTCCACGACCGTCACCTCGCAGCCGAGCCGCAGATGCGCCTGCGCCATCTCCATCCCGATCGGCCCGCCGCCGAGAATGAGGAGCCGCCGCGGCCGCTCGCGGAGCGCGAAGATCGTCTCGTTGGTCAGATAACCCGCTTCCTCCAGCCCCTGCACCGGCGGCATGGCGGGGCGGGAGCCCGTCGCGATGACGAAGCGCCGCGCGCGGATCCGCGCGCCCCCCGCCTCCGCCTCGGTCGGGGAGACGAAGCGCGCCCAGTCCCGGATCACGTCAACGCCGAGCCCTTCGAACCGCTCCTGCGAATCGTGCGGCGCGATCCCGTCGATCACCCGCCGCACGTGATCCTTCGCCGCCGCGAAATCGACCTCCGCCCGGGCGGGCGCCACGCCGAACGGCGCGCCCGCCCCCATCGCCTTCGCCGCCTTCGCCGCGGCGAGGAGCGCCTTGGAGGGCACGCAGCCATGGTTGAGGCAGTCGCCCCCCATCTCCCCGCCCTCGATCAGCACGACTGCGGCGCCCATCTGCACGGCCCCGGCGGCGACGGAGAGCCCGCCCGAGCCGGCGCCGATGACGCAGAGATGCGGCGTCAGAACCTTCATGCCCGCCTCCTCCGGAACGCCTTGACGACCAGCGGCAGCGCCGAGAGCGCGGCGAGGCCGAGCAGCGGCAGCAAAACCGGCGGCGTGAAGATGATCCCGAGATCGGGCGTCCCCCCCGCCTCGAACACCGCGCCGAGGCCCGACCCGACCGAGGCGTAGACCAGCGCGCCCGGCATGATGCCGAGGAAGGTCGTCCATGCGTAGTTGAACGTCGTCGCGCCGAGGAAGGCGGGCACAAGGTTGGCGACGAAGAAGGGCATCGCCGGCACCAGCCGCATCATCAGGAGGAAGCTGATCTCGTTCTCCCGGAACCCGTCCTCCGCCCGCTTCACCCAGCCCCCGGCCCGGGCCCGCAGCGCATCGCCGAGCGCGCCCTTCGCGAGCAGGAAGATCGCCACCGCCCCCGCCGTCGCCCCCGTCACCGCCAGCGCGCCGCCCCACCACGGCCCGAACAGGAACCCCCCCGCGAGCGTCAGCGCGAGCCCGCCGGGGAAGGAAAGCGCCGTCGCCGCCGCGTAGAGCGCGGCATAGCAGCAGGCGACGAGCAGGTAGTTCGAATCCCGCCAGGCCAGCAGAACCTCGCGATTGTCGCGCAAGGCCTCGAAGCTCAGATGCTCGCGCCCGAAGACGAAGAGGAGCGCCGCGCCGAGAATGGCGGCCGCAAAAGGCGCAATGCGTCTTGCGGGAAATCCCTTGCCGCTCATGCGCCTCTCCCCTTCCTGTCCTTTACTTGCGTCCCGTCGCCGCGCCGCGCCAGCGAAGGAGCCCCCTCATGACGAAGGCGTGATCGGCCCCGCTCCCGGTCGCGCGCCGCGCCGGCCGCGAGGCCGCGCCCCGAGCGGGGCGGACATCAGGTGATAATGCTGCCGCCAGGCGAAGCCTTCCGATTCGTAGAACCGCATCGCCCGGTTGCCGTCCTCGACCTCGAGATGCAGCGCCGCGAGCCCCTCCGCCGCCAGCGCCTCGGCCACCGCGCGGAGCGCCGCCCGCCCCGCGCCGCGCCCGCGATGCGCCGGCGCGACGTAGAACTCGTCCACGAACCCGTCCCGCCCGCCGAACTCGATGGACCAGCCGAAGGCCACGCAGATATAGCCGGCCTCCTCCCCGCCCTCCGTCTCGATCATCCAGAACGCGCCGGGGCAGGGCTCCGTGAAGAGCGCCGCGAGCGCCCGGCGGCGATGCGCGTCGTCCGCCTCGACGCCCTCCTCGACATGGAAGGCGGCGACGAGGGGCAGCGCCTCCTCGATCCGGTCTGCGCCGGCGCGGACGATCCGATAGCTCATCGGCAAGCTCTGCCCGGCATGGCCGGAATTGACAAGTCACGCCTCCGCGCGTATCCCCCGGCTTCCGAATTTCGGGCGGCGCTCGCGCGCGCCCCGGACGAACCGAGGACAAGACGATGAAACGCACCTTCCAGCCGAGCAACCTCGTTCGCGCCCGCCGTCACGGCTTCCGCGCCCGCATGGCGACGAAGAGCGGCCGCGCCATCCTGAACGCCCGCCGCGCCCGCGGCCGGAAGCGTCTCTCGGCCTGATCCGATGAACGCGCCGGCCCCAGCGACCGGCGCGGAGGGGGCTGCGCCTGCGGCGAGGCTCCCCGTCCTGAAGAAACGGCGGGAATTTCTCGCCGCCGCGCGCGCCCGCCGCCAGCATGCCGAAAGCCTGATCCTCCAGGCCCGCCGCCGCGCGGAAGGCGAGATGGAGGGGCAGGGGCCCCGCATCGGCTACACATGCTCCAAGAAGGTCGGCAACGCCGTCGCCCGCAACCGGGCGAAGCGCCGCCTCCGCGCCGCCGCCGCCGCCGTTCTGCGGGAGGCGGGGCGCGAGGGCTGGGATTACGTCCTGATCGGGCGTGAGGGGGCGACGGCCGCGCGCCCTTTCCCGCTCCTCCTCGAAGACCTTCGCGGGGCGCTCGCCCGCATCCACGCCCCGAAGGCGCGCGCATGACCCCGCTCGCCCATATCCTCGCCGCGCCCGTCCGGCTCTACCGCGCCGTCTTCTCCCCCTGGGTCGGGCACAATTGCCGCTATCAGCCGACCTGCTCGGCCTATGCGCTCGAAGCGCTGGAGCGGCACGGGGCCCTCAGGGGCGGCTGGCTCGCCTTCCGCCGGGTGCTCCGCTGCCATCCTTTCGGCGGTTCCGGCTACGACCCCATTCCCGAGAAGCGCCACGATGCTTGACGATCCGCTGGACCGCGCCGCGGAGGCGCTCTTCGCCGACATGCCGGCAAGCGGCGAGTTCGCCAAGCTCCGCAAGCGGATCATCCGCGAGACGCGGGAGTCGCTGCAGGTCTACGGCATGGTCCGCCGCGGCGCGCGCTGGCTCGTCTGCCTTTCGGGGGGGAAGGACAGCTACACGCTCCTCGCCGTCCTCCTCGACCTCAAATGGCGCGGGCTCCTGCCCGTCGACCTCCTCGCCTGCAATCTCGACCAGGGGCAGCCCGGCTTCGACGAGATGATCCTGCCCGGCTTCCTCTCCCGCCTCGGCGTGCCCCACCGGATCGAGCGGAGGGACACCTATTCGGTGGTGACGGAGAAGACCCCGGCGGGCCAGACCTATTGCGCGCTCTGCTCCCGCCTCCGCCGCGGCAATCTCTATCGCATCGCGCGGGAGGAGGGCTGCGATGCCGTCGTCCTCGGCCATCACCGGGACGACGCGATCGAGACCTTCTTCCTCAACCTTCTCCACGGCGGCAAGCTCGCCGCCATGCCGCCGAAGCTCCTGAACGACGAGGGCGACCTCCTCGTCCTCCGCCCGCTCATCCGCGTGGCGGAGGCCGATTGCGCCCGCTTCGCCGCGGCGATGAACTTCCCCATCATCCCCTGCGACCTCTGCGGCAGCCAGGACGGGCTCCAGCGCCAGCAGGTCAAGCGGATGCTGGACGATTGGGAGCGGCGCCGCCCCGACATCCGGGCGGTGATGGCGAACGCGCTGGCGAACGCCAACCCCTCCCACCTGCTGGACGCCTCGATCTTCGACTTCGCCGGGCTCGCGCCGAAGGCTTGAGCGCGCGCCCGGCGCCGCCGGTCACCCCGCGAGGGAGACCGTCCTGTGCGAGGCTGTCTTGTCCCGCCGCACCATCAGCCGGTTGAGCGCGATCACATAGGCCCGGGCGGAGGCCACGATCGTGTCCGTATCCGCCGCCTGCCCGGTCACGAGCCTCCCGCCCTCCTCGAGCCGGACGGAGACGGTCGCCTGCGCGTCGATCCCGTCCGTAACCGCCTGCACGGAATAGACCTTCAGCACGGCCTCATGCGGCACGAGGCTGTCGATCGCCTTGAAGGCCGCATCCACGGGCCCGTCGCCCTGCGCGGTCGCCTGAACGTCCGTTCCGTCGATGGTGAGCGTCACGTCGGCCGATTTCGGGTCGAGCGTGCCCGCGATCACGCGCATGAACTTGAGCCTGATCCGGTCATTCGCCGCGGCCGTCCGCTCGTCGTCGACAAGGGCGAGGATGTCGTCGTCATAGACGTCCTTCTTCTGGTCCGCGAGCGCCTTGAACCGCACGAACGCCTCCTGGAAGGCGTTGTCGCCAAGCTCGATGCCGAGGTCCTTCAGCTTGGCGCGGAAGGCGGCGCGGCCCGAATGCTTGCCCATCACCAGCGCGTTGGCGGTGAGGCCCACATCCTCCGGCCGCATGATCTCGAACGTCTCCGCATTCTTCAGCACGCCGTCCTGGTGGATGCCGCTCTCATGCGCGAAGGCGTTCTTGCCGACGATGGCCTTGTTGAACTGCACCGGGAAGCCCGAGGCCGTGGCGACGAGGCGGGAGGCGCGCATGATCTTCGTCGCATCCACGCCGGTGTGATAGGGCATGATGTCCCGCCGCACCTTCAGCGCCATCACGACCTCTTCGAGCGCGGTGTTGCCCGCCCGCTCGCCGAGCCCGTTGATCGTGCACTCGATCTGCCGCGCGCCGGCCTCCACCGCGGCGAGGGCGTTCGCCGTCGCCATGCCGAGGTCGTTGTGGCAGTGGGTCGCCACCACGCACTTGTCGAGCCCCGGCACGTTGGCCAGCAGGTCCCGGATGATCTCCGCCGATTCCCGCGGCGCGGTGTAGCCCACCGTGTCGGGGATGTTGATCGTGGTGGCGCCGGAGGCCACCGCCACCTTCACCGTCTCGATCAGGTAGTCCCGCTCCGTCCGCGTCGCGTCCATGGGGGACCACTGGACATTCTCGCAGAGCGACCGGGCATGCCCCACCGTCTCTTCGATCTTCCGCAGCACCTGCTCCTTGTCCATGGCGAGCTGATGCTGCCGGTGGAGCGGGGAGGTGCCGATGAAGGTGTGGATCCGGGGCCGCTTCGCATGTTCGAGCGCGGCCCAGGCGCGGTCGATATCGCCCTTCGCGGCGCGGGCGAGGCCGCAGATCACGGCGTTCTGCGCCTGCCTGGCGATCTCGCTCACCGCCTCGAAATCGCCGTCGGAGGCGATGGGGAAGCCCGCCTCGATCACGTCCACCCCCATCTCGTCGAGGAGGGCCGCGATGGCGAGCTTCTCGCTCAGCGTCATGGTGGCGCCGGGGCTCTGCTCGCCGTCGCGCAGGGTGGTGTCGAAGATCAGGACGCGGCTTGCGTCTTTCTGGATGTCAGTCATGTCGGTGTCTCTCGGTCCGGGTGTTTCCTGCGGCGCGTGGTTTACCCCCCAGACGCGCGCGCCGCTGCCCGGCGCGCCTAGGGGCGCGTAAGGAGGAGGCCGAGAAGGCGAAGGGGCGCACTCGCGAACATGCGCCCGTTTATACGCGCATCGCGCCGCCGCGCAAGAAAAGATCGGCATGCGCCCGCCGCCGCCCGCCGCTCTCGCCGCGATCACGGAAATCTGACCGGGCGCGGCGTAACGCGAGCCCGCGTTGAGACGAACTCACCGGAAATGCGCCGCAGCGCGCCAGGGGAGGCATGAATGTTGACGACATCTCTGATCCGCCATGCGAGGCGCGGCGTCTCCGCCGTCTTCCTCGCCCTCGCCGCGCTCGTCGCGCCCCTGGCGGCGACGGCCGACGGCCCGAAGCCCCTCGCGCCGCATGTGATCGCGGAATTCGGTCATCCGCCGGCCACGCCTGACGGCCCGCTCTCCCCGGAGATCGAGGCCGCGATCCGCGCCGTCTTCATCGACAACCTCGCCGAATACGGCTGGGGCGCGGAAGAGCAGGCGGCGCTCGACGAGATCGCGTTATCGGGCGACCCGCGGCTCGCCTGGATCGTGAGCGACCTGATGCGCTTCTCATGGCGCACCTCGCTCGACGCCGCGCTCGGGAGAACAGGCGCAGCCCTGCTCGGCATCGAATATGAAACGCCCCAGCGCTGGGGCGAGCTGACCGACCATCTCATCGCCTGGGACATTCCGGCCCCGCCCGGCTATCTGGAGGTCAAGCGCGCGATCTTCACGAACTTCATCCCCGGCTGGGAGCGGATCTTCGTGGAGGGGGAGATCGACTGGCGCCACGTCTCCTGGGGCGGCGTCCTGATCGACGACCGGCCCTTCGGCGCGACGGATGTTCCCTGCAACTGCATCCCCGCCGCCGACAACCCGGAGGTCAGCAGCGCCGCGGAGGCGACCTGGCTGAAGGATTCCGACATCGTCTTCGGAATCGGGATCAACGGCGAGTATCGCGCCTATCCGCGGAGGATCATGGAGGTCCGCGAGATGGTGAACGACACGCTCGGCGGCCGCGACCTCGGCATCCCCTACTGCACCCTCTGCGGCGCCGCGCAGGCCTATTTCACGGACAATATGCCGGAGGGCGTGAAGCGCCCTGTCCTCCGCACCTCGGGCCTCCTCATCCGCTCCAACAAGGTGATGTACGACGTCGAGACATGGTCCGTCTTCGACACCTTCCTCGGCCATGCCGTGACCGGTCCGCTCGCCGAGCGCGGCCTCCGGCTCGAACAGGCGACCGTTGTGACGACCGACTGGGGAACATGGCGGCGCGCCCATCCGGAGACGACCGTGCTCGTCGAACACCTCGCCCTCGGCCGCGATTTCGACTTCCGCAACGGGCGGGACGCGAACGGCCCGATCTTCCCCGTCGGCGACGTGGACCCGCGCCTGCCCGTGCATGAGGACGTGATCGGCGTCCTCACCGCCTCCGGCCAGCCCGTCGCCTTCCAGCGGAGCAAGGCCATCGCCGCCCTGAAGGCGGGCGAGGCGATCGCCTTCGAGAACGTCCGGCTTGAGCTTGAAGCCGGCGGCGTGAAGGCGGTGGGCGAGGACGGGGCCGACCTCGGCAGCCACGAGGCGTTCTGGTTCGCCTGGTCGCAATTCCATCCCGGCACGGCGCTCTGGGGAGGGTAGGGGGGCTTCGAGAGAGGAGTCCGGCCTGCTGGAATCGGCCAAGCGAAGGCGCCGCGCTCCCCCCGCAATCCTTGGCCCGGGCGACAAGCCCCGGGCCGCGGCCTCCCTCCCCCCAAGGGAGGCCGCATTGCAACCGCGCAAGACGTGCGATCGTTCGAGTTCGTGGCGACATAAACCACAACGGCCAATCCGCCCGAGGCGGCCCCCCGAGGGAGGCCGCGCCCCTCCACGCTCCGTTCGCAAGCCGGCCGGCCTCGTCGGAGCGCCCCACGTTACCGTCAGATCGGCCTTGGCGCCAGCATGCCAGCCGGCGCCTTCAAGCGCGCCGGCGGATCGGCTAGCCTTGGCCCCCCGCCCCGAGACAGGACCCCCGATGCTCCCCTGGACCCTCCTCGCCTCCGCGAGCGCCCCCGGGGGCGGCGCCCTGAAGCTCTTCCGCCGGGGCGACGAATTCTCGATCCGCCTCGAAGGCGGGAACGAGCTGATGAACAGCCGCCTCGGCGGCTCGGAGGAGGCGCTGGCGACGCTCGCCCTCGAACGCCTCGGCCCCCGGCCCGCGCCCCGCGTGTTGATCGGCGGCCTCGGCATGGGCTTCACCCTTCGCGCGGCGGAGGCCGCCGCCCCGCCCGATGCGCGCCTGATCGTGTCGGAGATCGTCCCCGAGCTGATCGACTGGGCCTCGCTCCACATGGGCGCGGTCTTCGGAGACTGCCTCGCGGACCCCCGAGTCGAACTCCGCCCCGGCGACGTCGCCGCCGAAATCGCCGCCGCGCCGGCGGCCTTCGACGCCATCCTCCTCGACGTGGACAACGGCCCCGGCGGCCTGACGCGGGAAGGGAACGACGCGCTCTACGGCCCCGGAGGCCTCCGCGCCGCGCATCGCGCCCTCGCCCCCGGCGGCGTCCTCGCGCTCTGGTCCGCCGCGCCGGAGCCCGCCTTCACGCGGCGCCTCTCGCAATGCGGATTCGAGGCGACGATGCGGAGCGTGCGCGCCGGGCGGGCGAAGCGGGGGGCGAGGCACACGATCTGGCTTGCCGTGCGATCAGAGGGCTGACGCCCCCCTCAATCCCCCGTCTGCGCCGCCGGCTGCGCCGGAGCGCCCCGCTGCCCGTTCACCCAGTCGCCGTCGAAGACGGAGCCGGAGGCGAATTCCATCCGTCCGGGGCCGTGGCGGCGGTTGTCCTTGAAGGCGCCCTTGTAGACGTCCCCGTTGGCGTAGGTGGCGACGCCCGTGCCCTCGATCCGGTCGGCGACCCATTCGCCCTCGTAGCGGAAGCCGTCCGGCTGGGTGAAGACGCCCTGACCCTCCCGCCGCCCCTCGACGAAGGCGCCCTCATAGACGCCGCCGTCGGGAAAGCGGGCGACGCCCCGGCCGTGGGGCATGTCGTCCTTCCATTCGCCTTCGTACTGGTAGCCGTCCGGATAGACGATCTTGCCCGCCCCCGCGATCCGCCCGGCCCGGAACTCGCCCTCGTAGACGGCGCCGGAAGCGTAGCGGAAGACGCCGCGGCCCTCGATCACGCCGCCCGCCCATTCGCCCGTATATCCCCCGCCATCCGTCGTCGTCATCTCGCCCGGCCCGGCGAGGGCGTTGTCCTTGAAGACGCCTTTCAGCACCCGCCCGTCAGCCAGCCGGGCGACGCCCTCGCCCTCGAACTGGCCCTCGACCCACTGGCCCTCGTAGACGTCGCCGTTCGCGGCGGTCAGCACGCCCGCGCCCTGCCGCCGCCCGCCGACGAAGGAGCCGACATAGACATCCCCGTTCGCGTATTCCGCCCGGCCCTCGCCCTGCCGCTCGCCGTCAAGGAAGGCGCCTTCGTAGACGTCGCCGTTGGCGTAGCGCGCGCGGCCCGTCCCGCTGATCTGCCCGCCCTTCCACTCGCCGACATAGGTGAAGCCGTCCGGCATCTCGATCTCGCCCATGCCCTCGCGCACGCCGGCGATGAAGGCGCCCTTGTAGACCGAGCCGTCGGAATAGGTGACCGTCCCCGTCCCGTGCGGCGCGCCCTCGGCCCATTCGCCCTCGTAGCGATAGCCGTTCGGGCGGGTCATCACGCCCGTCCCGTGATGCGCCGACTGCAGGAACTGCCCCTCGTAGCGCGCGCCGTCGGCATAGACGGCGACGCCCGTCCCCTCGATCACGCCGCCGACCCAGTCGCCCTCGTAGGAGCCGCCGTCGGAATAGACGATCTTGCCCTTGCCGTGCGGAGCCCCGTCCTTGAACGTCCCTTCATAGACGGAGCCGTTCTCATAGCGGACGCGCCCGTCGCCCTCGATCCGCCCCTCGACCCACTGGCCGGTGTATTCGTAGCCGCCCGGCAGGGTGAAGGTGCCGAAGCCGTGCTGCCGCCCGTCCCGGAACTCGCCCTCATAGACGCCGCCGCTGTCGTATTTCTTCACCGCGACGTCCTGGGCGGAGGCGAGAGCGGGAAGGAGGAGGAGCGATAGGGCGGCGATCGCCGGTCCGGACATGACGCGCATCTGGGGCTCACTTCTCCAACGCCTCGCGGGAGCCGGAGATTATGGGCCGATGCGCGCGCTGACAACCGTCCTTGCGTCTCCGGCGGCCCGGCTGCTACGCCGCCCCGGCCCGGAGGAGGGGCGCGCATGAAGACGACCCGATTCGCGCCCTCGCCCACCGGGGCGCTCCATCTCGGCAACCTGCGCACCGCCGTGTTGAACGCGCTCGTCGCCCGCGCCGCCGGCGGCCGCTTCCTCCTCCGGATCGACGACACCGATTCCGCCCGCTCGGAGGAGCGCTTCGTGGAGGCGATCCGCGACGATCTCCGCTGGCTCGGGCTCGCATGGGAGGGCGAGGCGCGGCAATCGGAGCGCCTCGCGCGCTACGAGGCGGCGGCGGAGCGGCTGCGCGAGGCCGGCCGGCTCTATCCCTGTTGGGAGACCGAGGGCGAGCTCGCCCTCATGCGCCGCGCCCTCCTCAACGCGAGGAAGCCCCCGGTCTATGACCGCGCCGCGCTCCGGCTCACGGAGACGGAGAAGGCCGCGCTGGCGGCGGAGCGCCCGCCCCACTGGCGCTTCCGGCTCGAGGACCGGGCGATGGAATGGGAGGATGGCATCCTCGGCCCCCAGCGCATCGCCGCCTCCGCCGTCTCCGACCCGGTGCTGATCCGGGAGGACGGGCAGTTCCTCTACACGCTCTGCTCAGTGGTGGACGATGCGGAGATGGCGGTGACGGACGTCGTCCGCGGCGCGGATCATGTCACCAACACCGCCACCCAGATCCAGATTTTCGAGGCGCTGGGCGCCCGCCCGCCCCGCTTCGCCCATCACGCGCTGATGACCGGCCCGGGGGGTGAGAAGCTCTCGAAGCGCGCCGGCGCCCTTTCCGTCGCGTCGTTGCGAGAGGCCGGGGTCGAGCCCGCCGCGCTCCTCTCCTGGCTCGCCCGCTCCGGCTCTTCCCGGCCCGTCGAGCCGGTCTGGTCGGTCGCCGAAGCGGCGGCGGATTTCGACCTCTCCGCCTTCTCCCCGGCGCCCAGCCAGGCGAGCGCGGAGGAGATCGCGCAACTCTCCGCGAAGATGCTGCGCGAGGCGCCGTGGGAGGCGGTCGCCGCCCGCGCGCCCGAGGGCGTGACGGAGCCCTTCTTCACCGCCGTCCGCCCCAATCTCGACCGATTGGAGGACGCGGCGGACTGGCTCCGCATCGCGAAGGGCGCCCCCGCGATCATCGCCCCGGAGGATGCCGACTTCGTGGCCGAAGCCCTCGCCTTCCTCCCCCCCCGCCCGTGGGACGAGACGACATGGCGCGAGTGGACGGAGGCGGCGAAGGCGAAGTCGGGCCGGAAGGGCAAGGCGCTCTTCCTCCCGCTCCGCCGCGTTCTGACGGGCCGGAGCCACGGGCCCGACATGGGCGCGTTCATGCCGTTTCTGGAGCGGTGAATCCGACCTCGTCGTTTGCGAATGCGTCGGCGAAGAGCGCCCGGCTGATCTGACCCGCGTCAGATCAGCCCGCGCCCGCCGCCCCCCCGGCGGGCGCGAGTCCGCGCCCACCGCGGCGCGCACGGCCCGATCTTCGACGTTCGGGAAGGCTTGGCGCCCCTCGCCCTCCGGCCTTCGCCTCCGGGCGACCGTCCCCTGCGACCCTCCCCCGGAGGGTCGCCGGTCGGGGCCGGGTCCTCCCGCCGAAACCCTTGCGCCCCGCCCCCGCTTCAGGCATAGCCTCGCCCCATGAGCCGCGCGATCATCATTTGCGAGATCTGCATCATCCGCTGACACCAGTCCGCGGCGGCGCTTCTGTTCCTCACGAAACATGGCCCGCCGGGGCGCCCCGGGGAATACGCCATGACGACCATCAAGCTCTGGAACAGCGCGGCGCGCGGGAAGGTGGACTTCGCTCCGCTCGATCCCTCGAACGTTCGCATGTATGTCTGCGGCCCCACCGTCTATGACCGCGCGCATATCGGCAACGCCCGCCCCGCGGTCGTCTTCGACGTCCTCTTCCGCCTCCTCCGCCATGTCTACGGGGAGGATCACGTCACCTATGTCCGCAACATCACGGACATAGAGGACAAGATCATGGACCGCGCGAAGGAGCGCGGCGTCAGCATCGCTGAGATCACGGCTGAGACGACGCGCTGGTATCAGGAGGACATGGCCGCCCTCGGCAGCCTCCCCCCGACGCATCAGCCGCGGGCCACCCAATTCGTCCCCCAGATGGTCGCGATGATCGAAACCCTCGTCGCGAAGGGCCACGCCTACGAGGCGCAGGGCCATGTCCTCTTCGAGGTTGCGAACTACCCCGAATACGGCCGCCTCTCCGGCCGCTCGACCGACGACATGATCGCCGGCGCCCGCGTCGAGGTCGCGCCCTTCAAGCGGGACCCGATGGATTTCGTCCTCTGGAAGCCCTCCGCGCCGGACCAGCCCGGCTGGGAAAGCCCGTGGGGCAGGGGCCGCCCCGGCTGGCACATCGAATGCTCCGCCATGGCCGCGGAGCTGCTGGGCGAGACCTTCGACATCCACGGCGGCGGGGCGGACCTGCTGTTCCCCCACCACGAGAACGAAATCGCCCAGAGCCGTTGCGCCTGCCCGGAGGGGGGCTTCGCGAAGCTCTGGATGCACAACGGCATGATCAACGTGGACGGGCGTAAGATGTCCAAGTCCCTAGGCAACTTCCTGACCGTGGAGGATTTGCGCGATCAGGCGCCGGGCGAGGTGCTGCGCCTTGCGCTCCTCTTCACGCACTACCGCGGCGTGCTGGACTGGACGGAGCAGCGCCTGTCGGAGGCGCGGGACGCGCTGGCGAAATGGGGCCCGCTGGTCGAGGGCGTCACGCCCGGCGAGGCCCCCGCCGTGCTCGAAGCCCTGATGGACGACCTCAACACCCCCGCCGCCTTCGCGGAGATGCACCGCTTGGCGCGCGCAGGGGAGGTTGAGGCGCTGGCCGGGGCGATGGCGATCATGGGGATCGAAGCGCCGCACGCCGGGAAGGCGGACGGAGCGCTCGTCGAGTCCCTCCTCGCCCGCCGGGCCGAGGCCCGCGCGGCGCGGGACTTCGCGGCGGCGGACATGATCCGCAAGGGGCTGGACGAGGCCGGCATCGTGGTGATCGACCAGAAGGGCGGCCCCTCCGAATGGCGCCCCGGCCCCGATTTCGACCCGGCGAAGCTGGAGGCTTTGCGATGACCCCCGCCCGCCTTCACCTCTACGACACCACTCTACGCGACGGGCAACAAACCCAGGGCGTCGACTTTTCCGGCGACGACAAGCGCAAGATCGCCCTCGCGCTGGACTCGCTCGGCCTCGACTATGTGGAGGGCGGCTGGCCCGGCGCGAACCCGACGGACAGCGAGTTTTTCGCAAACGCCCCAACGCTCAGGAAGGCGACCTTCACCGCCTTCGGCATGACGAAGCGCGCCGGGCGCTCGGCGGCGAATGACGAGGTGCTGGCGGAGGTCGTCAACGCCGCCACGCCCGCAATCTGTCTCGTCGGCAAGACCCATGATTTCCATGTCGAAACCGCGCTCGGGATCACGTTGGAGGAAAACCTCGCCAACATCGCGGACTCGATCACCCATCTTGTGAGCCTCGGCCGCGAAGCCCTTTTCGATGCAGAACATTTCTTCGACGGCTACAAGGCGAACCCCGCCTACGCCCTCCGCTGCCTAGACGCCGCGCATGCAGCCGGCGCCCGCTGGGTCGTCCTCTGCGACACGAACGGCGGCACGCTCCCCGGCGAGATCGCGGAGATCACCGCCGCCGTCACCGCCCGCATTCCCGGCGATCATGTCGGCATCCACACCCATAACGACACCGAAACCGCCGTCGCCGGGGCGCTGGCCGCGGTGGAGGCGGGCGCCCGGCAGATCCAGGGCACGCTGAACGGATTGGGCGAGCGCTGCGGCAACGCCAATCTCGTCTCGCTCATCCCCACGCTCCTCCTCAAGGAGCCGTGGAAGAGCCGCTACGTCACCGGAATCAGCGCGGACAAGCTGCCCTCCCTCACCGGCCTCTCCCGGATGCTGGACGAGCTTCTGAACCGGGCGCCGGACCGGCACGCCCCTTATGTCGGAGCCGCCGCCTTCGCCCACAAGGCGGGGCTCCACGCCTCCGCCATCGTGAAGGACCCGACGACCTACGAGCATGTCCCGCCCGAGGCGGTGGGGAACGAGCGCATCGTCCCGATGTCCAACCAGGCCGGCCGCTCCAACCTCCTCCGCCAGCTCCGCGAGGCGGGGATCGAGGCGCAGGCGGACGATCCGCGCCTCGCCGCCCTCCTCCGCGAGGTGAAGGAGAAGGAGGATCAGGGCTTCTCCTATGACAGCGCTGCGGCCTCCTTCCAGCTTCTCGCGCGGGAGGCTCTGGGGCTCCGCAAGCGCTTCTTCGAGGTGGAGCGCTTCCGCGTCACCGTGGAGCGGCGGCGGAACGCGGTGGGCGACCTTGTCACCGTCTCCGAGGCGGTGGTGGTGGTGAACGTGGATGGCGAGCGCTTCATCTCCGCCTCCGAGAGCCTCGATCCGGCGGGAAACGACCGCGGCCCGGTCAACGCCCTCTCCAAGGCGCTGCGGAAGGACCTCGGCAAATACGATTCCGCCATCGCCGACATGCGGCTGACCGACTTCAAGGTCCGCATCCTCTCCTCCGGCACCGAGGCGGTGACGCGCGTTCTGCTCGAAAGCCGGGACGGCGCAGGGCGGCGGTGGACCACTGTCGGCGTCTCCCCGAACATCGTGGACGCCTCCTTCCAGGCCCTGATCGACGCGGTGGACTACAAGCTCCACCGGGACGCCGCGTGAGCGGCCAGCCCTCGCTCCTCTCCTCCCTCCCGAGGGAGGGAGGAAGCGCAGGCCGCGCCCCCTGCGCCCCCCCTCTCCCGGTCGGGAGAGGGGACGGGGGAGAGGGCGGGGCCCGCTCCGGCCGACATGGGCGCGAAGGGCCGCGGCGGCCCCTTGGCGGACGCTACGGAACGCCGGGGCGGCGGCGGTTTATCGCGTCAGGTCATCCAACCGTCGAGCGGCGGGCGACGTCGCGATGCGTCCGCCCCCCCGCAGGGGCGGCCGCGGCCCGTGCTGGTCGCACGTGCCAAGGGGCGAGCGGCCCGCGCCGGCGCGCATTTCTTTGTATTTATATATATCAAATACATAACCCCCCTGCACTCCGTGTGCGCGCACCCGCGCGATGACCGCCCCCACCCTCTCCCCCGCCGCCGAGGCGGCCCGCGCCGGGGACGAACCCCGCTTCCTCGCCGCCCTCTGCGCGCCCCCCGAACGGCGGGAGCGGCTCTTCGCCCTCGTCGCCCTCAACCTCGAACTCGCCCGCATCCCCGTCACCGTCTCCGAGCCCATGCTGGGCGAAATCCGCCTCCAGTGGTGGCGCGACGCCCTCGAAGACCTGTTCGAGCGGGGCAGGGCGGCGGGCCACGAAGTGATCGCCGCCCTCGCCGCCGCCGCGCCCCCCGATCCCGCGCCGCTCTACGAGATGGTGGAGGCGCGCCGCCTCGCCCTCGCCCCCGGCGGGCTCTCCGAGAGCGACCTCGAAGCCTTTCTCGCCGGAACCGCCGGGGCGCTGATGCGGGCGGAGGTGCAGGCGCTCGGCGGCGGCGCGAAGGCGGAGGAGGCGGCGGCGCTCGCCGGCTGGGCCGAGGGCGCGGGCCGCCTCGTCGCCGCCCTCCCCGCCATGATGGCGGAGGGGAGCGCGCCCTTTGACGAGACGGCGGCGCGGGAAGGCGCCGCGCTTCGCGCACGCCTCGCCGCTCTCGCTCAGGAAGGGCTCGCCCGCCTCGCCCGCGCCCGCGCCCTCCGCGCGGAAGTGCCCCGCGCCGCCCGCGCGCCCCTCCTCTCCGCCCATGTCGCCGAACGCGCCCTCCGCGCCGCGATCCGCCCCGGCTACGATCCGTTCGCTCCCGACGCGCCCTCGCCCTTCCGCCTCCGCGGCGGCCTCCTCCTCCGCGCGGCGTTCGGGCGCTACTGATCCGGATAGACGATGAATTCCAGCAGCGTTCCGTCCGGATCGCGGAAATAGAGGCTCGTCCCCGTCCCCTTCGCGCCGAGCCGCTGCACCGGCCCGAGCTCCACCTCCACCCCGTGCGCGGCCAGATGCGCCGCCGCCTCCTCGACCGTTCCCGGCCAGCTGAAGCAGAGGTCCGAACCCCCGGGCATCACCGGGAGCCGCGCGCGCGGATGCCCGATCTGCCCCGGCCCGTGGGTGTTGAGCTGCCGGTCGCCGAAGCGGAACATCGCCCCGATCCCGTGGGGCACGATCTCCGCCCCCATCACGTCGCGGTAAAAGGCGATGCTCGCCTCCCAGTCCCCGACATGGATCACCGAATGGTCGAGTTCGATCTTCACGCTTCCGCCCCTTTCAATCCTGCCAGCCCCTCGCGTTCCAAGAACACCGGCCGCCGCGTCGCCAGCGCCCGCCGCGCCTCGTCCGCCTTGCCGAGCCGGAGGAGGAGGTTCGCCCAGGTCAGCTCCAGCAGGTCCCGCTGCGCCCGGCTGCCGCCGAACCGCTCATGCGAGGCCATGACGGGCGTGAGGTCACGGAGCGCCCCCGCCCAGTCCCCCCGCGCGAAGGCGCCCCAGGCTGCGGCGACGGGGCGGACGAGATCGCCCGCGAAGCCCGCCGCCCCCTCCGCGAGCCGCGCCAGCCGCTCGCCCTCGCCCGCCATCGCATGGGCGAGCGCGGCGTGCATGTCCGCGAAGCTCTGGCCCGAGGCGGGGAATTTCGCCGCCGCATAGTCCGAAAGCGCCCGCCACCGCTCCGGCGGAACTTCGATCCCCGCCATCTCCGCCCGGTGAAGAAGCGCCGCCGCATCCGTCAGCGTGTTGAGCGGCATCCCTGCGGAGCCGCCGGGGCCGATCGCGCCGTCGAGCATCGACCAGACCCGCGCCATCTCCCCCCGCTCCAGCGCCCAGAGCGCCATATGCCAGCTCATGTGCCCGTGGAGCGGCGCCGCGCGCTCATAATCCTCCATCCAGCCTTCGAGATAGCGGAGCCCCGCCTCCGTCTCTCCCGCCTCGTAATGCGCATGGGCCTTGAAATGCGCCCCGTTCGCGTTCCGCGGATGAAGCGCCAGCGCCCGCTCCATCAGCGCCTGCGACTCGCCGATCCGCCCCGCCTCACAAAGAGAGATCGCGTGGACGGACATCATCCACCAGTCCTCCCCGTAATGCGGTGAAAGCCGCTCCGTGAAGGCGAGGAGGAACGCCTCCCGACCGGCCTCTCCGGAAAAGCCGATCAGGCCGAAGACGCTGGTGAGAAGCTGCGCGATCAGCGCGTCCCGCGGATGCGCCCGCGTATGCGCCAGCGCCGCCTCCCGCGCCTCCGCCGCCCGGCCAGAGAGAAGGAGGGAGAAGACGCCGAGATGCCCCCGCTCCCGCGCGTCGAGCCCGCCCGAAAGCGCCTCCGCCCGCGCCAGCGCCGCCTTCGCGCCGCCCATGTCCCCCTCGAACATCGCCGCGCGGGCGAGGCCGGCATGGGCCAGCGCGAAGCCCTCGTCCGCCGCCAGCGCCCGCTCGAACGCGCCGCGCGCGCCATAGGTCGCGCCGAGCACATGCCGCGCGCCCTCCGCATAGGCGTCCCGCGCCGCGGCGGAGGCGGTCGTCAGCCGGTTGCCGTAATCATCATCGAGCGCCATCCGCGCCTCCCCGTCATGGCCCGACGGTCGCCGCCCCCTCCGCCGCGGTCAAGCCCGAACCGCCCCTTGCGCGCCCGCCCGCGCCCTCCGATAACCGGGCGATGAACCGCCCCGCCCCCTTCAACCCCGCGCTCTCCCACGCCCTCGCCTCGCCGGTGATGACGGCGCAGTCCTGGCTCCGGGGGAAGGTCTTCCCGCCCGAGCGGCCGCTCCTCAACCTGAGCCAGGCCGCCCCCGTCGGCCCGCCGCCGCTCTCCCTCCGTCGCGCGATGGCGGAGGCGGCGATGTCGGAGGGGGACGCCCATCTCTACGGCCCCGTGCCGGGGGACGGCGCGCTCCGGGCGGAGATCGCCGCCCGCTGGTCCGCGCTCTACGGGGCCGGGATCGCCCCGGAAGAGGTCGCCGTCACATCGGGTTGCAACGAGGCCTTCGCCGCCGCGATGCTCTCCCTCGCCGGGGCGGGGGACGAGGTGATCCTGCCGACGCCCTGGTATTTCAATCACAAGATGTGGCTCGACATGATCGGCGTCCGCGCCGTCCCCCTCCCTGTGGGGGAGGATGGCCTGCCGGAGCCTGAGGCGGCCGCGGCGCTGATCGGCCCGCGCACCCGCGCCCTCGTCCTCGTCACGCCCAACAACCCGACCGGGGCGGAATGCCCGGCGGGCCGGATGGAGGCGCTCTTCGACCTCTGCGCCGCCGCCGGGATCGCCTTCGTGGTGGACGAAACCTATCGCGACTATCTGAGCCATGAGGGCGCGCCCCACGGCCTCTTCCGCCGCCCGGCGTGGGGCGAGACGCTGATCCACCTCTATTCCTTCTCCAAGGCCTATCGCCTCACCGGCCACCGCGTCGGCGCGCTCCTATCCTCCGCCCGCCGGGTGGCGGAGGTGGAGAAGTTTCTCGACACGGTGACGATCTGCCCCTCCCGCATCGGGCAGATCGGCGCGCTGGAGGGGTTGCGGCGCGAGGGGGCCTTCGTCGCCGGGGAGCGGGCGGAATTCGCCCGCCGCCGCGCCGCCCTCGCCGCCGCCTTCGCGGAAGGGGTCGGCGGTTGGCGGCTCTTGGGCGCCGGCGCCTATTTCGCCTGGGTCGCGCATCCGTTCGATGCGCCCTCGGAGGCGGTGTCCCGACGGCTGGTGGAGGACCAGTCCGTCCTCGCGCTCCCCGGCGGCTTCTTTACGCCGGAGGGGGACGATGCGGGGCGCGGCGCGCTTCGCCTCGCCTTCGCGAATGTGGACGAGGCCGGGATCGCGGAGACGGCGCGGCGGCTCCGCGCCTTCTCCTTCTAGGCTGCGGCCTCCTCCGCCTCCGGCCGGTGCGCCGCGAGCTTCTCCCGCCAGTCGCGGGAGAAGGCCTTCTCCAGCGCCGCCGCGAGTTCGGGCTCGTCCCGCCAGAGCCGGCGGACCGCGGCGCCGGAGATCAGCCAGAGCCGCGCCGGAGCCGACAGCGTCGCGTCCGCGCTCGCGGGCCCTTCCTCGACCACGGACATCTCCCCGATGAAGTTCCCGGCGCGGCAGCGGGTGAAGACGCGGCCGCGATAGGCGATTTCCGCCTCGCCGGAGGCGATCCAGACGAGATGGGAGACGGGCTCGCCCTCCGTCGTCAGCCGCAGCCCCGGCGCGCCGTCGATCCAGACGCCGCGGTTCAGCAGCCGCCGCGCCTCGCCCGGCCTCAGGTCCGTGAGCCTCGCGGAGACGAACGCCGCCTCCTCGGCGGTGAAGCGCGCGCGCCGGTTCGCCCGCCAGGCGAGCGTCAGCTGCGCGATGTTCACCAGCACCAGCAGCGACTCCCAGAAGACGCCCACGGGGTCCTTCAGCCAGACCCAGTCATAGAGGATGGCGACGAAGGCGGAGAGGATGACGAGGACGCGGAGCGGGCCGAGCCGGCGCATCAGCATCGAGATCACGAGCAGAATATAGGAAAGGTGGCCCACAAGGCCGCCTGTCGAAAATGCGGATTCGAGCGTCAATTCCATCTGAAGCCTCTTCTGCGGCGCGCGGAGTTAACCGCGCGCAGCCTGCTAAGGCCATGTTTTTCTGCACGCCCGCTTCAGAGCAGCGTCTTCAGCAGCCGCTCCTTCTCGGGCCAGAGCTTTTCGCGGTCCAGTCGCTCCAGCACCCGGGCGCGCGCCGCCGCCCCGCGCCGCCGCGCCGCCTCGGGCGCGTCCAGCGTCTCCGCGATCCCGGCGGCGAGCGCTTCCGGGTCATGGAGGGGAACGAAAAGCCCCGTCTCCTCGTCCATGAACTCCCGCACCGGCGCGCTGTCGGAGACGATCATCGGGCAGGCGACGGCCATCGACTCGATCATCGACCAGGAGAGGACGAAATCCGCCGTGAGATAGACATGCGCCCGGCTCGCCTGCAGCGCCTTCACATACTCGCCCCGCGGCTGGAGCCCGATGAAATGCACGCGCGAAAGGTCGAGCCGCCCCTCGAGCTCCGCCAGCATCCGCGCCTTCCAGCTCTCGCCCTCGGGCAGCTTCGCGCCATAGGCGACCCGGTCCTCGCCCCCGATCAGCGCATGGAGGCCGGGCCGCCGCTCCTGCAGGATGGCGAGGGCGCGCATGAACTGCGGAAACCCGCGATGCGGCTCCATCCCGCGCGTGATCGAGGTCACGATTTCCGGCATGGCGGAGACGTCAAGCCCCGCGACGCTCCGCACGGGCGCCGCCGCCGGGGCGTGGAGCGCGCAGTCGATCCCGTCATGGATCACCGTGATCCGCTCGCGCAGATGCGCGGGAAAGCGCGCGGCCTGATATTCGGTCGGGCAGAGCGCGAGCGCGGCGCCTTCGAGATCGAGCAGGAAGGGCGCGTTCCGCGTCTTCTGCCGGAGCCGCGCATGGAGGTCGAACGTGTGGGTCCCGAGGCTCACGTCGTCGGGCGGCGGGTATTCGTACCACCATTCGAGATAGGGGACGAACCGCGCCTCCGGCCAGATCTCCCGCGCGAACATGCCGGAGCCCCAGCCCGAATGCGCCATCACGATGTCGGGCCGGTATCCCCGTTCCGCCGCGGCGAGGAAGGCGCGGGCCGCGGCCTGCCCGGTGATGACCGCCTTCTCGAAATTCCCTGCATAGGGATGCACGCCCTCCGTCGGCGCCCGGTGCGCCTTGTAGCGGAGGAAGGCCGGGTCCCCCGCATTGCCGCCCTCCCAGGCGGTCGCGAAGCGCACGTCCCAGCCGCGGCGGAGGAGCCACGCGCCGAAGGCGCCGAACTGCGCCGGGTAATTGTCATGCACGAACAGGATCTTCATTCCGCCCTCCGCGGCGGCACAATACCGGCGCGGGCGCTCCCGGCAAGTTGATCGCGCCGCCCGCCCGCCTGTGGCAGGCTTCCGCCCGAAGATGGGAGGCGTCATGCGATATCTGACAGGGCTTGCGGCCTTCGCCGCGCTCGCCTCGCCCGCGGCGGCGGAGCGGATCACCGTCACCGGGGAGGCGATCGACACCTGGTGCTATTTCTCCGGCGTCATGGGCGGCGCGGACGCGGTGCAGGGCACGGCGCACCACACCTGCGCGCTCTGGTGCGCGGCGGGCGGCATCCCCGTCGGGCTGCTGGCGGAGGACGGTACGGTCTACATGGTCCTGAAGATCGCCGCGGATGACGCGGCGAACGGCGGCGACATGCTGCTCCGCATCGCCAGCCACGTCATCACCGCCACCGGCGAGCATCATGTGCGGGACGGGATCAACTACCTCATCGTCAACGATGTCGTGGCGGACGCCGGCATCGTGAACCTCACCCATGAGGATTACGGCGTCGTCCCCGATTTCGCGATCCCGGAGCCGAAGGAATGAGCGCGATGCGGATGATCGCCGGCCTCTTCGCGGCGGCGCTCGCCCTCCCCGCGGCGGCGCAGGATTTTTCCGCCGTGTCCGAGGCGAAGGAATGGGGCCTGCTCGGGGAGGAGAAGGCGCGGTTCGAGGCGAAGGTGGTCGATCTCCTCTGCGAACTCGCCGGCGATTGCCCCGCCGATTGCGGCGCGGGGCGGCGGCAGCTCGGCCTCCTCCGCGCGGCGGACGGGGCGCTGATCGTCCCGATGAAGAACGGCCAGCCGCTCTTCACCGGCGCGGCGACCGATCTTTTCCCCTATTGCGGCAAGGACGTGGAGGTGGACGGCGTGCTCGTCGGCGACGAGGAGCAGACGCCGGCGAAATTCTACATGGTCCAGATGGTGCGGGAGGTCGGCGCTGCCGAATGGGCGCGCGCCAATCTTTGGACGAAGGACTGGGAGGCGAGGAATCCCGGCCCCGCGGCGGAGAAGGGCCCGTGGTTCCGGAAGGACCCGCGCGTCAACGCGAAGATCGCGGAGTCCGGCTGGCTCGGCCTCGGGCTGGAGGCGGACGAGGCCTTCCTGAAGGAGTATTTCCAGTGAGGGCCGCGCTCCGCATCGCGATCTTCGCCGCGCTCCTGGCCCTGCCCGCGAAGGCCGAGGCGCCCTCGCCCTTCCCGGTCGCCCTTGGCGGCCCCTTCGCGCTCGTGGACCAGAACGGCGCGGAGCGGACGGAGGCGGACCCGGAGGGGCGGCTCCAGCTCCTCTTCTTCGGCTACGCCGAATGCCAGGCGATCTGCACCGTCGCCCTGCCGCGGATGGCGGAGATGGCGGAGCTTGCGGCGGAGGCGGGCGTCGCCGTCCGCCCGGTTCTCGTCACCGTCGATCCCGCGCGGGACACGGAAGAGGCGATGCGGGGCGCGCTGCCGGGCTATCACCCGGATTTCGTCGGGCTCACCGGCCCGGAGGAGGCGCTCGCCGCGGCGCGCAAGGCCTTCGGCGTGGAGAGCAAGGTGGTGTTCGAGGATCCGCAGCTCGGCCCGGTCTACGCCCACGGCTCCTTCATCTATCTCCTCGACGGGGCGGGAAAGCTCCTCACGCTGATTCCGCCGGTCGTCGATCCGGCGCATGGGGCCGGGATCGTGGCGCGGTATGCGAAAGCAGGGCTCTGAGGGGTGGCGGAGCGCTTGCATCGGCCTGCGATTCCCCTTAAGTCCGCTCGGCCCACGCTAGGGGTGTAGCTCAGTTGGTAGAGCGACGGTCTCCAAAACCGTAGGTCGGGGGTTCGAGACCCTCCACCCCTGCCAGCGTCGGCAAGGAGGAAGATCATGGCGCGTACAAATCCCGCCCAGTTCATCCAGCAGGTTCGCGCCGAGACCGCGAAGGTTGTCTGGCCGACCCGGAAGGAAACCGGGCTCACCACCATCATGGTCTTCATCATGGCGGCGTTGGCGGCGGTGTTTTTCTTCCTCGTCGATCAGGTCATCGCGCTCGGCATAGACCAGATTCTGCGTCTTGGAGGCTGAGCCTGGCGCTTGACTTGGGGGCGGCGCGGGTCTATCCGCGCTCCTTCCTGAAGAACGATGGCGCGCGCCGATTCGGAAAGCGCGCCCGAAGAGTTTACGGCATCGCGTCCCGAAGAGGGCGCGGCGAGGCGAGCGGAGAGGCGGCGAGACACATGGCGAAACGCTGGTATGCCGTCCACGTCTTTTCGAACTTCGAGAAGCGGGTGGCAGAGACGCTGCGCGAATCCGTGGCCCAGAACGGCCTTGAGGACGAGATCGAGGAGATCTTCGTTCCCGTCGAGGAAGTGATGGAGATCCGCCGCGGCAAGAAGGTGAAGACGGAGCGGCGGCTGATGCCCGGCTACGTCCTCGTCAAGATGGAGATGACGGACCGCGCCTATCTCCACATCATCGACACCAACCGCGTGACCGGCTTCCTCGGCCCGCAGGGCAAGCCCTCGCCGATGCGCGATTCCGAGGTGAACGCGCTTCTGAACGTCGTCGAGGAAGGCGTGGAGCGGCCGCGGCCGAAGATCTCCTTCGAGGTCGGCGAGCAGGTCCGCGTCACGGACGGCCCGTTCGAGAGCTTCACCGGCTCCGTCGAGCAGGTGGACGAGATCAGCGCGCGGCTGAAGGTCATGGTCTCGATCTTCGGCCGGCCGACGCCGGTCGAGCTGGAATACGCGCAGGTCGCCAAGCAGGTCTGAGCGTCGCATCGCGGGAGGCGAGGGGGGCGCGCCCTCCGGACCGGACCGCTCACCGAGGACGCCCGGGGTCGCGACCCTGAGGCGGAATGGCAAAGGAGGCCGGAATGGCCAAGAAAGTGATGGGGCAGATCAAGCTCCAGGTTCCTGCGGGCAAGGCGAACCCCTCGCCGCCCATCGGCCCGGCGCTCGGTCAGCGCGGGCTGAACATCATGGAGTTCTGCAAGGCGTTCAACGCCCGGACGCAGGAGATGGAGGCGGGCGCCCCGTGCCCGACCGTCATCACCTACTATCAGGACAAGTCCTTCACGATGGAGATCAAGACGCCGCCGGCGTCCTTCCTCATCAAGAAGGCGGCGAACCTGAAGTCCGGCTCCAAGACCCCGGGCCGCGCCGTCGCCGGCTCCGTCACCGTCAAGCAGGTGCGGGAAATCGCGGAAGCGAAGATGAAGGACCTGAACGCGAACGACGTGGACCAGGCGATGAAGATCATCGTCGGCTCCGCCCGCTCGATGGGCATCGAGGTGAAGGGGTAAGTCGATGGCGAAGATCGCAAAGCGCATCAAGGCGGCGCGCGCCGCCGTCGAGGGCAAGGCCAACCTCCCGCTCGCGGAGGCGGTGAAGCTCGTAAAGTCGAACGCCAGCGCGAAGTTCGACGAGACGATCGAGATCGCGATGAATCTCGGCGTCGACCCGCGCCATGCGGACCAGATGGTCCGCGGCACGGTCACGCTGCCTGCGGGCACGGGCAAGACGGTGCGCGTCGCCGTCTTCGCGCGCGGCCCGAAGGCGGACGAGGCGCTCGCCGCCGGGGCCGACATCGTCGGCGCCGAGGACCTGATGGAGACCATCCAGTCCGGCAAGATCGAGTTCGACCGCTGCATCGCGACGCCGGACATGATGCCGATCGTCGGCCGGCTCGGAAAGATCCTCGGCCCCCGCAACCTGATGCCGAACCCCAAGGTCGGCACGGTGACGCCGGACGTGGCGGAGGCGATCCGCGCCGCGAAGGGCGGCCAGGTGCAGTTCAAGGTCGAGAAGGCGGGGGTCATCCACGCCGGCATCGGCAAGGCCAGCTTCGACGACGCCAGCCTGATCGCCAACGCCCGCGCCTTCGTGGACGCGGTCGGCAAGGCGAAGCCGTCGGGCGCGAAGGGCTCCTACATGCGGAAGATCTCGCTCAGCTCCACGATGGGCCCGGGCGTGACCGTGGATGTGGCCGACGCGAACGCGCAGGAAGCGGCGAAGACCGCCGCTGAATGAGAGATTCGCGCCGGGTCCGCCCGGCGCGATACGGCGGGGCGCTCCGGCGCGCCGCCGCCCGGTCCGAGACGGAGGGCGGGGCTTCGGCCCGCTAAGTCCTTCCATAGACGGGAGACGCAGGATCAGCCGCCTCATCGCGGCGTTCTTGGCTGACCCGGGAACGGGAACGGAAGCGGAGGGGCGGGGAGCCGCCCTCCCGAACCTGAGCCGGCCGAGGGGGGAAACCCCGGAGGCCATAACCTTGGAGTAGACTGTGGATAGAGCCCAGAAGGAAGCGGTGGTCGAGGAACTCGGCCAGATCTTCTCTGACTCTGGCGCCGTCGTGGTGTGTCACTACGCGGGGCTCTCGGTCGCTGAGATGTCGGATTATCGCGCCCGCATGCGTGCGGCGGGTGCGTCGGTCCGCGTCGCCAAGAACAGGCTCGCCAAGATCGCCCTGGAGGGCAAGCCGTGCGAGGGGATGAAGTCCCTTCTCATCGGTCAGACGGTGCTCGGCTACGCCGAGGATCCGGTCGCGGCGGCGAAAGTCACCGTGGAATACGCCAAGGGGAACGCGAAACTCGTGATCCTCGGCGGCGCCATCGGAACCACCGTCATGGACGAAGCGGGCGTGAAGGCGCTCGCCGCGTCGCCCTCCCGTGAGGAAGTTCTGGCGTCCATCGTGGGGTGCATCATCTCCCCGGCCGCCAACCTCGCGGGCGCCATCGGCGCTCCGGCCTCCAACATCGCCAGCATTCTGACGACGCTGAGCGAGAAGGAAGCCGCCTGAACCTTGCAGCAATCGGGAGGCGCGGCCGAGGGCCGAAGCCAGACCCACGAAATCAAGCGAACGGAACAAGACAATGGCTGATCTGAACAAACTGGCCGAGGAGCTCGTCGGCCTCACCCTTCTCGAAGCGGTGGAGCTCAAGAACATCCTCAAGGACAAGTACGGCATCGAGCCCGCCGCCGGCGGCGCGGTGATGATGGCCGGCCCGGCCGCGGGCGCCGCCCCGGCGGAGGCCGCCGAGGAGCAGACCGAGTTCGACGTCATCCTCAAGGAGGCGGGCGACAAGAAGATCAACGTGATCAAGGAAGTCCGCGCCATCACCGGGCTCGGCCTGAAGGAAGCCAAGGACCTCGTCGAGGCCGGCGGCAAGGCCGTGAAGGAAGGCGTCTCCAAGGCCGAGGCCGAGGACATCAAGAAGAAGCTCGAAGAGGCCGGCGCCTCCGTCGAGCTGAAGTGATCCGGCCCGCGCGGCCGCCCCTCGGGGCGCGCCGCGCGGCCTAAGGCTCGGGCCGGGGGCGACCCCGGCCCGCGCCGCGCCTTCTCGGGCGCTCCTGCGGGAGATTCCTGGAAGTCGCGGCGGTCCGAGACGCCGGCATGGGAAGCCGGCTGGGATGGGACCGATCCGACAGCGGGACGTCTGCGCGCCGTTTCCCCACCGGCGCGCGGCGGGCGAAAGACCAGAGGACCCAAATGGTTCAGACGCATTCCGGACGCAAGCGCATTCGCAAGTTCTTCGGCAAGATCCGCGAAGTCGCGAAGATGCCGAACCTGATCGAGGTGCAGAAGAGCTCCTACGATCTTTTCCTCCAGTCGGGCGACGGCCCGAAGCCGACGGACGGCGACGGGATCCAGGGCGTCTTCCAGTCCGTTTTCCCGATCAAGGACTTCAACGAGACGGCGGTGCTGGAGTTCGTGAAATACGAGCTCGAAGCGCCGAAATACGACGTCGAGGAATGCCAGCAGCGCGACATGACCTACGCCGCGCCGCTGAAGGTGACGCTGCGCCTGATCGTCTTCGAGGTGGACGAGGACACCGGCGCCAAGTCGATCAAGGACATCAAGGAGCAGGACGTCTTCATGGGCGACCTGCCCCTGATGACGGATAACGGCACCTTCGTCGTGAACGGCACCGAGCGCGTGATCGTCTCGCAGATGCACCGCTCGCCCGGCGTGTTCTTCGACCACGACAAGGGCAAGACGCATTCGAGCGGCAAGCTCCTCTTCGCTTCCCGCGTCATCCCCTATCGCGGCTCCTGGCTCGATTTCGAGTTCGACGCGAAGGACAACGTCTATGTCCGCATCGACCGGCGCCGGAAGCTGCCGGTGACGACGCTGCTCTACGCCCTCGGCATGGACCAGCAGAAGATCTGCGACGCCTTCTATGACCGGGTGGACTACACCCGCTCCGGCGAGGGCTGGGCCGCGCCGCTGAACGGCGAGCGTCTCCGCGGCTCGAAGCCGGCTTTCGACCTGATCGACGCGAAGACCGGGGAAGTCATCGCGGAGGCGGGCGTGAAGCTGACGCCGCGCAAGCTCAACAAGCTCGCGGAAGAGGGCGTGACGAGCTATCTCGTGCCGTTCGCCGGCATCGTCGGCCGCTATGCGGCGGAGGACATGATCGACGAGGGGACCGGCGAGATCTGGGTCGAGGCGGGCGACGAGCTGACGGACGAACTGGTCGAGCTCCTGCTCGAAAAGGGCGTCACGACGATCTCGACCCTCGACATCGACAACGTCACGGTCGGCCCGTACATCCGCAACACGATGGCGGTGGACAAGAATCTCGGCCGCGAGACCGCCCTGCTCGACATCTACCGCGTGATGCGCCCCGGCGAGCCGCCGACGCTGGAGGCGGCGGAGACGCTGTTCCAGTCGCTCTTCTATGATTCCGAGCGCTATGACCTCTCGGCGGTCGGCCGCGTGAAGATGAACATGCGCCTCCAGCTCGACGCGCCGGACACGGTCCGCACCCTCCGGCCGGAGGACATGCTGGCGGTCATCAAGGCGCTGGTGGAGCTGCGCGACGGCAAGGGCGAGGTGGACGATATCGACCATCTCGGCAACCGCCGCGTCCGTTCCGTCGGCGAGCTGATGGAGAACCAGTATCGCGTCGGCCTCCTCCGCATGGAGCGGGCGATCAAGGAGCGGATGTCCTCCGTCGAGATCGACACCGTGATGCCGCAGGATCTCATCAACGCGAAGCCGGCGGCTGCGGCGGTGAAGGAGTTCTTCGGCTCGTCCCAGCTCTCGCAGTTCATGGACCAGACGAACCCGCTCTCGGAAGTCACGCACAAGCGGCGCCTTTCCGCGCTCGGGCCGGGCGGCCTGACGCGGGAGCGCGCGGGCTTCGAGGTGCGCGACGTGCACCCGACCCATTACGGCCGGATGTGCCCGATCGAGACGCCGGAAGGCCCGAATATCGGCCTCATCAACTCGCTCGCCAGCTTCGCCCGCGTGAACAAGTACGGCTTCATCGAGACGCCCTACCGCACCGTGCGGGACGGCAAGGTGACGGACGAGGTCAACTACATCTCCGCCACGGAGGAGATGCGTTACACCGTCGCCCAGGCGAACGCGACGCTCGACGAGGAGGGGCGCTTCGTCAACGAGCTCGTCTCGACCCGCAAGAGCGGCGACTATCAGCTCTCCCCGCGGGAGAACGTGAACCTGATCGACGTCTCGCCGAAGCAGCTCGTCTCCGTCGCCGCCTCGCTGATCCCGTTCCTTGAGAACGACGACGCGAACCGCGCGCTGATGGGCTCGAACATGCAGCGCCAGGCGGTGCCGCTCCTCCGCGCCGAGGCGCCCTTCGTGGGCACCGGCATGGAGGAGGTCGTCGCCCGCGACAGCGGCGCGGCGATCACCGCCCGCCGCTCCGGCGTGATCGACCAGGTGGACGCGATGCGCATCGTGGTCCGCGTGACGGACGAGCTCGCGCCCGGCGACGCCGGGGTGGACCTCTACCGCCTGCGGAAGTTCCAGCGCTCGAACCAGAACACCTGCATCAACCAGCGCCCGCTGGTGAAGGTGGGGGACCGGGTGAAGGCCGGCGACGTGATCGCGGACGGCCCCTCGACCGATCTCGGCGAGCTGGCGCTCGGCAAGAACGTCCTCGTCGCCTTCATGCCGTGGAACGGCTACAACTACGAGGACTCCATCCTGATCTCCGAGCGGATCGTGAAGGATGACGTCTTCACCTCGATCCATATCGAGGAATACGAGGTGATGGCCCGCGACACCAAGCTCGGGCCGGAGGAGATCACGCGCGACATCCCCAATGTCGGCGAGGAGCAGCTCCGCAATCTCGACGAGGCGGGCATCGTCTATATCGGCGCCGAGGTCGGGCCGGGGGACATTCTCGTCGGCAAGATCACGCCGAAGGGCGAGAGCCCGATGACGCCGGAGGAGAAGCTCCTCCGCGCCATCTTCGGCGAGAAGGCGTCCGACGTCCGCGACACCTCGCTGAAGATGCCTCCGGGCGATTCCGGCACCATCGTCGAGGTTCGCGTCTTCAACCGGCACGGCGTCGACAAGGACGAGCGCGCCATGCAGATCGAGGGGGAGGAGATCGAACGCCTCGCCCGCGACCGCGACGACGAGATGGCGATTCTCGACCGCAACACCTATGCGCGGCTCCGCGAGCTCATCCTCGGCAAGACCTGCGTGAAGGGCCCGAAGGGCGTGAAGGCGGGCGAGACGATCGACGAGGCGATGCTGGACCAGACGCTGAGCCGCGGCCTCTGGTGGCAGCTCGTCCTGCCCGAGGAAGCGGACCAGAACCTGCTGGAGGCGCTCAACAAGCAGTATGACGCGCAGCGCCGGCAGCTCGAGGCCCGGTTCGAGGACAAGGTCGAGAAGGTCCGCCGGGGGGACGATCTGCCGCCGGGCGTGATGAAGATGGTCAAGGTCTTCGTCGCGGTGAAGCGGAAGCTCCAGCCGGGCGACAAGATGGCCGGCCGCCACGGCAACAAGGGCGTCATCTCCAAGGTGGTGCCGGAGGAGGACATGCCTTTCCTGGCCGACGGCACGCCCGTCGACGTCGTGCTGAACCCGCTCGGCGTGCCGAGCCGCATGAATGTCGGCCAGATCCTCGAGACGCATATGGGCTGGGCCGCATCCGGCCTCGGCCGCGCCGTCTCCGAGGCGCTGGACGGCTACCGCCGCTCGGGCGATCTCACGCCCGTCCGCAAGGCGATGGAAGTCGCCTACGGGGCGGAGACGCTCGCGGAGGCGACCGCCGACATGAGCGAGGACGAGTTCGTCGAGGCGGCGCAGAACGTCCGCCGCGGCGTCCCCATCGCCACGCCGGTCTTCGACGGGGCGAAGGAGGCGGACGTCAACGAGGCGCTGCGGAAGGCCGGCTTCAACGAATCCGGCCAGTCCACCCTCTATGACGGCCGCACGGGCGAGGCCTTCTCCCGCCCGGTCACGGTCGGCTACAAGTACATCCTGAAGCTGCACCATCTGGTGGACGACAAGATCCACGCCCGTTCGACCGGCCCCTACAGCCTCGTCACCCAGCAGCCGCTGGGCGGCAAGGCGCAGTTCGGCGGCCAGCGCTTCGGTGAGATGGAGGTCTGGGCCCTCGAAGCCTACGGCGCCGCCTACACGCTTCAGGAAATCCTGACCGTGAAGTCGGACGACGTCGCGGGCCGCACCAAGGTCTATGAGAGCATCGTCAAGGGCGAGGACAATTTCGAGGCCGGCGTGCCGGAATCGTTCAACGTCCTCGTGAAGGAAATCCGTTCGCTCGGCCTCAATGTCGAGCTTCTGGACTCGGAGGCGGAGTGAACAAGATGAATGAACTCAGCAACATCTTCACCCAAGGGCACACGCCCGCCGTCACCTTCGACGAGATCCGCATCGGGCTGGCCAGCCCGGAGCGGATCATGTCCTGGTCCTTCGGCGAGATAAAGAAGCCGGAGACGATCAACTACCGGACCTTCAAGCCGGAGCGGGACGGGCTCTTCTGCGCCCGCATCTTCGGCCCGATCAAGGACTACGAGTGCCTCTGCGGCAAGTACAAGCGCATGAAGTATCGCGGGGTCACCTGCGAGAAATGCGGCGTCGAGGTCACGCTCCAGAAGGTGCGGCGCGAGCGGATGGGCCATATCGAGCTCGCCAGCCCGGTCGCCCATATCTGGTTCCTGAAGTCGCTCCCCTCCCGCATCGGCCTGATGCTGGACATGACGCTGCGCGACCTGGAGCGGGTGCTCTATTTCGAGCAGTATGTCGTCATGGAGCCGGGCCTGACGGACCTGACGGCCGGCCAGCTCCTGACCGAGGAGGAATTCCTCGACGCGCAGGACACTTACGGCGAAGACAGCTTCACCTGCGGCATCGGCGCCGAGGCCGTCCGCGAGATGCTGGCGGCGATCGACCTTGAGCAGCTCCGCGACAAGCTCCGCGAGGAACTGTCCGAGGCGACGGGCGAGCTGAAGCCGAAGAAGATCATCAAGCGGCTGAAGCTGGTCGAGAATTTCCTCGATTCCGGCAACCGCCCGGAATGGATGGTCCTCACGGTCGTCCCCGTGATCCCGCCCGAGCTGCGCCCGCTCGTGCCGCTCGACGGCGGCCGCTTCGCGACCTCCGACCTCAACGACCTCTACCGCCGCGTCATCAACCGGAACAACCGGCTGAAGCGGCTGATCGAACTCCGCGCGCCGGACATCATCATCCGCAACGAGAAGCGGATGCTGCAGGAATCCGTCGACGCGCTCTTTGACAACGGCCGCCGCGGCCGGGTCATCACCGGCGCGAACAAGCGGCCGCTGAAGTCGCTCTCCGACATGCTGAAGGGCAAGCAGGGCCGGTTCCGGCAGAACCTCCTCGGCAAGCGCGTGGACTTCTCGGGCCGGTCCGTGATCGTGACGGGCCCGGAGCTGAAGCTTCACCAGTGCGGCCTGCCGAAGAAGATGGCGCTCGAACTCTTCAAGCCCTTCATCTACGCGAAGCTGGACGCGCAGGGTTATTCCTCCACCGTCAAGCAGTCGAAGAAGCTGGTGGAGAAGGAGCGCCCGGAAGTCTGGGACATTCTCGACGAGGTGATCCGCGAGCACCCCGTGCTCCTCAACCGCGCCCCGACGCTCCACCGCCTCGGCATCCAGGCCTTCGAGCCGGTGCTGATCGAGGGCAAGGCGATCCAGCTTCACCCGCTCGTCTGCTCCGCCTTCAACGCGGATTTCGACGGCGACCAGATGGCCGTGCACGTGCCGCTGAGCCTTGAGGCGCAGCTTGAGGCGCGCGTCCTCATGATGTCGACCAACAACGTCCTCAGCCCGGCGAACGGCAAGCCGATCATCGTGCCGTCGCAGGACATGGTGCTCGGCCTCTACTACCTCTCGCTGGAGAAGGAAGGCGAGCCCGGCGAGGGCATGATGTTCGCCGACATGGCGGAGATCGAGCACGCGCTCCAGCAGAAGATCATCACGCTCCACACGAAGATCGTGACGCGCCGCGACACGGTGGACGTGGACGGAAACCCGGTGCGCGAGCGGCTGCAGACCACGCCGGGCCGCATGATGATCGGCGCCCTCCTGCCGAAGAACGCCGCCGTTCCCTTCAGCGTCATCAACCGCGTCCTCCGCAAGAAGGAGGTGGGCGAGGTGATCGACGAGGTCTACCGCCATTGCGGGCAGAAGGACTCGGTCATCTTCTGCGACCGGATCATGACCCTCGGCTTCACCGAGGCGTTCCGCGCCGGCATCTCCTTCGGCAAGGACGACATGGTCATCCCCGAGTCGAAGTGGCGGATCGTGAACGAGACGCGCGACGCGGTGAAGGATTTCGAGCAGCAGTATCTCGACGGCCTCATCACCCAGGGCGAGAAGTACAACAAGGTCGTCGACGCCTGGTCCAAGTGCACGGACAAGGTGGCCGAGGCCATGATGGCCGAAATCTCCGCCGTGAAGAAGGATGAGAACGGCCGCGCGAAGGAGCCGAACTCGGTCTACATGATGTCCCATTCCGGGGCCCGCGGCTCGCCGACGCAGATGCGGCAGCTCGCGGCGATGCGCGGCCTGATGGCCAAGCCCTCGGGCGAGATCATCGAGACGCCGATCGTCTCCAACTTCAAGGAAGGCCTGACCGTGCTGGAGTACTTCAACTCCACCCACGGCGCGCGGAAGGGCCTCGCCGACACCGCGCTCAAGACGGCGAACTCGGGCTATCTCACGCGGCGTCTCGTGGACGTGGCGCAGGACTGCATCATCAAGATGGAGGAATGCGGCACGGACAACGGCATCACGCTCGAAGCCGTGGTGAACGGCGGCGAGGTCGTCTCCCCGCTCTCCGAGCGCGTGCTCGGCCGCATCCCGGCGGAGGACGTGCTGAACCCGACGGACGACACGGTTCTCGTCGCCCGCGGCGAGATGATCGACGAGAAGCTGGCGGCGAAGATCGACGCCCTCCATGTCGCCTCGATCAAGATCCGCTCGCCGCTGACCTGCGAGGCGGAAGACGGGATCTGCGCCAACTGCTACGGGCGTGACCTCGCCCGCGGCACGCGCGTGAACATCGGCGAGGCGGTGGGCATCATCGCCGCCCAGTCGATCGGCGAGCCCGGCACGCAGCTGACGATGCGGACCTTCCACATCGGCGGCGCGGCGCAGATGAACGAGCAGTCCTTCGTCGAGGCGAAGCAGGAGGGCGCGCTCTCCATCCGCAACGCCCAGCTGCTCGAGAACGCGGATGGCGGCGTGATCGCCATTTCCCGCAACGTCCAGCTCGTCATCACGGACGACAACGGGCGCGAGCGGGCGACGCACAAGCTCGCCTACGGCTCCCGCCTCCTCGTGAAGGAGGGCGACCGGATCGAGCGCGGCCAGCGGCTGGCGGAGTGGGACCCGTACACCCTCCCCGTCATCGCGGAGAAGGGCGGCGTCGCAAAGCTGGTGGACCTCGTGCCCGGCATCTCGGTGCGCGAGGAGATGGACGACGCGACCGGCATCAGCCAGCGCATCGTGTCCGACTGGCGCTCCGCCCCGAAGGGCGGGGACCTGAAGCCCGCGATCAGCCTGATGGGCGCCGATGGCGAGCCGGTGAAGCTCGACACCGGCAACCCCGCCCATTACTTCCTCTCCGTGGACGCGATCCTCTCGATCGAGGACGGGCAGACGATCCGCCCGGGCGACGTGCTCGCCCGCATCCCGCGCGAAGGCGCCCGGACGAAGGACATCACGGGCGGCCTGCCGCGCGTGGCGGAGCTCTTCGAGGCGCGGCGGCCGAAGGACCATGCGATCATCGCGGAAGTCGACGGCCGGGTGGAGTTCGGGCGCGACTTCAAGAACAAGCAGCGCATCTCCATCGTGCCCGAGGAAGACGGCATGGAGCCGGTCGAATACCTTGTCCCCAAGGGCAAGCATATCACCGTGCAGGAAGGCGACTTCATCCAGAAGGGCGAGTACCTGATCGACGGCAACCCGGCCCCGCATGACATCCTCGCGATCCAGGGGATCGAGAAGCTGGCCGATTACCTCGTCAACGAGGTGCAGGACGTCTACCGGCTCCAGGGCGTGAAGATCAACGACAAGCATATCGAGGTCATCGTCCGGCAGATGCTGCAGAAGGTGGAGATCACCGACGGCGGCGACACCACGCTCCTCAAGGGGGAGCAGGTGGACAAGGCCGAGTTCGACGAGGCCAACGAGAAGGCGTTGCGCGAGGGCCGCCGCCCGGCGGAGGGCGGGCCCGTCCTCCTCGGCATCACCAAGGCGAGCCTGCAGACCCGCTCCTTTATCTCCGCCGCCTCCTTCCAGGAGACGACGCGGGTGCTGACGGAGGCCTCCACCCAGGGCAAGCGGGACAAGCTGATCGGCCTGAAGGAGAACGTCATCGTCGGCCGCCTCATCCCGGCGGGCACGGGCGGGGCCGCGATGCGGATCAAGTCCGTCGCCGCGGAGCGGGACAAGAAGGTGATCGCGGAGCGGGAGGCCGAGGCCGCCGCCGCCGCGGCCGCCGCCGCCGCGCCGACCGCGGACGCCTTCGCGGTCATCGAGGGGCCGGATTCGGAGGACGACGACAACCTCCTCGTCGACTGAGGCCGCCTTCGCTCCGAAGATCATCCGCCGCCCCGGCCAGAAGCCGGGGCGGCGGTTTCGTTTTGCGGGGCGCAGTTCGCGGCGAGATAGGCGCAGACTGAGCTTCCACCAAATTTCTTGCTCCCCTGCGGTCGCCATCAGCGCCCGGCTGATCTGACCCGCGTCAGATCAGCCCGCGCCCGCCGCGGCGGTCACGGTCCGATCATCGACCGACGCGGCGGCTCGGCGCCCTTCGGCCTTCGCCTTCGGGCGACGGCCTCGGCGGCTTTCCTCCGTAAAGCCGCTGATCGAGGCCGAAGAATCTCCTCCCATCCCCGCCCTTGACCTCGATCAAGGCGCGCCCCCGCCCCTCCGCCGATCCTCCTCCCGTCGCCGGCGAAGGCCGGCCCTTCAGAGGAGAGATCCATGTCCAACACGCCCCATGAACTCGCCGAGGAATTCCCGGAGAAGGCCGAGCGCATCCACCTGCTGAAGACGGGGGACCCGCATTTCCGCAAGCTCTTCGACCAGTATCACGAGGTGAACCGCGCCGTTCACCGGGCGGAGACGCGGGTGGAGGCGATGGACGACGCCGCCGAGCAGGCCCTCCGCCGCCAGCGCCTGATGCTGAAGGACGAGCTTTCGCGCATGCTCGCCTGAGGGGCGGGGACGGAGGCAGACCCGGCCGGGCTCATGCGGGGCGCTCCCCCCGAAACCCTTGGCCCGTGCGCCCAGCACGGGCCGCAGCCTCCCTCCCGCATGGGAGGCCGCATCGCAACGGCGAAGTTGGCACAATCGTAAGAGTGCCTGACGCCATGAACCGCTGAAACCAATCGTTTCGAGGCGTCCTCCCGAGGGAGCCCACGGCCCTTCGCGCTCCGCTCCGGGGCCGGACGGCCTCGCCGCCGCGCGTTGGTGGCGCGGGGGAAAGATGTCCGGCCCTGCGGCGACCGTCCGGGTTCCGTCGCGCGCCGCGCCCGAGCCTGGCCGCCACTCAGCCTTGCCCTTCCCAGAGCCGCGCCTCCGCCCATTCCCCGTCCTCCGGCCGTCGCCAGGCCAGGAACACGGCGTAGAGCTCCAGCCGGGGCGAGGCCGCCAGCGCCTCGCCCGAGGCATAGAGCGGATCGCCGAGGATCGGCAGGCCGAGCCCCGAGGCGAGATGAACGCGGAGCTGGTGGCTTCGCCCGGTGAGCGGGCGGAGCGAGAGCCGCGTCGTCCGCTTCCGCCGCTCGATGACCTCCCAGTCCGTCACCGCCATGCGCCCGTCCGCCGCGATCATCTGCTTCGGCCGGTTCGGCCAGTCGGCGCGGAGCGGCGCCTCGATCCGCCCGGAATCGCCCCCCGGCGCGCCCCAGACCTCCGCCTCATAGCGCTTTCTCACGATCCGTTTCTCGAACTGCCCCGAGAGGATGCGCTGCGCCCGCGCGTTCCGGGCAAAGAGCATTAGCCCCGATGTCGCGAGGTCCAGCCGGTGCACGATCAGCGCGCCGGGAAAGGCGGCGGCGACCCGCGCCTCCGCGCAATCCGCCATGCCCGGCCCCTTGCCGGGGACGGAGAGGAGGCCGGCGGGCTTCTCCACGACGACCGCGTCCGCGTCGAGATGGACGATGCGGAGCGCGCCCGGCGGCGGGCGATAGATCAGCTGCGGCGGGCCTCCCATGAGCCCCGGATAGACGGCGACGCCCCCTCGCGCCAGCCCCGGGGCAATGCTATCGAGCCGAAAAGACAGGGGCTTCGATGGACGCGATCTTGTGGCTGGCCCCCTTCGTCTTCCTCCTTGCGGGGACGATCAAGGGCGCCCTCGGCATCGGCCTGCCGACGACCGTGATCGCCATCCTCTCGCAGGTCGCCGATCCGCGCCTCGCCGTGGCGATCGGGCTCATGCCGATCATCTTCTCCAATCTCTGGCAAACCTACCGGGAAGGGGAATGGCGGAAGACGCTGGCGCGGTTCTGGCCGTTCTCCCTCGCGCTCGGCGTCACGATCTTCATCTTCGCGGACATCGCCGCCGATGTCTCCGCCGCGACGATCATCATGGCGACGGGCGTCGGGGTCGTCATCTTCGCGGCCGCGAACCTGATCCGCCGCCCGCCGCCCCTCCCTGCGCGGTGGGAACGGCCGACGCAGGTGGCGGTGGGCGTCGCGGCGGGGGTGATGGGCGGCTTCACCGGGCTCTGGGCGCCGCCGCTCGTCATCCTCCTCCTGTCGCTCCGGCTGGACAAGACGGATTTCGTGCGGGCGACCGGGCTTCTCCTCCTCCTCGGCGCGCTGCCGATGCTGGCCGGCTATGCGCAGAGCGGGCTGATCACGGCGGAGGTGTTCCTCTGGTCGGTCGCGATGATCCTGCCCACCTTCCTCGGCTTCTCCGTCGGGGAACGCGCGCGGCGGCGCATGGCCGACGCCCGCTTTCAGAAGGCCTTGCTGATCTTCTTCCTGCTGATGGGCCTCAACATGATCCGCCGCGGGCTGGAAGGGTAGGGGGCGCCGCGGCGCCCCCGATCCTCAGCGCCCCCGATCTTCAGCGCCCCAATCCCTTCGCGACATGGTCGAGCGCAAGCGAGAGCTTGTCGAACATCTCGTCCAGCAGCGCCTCGTCCATGATGAAGGGCGGGCAGAGGACGACGGACTGGCCGAGCGGCCGGCAGATCAGCCCCTGATCCATGCAGGCGTTGGCGACCCGCTCGGAGACGGAGAGAGACCCGTCCCACGGCGCCTTCGTCGCCTTGTCGGAAACCATCTCCAGCGCGCCCATGAGCCCGATTCCGCGCGCCTCCCCGATGATCGGATGATCCGCGAAGCTGTTGAGCCGCTGCATGAAATAGGGGCTGACCTTCCGCACGTTGTCGAGCAGCCCCTCGTTCAGGATCACGTCGATGGCCTTGAGCCCGACGGCGCAGGCGACCGGATGGCCGGAGGCGGTGAAGCCGTGCGGGAACTCCTCGATCTTCTCCGAGGCCGCCTGGAACCGCTCCGCGAACTCGTTGCCGAGGATGACCGCGCCGAGCGGCATGAACCCGCAGGTCAGCGCCTTGGAGGAGATGATCGCGTCCGGCTCGATCGCATAGGTGTCGCAACCCCACACCTCGCCCGTCCGCCCGAAGCCGCAGATCACCTCGTCCGCGATCAGCGGGATGCCGTATTTCTTCAGCACCGGCTGGATCGCCGCGAAATAGCCCGCGGAGGGCGGGATCACGCCGCCCGCGCCCATCACCGGCTCGGCGAAGAAGCCGGCGATCGTGTCCGCCCCCTCCTTGATGATGAGCGCTTCGAGGTTGCGCGCCATGCGGGCGGAAAACTCCGCCTCGCTCTCCCCCTCGTTTCCGTATTTCCAGTAATGCGGGCAATCGGCATGGAGGAAGCCGGGCAGCGGCAGGCCGAAATGCGCGTTATAGGGCTTGCCCGTCATCGAGGCGGAGACGGCGGTGACGCCGTGATAGCCGTTGATGCGGGTGACGATCTTCCGCCTCTGCGGCTGGCCCTCGACCATGCCGAGCATCCAGAGCATCTTCACCATCGTGTCGTTCGCCTCCGACCCCGAATTGGTGAAGAAGACGCGCCCCGACTCGAAGGGGGAGACCTCGATCAGCCTCTCCGAAAGCGCCACCGCGCTGTCCGCCATGCGGCCGAAGAAGGCGTGATAGGCGGGGAAGCGGCGCGTCTGCGCCACCATCGCCTCGATCATCCCCTCATGGTCCCAGCCGCAGACGACGTTCCAGAGCCCGGAATTCGCGTCGAGATAGTCCCGCCCCTCGGTGTCATAGACGCGGACGCCCTTGCCATGCGTGAGCACGATGGGCCCGCGGGCGTTGAGCGTGGGGAAATCGGTGAACCCGGCCATGACGCTCGTCATGGCGCGGGCCTCCCAAGAGTTGGGGGCGTGCGGCTTGTTCATCTCGGCCTCGGAATGGTTGACGCCGGAAGGTATCTCGCCGCCGGGGGGCTTGTCCATCGCGGCTTGCCGAACCCTCCGGAACAGGCCGGGCGGAGGCGCCGCTATCCCCGCTCGCCCCTTGGCCCGGGCGTCCAGCCCGGGCCGCGGCCTCCCTCCCCCCAAGGGAGGCCGCATCGGGACGTCGCAAGACGCGCAACCGCCCGAGTCCCTGACGCCATAAATCGCTCAGACCAGTCGCTCCGAGGCGACCTCCCGAGGGAGGCCGCGCCCCTCCGCGCGCCGCTCCGGCGCCGGCCGGCCTCCCGCACGGCGCTCCATGGTTCCGTCGGCTCGAAATCCGATCTAGGCTCCGCCCGCATTCCGGAGGAGCATCCCATGACAAACGACCTCTGGCGCCTCGGCGCCGCCGACCTCGCCGCCCGCATCGCCCGGAAGGAGGTCTCGGCCCGCGAGGCGGCGGAGAGCGCGATCGCGCGGATGGAGGCGGCGAATCCGGCGCTCAACGCCGTCGTCGTCCCGACGGCGGAGGAGGCGATGGAGGCCGCCGCCGCGCTCGACGAGCATCAGGCGAAGGGCGCGCCCCTCGGCCCGCTCCACGGCGTCCCCGTCACGATCAAGATCAACGTGGACCAGAAGGGCTGGCCGACCTCGAACGGCGTGCCCGCCTTCGCCGGGATCATCGCGCCGGGCGATGCGCCTGTCGTCGCCAATCTCCGCAAGGCCGGGGCCATCGTCATCGGGCGCACCAACACGCCCGAATTCTCCTTCCGCGCGGATACCGACAATCCGCTCCATGGCCGCACCCACAACCCGTGGGGCCCCCATGTCTCCGCCGGCGGCTCCTCCGGCGGGGCGGGCGCGGCGGTGATGGCGGGCATCGGCGCGCTCGCGCACGGGAACGACATCGGCGGCTCGCTCCGCTTCCCCGCCGCCGCCAACGGCGCGACGACGGTGAAGCCGGGCATCGGCCGCGTTGCCGCCTTCAACCCCTCGCAGACGGCCGAGCGCGGGCTCCTCGCCCAGTCCATGTCCGTGCAGGGCGTCCTCGCCCGCTCCGCCGCCGACGTGGCGCTCGGCATGCGCGCCCTCGTCGCGGCGGATGCGCGTGACCCCTGGCATGTCGCCATGCCCTTCGACCTGCCGAAGCCGGAGGGCCGCATCCGCGTCGCCTTCACGAAGGAAACCTTCGAGTTCCCGCTCCACCCGGACGTGGACAAGGCGCTGGATGAAGCCGCCGCCGCGCTCCGCGACGCCGGCTACGAGGTGGTGGAGACGGAGGCGCCGATGCTCCGGGAAATCGGCCATGCCGGCTACCGCGCCCTGATGGGCGAGGTCGAGGCGCTGATGGGGCCCGCCGTCCGCAAGCTGGGCTCGGAGACGATCAACGCCGTCTTCCGCACCTACTACGAACTCTTCCCGCCCTACGAGGGCGCGGAGTTGCTGGAGATGATGGCGAAGCGCAGCTTCTACGCCCGCGCCTGGAACGCCTTCCTCGCCGAATACCCGCTCGTCCTCTCCCCCTTCCTGCCGCAACCCTTCTTCGCCCCGAACCGGGATGCGGAGGGCGTGGAGGGCGCGCGGGAGGCGCTGGGCTCCGCCGTCTGGTCCTATTCGATGAACTATCTCGGCCTTCCGGCGGGGAACGTCCCGGCGCATTTCAACGGCTCCCAGCCGATCAACGTGCAGATCGTCGGCGCCCGCTGGCGCGAGGACATGATCCTCGACGCCTGCGCGGCGGTTGAGGCGCGGGCGGGCTCGATGGCGGAACGCCTCTGGTCGCGGGAGGGGTGAGCCGCAGCCTCGCGGCATTGTTTCAGGTGGCGCGAAAACGCGCCATCCTTTCGTGATCGCCTGCTTCCCGGCCTTGCCCGCGCGTCGCGCCCCCCCATTTTTCTGTGGCCGCCGGGCGCTTTGCCGGCGCGGCGCGGGAACCGCACATCTTGGACATCCTTCTGGCCGAAGCGCTCGGGAAACCGGTCTGGGCGTGGCTGATCTTCGTGGGGCTCGTCATCGGGCTGCTCGCGTTCGATCTTGGCGTGCTGCACCGGAAGAGCCATGAGATCGGCGTGCGAGAGAGCCTCCTGCTCTCCGCCTTCTACATCACGATTGGCGCGCTCTTCTCGCTCTGGATCTGGCGTTCCATGGGCGCCGCGCCCGCCGTCGACTACCTGACCGGCTTCGTCGTCGAGAAAAGCCTCGCGATGGACAACATCTTCGTCATCGCGATGATCTTCGGCTATTTCGGCGTGCCGCGCGCCTATCAGCACCGCGTGCTGGTCTACGGCATCATCGGCGTCCTCATCCTTCGCGGCGTGATGATCGGCGCGGGCGCGGCGGTGGTGAACGAGTTCGAATGGGTGCTGATGCTCTTCGCCGCTTTCCTGATCTTCACCGGGATCAAGATGCTGCGCTCGGGCGACGAGGTCTACGACGTCTCCGCCAACCCCGTCCTCCGCATCCTCCGCCGCCGCCTTCCGCTGACGGAGACGCTGCACGGGGAGCGGTTCTTCGTCCGGCAGCCGGATGAAGCGACGGGCCGCCTGCGCCTCTTCGCGACGCCGCTCTTCCTCGCGCTGGTGATGGTGGAGATCGCGGACGTGATCTTCGCCGTCGACTCGATCCCGGCGATCTTCGCGATCACGACCGACCCCTACATCGTCTACACCTCCAACATCTTCGCGATCCTCGGACTCCGGGCGCTCTTTTTCGCGCTCTCGGCCATGATGCACCGCTTCGTCTATCTGAAGACGGCGCTCTCCCTCGTGCTGATCTTCATCGGCGCAAAGGTCTTCGCGGCGGAGCTTTCCGGCGTGGAGAAGATCCCGCCGATGCTCTCGCTCGGCGTGACGCTGGCGATCCTTGTCGGCGGCGTCGCCTACTCGCTCTGGAGAACGCGGCGGGAAGGCGGGGCGGTCATTACGCCGGCTCCGGCGCCGGAGCCCGGCGCGTGACGGTCGCGGAGGCGGCGGCGGGCGCGGGCGCCCCGCCGCCGCGCCCGCTCTCCCGCGTCATCGCCGAGATCGCGGCCTCGCCGGCGGAGCGCATCTCCCTCGGGGAAATCGCAGCCGCGCTCTGGGACCGGGGCTTCGCGCCGCTCATGGCGCTCTGCGCCGCGCCGAACGTGCTGCCGATCATGCCCGGCTCCTCCTTCATCTTCGGCATCCCGCTCATCCTGCTCTCGTTCCAGCTCATGCTCGGCTGGCCGCGCGTCTGGCTGCCCGGGCGGCTCAACAGGCGTACGATGGACATGGCCGCGTTCCGCCGGCTTGCGGAACGCGCCGCGCCCTGGCTGGAGAGAACCGAACGGCTCGCCCGCCCGCGCTACTGGCCGGCCTCCCGCCGCGCGGCGGAGCGTCTGGCCGGCGCCGTCTCCCTCCTGATGGCGGTGCTTCTCTTCCTCCCCATCCCCTTCGCGAACACGATGCCCGCGCTCTCGATCATCTTCGTCGCCCTCGGCATCAGCGAGCGGGACGGGCTCTGGCTCGGCGCCGGCCTCGCGACCGCCATCGTCTCCCTGCTGATCGTGGCGGGGATCTACGTCGCCGGGGCGGCGGCGCTGGCGGCGATCCTCTGAAGCGCCCGATTCCCGGGCTTCCGCGCCGAAAGTGACCATTTCGGCGGCGCCGGGCGCGGATCTAAGCCCCCGCGATGTGCGTTAAGCCATTGTGACCGGGCGCGAACATCGCATAACCTCGCCCATGAGGGAGGATCGCGTCGCATGTTCAACGAAATGTCCGGCGAAGACGGCGTCGTCCGCCCCGCCTATGAGGGCGTCGCCCGCTGGATCGAGAGGACCGGGGCGGAGAGCCTCCTCCTCAAGACGGAGGAGGCGGAGGCGATCTTCCGCCGCATCGGCATCACCTTCGCCGTCTATGGCGAGGGCGGGGACCCGGAACGGCTTATCCCGTTCGACCTCATCCCCCGCGTCTTCGACGCCGCCGAATGGCGCCGGCTCGACCGCGGCATCAAGCAGCGCGCCCGCGCGCTCAACGCCTTCCTGTGGGATGTCTACCACCGCGGGGAAATCCTCCGCGCCGGCATCGTGCCGGAGCGGCTGGTCTACCGGAATGACGCCTTCCTGCCGGAAATGGTGGGGTTCGATCCGCCCGGCCGCGTCTATTCCCACATCGTCGGCATCGACATCGTGCGGACGGGGGAGGGCGCCTTTCAGGTGCTGGAGGACAATTGCCGCACCCCCTCCGGCGTCTCCTACAAGCTGGAGACGCGGACGGTGATGATGCGCATGTTCCCCGAGCTCTTCCGCCAGCTCTCCATCGAGCCGGTGGACGATTATCCGGACATGCTGAGAAAAACGCTGGAGGAGGTCGCGCCGCCCGCCTGCAAGGGCTCCCCCGTCGTCGTCGTGCTGACGCCGGGGCCGCTCAACTCCGCCTATTACGAGCATTCCTTCCTGGCGGACCGCATGGGCCTCGAACTCGTCCAGCCGCAGGACCTCTTCGTGGACGAGGGGCGCGTCTGGATGCGGACGACGCGCGGGCCCCTGCGGGTGGACGTGATCTATCGCCGGATCGACGACGACTTTCTGGACCCGATCGCCTTCCGCCCCGATTCCATGCTCGGAATCGCCGGGCTCATGCAGGTCTATCGGAGCGGCGGCGTCACCATCTGCTCCGCGCCCGGCGCCGGCGTGGCGGACGACAAGGCGGTCTATTGCTACGTCCCGCAGATGATCCGCTTCTATCTCGGGCAGGAGCCGATCCTGGAAAACGTGCCGACCTGGCGCTGTTCGGAACCGGACGAGCTGGCCCATGTCCTCGCCCATCTCGACGAGCTGGTGGTGAAGGAGGTGCACGGATCGGGCGGCTACGGCATGCTGATCGGCCCGAAATCCACAAAGGCGGAAATCGCCGCCTATGCCGAGCGGATCAAGGCCGACCCGGAGGATTTCATCGCCCAGCCGACGCTGGAGCTTTCCGCAGCCCCCTCCGTCGCCGGGGGCGGGATCGCGCCGCGGCATGTGGATCTCCGCCCCTATTGCCTCGTCGGGGCCGAGATGCGCCTCGCGCCCGGCGGGTTGACGCGGGTGGCGCTCCGCGAGGGCTCGCTCGTCGTCAACTCCTCCCAGGGCGGCGGGGTGAAGGATACATGGGTCCTGTCCGAATGAGCGCGCGATGCTGAGCCGATCCGCCGAACATCTCTTCTGGACCGCCCGCTATCTCGAACGCGCGGAAGGCGCCGCGCGTCTGATCGAGATGGGCCAGCGGATGACGCTGATCCCCGGCGCCGGGCGGGACGAATGGCGCTCCGTCGCCGCCGTCGCCGGCGCGGCGCATCTCTTCGACGGGGAGGAGCGCATCACCGACGCGCGGATCGTGGAAAAGCTCGTCCTCTCGCCGGACGAGCCCTCCTCCATCCGCCATTGCCTCAACCGGGCGCGGGACAATGCGCGCGCGGTCCGCACCGGCATCACCTCGGAGATGTGGGAAGCGCTGAACGACGGCTGGCGCCGGCTGGAGATGGCGGACCCGTCCGCCGCGCTCCGCGACCTGCCCGCGATCCTCGAATGGGTGAAGGCGCGCGCCTCCGTCTTCCGCGGCGCCGCGGATTCCTCGATGCTGCGGACGGACGGATACTATTTCCTCCGCCTCGGCGGCCTGATCGAGCGGGCCGACCTGACCCTGCGCCTCCTCGACGTGAAATACTTCGTCCTCCTGCCGGAGACGGAGATCGTCGGCGGCGGGCGCGACCATCACCAATGGACCTCGGTGCTTCACGCCACATCCGCGGCGCGCGCCTATCACCACGTCTATCGCGGCGATTTCAGCCCGTGGAAGATCACGGACTTCCTGATCCTCAACCCGCGCTTCCCGCGCTCCGTCGCCTATTGCTACAACGAGCTTTCCCGCTATCTTGAGCTTCTCGCCATAGCCTATGGCGAGCGCAAGCAGTGCAACATGCTTGCGGCGCAGATGGTCTCCCGCCTCGCCGACGCCGAAATGGGGGAGATCTTCGCCACCGGGCTCCATGAGTTCACGACGGAGGCGATCCGTCACAATGCGCGGCTCTCCGGCGCGATCCACCGCGCCTATCACTTCTGAGGTCCGATGCTGCTCTCGATCCGCCACCGCACGCACTACCGCTATGAGCCCGCCGCCGCCCGCGTCGCGCTGAAACTGAAGCTCTTCCCCGCGATCACCGCCTCGCAGCGCCCCCGCTCCTGGACCGTGACGGTGAACGGGGAAGCGCCGCAGATGCGGCTGGTGAACAGCTACGGGGACGAGGAGGCCGTCTGGCTCGGCCATGAGGGCGCGTCGGAGGTCGAGGTGCTGGCCGAGGGCGTCGTCTCCACCTCGGACACGCAGGGGGTCATCCGCGGCTGGAAGATGGCCGCCCGCCCCGCGATGTTCCTGCGCGAGACGCGGCTCACCGCGCCGAGCGAAGAGATCGCGGCGCTGGCGCGGGGGGCGACGGCGGGCAAGCATGGCCTCGCCGCCGCGCACGCCCTCTCCGCCGCGGTGCGCGAGGCGGTGGATTATCGCACGGGCTCGACCGACGCGGAATCGACGGCGGACGAGGCGCTCAGGCAGGGCGCCGGCGTCTGCCAGGATCACGCCCATCTGCTGATCGCCGGCGCGCGCACGCTCGGCGCCGCGGCGCGTTATGTCGTCGGCTATCTCTTCGTCTCGGAGGGCGACCAGCCCGAACTGGCGACGGAGCAGGAGACGCATGCATGGGCCGAACTCTGGATCGACGGCCTCGGCTGGGTCGGCTTCGACCCCTCCAACCGCATCTGCCCGACCGACCACTATGTCCGCCTCGCGGCGGGCCTTGACGCCCGCGACGCGGCGCCCCTACGTGGATCGGTCACAGGCACTATGGCCGAGTCTCTTTCCGCTGAAGTGCAGGTGACCCAGGCGCAACAATAAGAATTCGGGGGGTCGCCTATGACGTATTGCGTGGGGCTCAAGCTCGACGCCGGCATCGTCATGATGTCCGACACGCGGACCAATGCGGGGCTCGACAACATTTCCCGCTTCCGCAAGATGTTCACATGGGACGTGCCGGGGGATCGTGTTCTCGTCGCCTGCTGCGCAGGAAATCTCTCCATCACGCAGGGCCTTCTCAGCCGGATCAACCAGGCCATCGCCCGCTCGCGCGATGACGACCGGGTGGAGACGATCCTGAACGCGCCGACGCTCTTCCGCTCCGCGCAGCTCTTCGGCGAGGCGATGAAGGAGGTGCAGGCCCGCCACCGGGAGACGCTGCAGGCGCAGGGCGCGGGGGCGGACGCCTCGATCCTCATCGCCGGCCAGCGCAAGGGCGGGGAGATGCGGCTCTATCTCCTCTATTCCGCCGGCAACTTCATCGAGGCGACGCCGGACACGCCCTTCCTCCAGATCGGCGAGCACAAATACGGCAAGCCGATTCTCGACCGCGTCATCACCCCGGCGACGCCGATGGAGCGGGCGCTGAAGGCCGTCTACCTCTCGATGGATTCGACCCTCCGCTCCAATCTCTCGGTCGGCATGCCGCTCGACCTCGCCGTGATCCCGGCGGACGAGATCCGCTTCGGCGTCCAGCGCCGGATCGAGCAGGACGACGAGGATTTCGCCGCCATCTCCCGCGGCTGGGCCGAGGCGATCCGCGACGCGTTCGAGACGCTGCCGAGCGTCGGAGAGGCGTGAGCCTCGCCGCCGCACTCGACCTCTCCGGCCGCGCCGCCCTCGTAACCGGCGCGGCGCGGGGCAACGGCTTCGCCATCGCGAAGGGCCTCGCCGAGGCGGGCGCCTTCGTGATGCTCGCCGATATCGACGGCGCGGGCGCCGCGCGCGCCGCCGCCGCGATCCCCGGAGCCGCCGCGACGGCGCTGGACGTGGCGGACGCCGCATCCTGCGCCGCGGCCGCCGAAGCCGCCCGCGCCGCCTTCGGCCCCGTCTCCATCCTTGTCAACAACGCCGGCATCATCGCGCGCGCCCCGCTCGGCGCCGACGGGTTCGAGGCGGAGTGGGAGCGCGTCCTCGCCGTCAACGCGGGCGGCGCCATGCGGATGACCCGCGCCTGCCTCCCCCAATTGCGGGAGACGCGCGGCGCCGTCGTCAACGTCGCCTCGATCATGGCGGAGCGCGGCGCGCCCGGCCTCGCCGCCTACGCCGCCTCGAAGGGCGCGCTCCTGCAACTCACCCGGGCCCTCGCCGCGGAGCTGGCGCCGGACGGCGTGCGCGTCAACGCCATCGCCCCCGGCGTGATCGAGACGGAGATGACCGCGGCCACCCGCGCGAATCCGGAGGCCATCGGCCGCTTCCTCGCGCACACGCCCATGGGCCGGGTGGGCAAGCCGGAGGAGCTCGCCGGGCCGACGCTCTTCCTCGTCTCCGGCCTCGCCAGCTACGTCACCGGCGCGATGCTGGCGGTGGACGGCGGCTATCTCACGATCTGAGGGGGGGCGCGATGCGGCGGGAGGAAGTGGACGTTCTGGTGATCGGCTCGGGCGCCGGCGGCCTCTCCGCCGCCGTCGCCGCCGCGCATCGCGGGCTCACGGTGCTCGTCGCGGAGAAGGAGCCGGTCTTCGGCGGGACGACGGCGCGCTCCGGCGGCTGGAGCTGGATCCCGGGCTCCGGCCCCGCCGTCCGCGCGGGGGTGAAGGACAGCCGGGAGGCGGCGCGGACCTACATGGCCCACGAGGCCGGCGCCCATTTCGACGCGCCCCGCGCCGAGGCCTTCCTCGACGCCGGGCCGAAAGCCGTCGCCTTCTTCGAGGAGAAGACGAGCCTCCGGTTCGACCTTGGCCCGACCTTTGCGGATTACCACCCGAAGGCGCCGGGCGGGGTGGACGGCGGCCGCTCCATCGTCGCCCGCCCCTTCGACGGGCGCGAGCTCGGGCCCGAGATCGCCCGCCTCCGCCCGCCGCTGACGGAGATCACCTTCCTCGGCCTGATGATCGGCACGGGCAAGGAATTGCAGCATTTCTTCAACGTCCTCCGCTCCCCCGTCTCCTTCCTCCACGTCGCGCGGCTCCTCGCCCGCTACGCGCGGGACCTCGTCTTCCACGGCCGCTCCATGCGCCTGATGAACGGCAACGCCCTCGTCGCCCGCCTCGCGAAGAGCGCCTTCGACAAGGGCGTGGAAATCCGGACGGAAGCGCCCGCCCGCCGGCTCCTGACCGACGAAAAGGGCCGGGTCACGGGCGCGCTCCTCACCGCGCGGGACGGGCCGGTGGAGGTGACGGCGCGAAAGGGCGTCGTCCTCGCCGCCGGCGGCTTCCCGCAGGATGTCGCCCGCCGCGCCCGGCTCATGCCCCATGCGCCGACCGGGCACGAGCATGTCTCCCCCGCCCCCCCGGGCAATACCGGGGACGGTCTCCGCCTCGGCGAGGCGGCGGGCGCGTCGGTGAACGAGAGCCTGCCCCACGCCGCCGCCTGGGTCCCCATATCCCGCCCGCGCCGGAAGGACGGAACGCTCGGAACCTTCCCGCATTTCGTGGACCGGTCGAAGCCCGGCGTCATCGCCGTCACCCGCTCGGGCCGGCGCTTCGTGAACGAGGCGGAGAGCTATCACGATTTCTGCCAGGCCATGGTCGCCCGCGCCCATGAGGAGGGGGCGGAGGAGCCGGCGGCATGGTTCATCGCCGACCATCGCGCCTTCCGCCGCTACGGCCTCGGCTTCGCCCGCCCCGCGCCCGTCCCCTATGGCCGCCTCGTGCGCGAGGGGTATCTCCTGAAGGGGGAGACGCTGGCCGATCTCGCCCGCCAGATCGGCGCGGACGCGGCGGCGCTGGAGGCGACGGTCGCCCGCTTCAACGAGGCCGCGGAGCGGGGGGAGGACCCGGATTTCGGCAAGGGCTCCACCGCCTACAACCGCTCCCTCGGCGATCCGGACTGGAAGCCCAATCCCTGCGTCGCGCCGCTCGTCAAGCCGCCCTTCTTCGCCGTCCGCCTCTTCGTCGGCGATCTCGGCACCTTCGCCGGGCTCCGCACGAATGAGCATGCGGAGGTGCTGGACGAGACGGGCGCCCCGGTCCCCGGCCTCTTCGCCGCCGGAAACGACGCGGCGAGCGTGATGGGCGGGGCCTATCCCGGCGGCGGCATCACCCTCGGCCCCGCGCTGACCTTCGGCTGGATCGCCGCGCGGCGCATGGCGGGCGGGAACGACTGACTGGGTTCGGGGATCGCTTTCAAACGCCTGCTTCGGGCCGAACGAAGCGCTGAGGGCCGCGACTGACCCCGGGAAGGCGCCCTGACGGCTGCAAGGGCGCGCTTTATCGTTTCGCCCCGAACGACGCCGGAGCCTCTTGAAGCGCGAGAGTGCGCCTGACCCTCCGGGGGGTCAGGCGCGGCCCGTGCTGGCCGCACGGGCCAAGGGGCGAGCGGAGGCGCCGCCGCGAATTCCTACCGGATCGACAGAACGCGACCGGCGGCCCCGGCTGTCTCTCAGAGCGCGATCTTTCCCCACGCCGCTCCAAAACCCTCCGGATCGAAGAGCGGCTTCGGCCCGATGGCCACCGCCCGCGTCTCCGTCTCGGCCGAAGGTTTGACGGTGAACGACCGCCCGACGAGCTGCGCCTCCACCGCTCCCTCCCCCGTCATCGCGAAGCCCTTGAAGCGATAGAGCCCCGGCGGCGGCGCGCCGAGGAGGGCGCGGAGCCCCGCCAGCGAGACGCGCCCGCCCTTCGTGGACCAGCTCGCATAATCCGCCCCGTGGTCATGCCCGCCCGGCGCCGGCGGCGCCGCTTCCGGCCGGTCCAGCAGCAGGTCGACCGGCGCCGCCCCCATCGGCGCCTCGATCACCGGCGCGGCGGAGAGCGGGGCGAGCAGCGCCCGCGCCGCCCCGAAATCCGCGATGTCCGTGCGGGTCACGAGGATCAGGTCCGCCCCCCGGAACTGCCCCGCCACCTGCGCGCCGATCAGCAGGTCCGCCAGCCGCTCGGCAAGCGAGGCGGCGTCGGCCATCGTCACGATGCCGGAATAGGTCATCTCAGGCTCGGCATGGGCGGCGGCGGCGATCTTCGCCGGGTCCGCGACGCCCGAAGCCTCGATCACGAGGCAGTCTGGCCGCGGCCGGCGGTCCAGCGCGTCGGACAGCGCATAGAGCAGCTCCGTCCCCATCGTGCAGCAGACGCAGCCATTGGCGAGCGTCAGCGTGTCCTCCGTCGCGCTCTCCAGAAGGTCGGCGTCGATGTCGAGCGCGCCGAAATCGTTGACCATCACCATGATCCGCCGCCCCCCCGCATTCCGGAGGAGATGGTTGACGAGCGAGGTCTTCCCCGCGCCGAGATAGCCGGAAATGACCGTGACGGGGAGCGGCGCAAGGCTCATGCGAGGAAGACCCGCCCTGCGCTGACGACGCCCTTCACCTTCACGTCCCGCAACGCCTCCGGCGCGACTTCCAGCGGATCCTCCGCCAGCACCGCGAAATCCGCGATCTTGCCCGCCTCGATGGAGCCGATCTCATGGTCGAGCTTCAGCGTATAGGCCGCGCCGAGCGTGATCGCCTCCAGCGCCTCCGCCACGCCGATCCGTTGCTCCGGCCCGAGGCAGGCGCCGCTCATCGTCAGCCGGTTCACCGCGCACCACGCCGTGCCAAGGGGCGCCAAAGGCGTCACCGGCGCGTCGGAATGGATCGCCATGGGCACGCCGATGTCGAGGCAATCCCGGCAGGCGTCCATCCGCCGGGCCCGGTCCGGCCCGATGGACTTCAGGACATGCATGTCCCCGAAATACCAGATGTGGTTGGCGAAGAGGTTGGCGCAGAGGCCGAGCGCCTTCATCCGCCGGAACTGCGCCCGGTCGATCAGCTGCCCGTGCTGCAGCGTGTGGCGATGGTCGGGCCAGGGATGCGCCGCGATGGCCGCCTCCACCGCGTCGATGGCGATCTCGGAGGCTTCGTCGCCGTTCGTGTGGATGTGCATCTGCACATGCGCGGCGTGGAGGTCGCGGATCAGCGCCCGCGCCTGTTCCGGCGCGATGACCCAGATGCCGTTCGGCTGCCCGCCGAGATGGCCGGGCCAGCGCAGCCGCGCCGTGAAGCCCTGGATCGAGCCGTCCAGCACCAGCTTAACCCCGCCGAGGCGCAGCCGGTCCGTCGAGCGCCCCTTCAGCTTCAGCGCCATGGGCGCGACCTCGTTCGGCGCCATCATCGCCGCGCCGAGCATCGGCACGATGCGAAGCGGATAATCCGCCGCCCCCGTCGCCGCCAGCAGCGCCGCCACGTCCTCGTCGGGCAGGGCGGCGTGAAGGTCCGTCATCGTCGTCGTGCCGGTCTGCACCGCGATCCTGCCGAAATTCGCCACCGCCTCCGGATTGGCGGAGAGCGAGCGGAAATCGACGCCGATCCGCCGCATCAGCGGGAACATCGCCGCCATTTCCTGCAACTCGCCGTTCGGCTCCCCGTCCGCCCCCTTGGCGACGCCCTCCACATTCGTCTCCCGGCTGTAGCCGGCGAGGGCGAGGGCGGGCGAATTGGCGGTCAGGAGGTGGAAGTTGGAATGCTGCACCGCGATGGGCCGCGTCGTCGAAACCGCGTCGAGATGCGTGCGGTTCAGCCGCTCCGTCGGCAGGAAGATCGGGTCGAACCCCCAGGCGTAGAGCGGCGCCTCCGGCGCGGCGCCGGAAGCGCTCATCTTCGCCTCCGCTTCCCTAAGCCGCTCGATCACGTCCTCGATCCGCGTCAGCCCCTTCCAGAGCTTGCCCTCCGCATCCACCCGGTCGTGATAGCCGACATAGGGAAACTTCCACATCGCCCCGGCCATCATGTGCGCATGGCCCTCGACGAAGCCGGGCAGGAGCACGTCGCCCGCAAACCTGTCGTCATGCCGCCCGCCGCCCCAGGGCTCCGCGCAGTCGGCGCCGCCGACGGCGAGGATGCGCCCCTCCCGCACCGCGACATGGGTCGCGAAGGGGAGGTTGCGGTCCATCGTCACGATCCGCTTCGCGCGGTAGATGATCGTCTCGTCCATGTCCCTCTCCCTCAGTTCAGCCGCGGCGTTCCGGCGAAGACCGTGCCGCGCACCGGAACCTCGCGCAATTCTTCCGGCGGAATCGCCGTCGGATCCTCCCCCAGCACCGCGAAATCCGCGATCTTGCCGGTCTCGATGGAGCCGAGGTCGCGGTCCAGATGCATCGTATGCGCGACGCCGAGCGTGACGGCGCGGAGCGCCTCCATCACGGTAATGCGCTGCTCCGGCCCCAGCACGCGGCCCGAGCCCGTGATCCGGTTCGCCGCGCACCAGGCCACCGTGAGCGGCCCCATCGGCGTCACCGGCGCGTCGGAATGGATGGCGAGCGGCACGCCCTCGTCGAGGCACGCGCGGCAGGCGTTCATCCGCCGCGCGCGATCCTCGCCCATCGTGACGGCGGCGTGCTGGTCCCCGTAGTAGAAGAGATGGTTGGCGAAGAGATTGGCGCAGAGGCCGAGCGCCCTCATCCGCCGGAACTGGTCCGCGCCGATCATCTGTCCGTGCTGGATGATGTGCCGGTGATCCCGCGGCGGATGCCCCCCGATCGCGGCGGCCAGCGCGTCTATCGTCACCTCGGAGGCTTCGTCGCCATTGGCGTGGAGGTTCATCTGGAGCCCCGCGGCGTGGCAGGCCTCCACCAGCGCGAGCAATTCCTCCGGCGCGGTGTTCCAGAGCCCGTTCGGCTGGCCGCCGAGATAGCCCGGCCATTTCAGCCGCCCGGTGAAGCCCTGGATCGAGCCGTCCGTCATCACCTTGATCGCGCCGAAGCGCAGCTTGTCCGTCGCCCGCGCGCGAAGGCGGAGCGCCTTGGCGACGATTTCCTCCGGCTTCGCGCCCACGCTGGCGAGCGAGGGGACGAGGCGGAGCGGAATGTCGGGCCGCCCGAAAAAGGCCAGGAGCTCGTCGACCTCATCCTCCTCCACGGTCGAGAAAAGGTCCGTCGCCGTGGTGACGCCGACGCGCCGCGCCGCCTCCGCGAACATCGTCAGCGCCTCCTTCCCGCGGCTCAGGCGCCGGAGGTCGAAGCCGAGCCGCCGGAAGAGCGGGAACATCGCGCCAAGCTCCCGCAGCTCCCCGTTCGGGCGCCCGCCCTCCATCATCACGCCCTCGATATTCGTCCCCGGCCCGAAGCCGGCGACATCGAGCGCCGCGCTGTTCGTCGTCACGAGGTGGAGAGACTGATGGAGGATCACGATGGGCCGCTCCGTCGAGGCCTTGTCGAGATGGGTCCGGTTCAGCCGCTCGCCCGTCAGGAAGATCGGGTCGAGCCCCCAGGCGATGAGCGGCTCCCCCGCCGGCAGCTTCGCCCCGAACTCCCGCAGCCGCGCGATCACCGCCTCCGCATCCGGCGCCCCGGGCCAGAGCCGCCCCTCCGGGTCGCGCCGGTCATGGAAGCCGACATAGCAGAACCGCCAGAGCGCGCCGGCCTGAAGATGCGAATGCCCCTCGATGAAGCCGGGGAGGAGAACGGAGTCGGAGAGGCTGTCGTCCGCCCGCCCGCCGCCCCAGCCTTCCGCGCAATCCGGCCCGCCCACCGCGAGGATGCGCCCGTCCCGCACCGCAACATGAGTCGCTTCGGGCCTGTTCGGGTCCATCGTGATGACCTTCCGCGCGCGAAAGACGGTGGTCTCGTTCATGCGCCGGGTCCTTCCCCTCCGTTCCGACTCGGAGGTTACGGCCTCCGGCGCGCGCCCGATGGCGCCAGATTTCGCCTTTTTTACGGGACTGGCGCATTTTTCTTTGCAGATGCGAAAAGAGGCTGTTTGCTGGCCATGCCGAAAAAAACAACAGGGAGACTTGCGATGAAATTCGCGCGCATTCTCGGCGGCGTCGCCGCCCTCGCCTTGCTTTCGCCTTTCGCCGCCGCCGCCGAGGGCGGCTCGCTGGTGATTCTCTCGACGCAGACGCCGCGGCACCTGAACGGCGCCGTCCAGTCCGGAACGGCGACCGCCGTGCCCTCGACGCAGCTCTTCGCCTCGCCGCTCCGCTATGACGCGGAGTGGAACCCGCAGCCCTATCTCGCGGAAAGCTGGGAGGTTTCGGAGGACGGCCTCTCCGTCACGCTCAACCTCGTGAAGACCGCGACCTTCCATGACGGCAAGCCCGTCACCTCCGAGGATGTCGCCTTCTCGATCATGACGACGAAGGAGAACCATCCCTTCAAGTCCATGTTCGCGCCCGTCGAGGCGGTAGAGACGCCCGACGCGCACACCGCGATCATCAGGCTCTCGCAGCCGCACCCCGCGCTCCTCCTCGCCCTCTCCCCCGCGCTGGCGCCCGTGATCCCGAAGCACGTCTACGGCGACGGGCAGGACCCGAAGAGCCACCCCGCCAACACCGCCCCCGTCGGCTCCGGCCCCTTCATGCTGGAGAGCTTCACGCCGGGCGAGGCGACGATCCTGAAGAAGAACCCGAACTTCTTCCGGGAGGGCTATCCGAAGCTCGACGAGATCATCATCCGCATCGTGAAGGACGAGAACGCCCTCCTCATCGCCATGGAGAACGGCGAGGCGGACATCTTCCCCTTCATGACCTCCTCCAACAGCATCAAGCGGATGCAGGGCGTGGAGCGGCTGACGGTGACGGACAAGGGCTATGCCGGCATCGGCCCGATCAACTGGCTCGCCTTCAACACCAAGTCCGAGAAGCTGTCGGACAAGCGGGTGCGGCAGGCCATCGCCTACGCCATCGACCGCGACTTCATCACGAAGGCGCTGATGCGCGGCGTGGCGCAGCCGCAGCGCGGCCCGATCATCGAGAGCTCGCCCTTCTTCGACGCCTCGATCCCCGCCTATGACGTCGATCTCGACAAGGCGAATGCGCTGATGGCCGAGGCCGGCTTCGCCGACGGGATGGAGCTGTCGGTCGACTACATCCCCGGCAATGACGAGCAGCAGAAGAATGTCGCCGAATACCTCAAGTCCCAGCTCAAGAAGATCGGGATCGAGGTCTCCGTCCGCCCCTCGCCCGATTTCCCGACCTGGGCCGGCCGCGTCTCCAGCCACGATTTCGAGCTGACGATGGACGTGGTCTTCAACTGGGGCGACCCGGTGATCGGCGTCCACCGCACCTATCTCTCCAGCAACATCGTGCCGGGCGTGATCTGGTCCAACACCCAGTCCTACGCGAACGCCGCGGTCGACGGGATCCTGAACAAGGCCGCGGTGGAGACCGACCCGGCGGCGAGAAAGGCGCTCTACGCCGAGTTCCAGATGATCGTCGGCGACGAGCTGCCGATCTACTGGCTCAACGCCTCGCCCTACCACACGGCCTATGACAGCCGGCTCGGGAACGCGCCGATGACGATCTGGGGCCCGATGTCCCCGCTCGACGAGGTCTACTGGAAGGAGCCGAAGTGAGCGGCGCATCGGCCGGGCGGTTCGCCGCCCGGCCCCTCTGAGGGTCGCTCATGGCCGGGTATCTCCTCCGCAGGCTCGCCTACGGCCTCCTCCTGATGGCCGGGGTGGTGATCCTCAACTTCTTCCTCATCCGCCTCGCGCCGGGCGACCCGGCGGAGGTGATCGCGGGCGACATGGGCGGGGCGACGGCGGAGGTTCTCGCCGCGATCCGCGCCGATTACGGGCTCGACCAGCCGCTCCTCGTCCAGCTCGGCCGCTATCTCGGCGCCATGTTGCAGGGCGATCTCGGCGAATCCTATTTCTTCAACCGCCCCGTCGCGGAGCTGATCGGCGCGCGGATCGGGCCGACCATCCTCCTCGTCCTCGCCGCGCAGGTCATTTCCATCACCATCGGCGTCGCGATGGGCGTCATGGCGGCGCGGAAGCCGAACGGCGTGCTCTCCGGCGCCGTCTCCGTCGTCGCCACCATCGGCTACGCGGTGCCGGTGTTCTGGATGGGGATCATGCTCATCATCCTCTTCGCCTCCATCATCCCGATCTTCCCGGTGGAGGGGATGGCGGATATCCGCCTCCGCAACGAGGGCTGGCTGGAGCGGATGATCGACATTCTCCACCATCTCGCGCTCCCCGCCTTCTCCCTCGCCGTGATCTTCCTCGCGATCTACGCCCGCCTCTCCCGCGCCTCGATGCTGGACGTGCTGGGGGCGGATTACGTCCGCACCGCCCGCGCAAAGGGCGCTTCGGAGCGCTCCGTCCTCTTCCGTCACGCGCTCCGCAACGCCGCGCTCCCCGTCATCACCGTGGCCGGGCTGCAATTCGGCGGCCTTCTCTCCGGCGCGCTCCTGGTGGAGACGGTGTTCAACTGGCCCGGCATGGGCACGCTGGCCTTCGACGCGATCCTGAGGCGGGATTACACGCTCCTCCTCGGCGTCCTCTTCTGCGCCGCCGCGATGGTCGTCATCGCCAACATCGTCACCGACCTCGCCTATCGCCTCGCCGACCCGCGCCTGAGGGGGGAGACATGAGCGCCCCGGACATCGCCCGCGCCCGCGCGGCCCGCGCCGAAAGCCCGCTCCGCGAGGCCTGGGTCATGTTCCGCCGGAACAGGCCCGCCATGGCGGGGCTCGCGCTCCTCGTCCTCATCATCCTCGCCACGCTCTACGGCGCGCTCTTCTATGGCGGCGACCCTTACGAGATCGTCTGGGCCCCGCACGAGCCGCCGGGGGCGACGCCGGAGTTTCCCCTCGGCACCGACTATCTCGGGCGAGACATCGTGGCCGGCCTCCTGACCGGCGGCGGCCCGACCCTTGCCGTCGGCGCCGCCGCCGCGCTCCTGACCATGCTGATCGGGGTCAGCATCGGCGCCCTCGCCGGCTATTTCGGCGGGGCGATCGACAACCTCCTGATGCGCTTTACCGAATTTTTCCAGGTCCTGCCCGCGCTGCTCTTCGCGATGGTGCTGGTGACGCTCTTCTCCCCCTCGCTGACGATGATCGCCATCGCCATCGGCCTCGTCTCCTGGCCGCAGACGGCGCGGCTGACGCGGGCGGAATTCCTGAAGATCCGGAAGCTCGAATACGTCACCGCCGCCCGCGCCATCGGCGCGCGGGACGGGCGGATCATGTGGCGCGTGATCCTGCCGAACGCGCTGCCGCCGCTCATCGTCTCCGCCACGCTCACCATCGGCGTCGCGATTCTCTTCGAGGCCGGGCTCTCCTTCCTCGGGCTCGGGGACCCGAACACGATGTCCTGGGGCCTGATGATCGGCGCGAACCGCGCCTACATCCTCTCCGCCTGGTGGCCAGTGACCTTCCCCGGCCTCGCCATCTTCCTCACCGTCTTCGCCGTGAGCCTCGTGGGCGACGGCCTGAACGACGCCTTCAACCCCAAGCTCAGGGAGCGCTGAATGGCGCTGCTGGAGATCGAGGAGCTCAAGGTCACGTTCCGCACCCGCCACGGCCCGGTGACCGCGCTGGACGGCGTGAGCCTCCGCGTCGAGGCGGGGGAGACGCTCGGCATTGTCGGGGAATCCGGCTGCGGCAAGTCGATCACCGCGCTCTCCGTCATGGGCCTCGTCCCCTCGCCGCCCGGAAACATCGCCGGCGGCGCGATCCGGCTGGCGGGGGAAGACCTCGTGAGCGCCTCCCCGCGCCGCCTCCGCCGCCTCCGCGGCTCCGAAATCGCGATGATCTTCCAGGAGCCGATGACCTCCCTCAACCCCGTCTTCACGGCGGGGGACCAGATCGCCGAGGCGATCATGCTCCACCAGAACGTGAGCCGCGCCGAAGCGCTGACCCGCGCCGTCGCCCTATTGGACCGCGTGGGGATACCCGAGGCCCGCCGCCGGGCCGGCGACTATCCGCACCAGCTTTCGGGCGGCATGCGCCAGCGCGTGATGATCGCCATGGCCGTCTCCTGCCAGCCCAAGGTCCTCATCGCGGACGAGCCGACGACGGCGCTGGACGTCACCGTTCAGGCCCAGATATTCGACCTCCTGAACGACCTCCAGAAGGAGACGGGCGCCGCCATCATGCTCATCACGCATGACATGGGCGCCATCGCCGAAATGGCGGACCGGGTGGCGGTGATGTATGCGGGCCGCGTGATCGAGGAGGGGCGGGCGGACGACATTCTCGACCACCCGAAGCATCCCTATACGCGCGGCCTCATCGCCTGCATCCCGAATGTCGGGAAGGGGGAGGGGGGAGAGCCGCCGCCGCTCGCGGAAATTCCCGGCGTCGTCCCCCCGCTCCACCTCCTCGGCGCCGGCTGCGCCTTTCGGGAACGGTGCGGTTCCGCCTTCGACCGCTGCGCTTCGGAACGCCCCCGCCTCCTCGGCCCCGCCGCCCATCCCGCCGCCTGCCACGCGGTCGAGGAGGGGCGGCCATGAGCGCGCTGCTGGAGGCGAAGGGCCTCACCGTCCGCTTCCCCATGCCGAAGCGGAACCCCTTCGCGAAGCGGGACTTTCTCGAAGCCGTCCGCGGCGTCGACTTCGCGCTGGCGGAGGGGCGGACGCTCGGCATCGTCGGCGAATCCGGCTCGGGCAAGACGACGGCGGCGATGGCCGCGATCCGCCTCACCGGCCCCGCCACGGGCGAGGTGCGCTTCCGCGGGGAGGACCTCCTCGCCCTCGGGCCGGAGGAGATGCGCCTCCGCCGCCGCGACCTCCAGGTGATCTTTCAGGACCCGTATTCCTCCCTCAACCCGCGCGACCGGGTGAGCCACATCGTGCGCGAGCCGCTCGACCTTCTCGGCGTGGGCGACGACGCCAGCAGGGACGAGCGGGTGGCCGAGCTCTTCTCCCTCGTGGGCCTGAGGCGGGACCAGCTCCCCCTCTTCCCGCACCAGTTCTCCGGCGGGCAGCGGCAGCGCATCTCCATCGCCCGGGCGCTGGCCACCAACCCGAAGCTGATCGTCTGCGACGAGCCGGTGAGCGCGCTCGACGTCGCGATCCAGGCCCAGATTCTCAACCTCCTCGTGCGGCTTCAGCGCGAATTTGGTCTCTCCTATCTCTTCATCAGCCACGATCTCGGCGTGATCCGGCAGATCTGCCAGGATGTGGCGGTCATGTATCTCGGGCGCATCGTGGAGCAGGCGCCCCGCGCCCGGCTCTTCGCCCGCCCGCTCCATCCCTACACGCAGGCGCTGCTCGCCGCCGCGCCGTCCCTCGCGCGGCGGAAGTCGGCGGGCTACCAGCGCCCGGCGAAGCTGAAGGGCGACCCGCCGAGCCCGATCAACCCGCCCCCCGGTTGCGCCTTTGCGGAGCGGTGCCCGAAGGCGCAGGCGAAATGCCGGGCGGAGCGGCCCATGCTGGCGCCGGACGGGGAGAGCCTCGTCGCCTGCTGGTTCCCCGGCTGAAGCCTCAGCGCGGCGCGCCGCGCCATGTGACGGCGAGGATCGTCGTGTCGTCCGTCGGCGCGCCGCCCGCCTGATGGCGGGATACGGCCTCGTCCAGCGCCTTCACCACCGCCGCCGCGCCGCCCGAAGCCGCCCCGGCGGCGACCTCCGCCGCCCGCGCCTCGCCGAAAAGGTCGCCGCCGGGCGTCTCCGCCTCGTGCACCCCGTCCGTGAAGATCAGGATCGTGTCGCCGCGCCGGAGCGTCAGCCGCGCCGTCTCGAACTCGGGCGCCTCCATCCAGCCGAGCGGGGCGACGGCCGGCAGCGTGAGGGGCCGCGCCGCGCCGTCCGCGCCGATCACCAGCGGCGGCTCGCAGCCCGCCGCGGCGAATTCCGCCTCTCCCGTCTCCGGGTCGATGCGCACGAGCGCGAGGGTCACGAACCCGCCCTTCTCCCGCCGCCACGCCCCGGGAGCCTGCCGCACGAATTCCCGCGCCACGGCGGCGAGCGCGGCGCCGAGCGGGCCCGCCGTCCGGTCCGTCACCGCGCCGGTGATGGATTTCGAGAGGGCGGTGACGAGGCTCGCCTCCAGCCCCTTGCCCGAAACATCCCCCACAGCGCCGAAGAGCCGCCCGTCCGAGAGCCGGAAGAGCTCGAAGAAGTCGCCCCCCACCTCCTGCGCCGGGCGGCAGATCGAGGCCGTCTCGAAGCCGAGCGCGGTGAAGTCGGCGTTGAAGGGCAGGGAGCCGAGCTGGATCTCCCGCGCCGCGTCCATCCGCTCCTCCTCCCGCGCCCGCGTCTCCCGCGCCTCCGCGAGCTGCCGCCGGATTGCGGAGACCCGGCCGAAGACGACGGGCGCCCCCGCCAGCAGCGCCGCGAGCGCCGGCATGGTCGGGGAGAGGACAAGCCCGCCGAACGCAAAGGCCGCCCAGCCGGCGAGGATCGGCGCCGCCGCGCTCGCCATGCCGAAGCCGACCAGCAGCGCCACCGAAACCCCGCCGAAGCGGATCAGCGCGAGGAAGGCGGCGAAGCCCGCATAGGCGAGCGCCGCATCCGCCGCCCAGTCCGGCGCGCGCAGGATGCGCCCGGCGAGGATGTTGTCCGCCGCCAGCGCCTGGATCACCACGCCCGGCGCGCCGTCCGCTGTGGCGAGCGGCGTCGTGTACTGGTCGATGGAGCCGAGCCGCGTGAGCCCGATCAGCACATGCCGGTCCGCGAGCCGCGCCGCCTCCGCCGCGTCGCCCTGCAGGAGCGCGGCGGCGGAGACGAGCCGCGCCGGCCCCGTCCCCTCCGCGCCAAGCCCCGGCAGCGCCCCGAAATCGAGCCAGAGCCCGAGCGAGGGCGTGAGCGGCGCCGGCGGCGGCCCGGTCCCGTCCGCGCGCCAGAGCCGGAGCGTCCGGTCCCCCCCTTCGGCGAGGAACTCCATCCTTGCGTCATAGGAGAGGCACTCCGCGTTCACCTCCGCGCAGACGATGAGCGCGGCGACGGGCATCGCCGGCAGGAAGGCCTCCGCCCGTGCGCCCGACTCGGTCAGGATCGGCTGCCCGACGAAGGCGCGCGCGCGGCGCAGCACGCCGTCGAGGTCCTGCTCCGCGAAGGTCGCGGCGTAGCCCGAGGCCGCCTGTTCGAAAAGCGCGAGCGGAAAGAGCAGGCATTCGACATGGAAGGGTTGCGGCCCCGCCGTGAGCAGCGCCCGGTCCGCGCATTGCGTCAGCCCCGGCAGGTCGTCGATCGCCCGCGTCGAGGCGCCGGCGACGGCCAGCGCCGTGGGCGCCGAGGCGATGGCGGCGGCGAGCCGCGCATCCGGAACCACCGGCAGCAGCGAGATCGCCTCCGGCCCCTTCGCCCGGAACGCCCGCATCAGGTTCACCTCGGAATAGGGGCCCGGCTCCGTCAGCAATATGTCGAGCGTGACGGAGCGGGGCCCCGCGGCCGCCACCGCCTCCACCAGTTCCGCAAGGTCCGCCCGCGCCCAGGGCCAGCGCCCCTTCTCGCGGATCGCCGCGGCGTCGATCCCGACGACGACGACCTCTCCCGTCGGCTCGTCCGGCGGCGCGAGGCGTTGCCACTGGTCGAGGAGCCGCGCATCGAGCCGGAAGAAGGCGTTGAACGCCCGCTCGTTCGTGGCCGAGAGGAAGGCGAGCCCGAGCGCCAGCACCGCGCCGAAGAGGCGCCAGCCCGGCGCCACCGTCCATTCGCGCCAAACGCTCCGCCCCATTCCCCCTCCGTTCTTCCACGAGCATAGCGAGCGCGCGCGCGCCGTCGCAAGCGGGGAAGTCCGCCGGGCCCCTCAGCGCGGCCGGACGATCAGCACCCCGTCCGCCGCGCGCTCCACGATCAGCGCCGCGCCCGCCTTCGCCTCCCCGGAGGCGAGGCGGGCCGGCCAGCGCACGCCGTCCACCTCCGCCGCGCCCTCGCCGTTCTCGAAATCGGCGAGCGCCCGCGCCGCCCGCCCCGCCATCTGCTCCGACCGCCGGTTGAGCGAGGAGACCGGCTCGCCGTCCCCCCGCCGCCTGAGCCAGGCCCGCCCGGCGAAGGCGGAGGCGGCGGAGAGCGCGGCGAAAAGCGCGATCTGCGCGCCCCCGCCCATCCCCGGCAGCAGCCAGAGCGCCAGCGCCGCGCCGAAGGCGCCGAGCGCGGGCCAGAGCAGCACATAGGAGAAGGTCAGCATCTCCGCCGCGCCGAGCGCGACGCCGAGCGCGACCCACCACCAGGGCGAGGCGCCGGCGAGCCAGGCGAAAAGGTCCATCGCCTCACTCCTTCCGCATGGCGGTTTTCGCGAGCTCCGAAATGCCCGCGATGGAGCCCATCAATCCCGCCGCCTCGAGCGGGATCATCACCGTCTTGGCGTTCGGCGCGGCGGCGATGTCGCGCAGCGCCTCGGTGTATTTCTGCGCGACGAAATAGTTGATCGCCTGCACGTCCCCCTCCGCGATGGCCTTGGAGACCATCTCGGTCGCCTTCGCCTCTGCCTCCGCCGAACGCTCCCGCCCCTCGGCGTCGAGGAAGGCGGCCTGCCGCCGGCCTTCCGCCTCGCGGATGAGGCTCTCGCGAACGCCCTCCGCCTTCAGGATCGCCGCCTGCTTCTCGCCCTCGGCGGTGAGGATCTCCGCCCGCTTCTCCCGCTCCGCCTTCATCTGCCGGGCCATCGCCTCGGTGATGTCCGCGGGCGGCGTCAGGTCCTTGATCTCGACGCGCAGCACCTTCACGCCCCACGGCGTGGAGGCCTGGTCGATCACCGTCAGCAGCTTGTTGTTGATCGTGTCGCGGTTGGAGAGCATGTCGTCGAGGTCCATCGCGCCCAGCACCGTCCGCGTGTTGGTCTGGGAAAGGTTGGAGAGCGCGCTTTCGAGGTCCCGCACCTCATAGCTCGCCTTCGCCGCGTCGATCACCTGGTAGAAGGCGATGGCGTCCGCCCGCACCATCACGTTGTCCCGCGTGATGACCTCCTGCCCGTCGATGTCCAGCACCGTCTCCATCATGTTGACCTTGCGGCCGACCTGGTCGACGAGGGGGATGATGAAACGGAGGCCCGGCCGGAGCGAGCGCGTATAGCGGCCGAAGCGCTCCACCGTCCATTCCTCGCCCTGCGGCACGGAGCGGACGCCGCGGCTGAGCGCGACGACGACGAAGACGAGCAGGGCGATGACGACGATGTTGGCGCTGAGGAAATCGGCGTCCATGATGCGGCTCCTTCCGGCTGGGCGGGGAACGCCTATCTGACACGGAGCGCCGCCGCGCGCGACCGGGAAAATCCGCCCGCCGGGCCGGACCATGGGAGACAAGTCATGCGCCTCGCCGCCCTCGCCCCCGCCGCGCTGATGCTTGGCCTCCTCGCCGCGCCCGCGCTCGCGCAGTCCACCCTGACCGTGACGGGGGAGGGCCGCGCCTCGGCCGCGCCCGACCTCGCGATCATCTCCGTCGGCGTCGAGACGCGGGCGCCGACCGCCGCGGCGGCGATGGCGGAGAATGCGGGCAAGGCCTCCGCCCTCATCTCCGCCGCGAAATCCGCCGGCGTCGCGGATGCGGACATCCAGACCTCGGATCTCTCGATCTGGCCCGTCTACGAGGATTACCGGCAGGACCGGCCGGAAGGCCCGCGGCTCATCGGCTTCGCCGTCTCCAACCAGGTGACCGTCCGCCTGCGGGATCTCCCCGCCGCCGGCGCGGCGCTCGGCTCCCTCGTTGAGGCCGGTGCGAACCGGATGAACGGAATCGCCTTCGGCTTCGCCGACGAAACCCCGCTCCGCGACGCCGCCCGCCGCGCCGCGGTGGCGGACGCGAAGCGGAAGGCCGCGCTCTATGCGGAGGCGGCCGGCGTCGCGCTCGGCCCGATCCGGAGCATCGAGGAGGCGGGCTTTTTCGCTCCGCCGCGCCCGATGATGCGCGCCGCGGCGATGGAGGCGGCCTCCGCCCCCATCGAGGCGGGGGAGAGCGAGCTCTCCGCCTCGGTGACCATCGTCTGGGAGATCGGCGCGGCGGCCGAGTGAGCCGCCGCGCGCACGGTTCACCCGATCTTCACCTTTCCGCGCCATGCTCGCGCATCGGCGCGGATTCTTTTCGCCGTGCGGCTCGGGAAGCCCGGCGTCGACGGTCAAAAAGCGAAACCGGGCAAATCTGCAATACCCGTGTAATACGTTTGTAATACGCTTGTAATATCCGAACGCTGCGATATTTGATATGAATATCAACAGCTTGTCTGTGAAGGTCTGGTTTTCCCACCCGAAGGCCGAAAATCCCGCAACGCGCGCTCCCAAATCGCTCTCTTGCCGGTCGCCCCGCCCGCCTCTCAGGCGTTGCGCATCCCTACCGCCGCCGCGCCCCCCATTGCGCCAGCGCGAGCCCCGCGAGGATCATCGCCAGGGCCGCCCAGAAGGCCGGCGCCAGCGCCTCCCCGAGGATCGCCGCGCCGAAGAAGGCGGACCAGAGCGGCACCTGGTAATTGACCGTGGAAAAGAAGGGCGGCCCCGCCAGCGCGATGATCCGGAGCATCAGGATCTGCGCCAAAGCCGTCGCCCCGAGCCCCAGCGCGGCGATCAGCGCCCAGGACTTGAACGTGATCTCCGGCAGGTTCGGCTCCTCCAGCAGGAAGGCGAGCGGCAGCGAGACGAGCGCCGAAAGCGACATGATCGCCGCCGCCATCCCCGCCGGGTCGGTCGGCCCGGCGCGCGTCAGCACGATCCCGGTCGCGGTGTAGAGCAGCATCGCCCCGATGCTGGCGAGCTGGCCGAGCAGCGCGAGGTCGCTCTCCTCGCCCGCCAGCGCCTTCGGCCCGACGAGGAGGAGAACCCCGCCGAGCCCCGCCGCGAAGCCCATGATCCGCGGCCATTCCATCGGCTCCCCCGCGAGGAAGATCCGCGCGAGGAGGAGGGAGAGAAGCGGCATCGGCGCCATCAGCAGCCCCGTCATCGCCGAGGGGATATGCTGCTGCGCCCAGGAGATCAGCCAGAACGGCAGCACGGTGCCGAGCAGCGCGGCCCAGACCACCACCGCCCATGTCACCCCCCGCCGCGGCGCCCGCGCCCCCGTCGCGAAGGCGACGACGAGCAGGAACAGCGCCGCGCAGACAAGCCGCAGCGCCGCCAGCGTCATCGGCGGCACATCCCGCACCGCGATGTTGGTGAGCATGAAGCTCGACCCCCAGATGACGCCGAGCAGGAGCAGGAGCGCCCAGGCGAGGGCGGAGGGGCTTCGGCTCAAAGCGCCGCCTTCAACGCATCGAGGAACCGCGCCTCGTCCTCCCCGTCGCACCAGAGATGCGGCGTGATCCGGAGCGAGCCGCCACGAACCGAGAGATGCACGCCCTGCGCCGCCAGCTGCGCGAGCAGGTCCTCCGGCGCGCCCGCCGGCAGCTTCGCGGTCAGGAAATGCGGCCCCCGCGCCGCCTCCTTCATCACGTCGAGCCCCATGGCGGCGAGCGCCGCGCCGAGCCGCCGCGTCCGGTCCGCCAGCGTCTCCTCCACATCCGCCGCGCCCCAGCCGAGCAGCATGTCGAGCGCCGCGACAAGGCCCGGCAACAAAGCGAAATTCGCCCGCTCCCCCATGTCGAACCGCGTCGCGCCCGGCTCGTATTCGTCGGTATAGGCGACGAGCCCGGCGAAGTTCCGGCTGCCCTTCCGCCCGATCCAGCCCTCCTCCAGCGGCTCCCCGTCCCGCCTTTCGGGCGCGACATAAAGGAAGCCGGTGGCGTAGGGCCCCATCATCCACTTGTAGGCGGCGACGGCGGCGAAATCCGGCCGGATCGCCGCGAAATCCGTGATCATCGCGCCCGCCGACTGCGTGAGGTCGAGGACCAGCGCCGCGCCGACCTCGTCGCAGCGCCGCCGCACCGCCGCGAGGTCGATGAAGGCCCCTGTCGTCCAGAGCACGTTCGGCAGCGCCGCGACGGCGCAGCTTTCGTCGATCGCCGCCAGAACCGCCTCCGTCGCCGCCTCGCCCGGCGGCGGCGCGACGGTCACGACCTCCGCCCCCGTCTCCCGCGCCCGCCGCCGCCACGGGTAGACATGGGAGGGGAACTGGTCCGCCAGCAGCACGATCCGCCGGCCTTTCCCGAGGGGGACGTTCCGCGCCGCCGTCTCCACCCCGTAGCTCGCGGAGGGGACGAGCGCGACGCCCTCCGCCTCCGCGTTCACGAGCCGCGCGAACCGCGCCCGCGCCGCATCCGGCATGTCGTAGAAATCGGGTATCGTCAGCGTCCAGGGCCGCGCCTTCATCGCCGCGCCCCGCGCCAAAGCCGCCATCACCTCATGGGAGAGCGGGGACATGTAGGCGCAGTTCAGATAGGCGATCTCGCGCGGAATATCGAAACGCGCGCGCTGGCTGGGAATCATGGAGCTAACTCTTGATTTACGGCCACTACTCTTTCTTGTGGCCATTCATTGCTGTCACATATGCGCTTGTTTTATGCCAAGGCATACGCTTCGGAGGACGTCTTAACACTCTGCCAACGTAATCGAGTGGAAAACGGCAATTAGCCCACGCGAAAACTACGCCATACCTGAACTCGACGTTGCGAAGGGTTGGGAAAGCAGCGATCGCCTCCCTTAGCGCAAAAAAAGTCCCGCCGGTTCCGGTGTAGCCTTGTATCACCAAGACTCTCGATGCGCCGTGTTTCCGGATCGCCGAGGCGCACTCTTGCAGGTATTCAAACTGCACGTAAGCATTCGAGTTATTATAATAGTCCATGACCATAAAGGCGGGCTTTGAGCCGATATTGCCTGAGATGAAGCCTCCCCAGATGCCCCCGCTCCGTCCAAGACAGATAACCAAGTCAGGCACCCAGCCATCGCGACCTATGAGCCGAACGATTTTCATCGCCGCGGCGACGGAGTGACTCCAAGTAATTGGGAATATCTCGGCGAACAGGAAAAGACGGGCGGCGCCGAGGATCAATGTCGCTGCCAGCGCGAGTAGCGATGCCAAGCTACCCCACTCTGCAAGGCCCCATTCCTCGAAGCCTATGGATGCATAGAGCATCGAAAGTTCTTTCATCCGGTCCTGTCGTCCGCACCCATCGTATCGCGCTTTGATATCGCCTCTACGCCCCCTTTTGATCGGAATCGTAGCAGAGCGCCAGCCCCTCAGGTTCGGCCCGCGTCCAGACCTCCGTCTTGCCGAGCAGCGGCACGCCGAGATAGCCGCGCGCCTCCAGCCGCTCCCCCGCCGGGTTCAGCTCGAAATCGAAGGTCTGCCCCGTCTTGGGGTCATAGACCTTGCCGCCCGTCCAGCGACCGTCCTTCTCCGCGAGCCCGGTGATGACCTCGATCCCGCACCAGTGACGCTCCCGCAGCGCCGGGTCCGGGTTCTTCACGTCGAGCCGCGGGGCGCCGTCCTTGCCGACCATCTTCTTCATCCAGACAGTGCGGCCGCAAAGCCGCCCCTCGCCGCACTCGTAGATGTCGACGATCAGCCCCTGCTTCTCCGTGAGCCAGAGCCCGGTCGGCTTGCGCTCCCCCGCGACAAGCTCTGAAACCGCGGGAAGGGCGGCGATCAGGAGGGCGGCGAGGATCAGGCGTATCATCATGCGGCTTTCGATCGTTTGCGTGAATATGGCACGTGGGTGGGCGTAAATTCCGGCGCAAGGACCACACGCGCTCGCCGCGCCGCCGGTCCGCAGTTTTCACTCGGTCTTCTATTGCACAGGTCGCGCCGCTTTGCGACATTGTATTCCCAACATGCAACTTCTAGTCGAGAATTGTCGCGTGCAGTCCGATCCTACCGCCGAACTCAAGGCCATACTGCGTGATTTCGTGGCGGATCGGGATGTTCTGGACGTTGGCAGCGTCAATCATTTCTTCAAGGGGGCGAACTGGAGCCGCGGCTGGATATTCGATTTTCTTCTCAGCGAAGCGCGCGCCGTGCGGGGGATCGACATTGCGAAGCGGCAGGTCAGGGCGGCGCGGAAAGCCGGATACGACATCCGCGTCGCCGACGCCGAACTCTATCGGGCGGAGCGCCGGTTCGAGGTCGTCCTCGCCTCGGACCTGATCGAGCATCTCAGCAATCCCGGGATGTTCCTCGCCTGCGCGCGCGCGAATCTGGAGCCCGGCGGGCGCCTCGTGCTGGTCACGCCCAACGGTTACTGCCTGCGGGAGATCTACATGGTCGTGAAAGGGTGGACGAACGACCCGGACGTTCACTGGCAGCATGTCTGCTATTTCACGCCCCGCACCCTCACCGCCCTCGCCGCGCGGGCCGGCTTCGCGCTGGAAGAGATACGCTATGCGAACATCCACTATAAGCAGGTCTCCCCGCTGCAGAGGGTTCTTCTTTGGGTGAACCGGCGCTTCTGTCGCATCTTCCCCCGGTTCAGCCAGACGATGATCCTCGTCTTCCGCATGCAGGGCGAAGCCGGCGAAGGGGCGGCGCCGGGCGAATGCGCCGCCCTGTCATCCGAAAACGACAACTTGCCGATTGACCGCGCGCCCGCGCTCGCCTATCCGGGCTCCGGGCGCGTCGTCGGACAAGGGCGAGCGGCGGCGGGCTCAGAAAAATCGCCCTGACGTTGGAGCGCGTCCATGACGTTCCCTGAAATGCCCGGCTTCAAGCCGCGGCGGCCCGAATTCTCGTCGGGCCCCTGTCCGAAACACCCCGAATGGTCCGCCGAGGCCGTGATGGCCAAGGCCTGGCTCGGCCGGTCGCACCGCGCGAAGGGTCCGAAGGCGCAGCTGAAGGCCGCGATCGACCGCACCGCCGCGCTGCTCGGCGTTCCCGCCGGCTGGCGGGTCGGCATCGTCCCCGCCTCCGACACAGGGGCGGTGGAGATGGCGATGTGGTCCCTGCTCGGCCCGCGCCCGGTGGACGTGCTGACATGGGAAAGCTTCGGCGAGGGCTGGGCGACCGACATCGTCAAGCAGCTGAAGCTCGACGACGTGAACATCCTGAAGGCGCCCTACGGCGCCCTGCCGGACCTGTCCGCCGTCCGCCCCGCCGCGGATGTCGTCTTCACCTGGAACGGCACGACCTCCGGCGCCCGCGTCGCGAATGCGGACTGGATCGCGGCGGACCGCGCGGGCCTCGTCATCTGCGACGCCACCTCGGCCGCCTTCGCGCAGGATCTCGACTGGGCGAAGCTCGATGTCGTCACCTTCTCCTGGCAGAAGGTGCTTGGCGGGGAGGGGGCGCACGGCGTCCTCTGCCTCTCGCCCCGCGCGGTGGAGCGGCTCGAATCCTACGCCCCGCCCCGCCCGCTGCCGAAGGTCTTCCGCCTCACCAAGGGCGGAAAACTGATCGACGGTATCTTCGCGGGGGAGACGATCAACACCCCCTCCATGCTCGCCGTCGCGGATTATGCGGACGCGCTGGACTGGGCGGAGCGGATCGGCGGCCTCCCCGCCCTCCGCGCGCGGGCGGATGCCAACTTCGCCGCGCTCCAGGGCTGGGCGGACCGCTCCGGCTGGATCGCCAATCTCGTCTCCGAGCCCGCGCACCGCTCCAACACCTCCGTCTGCCTCCGGGTGACGGACCCGGAGGTCGCGGCGCTCGACGAGGCGGCGCAGGCGGCCTTCTGCAAGCGCATGGTCGCGCTGCTGGAGGCGGAGGAGGCGGCCTTCGACATCGGCGGCTATCGTGACGCGCCGCCGGGCCTCCGCATCTGGTGCGGCGCCACCGTTGAGACCGCGGACATCGAGGCGTTGACCCCGTGGCTCGACTGGGCCTTCGCCGCCGCGAAGGCGGAGCTCGCCGCCAAGGCCGCCTGACCCCTCCCGCCCCAGGCGGGGCGGGCTCACCCCATTCCGAAGAGCGCGGGCGCAGCCCCGCAGCGAAGAGGCTTACCACATGCCCAGGGTTCTCATTTCCGACGAGCTTTCCGACGCCGCCGTGCAGATCTTCCGCGACCGCGGGGTGGAGGTCGATTTCCGCCCCGAACTCGGCAAGGACGCCGAGGCGCTGAAGGCGGTCATCGGCGCGTATGACGGCCTTGCCGTCCGCTCCGCCACCAAGGCGACAAAGGAGATCATCGCCGCCGCGACGAACCTCCGCGTCATCGGCCGCGCCGGCATCGGCGTGGACAATATCGACATTCCCGCCGCTTCGGCGAAGGGGATCGTCGTGATGAACACGCCCTTCGGCAACTCCATCACCACGGCGGAGCACGCCATCGCGCTGATGTTCGCCGTCTCCCGCCAGCTTCCGGCGGCGGACGCCTCCACCCAGGCCGGCAAGTGGGAGAAGAACCGCTTCATGGGCGTGGAGATCACGGGCAAGACGCTGGGCCTGATCGGCTGCGGCAATATCGGCTCCGTCGTCGCCGCCCGCGCCATCGGGCTCCGCATGAAGGTCATCGCCTACGACCCGTTCCTCTCCCATGAGCGGGCGCTGGAGATGGGCGTCGAGAAGATCGAGGAGGTCGAACCCCTGCTGGCGCGGGCCGATTTCGTCTCCCTCCACCTGCCGAAGACGGAGAAGACGGCGAACATCCTCTCCGCCGAGCGCATCGCGAAGATGAAGCCCGGCGCCCGGCTCATCAACTGCGCACGCGGCGGATTGGTGGACGAGGAGGCGGTGGCGGCGGCCCTCAAGTCCGGCGCACTCGCCGGCGCCGGGTTCGACGTCTTCGCCGTGGAGCCGGCGAAGGAGAACCCGCTCTTCGGCTGCCCGAACTTCGTCGCCACCCCCCATCTCGGCGCCTCGACCTCGGAAGCGCAGGAGAACGTGGCGCTCCAGGTCGCCGAGCAGATGGCGGATTATCTCGTGCACGGCGCCATCTCCAACGCCCTCAACGCGCCTTCCGTGACGGCGGAGGAGGCGCCGCTCCTGAAGCCCTGGATCGCGGTCGCCGAAACGCTCGGCGGCTTCGCCGGCCAGGTGACGGAGACGGCGATCAAGGAGATCGAGATCGAATATGTCGGCGATGTCGGCCGCCTGAACCAGAAGCCGCTCACCGCCGCCCTCGTCGCCGCCCTCCTCACGCCGCTGGTGGGGGAGGGGACGGTCAACATGGTCTCCGCCCCCCTCGTCGCCCGCGAGCGCGGCGTGAAGATCGCCGAGACGCGGAAGGACGCGCAAGGCGCCTACGGCTCCTACATGCGCCTGATCGTGACGACGGAGGTGCAGACGCGCGCCGTCGCCGGCACGGTCTATGGCGACGGCAAGCCGCGGATCATCCAGATCAAGGGCATCGGGCTCGAGGCGGAGCCGATGGCGCACATGCTCTACACCACGAACTCGGACACGCCGGGCTATATCGGCGCGCTCGGCATGAAGCTCGGCGCCCTCGGCGTAAACATCGCCACCTTCGCGCTCGGCCGGGCGGACAAGGGCGGCGAGGCCATCGCCCTCCTCGGCGTGGACGAGCCGGTGAACGCGGCGATGCTGGCGGAGATCGCCGCGCTGCCGCAGGTGCTTCAGGCGAAGGCGCTGCGCTTCTGAGGGGCGACAAGAAACTGTCGCCGAGGCATGATCCTCTCCGCCGGAAAGCGGAGAGGGCATGATGGACGACAAGCCGGAAACGGGCGCGGAAGACTGGCTGGCCGCCGAGCTGGCCGAGACGCTGGACGAGGATTACGAGCTCGAGCTCGAGGACATCGTGCTCAGCACGAAGATCAAGGAGATCTACCGCAAGGCGCATCCGCCCTCGCTGGAGCGGCATGACTACATCGCGCAGCTTCTCCGCCTCCAGTCCGAGCTCATCAAGCTGCAGGACTGGGTCTCGCATCACAAGAAGAAGGTCGTCGTTCTCTTCGAGGGGCGGGACAGCGCGGGCAAGGGCGGCGTCATCAAGCGCATCACGCAGCGGCTCAACCCGCGCGTCTGCCGCGTCGTCGCGCTCCCCGCGCCGAGCGACCGCGAGAAGTCGCAATGGTATTTCCAGCGCTACGTCCCGCATCTGCCCGCGGGCGGGGAGATCGCGCTCTTCGACCGCTCCTGGTACAACCGCGCCGGGGTCGAGCGGGTGATGGGCTTCGCCTCGGAGGACCAGGTGGAGCAGTTCTTCCATGACGTGCCGGAATTCGAGCGGATGCTGGTCCGCTCCGGCATCATCCTCGTGAAATACTGGTTCTCGATCACGGACGAGGAGCAGCAGATGCGCTTCCTCATCCGCATCCACGACCCGATGAAGCAGTGGAAGCTCTCCCCCATGGACCTCCAGAGCCGCGTGCGGTGGGAGGCCTACACCAAGGCGAAGGAGGAGATGCTGGCCCGCACCAACATCCCCGAGGCGCCGTGGCACATCGTCCAGGGGAACGACAAGAAGCGGGCGCGGCTGAACTGCATCGACCATTTCCTGACGCAGATTCCCTACGAGCCCGTGCCGCACGAGGAGGTCCACCTCCCCGAGCGCGTCTACAACCCGGAATACGAGCGCCGCGTCCTGCCGGACGAACTCTACGTGCCCCGGAAATACTGACTGGCGAAGGGCTTCCGCCGCGCTATGCTCCGTTCCAGCAAGCATTGAGCGAGCCCAGGGAGCAGAAAATGGCGGAAGCCCCCATTCCGGCGCAGAAGGCGCCCTATCCGGTCGAGGTCGAGGCGGGGAAAACCTATTTCTGGTGCTCCTGCGGCCGCTCGTCGAAGCAGCCCTTTTGCGACGGCAGCCACAAGGACACCGGCCTCGCCCCCGTGAAGTTCGAGGCGGCGGAGGCCGGCAAGGTCTTCTTCTGCGGCTGCAAGGCGAGCGGAAACGGCGTCCGCTGCGACGGTTCGCACAACAAGCTGTGAGCTTCCGGGGCTTCGCGCCCGGAGCCTGAGCCGTCTTCGCCGGGCCGGCGGCGCCGGCGCTCAGCCGAACGCCGCCGACGCGACCGAGGAGAGGAGGGCGAGGAACACGCCGAGCGTCGCCGCGCCGGCAAGGATCGGGTTCTCGTTGACCGGCAGATAAAAGAAGAGCGCGCGCACCACGGCGCCGAGCGGCGGCCATCTCCGCATCAGGTCGAGCACCGCCGCGAGGAACAGCGGCAATCCGGAAATTGCCGCGGCGTAGAAATAGACCGACGTGACCGCCTCCAGCCGCAACCCCGCCGCCAGGGTGGGAAGAACGGCCCGGAGCCCCGCCGCCGGATCGCCGCCGAAGGAGCCGAAGAGCGGGGCCGAAGCGAAGTAGACCGCCGAAAGCCCGATCGCGAACAGCGCGACGCGAAGCGCCATGTCGGCGAGCAGCGCCGGCCAGAGCCCGAGCCCGGAGGCGGAGAGTCGGGCTTCCAGTGCGAACATGATCTGCAGGGCGACATAGTTGACGAGGAATACGGTGAGCACCCCCTCGGTCAGGAACTGTCGCAGGTAGTAGGCTCGGGCGATCCCGCTCGTCAGGAAGCTTTCCGCGAATTGGGGCGCCAGGAAGGCGAAGCCGAGCAGGAAGATGAGGATGGAGGCGACGGAGAACGCGAGGGTCACGAGGACGAAGCGCGCCGTCGCGCCCGGCGGCCCGAGCAGCTCGTGATAGATCGCAAACGCCCCCTCCGGGCGCACGAAACGGTCGGCGAGTGCGGCCCAGATCGCCTTCCGCCCCGCGGGGGAGAGCAGCAGCTTGTCCAGACTCCAGAAAAGCGCGGGCAGGCCCAGCAGGAGGCCGAAGGTCCTCAGGACAAGGTTGACTGTCTCCGACTGGCCGAACAGGAAATCGATGACCGTCTGCATGATCGCTCCGCTGACGCGCGGGACAGAGCATAGCGCGCCGGCGCCGGCCCCGCGACCTTTTCCCGGTTTCGGCGCGCGGCGCGCCGCCTTATAAGGCCGCGGATCAACGCGGAGCGTGAGCATGGCGAATGTGGCGGTCGTCGGCGCCCAGTGGGGCGACGAGGGCAAGGGAAAGATCGTGGACTGGCTCTCCGAGCGGGCGGACGTCATCGTCCGCTTCCAGGGCGGGCACAACGCCGGGCACACGCTGGTGATCGGCGGCGTGGTCTACAAGCTCTCGCTCCTCCCCTCCGGCATCGTCCGGCCGGGCAAGCTCTCCGTCATCGGCAACGGCGTCGTGCTGGACCCGTGGGCGCTCCTCTCGGAAATCGAGAAACTGACGGGGCAAGGCGCCGCCATCTCGCCCGAGAGCCTGATGGTGGCGGAGAACGCGCCGCTCATCCTCCCCGTCCACCGCGATCTCGACCAGCTGCGGGAAGCGGCGGCGGGCGCGGCGAAGATCGGCACGACCGGGCGCGGCATCGGCCCCGCCTATGAGGACAAGGTGGGCCGCCGCGCGATTCGCGTCGCGGACCTCGCCGACGAGGCGACGCTGGATGCGCGGCTCGACCGCCTGCTCGCCCATCACGACCCGCTCCGCCGCGGCCTCGGCGTCGAGCCGGTGGACCGGGCCGCGCTGAAGGCGGAGCTGATGGCGGTCGCGCCGAAGATCCTCCCCTATGCCGGCCCGGCCTGGCGCGTGCTGGCGGAGAAGCGGCGGGAGGGCAGGCGCATCCTCTTCGAGGGCGCGCAGGGGGCGCTCCTCGACATCGATTTCGGCACCTATCCCTATGTCACCTCCTCCAACACGCTCTCCGGCATGGCGGCGACCGGCTCCGGCCTCGGCCCGAACGCGGTGGATTTCGTGCTCGGCATCGTGAAGGCCTACACCACCCGCGTCGGCGAGGGCCCGTTCCCGACCGAGCTTCGGGATGCGGACGGCGAACGGCTCGGCGAGCGCGGCCGCGAATTCGGCACCGTCACGGGCCGGAAGCGCCGCTGCGGCTGGTTCGACGCGGCGCTGGTGAAGCAGACCTGCATGCAATCCGGCGTCCGCGGCGTCGCGCTGACGAAGCTGGACGTGCTGGACGGGTTCGAGACGCTGAAGATCTGCACCGGCTACCGCGTCGGCGGCGAGGTCGTCGACTTCCTGCCCATCGCCGCGGCGCGGCAGGCGGCGGCGGAGCCGATCTACGAGGAGATGCCCGGCTGGTCCGAAAGCACGGAGGGCGCCCGTTCCTGGGCCGATCTCCCCGCGGCGGCGATCAAGTATGTCCGGCGGGTGGAGGAGCTGATCGGCTGCCCCGTCGCCCTCCTCTCCACCTCGCCGGAGCGGGACGACACGATCCTCGTCACCGACCCCTTCGCGGACTGAGCCGATGAAGCTTTCCTACAAGGCGCGGCGGCGCCTCTCCCTCGTCCTGCTGCTGGTCTGGCTGCCGCTCTTCGTCGTCGCGGCCGTCTCGGTGATGAACTGGCTGGACCGGCCGCCGCTCTGGCTCGAAGTGCTGATCTACGCCGGGCTCGGCGTGATCTGGGCGCTGCCCTTCCGCTTCGTCTTTCGCGGGATCGGAAAGCCCGATCCCGACGCCTGAACGCACAGGCCGGCTTCAGGCGCGAAGCCGGCCTTCATGGCCGAAGCGCGCGGCGCGGGAGAGGGAGTAGAGGCCGTCCTCCTCCCGCACCAGAACACCGTTCTTCAGGAGGGTGCGGAACGCCTTCATCCGCGCCTCGAGGCTGTATCCGGCCGCAGCCTCGATGCCGGACAGCGCCTGCATCACGTCGCGACGGCTGAAGCGGGGCCGCTCTTCGGACAGGGCGAGCCAGGCCGCCGCCGCCTCCACATGTTCCGTAAGTCCGTTCGCCCCCGCCTCGGCGGCGAAGGCCGCCGGGCCGGAAAGCGCCGTGCGAACCGGCCGCACGAGGGCGAGGCGCGGCTCCGGCGCGCGCGCCGCCGGGTCGAGGCGCGGCAGCGCGGCCTCGGACGCTTCGCGGAGCCGGCGGAACGGCCCCTCCGCATCTAGGGGCGCTTCTTCCGCGGCCGTAGCCTGCGGCATGATCCGGCGCAGGAAGCCGAACCGACCGACATCCGGCTCCTTGCCCGGCGCGGCGGCGGCCGGTTCGACGGGCGCCGGCTCGGCGGGCCGCTCCGCCGCGGCCGTGTCGTCCGTCTCGGCGAACAGGAAATTGTCCGTTTCCGACTCCGCGGCTTCGGACGCTGCGGCGCTCTCCGAAACGGCGCGCGCTTGCGAGGAGAATGCGGTCGCCGGGCGCGCTGCGGGCTCGGCGCCGGATGCGTCGTCCGCTTTGGCCTTCTCCGCCCGGATGATGCGCACCCGTGGCTGCGGGGCGGCTTCCGCGGTCGTGGGCGCAGGTTTGGCAATCCGCTCGCCCGCCGGCTCGTCCCGATCCTTCAGCCGGGCGCGCATCGCTGCGAACTCGGCGAGAAGCGCCGGATCCATCCCGGCGAGATGCGCGGGCGTCGCCGATTGCTCCGGGGGCGGCGGCGCTTCAACTGCGGGGGCGGCGGAAACGGTCACTCCGGCGCCTCGCGGCGAAACCGAAGCCCCGAGCCGCGCGGCGTTCTCTCCCAGGACTTCCGCGAACCGCGCGCGAAGCCGCGCCGCTTCGGGCGCGCCGCCGGCGATCAGCGCGGGGCTCGTCTCCGCGACGGCGACATAAAGGCCGAGGATCTTGTCGAGCACGCGGAGCGGGTCGTCATAGCCGACGATCTCACAATCGAACTCGCCGAAGGCGAGCTTCACGCGTCTGTCCTGATTCGTATCGAAAGCCATTCCAAATTCCCCACCACCGCTCCGGGCCTCGCTCGGCGCGCCTCCCGGCCCCCGCCGGAAAATGCGCACTCAGCCCGATTGCGTTCACATGTTCGACAAGTCTAAGCCATAAATCGCGAAAGAAAACCGCTCGTTTGCAGCGAGAGCACTTTTTTCGCCATTCGCGCGTCGGTTGCATGAACGGAGGCGGACATGGAGGGTCGGATCGGGTTCACCCGCGGAGCGACCCTTCTCGGCGCGGCGCCGGAGCGCGCCGCGCTGGAAGAGGCCCTCCGCCGGGCGCCCGCGCTCGTCTGCGCAGACGGGGGCGCGAACGGGCTGCCGGCGGGCGTGACTCCGGAAGCGGTGATCGGCGATCTCGATTCGCTCGAGAATGTCGCCGGCTGGGCCGCGCGCCTCGGCCCGCGCCTGATCCGCGTCGAGGAGCAGGAGACGACCGATCTCGAGAAATGCCTGCTCCGGGTGGAGGCGCCGTTCTTCCTCGGCGTCGGTTTCCTCGGCGGGCGGGTGGACCATGAGCTCGCCGCCCTCCACGCGCTCGTCGCCGATCCGCGCCCGATCCTGCTGCTCGGGCGGGAGGATGTCGTCTTCTCCGCCGGCCGCGGGCTCGCGCTGGACCTGCCGGCCGGCGTCCGCCTCTCGCTCCTTCCGATGCGGCGCGTGCTGGCGGAGGCGGGCGCCGGGCTGCGCTGGCCGGTCGGCGGGCTGGTCTTCGAGGCCGGCGCGCGGATCGGTTCGTCGAACGAGACGACCGGCCCCGTCTCGCTCGGCTTCGACCGTCCCGGCGCGCTCGTGATCCTGCCGCGCGCCCGGCTTGACGCGGCGCTCTCCGGCCTGTTGAACCGCGGCGAAACGCAAGAAGGAACCATGCCGGATGGAGCTTCCTGAGAACCCGGCGGACCGCGCCAAGTTCGCCGCAGCGCGCCGCGCCCTCGATTATGTGGAGGCGGGCATGAAGCTCGGCCTCGGCACAGGGTCCACCGCGAATTTCCTCGTCCGCCTGCTGGCCGAGGCTCCGCGCGCCTCCACCCTTCTCTGCGTGCCGACCTCCAGCCGCACCGCGACCCTCGCCGCCTCGCTCGGCCTCCGCGTCGCGACGCTGGAGGAGGCGGGGGCGCTCGACCTGACGATCGACGGGGCGGACGAGATCGACCCCGCGCTGAACCTCGTCAAGGGCGGGGGCGGCGCGCTCCTGCAGGAGAAGATCGTCGCCGCCGCCTCCCGCCGGATGCTGGTGATCGCCGACGCCGGCAAGCCCGTGCCCACGCTCGGCGCCTTCCCGCTGCCGGTGGAGGTCGTGCGCTTCGGCTGGCGGGCGACGATGGGCCATGTCGCGAAGCTGTTGGAGCGGGAGGATGTGGGCGGCCGCGCGATCCGCCTCCGGGGCGGGGAGGCCGCGCCCTTCGTGACGGACGAGGGCCACCATATCCTCGATCTCAACCTCCGGCGGATCGGCGACGCGCCGGGCCTCGCGACGCGGCTCAACGCGCTCCCCGGCGTGGTGGAGACGGGGCTCTTCATCGGCCTCGCCGCGGGGGCGGTGATTGGCCATGAGGACGGGCGGGCGGAGATCATGGAGCCGCCGGAGGCGGATTGACGCTCCGGGGGCCGGCTGCGCCCCGACTTGCATTGCGCCGCGGGCGGGCGGCGCCTAAGTTGCCCGCGACGGAAACGGGGCCGCGCCCCGGATGACCTCGACAGGACGGCGGATGGCGGACGGCTTCGACTATGATCTTTTCGTCATCGGCGGCGGCTCCGGCGGCGTGCGGTCCGCGCGCATGGCGGCGCAGGGCGGCGCGAAGGTCGCCATCGCGGAAGAGTATCGCTACGGCGGCACCTGCGTGATCCGCGGCTGCGTCCCGAAGAAGCTGATGGTCTACGCCTCCGCCTTTTCCGAAGCCTTCGAGGATGCGGAGGGATTCGGCTGGACGGTCGGGCCGCGGACCTTCGACTGGACGAAGCTGATCGCGGCGAAGGACCGGGAGATTGCGCGGCTCGAAGGCCTCTACGAGCGCAATGTCGGCGCCGCGGGCGCGACGGTGCTCAAGACGCGCGCCACCGTCGCCGGCCCGCACGAGGTCCGGCTCGCCGACGGAAGGATCGTGAGCGCGAAGCACATCCTCGTCGCCACCGGCGGCGCGCCCTTCGTCCCGGAGATCCCGGGCGCGGAGCACGCCATCACCTCGAACGAGATCTTCCACCTCCCCGCGTTGCCGCGGCGGGTGGTGATCGTCGGCGGCGGCTACATCGCCTGCGAATTCGCCTGCATCCTGAACGGCCTCGGCGCCGAGGTGACGCAGGTCTACCGGGGCGAGCTGATCCTCCGCGGCTTCGATGCGGACATTCGCGCCCATGTCTCGGCGGAGATGTTGCGGAAGGGAATCACCCTTCGCTACGGCTGCGACGTGATGGCGATCGAGAAGGCCGAGGGCGGCGCGCTCCGCCTGGTGATGGAGGATGGCGAGGCCATGGAGGCCGATTGCGTCTTCTATGCCACTGGCCGCCGGCCCAACACGGAGGGCCTCGGGCTGGAGGCGGCGGGCGTGACGCTGAAGCCGAACGGCGCCGTCGCGGTGGACGAATGGTCCCAGACCAGCGTGCCCTCGATCTACGCCGTTGGCGACGTGACGGACCGCGCCGCGCTCACCCCCGTCGCGATCCGCGAGGGGGCGGCTTTTGTCGAGACGGTGTTCAACGCGAACCCGACGAAGCCCGATCACACCGATATCCCCACGGCGGTCTTTACTCAGCCGGAAATCGGCACAGTTGGCCTTGCCGAGACGGCGGCGCGCGCGCTCGGGGATGTGGAGATCTATCGCTCGACCTTCCGCCCCATGCTGGCGACCCTGTCAGGGCGGGAGGAGAAGATGCTGATGAAGCTCGTCGTCACGAAGGCGGACCGCCGCGTGCGCGGCGTTCATATCGTCGGCCACGGCGCCGGGGAGATGATCCAGCTCGCCGGAATCGCGGTGAAGATGGGCGCGACGAAGGAGGATTTCGACCGGACGGTCGCGGTCCACCCGACCGCGGCCGAGGAACTGGTCACGATGCGCGCGCCTGTCTGACGGGGTCCCGTCAGGCGGAGGCGGCGCGCAGGGAGAGGAAGGAATGCCCATGTCGAGCAATGGCGGCGGCCCCTGGGGGGGCGGCGGAGGAGATGGCGGCGGGAAGAGCCCCTGGGGCGGCGGCGGCGGCGGAGGGCGCGGCCCCGGTCGCGGCGGCGGCCAGCGCCCGCCTGACATTGAGGAAATTCTGAAGGAGGGCCGCGACCGGCTCAAGGTCATCATGGGCGGCGGCGGAGGCGGCCGCGGCCCGCGGGGAACCGGCGGCGGCGGGCAGGGGCTCGGTAAGGGTGGGATCGCGCTGATCGTCCTCGCGGCGGTCGGGTTCTATCTCTGGAACGCGCTTTACACCGTGCGGCCGGAAGAGCGCTCCGTCGTCCTCACCTTCGGCGAGCGCTCCGGCATCGGCGAGCCGGGCCTCAACTTCATCCTCTGGCCGATCCAGTCCCGCGAGATCATCCCGGTTACGCGGGAGAACACGGTCGACATCGGCTCCGGACCTTCGGGAGCTCAGCGCGCGAGCCGGGCTTCGGACGAGGGCCTGATGCTGACGGGCGACGCCAACATCATCGACATCGGGTTCCAGCTCGTCTGGAACATCCGCGACCCGCAGCAGTACCTCTTCAATCTGGCCAACCCGGAGCAGACAGTCGCCGCCGTCGCGGAATCCGCGATGCGTGAGGTGATCGGCCGCTCGGAGATGAAGCCGATCCTGAACCGGGACCGCGCCATCGTCAGCCAGGAAGTGCAGGAGCTGATCCAGACGACGCTCGACAGTTATGAGAGCGGGATCAACGTCGTCCGCGTGAACTTCGACAAGGCGGATCCGCCGCAGGAGGTGATCGACGCCTTCCGCGACGTGCAGGCCGCGGAGCAGGAGCGGGACACGCTGGAGAAACGTGCGGACGCCTACGCCAACGAGCGCCTCGCCGGCGCGCGCGGCGAGGCGGCGCAGCAGATCCAGGAGGCCGAGGGCTACCGCGCCCGCGTCGTCAACGAGGCGGAAGGCGAGGCGAGCCGGTTCAAGGCCGTATTCGAGGAATATGCCAAGGCGCCGGAAGTCACCCGCAAGCGTCTCTTCCTCGAGACGATGGAGCGGGTCTACGGCGGCATCGACAAGATCATCATCGACCAGCAGATCGGAGACAGCGGTCAGGGCGTTGTGCCTTACCTGCCTCTCAACGAGCTCCGGAGGACCAACTGATGCCCCGCAGCTATATCATCGTCGGCGTCATCGCCGCGCTGCTCTTCACGGCGCTCTCCTCCGTCTACATCGTGGACGAGCGGAAACAGGCCATCGTGCTCCAGTTCGGCCAGGTGAAGGCGGTGAAGCAGGATCCCGGCCTCGCGTTCAAGATTCCGTTCATCCAGAACGTCGTCTTCTACGAGGACCGTATCCTGCCTCTGGACACGCAGCCGCTGGAAGTCACCCCGCTGGACGAGCGGCGGCTCGTGGTAGAGGCCTTCGCGCGCTGGCGGATCATCGATCCGGTCCGCTTCCGGCTCGCCGTCGCCGGCGGGGCGGAGCTTGCGGGCGCGCAGCGGCTCGACTCGATCCTGAATGCGGCGCTCCGCGGCGTGCTCGGCAACGTGAACAGCCGGGACATTCTCTCGGCCGAGCGGTCCGGCATGATGACGGCGATCCGCGACGCGGCCCGCCGGCCGGCGGAGAATCTCGGCGTCGAGGTTATCGACGTGCGGATCAAGCGCGCCGATCTCCCGCAGCAGAACCTCCAGGCGACCTTCGCGAGGATGCAGGCCGAGCGTGAGCGCGAGGCGGCGGACGAGCGGGCGCGCGGCGCGGAGGCGGCGCAGGTCGTCCGCGCGACGGCGGACCGGCAGGCGGTGGAGCTCGTCTCCGAAGCGCGCCGGGAATCCGAGATCGTCCGAGGCGAGGCGGATGCCGCGCGGAACGCCGTCTTCGCCGAGGCCTTCGGGCGGGACCCGGAATTCTTCGCCTTCTACCGCAGCCTCTCCGCCTACGAGCAGGCGCTGCAGGGGAGCAATTCCTCCATGGTCATCTCGCCGGACAGCGAGTTCTTCGACTTCCTCAAGTCGGATCAGGGGCGGCCGGCGCCGCTGCAATGAAGATCGCGCCGCCGGAACGGCGGCGCGCTCACGTTTGGGAAATGCTCTGAAACGTTTCGGTTGGATTATCGACTCCCGAGGCGTATCTCAGCGTCACAAGCTGGCGCCGCTCCGGGCGGCGCGCATCGACAAGACCCGAGGAGGCTTGACGTGTTTCTGCCCGAACTTTCGTTGAACCCGCTGCGCGCGCTTTTCGTCGCCGCCTTCGTCGGCGTGACGGCGCTCTCGGCCCCGGCGCAGGCCGCGCCGGAGAGCTTCGCCGATCTCGCCGAGCGGCTGAGCCCAGCGGTGGTCAACATCTCCACGAGCCAGACTGTCGAGGCGCCGCAGCGCGGCCCACGGCCGCAACTGCCTCCCGGCTCCCCGTTCGAAGACCTGTTCCGGGACTTCTTCGACGGCGAACGCAACCAGGGCCCGCGCACGACGAATTCGCTCGGCTCCGGGTTCGTGATCGCGCCCGAGGGCTTCATCGTCACGAACAATCACGTGATCGAGAACGCCGACGAGATCATGGTGAACTTCATCGACGGCGCCTCCCTCCCGGCGACGCTGGTCGGCACCGACCCGAAGACCGACATCGCCGTGCTGAAGGTGACCCCGCCGCAGCCGCTCCCCTTCGTGCCCTTCGGGGACAGCGACGCCTCCCGCGTCGGCGACTGGGTGATCGCCATCGGCAACCCGTTCGGGCTCGGCGGCTCCGTCTCCGCGGGCATCATCTCCGCCCGCAACCGGGACATCAATTCCGGCCCCTATGACGACTTCATCCAGACGGACGCCGCAATCAACCGCGGCAATTCCGGCGGCCCGCTCTTCAACATGGCGGGGGAGGTGATCGGCGTGAACACGGCGATCATCTCGCCCTCCGGCGGCTCCATCGGCATCGGCTTCTCCGTCCCCTCCGCGCTGGTGAAGACCGTGGTGGCGCAGCTCCGCGAATTCGGCGCGACGCGCCGCGGCTGGCTCGGCGTGAAGATCCAGCAGGTGACCCCGGAACTGGCCGAGGGCCTCGGCCTCGAAAAGCCGTCCGGCGCGCTTGTCTCCGAAGTGACCTCGGGCGGCCCGGCGGCTTCCGGCGGCGTCGAGGCCGGCGACGTCATCATGAAGTTCGACGGCCGCGACATCAACGAGATGCGCGACCTCCCGCGGATGGTTGCGGAAACGGAGGTCGGGAAGGATGTGCGGGTTGTCGTCTGGCGCAAGGGCAAGACGCAGACCGTGAAGGTCGTGCTCGGCCTCCTTGACGAAGGGGCGGGGGCGCCCGGCCCGGATGTGGACGCGCCGGAAGCCCCGGCGACCGCGGAAAGCGCGCTCGGCATGAAGATGGAGCCGCTCACGGCGAAGAACCGCACGGATTATGACGTCGCGGCCGATGCGAAGGGCGTCCTCGTGGTCGAGGTCGAGGCCGGCAGCGCCGCCGCCGAGAAGGGCATCCGCCCGGGCGACGTGATCGTCGAGGTGGCGCAGGAGGAGGTCGTGACGCCCGCCGATGTTCGCGGCGGCGTGGCGCGGGCCAAGGAGGAAGGCCGCAAGTCCCTCCTCATCCTCGTCCGCACTGGCGACGAGAAGCGTTTCGTCGCGCTGACCGTCAACTGACGCCGGAAGCGGCGGCGCGCGAGCGCCGCGCGCGCCAGCTTCGCGGCAAGGTTCATCCCCACGCCGGGGAGGGACCACGGGCATACCGCGATGCAGATGCCGCAGCCCTGATGCTCGTTGAAATAGGGCAGGCAGCGGTCGAACTCGACATACCACTTCTCCACGCCCCTCACGAGCCGCTTGTCCGGCGCCAGCGCCTCCGGCGGGCAGGCGTCCTCGCAGATCCGGCAGTTGAGGCAGAACTCGTCCACCCCCGGGTCGTCAGCCGGAGTCGGCGCGAAGGGCGCGTCGGTCAGCACGGCGGCGAGCCGGAACGAGGCGCCGTATTCCGCCGAGATGATCGAGCCATGCTTGCCGAGCTGGCCGAACCCGCAATCGATCGCCGGCGGAATGAGGAGGAGCTCCCCCGTCATCGGCCCGGTCACGGGCCGCGCCTCCCATCCCTGCTCCCTGAGCCAGGAGGCGACCGACTTCGCCGCAGCCCCTGCGCGCCCGTACTGCCGCACGACCTCAGCGCCCGCGCGCGTCTCCGGCGCCGTACTGATCTCCTCGAAATCGTGGGCGACGCCGATCATCAGCACCCGGCTCTCGGTCGTGGCGGCGCCCTCGGTGAGATATCCGGGGCGCATCTCGGCCACGCCCGCCATCTCGAACGCGCCCGCGCCGGCCATGGCGAGGAACGCCGCCGTCCAATCCTCGGGGCTCCGTTCCGCCCGCGATTCCGAAAGCGGCGAGATCGGCGCGGAGAGGATGCGCGCCCGCTCCGCCCGCGCCCTTCCGATATGCGGGTCGTCGGGGTCGCGCGTGTAGAACCAGCGCTGCAAGGCCCCGTGCGGGATGTCGTCCGGGTTCGGCGCCCAATAGACCATGCGCGCCGGACGCGGCTCCGCCTCGCCGAGGCCGTTGATCGCATCGCCCGAAACGGCGGGAAAGAGTGCGGCTTGCTCCGGGTCGGGCGTGAAGGGGCGGTAGGGGTTCTCGCGGGCCATGGGCTGAGCCTAGCAGGCCCCGCGCGCGTCGTCAGCCGAGGACGTAGTCCAGCGTCCAGAGCCAGCCCGAGGCGGTCACCACGGAAACCGCCGTCGCGATGATGACGGTCGAGGCGACCTCCCCCTCCGCGCGCTGATACATGGAGGAGAACATGTAGGCGTTCACCCCCGGCGCCATAGCCGCCATGATCGTGGCCGAGCGGACAAAGCCCGGCTCCAGCGCGAAGACATGGTGCGAGAGCGTGAAGGCGATGGCCGGATGCACCAGCGTCGAAAGCGCGGTGATCGTCAGCGCCTCGCCGAGCGTCGAGCGGATGCGATAGCGGCTGAGCACGCCGCCGAGCCCGAAGAGCGCGGCCGGGAGCGCGGCGCGCCCGATCATGTCCGCCGCATCCGCCGCCGCCTCCGGCAGGGGCAGGCCGGTCACGTTGGCGAGAAGCCCGGCGGCGGAGGCCATGGAGATCGGGTTTCGGAACATCGCCGTCGCGGCGATCCGCGCCGTCTCCGCCCCGCTCCGCCCGTCCGCCCGCGCGATCTCCATCGCGGTGATGCCGACGAGATAGCAGAACGGCGCATGGATCGCGATCAGCGCGAAATTCGGCGCCAGCGCCGCGGTTCCATAGGCCTGCTCCGTCACCGCAAGGCCGAGCAGGACGGAATTGGAGAAGAGCGCGGCGAAGCCGAGCGCCACGGATTCCCCCGGCCGCCGCCCGAACCCCTTTCGCGCCGCGAGATAGCCGAGCGCGAAGCAGAAGAGCGCGCCGGAGTAGAAGCTGACCATCAGGCCCGGGTCGAAATTCGCGCCGAGGTCGAGCCGGATCAGCGCCATGAAGAGAAGGCAGGGCACTGCAACGGATTGCGCGAACTTCATCAGCGCCCCCACCGCCTCTTCCGGGAACCGGCCGAACCGGACGAGCGCGTAGCCCGAGCCGACCACGAGGAAGACGGGAAGGACGGTGTTGAGAACGCCTAGCATGGCTGGCATGCGGGCGCGGCGTTTGGCCGTTCAGAGCGGAAAGTCGATCCGCATCCCGTCATAGGCGGGCTCCACATGGTCGGGGGTCTCCGCCTTCAGCGTCTCGTAGTCGAGATCGATATGCATGTTCGTGATGATCGCGCGCGGCACGGCGGAACGGGCGATCCAGTCGAGCGTCAGCGAAAGATGCGCATGGGTCGGGTGCGGATCATAGCGGAGCGCGTCCACCACCCAGCACTCCGCGCCTTCGAGCGCGGCCCATCCCTCTTCCGTCATCTTCACGACATCCGGCAGATATGCGAGCGGCCCGATGCGAAAGCCGAGCGCGTCGATGGAGCCGTGGCTCACCTCGAACGGCGCCGCCTCCACCGGCCCGCCCGCGCCCTCGATCCGCACCGGCCCGTCGAGCGGGCGGAGGTCGAGGATCGGCGGATAGGGGCTGCCCTCGGGCTGGGCGAAGGCGTAGCCGAAGCGGGAAAGAAGGCTGTTCGCCGTCTTCCCGTCGGCCCAGACGGGGAGCCGCCGCCGCTGGTTGAAGACGATCATGCGGAGATCGTCGAGCCCGTGAACATGGTCCGCATGTTCATGGGTATAGAGCACGCCGTCGAGATTGCCGACGCCGGCGTCCAGCAATTGCGAGCGGAGATCGGGCGACGTGTCGATCAGCACCCGCGTCACGCCCTCTGGCCCCTCGCGTTCCACCAGCATCGAGCAGCGGCGGCGATGGTTCTTGGGGTTCGTCGGGTCGCAGCGGCCCCAATGGCCGCCGAGCCGCGGCACCCCGCCCGAGGAGCCGCAGCCGAGAATGGTGAACGAGAGCCGCCCGCTCATGCCGCCTGCGCCCGCGTCCAGGCGGCGGCCTTGGCGAAGAGCCGGTCGAAATTGGCCGTCGTCGCGCGGGCGAACTCCGCGAGGCTCACGCCCTTCACCTCGGCCCCGACCTTGGCGGTCAGGGCGGTATAGGCCGGCTCGCAGCGCCTGCCCCGATGCGGCGGCGGGGCGAGATAGGGCGCGTCCGTCTCCACGAGAATCCGGTCGAGCGGCGCCGCGGCGAAGACGGCGCGCACCGCCTCCGCATTCCTGAACGTCGCGACGCCGGACATCGAGAGATAAAAGCCGAGCGAAAGCGCCGTCTCCGCCAGCGCCGCGCCGGAGGAAAAACAGTGCATCACGCAGCCGAACGCGCCCTTCGCGCGCTCTTCCGTCAGGATCCGCGCCATGTCCTCGTCCGCGTCGCGCGCATGGATCACGAGCGGCAGGCCGGTGCGCCGCGCCGCCTCGCAATGCACGCGGAGCGAGGCCTGCTGCGCCGCCGCGCTCTCCCGCGTGTAGTGATAATCGAGCCCCGTCTCCCCGATCGCGACCATCTTCGGATGCCGGGCGAGGGCGACGAGCGCCTCCACGCTCGCCGGCGCCTCCTCCGCCACGCTCATCGGATGGACTCCGGCGGCGTAGAACACGCCCGGATAGGCCTCGGCGATGGCGCGCACCTCGGGTTCGGTGGGCAGGCGCGTGCAGATCGTGACCATCCGGCGCACCCCCGCCGCCTCCGCCCGCGCGACGACCGCATCGAGCTCCCCGGCCAGCGCCGGAAAGTCGAGATGGCAATGGCTGTCCACAAGTTCGGGGGGCGTTTCGGCGTTCATGGCGGCTCCGGGCGCGGCGTTCAGCCCTCGCGCGCGCGGGCGATGCGGGCGGCGGCGTCGATTTCGAGGAAGATATCGAGCATGACCTGCGACGGGTCAAGATTGACGGCCCGCGCCGCCGCCGCCCGGCCCCCGAGCGTGAGCGCGAGATCGGCCCAGAGCCGGGCCGCCGCCGGGCCGGGGGAGAGAGCGGCCAGCGCCTTCGCCTCGCCCGGCGCCGCCTCCGCCGAAGGCGGGCCGAGCGCGCCCGCCCGCGCGAGCCGGGCGAGGAGGATGTCGATCAGCCGGATGACGAGATCATAGGTCTCCGCATTGGCGCGGCCCGAACAGGCGGAGCCGATCGCCGCCATCTCCCGCCGGTTCATCCCCGGCGCGCCGGCGAGGAGAGAGACGAGCCGGGAGTAGAGCGCCGGCCCGCCGAGCGCGGCGAGCCTCGCCGCCTCGCCCGCCGATCCGTCCGAAAGGAGCGCAAGCGCGCCCGCCTCCGCCCCGGTCTCCACCCCCGCCGCCTCCAGCGCGGCGGCGAGGTCTTCGGCCCCGAGCGGCGAGAGCTTCAGCATCAGGCAGCGGGAGCGGATCGTCGGCAGCAGCCGCGCGGGCGCGTGGCAGACGAGCAGGATCAGCACGCGCGGCGGCGGCTCCTCCAGCACCTTCAGCAGCGCGTTGGCGGCGTTCGCGTTCATCTCCTCCGCCGGGTCGACGACCGCGACGCGCCATCCGCCATCCGCGGCCGAGAGCTGGAAGAAGCTCTTGAGCCGCCGCACATCCTCAACCCGGATGCGGGTATAGAGCCGCTCCGTCTTCGGGTCCGCCTCCCGCCTCAGCGTGAAGAGCCGCGGCTCCGAGCCCGCGGCGATGCGGCGGGAGACGGGATGCTCCGGATCGAGGTCGAGCGTCCGCGGCGGCTCCGGCGCGCCGAAGAGCCCGCCGCCTTCCTCCGCCGCCAGCCGCGCGCGGGCGATGCGGTAGGCGAGCGTCGCCTTGCCCACGCCGCGCGGCCCGGCCAGCAGCCAGGCGTGATGCAGCCGCCCGCCCCCCCAGGCGGCGAGGAAGGCCTCCTCCGCCGCTTCCTGCCCGAAGAGCCGCAAGGTTTCCCGCGGGTGCGGCAGGTCGCCGACCCGGTCCGCCTCCTCGGGCGCAGCCTCCGCCATCAGGTCAGCCGCGCCGAAACCGCGGCCCAGACCCGCGCCTCGACCTCCGCCTCGCCGCCCCCTGCGTCCACCATCAGGCAGCGCCCGGGCTCCGCCGCGGCGATGGCGCGGAAGCTCTCCCGGAGCCGTGTCTGAAAACCCGGCCCGAGCCGTTCGAACCGCGCCTCGTCCGTCTCGCGCGCAAGGCCGCGGCTCAGCGCCGCCTCCGGGTCCATGTCGAAGACGAGCGTGAGGTCCGGGTCGAGCCCGATCGCCTCCCGGTGCAGGAGGTCGATCAGGGCGGGAGGCGCGCCCGCCATGCCGCCTGGTCGCGCGGCGGCCTGGTAGGCGCGGGTGGAATCGGTGAAACGGTCGGAGATCACGACCTCCCCCCGTGCGAGGGCGGGCAGGATCGTCCGCTCCACGTGGTCCCGCCGCGCGGCGAAGAACAGCAGCGCCTCCGTGACGGGGGACCACCGCGCCGGGTCGCCGGTCAGCAGGAGCGCGCGGATCTCCTCCGCGCCCGGCGCCCCGCCCGGCTCCCGCGTCAGGGTCACCGCCCGGCCCGTTTCCCGCAGCCTTGCGGCGAGGCGGCGCGCCTGCGTGCTCTTGCCCGCGCCGTCCACCCCCTCGACCGTCAGGAAGAAGCCGGCCCCCGGCTTCATTCGGCGGCTTCGGGCGCGTCGCTTCCGCGCAGGAGCGTCTCGACCGCGGCGCCGACGCGGGTGATGAGCCCGCCCTTTTCGACCGCGACGGCGGCGACAAGCGGCGCGCGGACCGGCGGCAGCCCCGCCGCCTCGACCACCAGTTCGCCGAGCGGCTGGCCGGCCGCGATGGGCGCGGGGATCGGCCCGTCATAGCGGATCGTCACTTTCGTCTCCGCCGCCGCGGCCCAGGGCGCGGTCGCGATCACGTCCTGCGCAGGCGTCAGCGGCACGGTCCGCTCCTCGCCGACCCAGACCTCCGCCTCGCCGACGATCTGCCCGGCAGAGGCGATCCGCTCGGTGCGGAACTCCCGGAACGCCCAGGTCAGAAGCCGCTCGGATTCCTGCGCCCGGTCGCCCATGCTGTCGAGCCCGGTGACGACGAAGCCGATCCGGCGCCCGTCCCGGATCGCGGAGCCGGTGAGGCCGAAGCCCGCCTCCTCGGTATGCCCGGTCTTGAGCCCGTCGGCCCCGAGGTCGAGATAGAGGAGCGGGTTGCGGTTCCTCTGCGCCACCCCGTCCCATTCGAAGTCGGTCTCGGCCCACATCGGATAGTATTCGGGGAAGGCGTTCACCATGCGGTCGATGAGCGTCATCAGGTCCCGAACGCTCATGTAATGGTCCGGGTCGGGCCAGCCTGTCGAATTGGTGAAGTGGGAATTCGCGAGCCCGAGCTCCTTCGCCCGCTCGTTCATGCGCGCCGCGAAGGCCTCCTCCGAGCCGGCGAGCCCCTCCGCCAGCACGACGCAGGCGTCGTTGCCGGACTGGACGATGACGCCGCGCAGCAGGTCCTCCACCCGGATCCTGTCTCCCGCGCGGACGAACATGCGGCTGCCGCCCATCTTCCACGCCTTCTCGGAGACGGGGAACGTGTCGTCGAGCGAGAGGCGGCCCTGCTGGAGCGCCTCGAACACCATGTTGAGCGTCATCAGCTTGGACATGGAGGCGGGCGGCAGCGGCTTGTCCGCATCCTTTTCGAGCAGCACGGCGCCCGATGTCATGTCGATCACGATGGCCGCCCGCGCCGCGGTGTCGAAGGCCGCGGCCGGCTGGGCGAGAAGCGCGAGCGCGGCGAAGAGTGCGGGCAGTCTGGTCACAGCATCACCTCCAGAGCATCGGTCACCCCCTCGGCCCGCGCCGCCTCGCGCGCCGCCGCGGCGGCGGCCTCGTCGGGCAGGGGGCCGATCAGCACGATCGTGAGCGCGCCGCCCCGCGCCGTCCGCGCGGGCGCGCCGCGGGCGCGGAGCCGTTCGGTCAGCGCCTCTGCGTTGCCGGGGACGGCGAAGGAGCCGACCTGGAGATGTCGGGTGCGCGCCGCAGCCGGAGCCGCGGTTTCGGGTGCGGGCGCGGCGACGACCGCGGTTTCCGCCGGAGCCGGGCGCGGCGACGGGCGGGGCGAAGGCTCCGCGGCCGGCAGCGGATCCGCGGCAGGCTCCGCCGCCTCGGGCGCAGTCGGCTCGGGCGCAGTCGGCTCGGGTTCGGTCGGCTCGTCCGGCGTGGCGGCGAAGGCGACTTGCGGCGCCTCCGTCTCCTCCGCCACCGGCTCTTCAATGCCGGATTCCTCGGGCCCGGCCATTTCCGCCGCGTCCTCTGCCGGCGGCGCGGCGAGCGCGGCCGTCTCCACCTCCGCGACGGGCGTGGGGGCGAGGGCCGGCGGCGTCGGGTCGAGCGCCGTGATGGTCAGTTCCGACGGCTCCCCGGGCGTGAGGCCAAGCGCCCGCGCGGCGTCCGAGGAAACGATGATCGAGGGGCCGGCCAGGGCCGGATCGCGCTTGAAGAGCGCGCCCTCGACTTCGCGCCCCGTCTCCGGCGCGCGCACCAGAACGCGCTGCGCCCGCGTGGCCAGCGGATGCGCGAACCAGACGCCCTGCAGCGTCGCCGCCCCGTCCCAGAGCGCGACGCCGGTCGCCTCGAACCGGTCGGGTGCAAGCCGCGCCTCGGTCGCCGCCGGCGCCTCAGCCTGGCGGGCCACGGCCTTCGCCATCTGCGCGCCGAGCTCGACCTCCGCGCAGCCGGGCAGCGACAGGACCGCCGCCAAGAGGGCGGCTCGACGCGCCCATCCCGTCCGCTCGATCATCCTCGCATCTCCGCCTCGATCCTCAGCCGCCGACTGACGCGGCGTTCGGTCCGAACGATACCCCAGCCGCCGCCGCAAGGGAACCGTCCCGGCTGGACCGGCGGGGCGGGAGGCGATAAAGCCCGCCGGCGGGGCGGCCGGCGGCTCAGGGCCGGCCCGCCCGCACTGGAAGGGTGGCAGAGTGGTCGATTGCAGCGGTCTTGAAAACCGCCGATGCGCGAGCATCCGTGGGTTCGAATCCCACCCCTTCCGCCACAGAGGCCCACGTGTCGCCATGCCGACGGAAACGCCGCGCCCGGAGGCCTCGGCGGCCAGCGGGCGCTCCCGGTCGGCGCGACGGCTGCGGGAGATGCGCAGTCGCCGTCGGCGGCTTCGCGAGGGGCCGGGCGGGCGTTGCTCCGGGGGTGTTGCGCGGGCCTCAACGCATTGAAAAGATGGGGAGAGTTCCGGTTATCCACAGTGTTGCGCGATTTCCGGACTCGCGGAAAAAGTTGGAAAAAATCGTGCAAGCCATTGCAAATGAAGGGATATTAGCGAAATTAGCCATGTAATTTTCCGTATTACAAGCATATTACAAGCGTATTACAAGCGTATTGCGGGTTCGGGCGGAAACGGCGGGTTAACCTTGGTCTGGTAGGGTCACGCTCCGGGTCAATTCCGGTGTTCTACGACGAAAGTCTGAAAACTGCGTGAGCGGCGCGCATCGGCGGGGGCATGGATACGTCTGTCCCGGCAGGCTGCGGGCGGCCCGCCGCCCCGCGACGGCGGCGCGCGGAACCTTCAGTCTCCGGCGGCGGCTTCCCGCGGTGGAGGAGGCTCCTTCCAGTAGCGGCGCGCCAGGACGGACGTGACGACGAAGAAGAGGGCGATCCACGCGATGTCGGAGACGCCGTTGTAGAGCGCCCAGGCGTCATCGGACATGGTTCGCCACACCGCCTCGTTCGCCGCGGCGCGCGCGACGGAGAGGGATATCCAGCCGATATGGAGAACGCGCCAGCCGCGCGCGTTCATGCGTATGGAATGGCCGAGCGTGCGGCGCAGGAGGCTCGGCCTCAGCATCATCCCGAAAGCGACGATGAGAGCGAAGGCGAGGGAGCCAAGGGTGTTGCTGATCTTGACGAAGGTCGTGTCGTCCAGAACGAGGCCGGCGCCCAGCAGAACGACCGTCAGCAGCAGGATGGAGATGGCCATGAGGGGCAGGGTCCTGTCCCATCTCCACCGCAGGAAAACGGCCATTGCGGTCGCGGCGGTCGCGAAGCCGGCCCCGACGAAGATGCCGCCGATTGCGTTGCCGATCAGAAAGGCCGGCCCCGGCATCAGCTCCATGACCAGTCGCTTGTCCATGCTCGTCCGGAGGTTTCGGATTCACGATTGGCCCGATATGGGTTTCGGGGTCCGGCACGGGAAGCCCCTCGCCGGGCCACTCCCCCTTTGCCTCCCCCTCCTGACAGCCTATGTCATCCGATTGTCCGATGAGGCTCCCGACCGTTCCGCTCCCGTGCTAGAGGCGTTCCATGGCCGAACAGAAGTTCCTTTCGATCCGCGGGGCGCGCGAACATAACCTCAAGGGGATCGACGTCGATCTCCCGCGCAACCAGCTTTCGGTGATCACGGGGCTTTCGGGCTCCGGCAAGTCCTCCCTCGCCTTCGACACGATCTATGCGGAAGGGCAGCGGCGCTATGTCGAGTCGCTCTCCGCCTATGCGCGGCAGTTCCTGCAGATGATGCAGAAGCCGGATGTGGACCATATCGAGGGCCTCTCCCCGGCCATCTCCATCGAGCAGAAGACGACGAGCCGGAATCCGCGCTCCACGGTCGGCACGGTGACGGAGATCTACGATTATCTCCGGCTGCTCTTCGCCCGCGTGGGCGTGCCGCATTCGCCGGCCACGGGCCTCCCCATCGAGGCGCAGCAGGTTTCCGAGATGGTGGACCGGGTGATGGCGATGGAGGAGGGGACGCGCGCCTATCTCCTCGCGCCGGTGATCCGCGACCGGAAGGGGGAATATCGCAAGGAATTCCTCGAATGGCGGAAGGCCGGGTTTCAGCGCGTGAAGGTCAACGGCGAATTCCATGACCTCGAGGAGCCGCCCGTTCTCGACAAGAAGTTCCGCCACAACATCGACGTGGTGGTGGACCGGATCGTGGTGCGGGAGGGGATGGAGCAGCGCCTGGCGGACAGTTTCTCCACCGCGCTCGCCCTCGCGGACGGGATCGCCGTGGTGGAGACGGCGCCGGCGGAGGGGGAGGGGGAGCCGGTTGTCACCGTCTTTTCCGAGAAGTTCGCCTGCCCCGTCTCCGGCTTCACCATCGCGGAGATCGAGCCGCGGCTCTTTTCCTTCAACGCGCCGTTCGGCGCCTGCCCTTCCTGCGACGGGCTCGGGGCGGAGCTCTTCTTCGACGAGGCGCTGGTGGTGCCGGACGAGGCGCTGCGGCTCGACAAGGGGGCCATCGCGCCCTGGTCCAAGACCAATTCGCCCTGGTACCGGCAGACGCTGGAGGCCATCGGGCGGGAATACGGGTTCAAGGTCTCCGCGCGCTGGTCCGACCTGACGGAGGAGGCGCGGGAGGTTCTGCTGCGCGGCTCGGGGGACCGGAAGATCCGGTTCCGTTATGACGATGGCGGGCGGGTCTATGAGGTCGAGCGACCGTTCGAGGGGGTGCTGCCCAATCTCGAACGGCGTTATCGCGAGACCGAGTCGAACATGATGCGCGAGGTGTTCGAGGCCTATCAGAACAACCGGCCCTGCGGCGCCTGCGGCGGCTTCCGGCTGAAGCCGCAGGCGCTGGCGGTGAAGATCGCGGGGCTGCATATCGGGCAGGTCACGCAGATGTCGATCCGCGAGGCGGCGGGATGGGCGGAGACGGTGTTCCCCACGCTTTCCCCCCAACGGCAGGCCATCGCCGGCGCGATCCTGAAGGAGATCCGGGAGCGGCTCGGCTTTCTCGTCAATGTCGGGCTCGACTACCTGACGCTCGCCCGCGCCTCCGGCACGCTTTCGGGCGGCGAGAGCCAGCGCATCCGGCTCGCGAGCCAGATCGGCTCCGGCCTCACGGGCGTGCTCTACGTGCTCGACGAACCCTCCATCGGCCTCCACCAGCGGGACAATGACCGGCTGCTGACGACGCTGAAGAACCTGCGGGACCAGGGGAATACGGTGATCGTCGTGGAGCATGACGAGGAGGCGATCCGCGAGGCGGATTACGTGCTCGACATCGGGCCGGGCGCGGGCGTGCATGGCGGGCGGGTCATCGCCGCGGGCACGCCGGCGGAGATCATGGCGGCGGAGGGCTCGGTGACGGGGGATTACCTCGCCGGGCGGCGCGTCATTCCGGTGCCGGGGGAGCGGCGGAAGGGCTCCGGCAAGCGGCTCAGGATCGAGGGGGCGACGGGCAACAACCTTCGCGACGTGACGGTGGAGTTCCCGCTCGGCACGCTCACCTGCGTCACCGGCGTTTCGGGCGGGGGGAAGTCGACGCTCACCATCGAGACGCTGTTCAAGACGGCGGCGCAGCGGCTGAACGGCGCGCGGGCCAACCCCGCGCCCTCGCGTTCGATCAAGGGGTTCGAGCATCTCGACAAGGTGATCGACATCGACCAGTCGCCCATCGGGCGCACGCCGCGCTCCAACCCGGCGACCTATACCGGCGCCTTCACCCCGATCCGGGACTGGTTCGCCGGCCTGCCGGAGGCGAAGGCCCGCGGCTACAAGCCCGGCCGCTTCTCCTTCAACGTGAAGGGCGGGCGCTGCGAGGCCTGCCAGGGCGACGGGGTCATCAAGATCGAGATGCACTTCCTGCCCGACGTTTACGTCACCTGCGAGACCTGCAAGGGCGCGCGCTACAACCGAGAGACGCTGGAGGTGAAGTACAAGGGGAAGTCCATCGCGGAAGTCCTTGACATGACTGTGGAGGACGGGGTGGAGTTCTTCGCCGCCATCCCGATGATCCGGGAGAAGATGGAGACGCTGCAGCGCGTCGGCCTCGGCTATGTGAAGATCGGCCAGCAGGCGACGACGCTTTCGGGCGGCGAGGCGCAGCGTGTGAAGCTCTCGAAGGAGCTGGCGCGGCGGGCGACGGGGCGGACGCTCTACATCCTCGACGAGCCGACGACCGGCCTGCATTTCGAGGATGTGCGGAAGCTCCTCGAAGTGCTGCACGAACTGGTGGACGCGGGCAACACGGTCGTCGTCATCGAGCACAATCTCGATGTTATCAAGACGGCGGACTGGATCGTGGACATCGGCCCCGAGGGCGGGGACGGCGGGGGCGAGATCGTCGCCACGGGCACGCCCGAGGAGGTCGCCTCCGTGGAGCGGAGCCATACGGGGCGGTATCTCCGGCCGCTCCTGAAGCGGGGCAGGGTGGCGGCTGAATAAGCGTTCCGTGATTCGCGGCAGGCGTGTTACGCTTTCCGTCCGGCAACTTCCGGGAGGAACGCTATGAACGTAAGAAAGATCATCGGCGAAAAGCCGATACAGACCGTCGAGACCATCTCCGCGCAGGAGACGCTCTCCGCCGCCGCCGCCATTCTCGCGCAGAAGAAGATCGGCGCCCTCATCGTCGCGGACGGGCGCGACGGCGTGGCCGGCATCCTCTCCGAGCGGGACATCGTGCGCCGGATCGCTGCGGAGGGCGGCGCCTGCCTCATGTCTCCGGTCGCATCGGCGATGACCAAGACGGTCATCGCCTGCGAGCCGACAGACACCGCGCATTCGGTCATGGAGAAGATGACGGCGGGCCGTTTCCGCCACATGCCGGTGATGGAGGAGGGGCGGCTCGTCGGCGTCATCTCCATCGGCGACGTGGTGAAGGCGCGGATGGCGGAGATCGTGATGGAGAACCGCGCCATGGAGGAGATGATCAAGGGGAACTGACGCGAGGCGCCATTCCCGCGCCACGATCGGCGCCCTAATGTCGGGGCATGCTGATCGTTCATGTCACCGCCGTTCTGGCGGCTCTCTTCCTGCTGATCGGACTGGCCGAGCCGCTCGCGGAGCGGCTGCGGCTGCCCTACACCGTGATCCTCGCGCTCTTCGGCTCCGCCATCGGCGCCGGCGCCGCCTGGTTCCTCGCCACGCCGCTGACGGATGCGCTGAACCCGGTGGCGGAGGCCATTCTCGGCCTGCCGATCCGCTCCAACGTCTTCCTCTATCTCTTTCTGCCGACGCTGATATTCCAGGTCACGCTCGGCGTGAACCTGCGCCGGATGCTGGACGACTGGGCGCCGATCATGCTGCTCGCCGTGGTGGCGGTGGTGGTGGCGACGGTGTTCGTCGGCTATGCGCTCTCCTGGGCGACGGCGCTGCCGCTCGCGGCCTGCCTGCTGATCGGGGCCATCGTCTCGACGACGGACCCCTCCGCCGTCGTCGGCATCTTCCGATCCATCGCGGCGCCGCGCCGCCTCTCCCGCATCATCGAGGGGGAGAGCCTGCTGAACGACGCGGCGGCGATCGCGCTTTTCGGGCTTTTCATCTCCTTCGTGATCGCCGGGCTGCCGGACCCTTCGCTCCTCTCCGCGCTCGGCCGGCTGCCGGCGCTCTTCCTCGGCGGCGCCGCCATCGGCTGGGCGCTGGCCCTCGCGGCGCTCTGGCTGATGCGGCCGATGGCGGGGCGGCCGCTCGCGCAGGTCTCGATCTCGGTGGCGCTCCCGTATCTTTCCTATCTCGCGGCGGAGCAGGTGGCGGGCGCCTCCGGCGTGATCGCCGTGGTCGCGGCCGGGCTGACGCTGAACCTGCTGGGGCCGGGACGACTGCCGCCGGCGGCCTGGACGATGCTGCGGGAGACATGGGACCTGCTGGCGCACTGGGCCGGGGCGCTGATCTTCCTCCTCGCGGCGATCCTCATTCCGCGACTTCTCGGCGGGCTTACATGGGCCGATGTCGGGCTCACCTTCGTCGTCGTGATCGCCGCCGTCGCGGCGCGGGCGGCGGTGCTGTTCGGGCTCCTCCCGCTCCTCACGGTCGCGCGCCTTTCGCCGCCGGTGAGCCTTCCCTATCGGTCCGCGATCCTCTGGGGCGGGCTGCGGGGCGCGGTGACGCTGGCGCTCGCGCTCGCGGTGACGGAGAACCTCGCCGCGCCGCCGGAGGTGCGGCGGCTCACGGGCGTGCTCGCCACCGGCTTCACGCTCTTCACGCTGATCGTGCAGGGCGGGAGCCTCCGCTGGGTGATCGCCCGTCTGGGGCTCGACCGGCTCTCCCCGCTCGACACGGCGCTGGCCAACCAGGTCGTCGCCGTCGCGCTGCAGGAAGTGCGGGAGGACATGGCGAAAACGACCGAGGAATACGGCCTTTCGCGGGAGATCGTGCGCTCGGAGGCCAAGGCCTTCGGCGAGCGGCTGGAGGAGTCGGTGCGCGCGGCGGAGGACGGCGCGGAGATTCTCGACCGGGACCGGGTCACGCTCGGGCTGATCGCGATGGCCGGCGCCGAGCGGGAGCTGATCCTCGAACGGTTCCGCGAGCGGGCGATCTCTTCGCGCCTCGCAGACCGCATCCTGACGGATGCGGACCGCCTGATCGAGCAGGCGCGGGCCGCCGGGCGCTTCGGCTACCGGCGCGCGGCGCGGCGGAGCCTCGAATACGGGCCGATCTTCCGTCTGACCGTGTTCCTCCGCAACCGCCTCCGCCTTTCCTACCCCATCGCCATCGCGCTGGCGGACCGGTTCGAGACGCTGCTGATCCAGCGGCTTATCCTTCGCGATCTCGACCGGTTCATCGACCAGCGCATCCGGCGGATTCACGGGCGCAGGGTCGCCGACATCCTGCGGGAGCTGGCCGAAAGCCGGACCGAGGAGGTGGAGCGGGCGCTCGACGGGCTGCGGCTCCAGTTCCCCGGATATGCCGAAGAGCTGGAGCGGCGCTTCATCCGAAGGACTGCGCTGAGGCTCGAGGAGCGGGAATACGAGGCGCTGCGGGAAGACGGGCTGATCGGCGCGGAGCTGCACGGCTCGCTCGTGCGCGAAGTGGAGAGCGTGCGCGCGCGGCTCGACGCGCGGCCGCCGCTCGACGTGGCGATCCGGCAGGAGGCGCTGTTGCGGCAGTTCCCGTTCTTCAGCGAGCTGGAGGGGGATGCGCTCCGCAATCTCAACCGCGCGCTGAAGACGCGCTTCGTCCAGCCGGGGGAGATCCTGATGCGGCGGGATTCGCCGGCGCGGAGCGTGTTCTTCATCGCCTCGGGCGCGGTGGAGATCGAGACGGCGGGGCAGGTCCACCGGCTCGGGCGGGGCGAGATGTTCGGGCAGATCGCGATCCTCTCCCGCCGCGCGCGCCGTTCGGAGGCGCGCGCCATCACCCACACCACGCTCCGCGTGCTTGACGAGGCGCGCTTCCGCCGGCTGCTCCGCCGCAGCGCCGCGTTCCGCGAGGCGGTGGAGGCGGCGGCGGCGAAACGGGGCATGAAGCTCGACCTCTCCGGCGAAGAGACGGCCCCTTGACCGGGCGCGCGCAACAATGTTGCCTGCCGGAAACGCCGCGGCGGGAGGGCCAGTGATGCGGATCGGATTCTACCCGGGAACGTTCGACCCGGTGACCCGCGGCCATGGCGACATCATCCGCCGCGCGCTCCGGCTGGTGGACAGGCTCGTCATCGGCGTCGCCATCAACCGGGACAAGGGGCCGCTCTTCACGCTGGAGGAGCGCGTCGACCTTCTCCGAGCCGATATCGGCGCGATCTGCGGCGAGGATGCCGACAGGGTGGACGTGGAGCCGTTCGAGGACCTGCTGATGCACCGCGCGCAGCAGGTCGGCGCGACGATCATCATTCGCGGGCTGCGGGCCGTCGCGGATTTCGAATACGAATACCAGATGGTCGGCATGAACCGCGCGCTGAACGACGAGATCGAGACGGTGTTCCTGATGGCCGAGGCCGAGCACCAGGCCATCGCCTCCCGCCTCGTGAAGGAGATCGCGCGGCTCGGCGGCGATGTTTCGCGTTTTGTCACGCCGCGCGTGAACGAAGCCCTGAAGGGCAAATACGGCGGTTGACCGCATCGTGCGGCGCGCATAGGTCAGCCGGGTCAATCATGGAGTTTCAGGATGCCGTTACGGTTTCTCTCGGTCCTCTTCGCCGCGATCCTGTCCCTCTCAGCAACGGAGGCGCTCGCCGTGGAGCCGGAAAACACCCTCATCATCGAACTGAAGACGGGCGAGGTGAAGATCGAGCTTCTCCCCGAGGTCGCGCCGAAGCATGTGGAGCGGATCAAGACGCTCGCGCGCGAGGGCGCCTATGACGGCGTCGCCTTTCACCGCGTGATCGAGGGCTTCATGGCCCAGACCGGCGACGTGGAGCACGGCAAGGGCGCGAATATGGCCCGCGCGGGCACCGGCGGCTCCAGCTATCCGGACCTTCCGGCCGAGTTCTCCAAGCTCCCGTTCGAGCGCGGCACGGTCGGCATGGCGCGGTCCCAGAACCCGAATTCGGGCAATTCCCAGTTCTTCATCATGTTCGAGGAAGGCTCCTTCCTGAACGGCCAGTACACCGTCTTCGGCCGGGTGATCGAGGGCATGGGCCACGTGGACAACATCAAGAAGGGCTCCCGCTCCGGCAACGGCGCGATCGACGGCGAGCCCGACCGGATGATCAAGGTCACCGTCGGCGGCTGACGCGGCGCGGCAATCTCGCGGGCGCGCTCTTCGGGCGCGCCCGTTTTCGTTTCGGCGGGGAGCCGCGCGATGCGCGTTGACGATTTCGACTTCGACCTGCCGGAGGATCTGATCGCCCTCCGCCCCGCGCGGCCCCGGCGGGCGGCGCGGCTGCTTGTTGCGGATGCGGAGCGGGAGGAGATCGGCGTCTTTTCCGACCTGCCGCTTCATCTGAGGCCGGGCGACCTCCTCGTCTTCAACGACACGAAGGTGATCCCCGCCCGGCTCTCCGGGGTGCGGCGGCGGGGGGACTCGAATGTCGCGGTCGAGGCGACGCTGCTGAAGCGGCTCTCCCCCTCCCGCTGGTCGGCGCTGGCGCGGCCGGGCAAGCGGCTGAAGCCGGGCGACGCGCTCGACTTCGGCGGGCTCGGCGCGACGCTGGCGGGGAAGGGGGAGGAGGGGCTGGTCGAGATCGAATTCGCCGAAGCCGGCCCCGCGCTCGACGCGGAGATCGCCCGCGTCGGCGCGCCGCCGCTCCCGCCCTACATCGCCGCCCGCCGCGCTGCGGACGAGGCGGACAGGGCGGATTACCAGACGATGTTCGCCGCCGCGCCCGGCGCCGTCGCCGCGCCGACGGCCTCGCTGCATTTCGAGCCGGAGGTGATGGCGGCGCTCGACGCGCGCGGCGTGCGGACGGCGCGGCTGACGCTCCATGTCGGCGCCGGGACCTTCCTGCCGGTGAAGGCGGAGGAGGTTTCCGGCCACCGGATGCACGCCGAATGGGGCGAGCTGCCCCCGGAAACGGCCGCGGCGGTGAACGAGACGCGCGCCGCCGGCGGGCGCGTCGTCGCCGCGGGAACGACGGCGCTGCGGCTCCTCGAATCGGCGGCGGGGGAGGGGGGCGTCGCGCCCTTCATCGGGGAGACGGACATCTTCATCACGCCGGGCTTCCGCTTTCGCGCGGCGGACGGACTGGTGACGAACTTCCACCTGCCGCGCTCCACGCTCCTCATGCTCGTCTCCGCCTTCATGGGGCGGGAGCGGATGCTGGCGCTCTACGCCCGTGCGGTGGCGGAGCGGATGCGGTTCTATTCCTACGGCGATTCCTCGCTGCTCTGGCGCGCGCGCGGCGAAGGGCAGGGTTAATCCCGCCCGGATATTCCGTTATGCTCGCCGACGAACCGGGAGTCGCCGCATGATCGCCGTTCTCAACAACTCCTGGGCGCTCCTGCTCGGCATGTTCCTGCTGATGATCGGGAACGGCCTCCAGGGCTCGCTCCTCGGCATCCGCGGCGCCATCGAGGGGTTCGACCCGGCGCTGCTCTCCTATGTGATCTCGGCCTATTTCATCGGCTTTCTCGGCGGCTCGCGGCTCGCGCCCGTGCTGATCCGCAAGGTCGGCCATGTGCGGACCTTCGCGGCGATGGGTTCGCTCATCTCCGCCGCCTTCGTCCTCTATGCGGCGGTGCCCGATATCATCGCCTGGGGCGTGCTGCGGCTCATCGTCGGCTTCTCCTTCTCCGCCGTCTACATCGTGGCGGAGAGCTGGCTGAACGACGCGTCGGACAACCAGACGCGGGGCAAGGCGCTTTCGCTCTATATGGTCGTGCAGATGCTCGGCATCGTCTCGGCGCAGGCGATGCTGAACTTCGGGGACCCGGCGGGATACGGGCTCTTCGTCCTCATCTCCGTCCTCGTCTCCATCTCATTCATGCCGATCCTGCTGACGGCGAGCCCGGCGCCCATCGTGCAGCAGACGGCGCGGATGACGCTCGGGCGGCTCTTCCGCGCCTCGCCGCTCGGCTTCGTCGGCTCGATCCTCGTCGGCGCGGTCTACTCGGTGATGTTCGGCATGGCGGCGGTCTACGGGACGGAGCGGGGGCTCTCCGTCGGCGAGATTTCCGCCTTCGTCGCGGCGATCTACATTGGCGGCCTGCTGCTGCAATGGCCGGTCGGCTGGATTTCCGACCGGATGGACCGGCGGAAGCTCATCATCATCGTCGCGGGGCTGTGCGCCATCGCCTCGGGCGCCGGCATCGCCTTCAGCGCCAGCCCGCTCGCGCTCTATATCGTCGCCTTCGCCATCGGCGGCTGCGTCAACCCGCTCTATGCGCTGATGATCGCGCATACCAACGACTTCCTCGACCAGAAGGACATGCCCTCCGCCGCCGCCGGGCTCATGTTCATGGGCGGGGTCGGCTCCATCGGCGGGCCGGTCATGGTCGGGCAGGCGATGCAGAGCCTCGGGTCCTGGGCCTGGTTCTTCTACATCCTCGCCTGCATGGCGGCGATCAGCCTCTACGGGCTCTTCCGCATGACGCGGCGCGCGGCGCTGGGGCCGGCGGAGACGGGGAAATTCACCGCGATCACGCCCTCTGTCGGGCCGGTGGCGATGGAGATCGCGCAGGAGGTGGCGCAGGCGAATCCGGGGACGGGACCCGGCCCGGTTTCCGACACGGCGCCGTCAAAACCTTGACGCTTTTTTCGTAAATGACGGCTATGTTGTGTAAATGCGGGCAAGAGCCCGCGGGCCCCGCCGCGCGGCGGGGCCGAACCGGGGCGAACGATGCGCGGAGATCGCGGAAGCGGATGTCCAGAGACTGCGGCTGCGGCGCCCAGCGCCGGAAAGCCCTCACGCCCTTCGTTGAAACCAATCGAGCGGAGCGTCGCGAGGCGGCGCGTTGACGGAGGTCGGCATGTCTGTGGAGACGGCTGAGTCGGTTCTCGCCTTCTGGCTGGAGGAAATCGGCCCGGGAGGCTGGTATGCGGCGAACGAGGCGACGGACGCGGCGGTGAGCGACCGCTTCGGCGCGACATGGGAGGCGGCGCGGGCCGGCGCGCTGGACGAGTGGATATTGCGGCCGGATTCGGCCCTCGCGCTGCTGGTCGTGCTGGACCAGTTCCCGCGCAACATGTTCCGCGGGCGGCCCGAAGCCTTCAGCACGGACCCGATGGCGCTGGCGCGGGCGAAGCGGGCGATCGGCCTCGGCCATGACCTCCACGCGGCGGAGCCGCAGCGGCAGTTCTTCTACCTTCCGCTCATGCATTCGGAATCGATGGCGGACCAGGACCGATGCGTGCGCCTCATCCTGACGCGGATGCCGAAGACGAGCGCGGAGGTGCTGCCCCATGCGCGCGAGCATCGGGACGTGATCCGCCGCTTCGGCCGGTTTCCCTATCGCAACGCCGCGCTCGGCCGCGCCTCGACGAGCGGGGAGCGGAGCTATCTCGAGGCGGAGGGCTACGCGGCCTGAGCCCCTTCGAGGAAGGCGCGGAGCCGGTCGCGCGCCGCCGTTTCGTCGCGGAGCGCGCATTCCCAGAGGACGAGGGCGCGCCACCCCCTCGCGGCGAGCGCTTCGAGCGCCGCCGCGTCCCGCGCCCGGTTGCGGCCGATCTTGGCGCGCCAGTAGTCGCCGTTCGTCTTTGGCTCCCGCGCGCCGCGGGGGCAATCATGCCCGTGCCAGAAGCAGCCGTGGACGAAGATGGCGAGGCGCCTCCCCGGATAGGCGATGTCGGGCCGCCCCGGCGCGGCCTTCCAGTCGAGCCGGTAGCCGGGCGCCCCGATCTCCCTCAGCATCCGCCGAACGCGGCGCTCCGGCCCCGTGTCCCGCGCCTTCACGCGGCGCATGACGGCGCTGCGGTCCATCACCCCGTCGCGACGAGGACCGGGCGCGTGAGGTCGGAGAGGCTGCGCCGCTGGCGGCCCGCCTCGTCGAAATTCGCGGGGTCGAGCCAGGCCTCGTGCGCCGCCTTCAGCGCCGGCCAGTCCGCCTCCGTCGCCGCATACCAGGCGGTGTCCCGGTTCCGGCCCTTCACGACCATGTGGGCGCGGAACACGCCCTCATAGGAGAGGCCGAGCCGCATCGCGAGCCGGCGGGAGGGCGCGTTGAGCGCATTGCATTTCCACTCGTAGCGCCGGTAGCCGAGCGCGAAGGCGTGGGCCATGAAGAGGAGCATCGCCTCCGTCCCCGCCCGCGTGCGCTGGAGCGCGGGGGCCCAGGCGATGTTGCCGATCTCGATGACGCCATGATCCGGCGCGATGCGCATGTAGGAGGCGAGGCCCTTGGGCGCGCCGTCCTCCCGGTCGATCACCGTGAAGAAGAGCGGGTCCCGCCCCGCAGCGGCGGGCTCCGCCCAGGCCATGAAGGCGGCGAGGTCGGGGAACGGTCCGGAGAACATGTAATCCCACACCGCGTCCGCCCCCCGGTAGGCTTCGAAGAGCGCGGGGCCGTGGCGCGCGGGCTCGAAGGGTTCGAGGCGGCACCAGCGGCCCTCAATCGGCTCGCGGAGCGGGAGCGGGGGCGGCGTGAAGCCGGGGACGGGCGGGCCGAGCGGGCGATCCTGGGACATGGCGCGACGCTGCGCCGCGCCGCGCGCGCCGTCAAGCGAGCCAGCCGGGCGCCGCCCCCATGTCGAGGCCGGGGAAGATCGCGGATTCGAGCGCCGCGCGCGGCAGGCCGAACTGGGCCGAGATCGCCCAGGCGGCGTGGCGGCGGACATCCTCCGTCGGTTCGAGATCGCGCCCGCCATAGAGCTGGCGCTCCGCGATCCCGGGGAACGAGCCGTAGATGCGCCCGCCGCGGAGCGCGCCGCCGGCGAGAAGCGCGGCGCCGCCCGTCCCGTGGTCCGTTCCGCGGTTCCCGTTCTCCCGCGCCGTGCGGCCGAACTCCGTCATCGCGACGACCAGCGTGCGGGACCAGGCGGCGCCGAGCCCGGAACGGAGGGAGAGGATCGCCTCGCTCAGCGCCGCGAGCGGATGGCCGAGCGCGCCGTGCTGGTTGGCGTGCGTGTCCCACCCGCCGATGGAGAAGGCGGCGATGCGCGCCTCGCCCGCGAGGCGGCGCGCGGCGTAGGCGGCCGCGCTCTCCCGCCGCTCTCCCGCATCGGCGGAGAGCGCCTCGGCCATCGCCACGGCTTCCGCGAAGAGCGGGTCCTGCGCGTAGATGCGGGTCAGGAGGCCGCGCTCGTCATTCCGCAGGATGAGCTGCTGGCCCGGCGCCCAGGAGCCGAAGGGCGCGGCGCCGGAGGTGAGCAGCATCGCGTCCCGCCCGACGGAGAGCGCCTCCGCCGCCGTCGCGCCGGGAAGGAGCGCGGCGACGCGGTTGAGCCATCCGTCCTTCAGGACGCCGACCTCCTCCCCGCCGTTCTCCAGGAGGTCCTGCCCGTCGAAATGGCTCCGCTTGTCGCGGTAGGGGGTGGAGACGGCGTGGGCCACCGCGAGTTGCTCCGCGCGCCAGAGCGGCTCCAGCGCGGCGAGCCGGCCGTCCATGCCGAACCGGCCGTCGAGCGCGACAAGGTCCCTCGATACCTGCGCCGCGAGCCCCGGGCGGAGCGCGGCGTATTCCCGGTCCGCCGCGGGAGGGAATACGCCGAGCCCGTCCATCGCGCCGCGGAGGACGATGACGACCAGCCGGTTCTCCCCCGGCGCGGCGAGGAGCCGGAGCGGGGTGAGCGCGGGCGCGGCCGCGGCGGCGCAGCCAAGGGCGAAGCCGGAGCGGAGGAAGGCGCGTCTGTCCATCGCGAGACCCCTATCGCCGGTTGAACTCGGGGGAGACGAGGGCGAGGGCGATCCCCTCCCAACGCTCGGCCGCATTGGTCGCGGCGAAGGTCGTCGCCTCCCCGGCGACGCCGGGCAGCGCCTCGGCCAGAAGCGCCCGCGGGTCGCGCCGCGGCGCGACCTCCCGCGCCAGATAGGAGACCCATTCGATCCGCGCCGAAAGGCCCTGCGGCGTGATCCAGGCCTCCGCCGCCTCCGGCCAGCCCTGCGGGCCGGGGGGGTTGTAGGGCTCGTGGTTGAGCCGGGCGAAGGGGTTGGCGAGGAAGGCCCGCGGCCGCGAGCCCATGTGCAGCGCCTCGATCTCCTCCGCCGTCGCGCCGACCGCGCGCCAGGAAGAGGCCACGAAATCGAAAGGTTGCTTCACTTTCTCGCCGAAGCGCGACCAGCTCTCGTCATGGTCGAGCATCGCGGCGTAAACCTCTGAAAGGTTTCCGTCGCTGCGCCGCCAGGCCGCCTCCATCTCCGTGACGAGGCTTTCGGGCGGATCGTCGGCGACGAAATGCGCCGCGAGCTTGGCGCAGAGGCGCTTCACCGTCGCCGGATGCGCGGCGAGATCGTCGAGCGCGGCGTGAACGTCGCGGATATGCGGCCCCGCCCCGCCATAGAGCCGGCCGAGAATCAGCTCCTGCCCGGGCTCGGCGCGGCGGGGGATGAAATCCGGCCGGCCTGTCGCGGCGTCATAGGTGAGGCCGGTCAGGAGTTCGGCGAATTGCCGCACGTCCTGCTGGGTGTAGCCGGCGCCGACGCCGAGCGTATGGAGTTCTATGATCTCCCGCGCGAGATTCTCGTTCAGCCCGCCGCGCCCCCGGGCGGCGGGCGAGTTCGGGCCGATCGAATTCGTCTGGTCGAGATAGACGACCATCGCCGGATGCGTCGCCGCCGCGCGGAGGAGCAGGTGAAACGGGCCGGCCAGATGCGGCCGGATCGCCTCCGCCTCCATCCGCGGCGCAAGGGCGCTGGCCGGCAGGTTCTTGCCGGCGACGGCGAAATGGGCAGACCAGAACCACGCGAGGCGCTCGAAGAAGCCGTGCGGCGAGAAGATCGGCGCGATGGCCCTGTCGCGCTGCGCTCTCGCGAAGCCCTGCCGGATCTGTCTCCTGAACGTGCGCAGCGCATCCTGCCGCCCGGCGACCTCGCCCTTGTCGGTCCGCATGGCCTCGAAGGCGCGGAAGGGCTCCAGGAGGTCCTCCTCCGTGACGAAAGGGGGAACGAAGGCCGGCCCGGCGGCGAGCTGCGCCATGAGGGCGTCTGCGTCGGCCGGCGGCGCCTCGCCCGGGCGGAGCCCGTAGCCGAAGCGGATCGCGGCGATCGTCTCCCTTGATGGCTTCACCCGTCTCTCCCGTTCATGCCGCCGTCCGGCTCTCACGCGCGGATGCGGCGGTTCCGTCGCGCCCGCGCCGCCTTGCATCGACCCCGCCCCTGACTATAGTCCGCGCCGACATCGAAACGGAGTCATCGCGTGTTCGCAACACCTGCCTATGCACAGGCCGCCGGCGGCGGCGGAGGCGACATGTTCGCCTCCTTCATTCCGCTGATCCTGATCTTCGTGATCTTCTATTTCTTCCTCATTCGCCCGCAGCAGAAAAAGGCGAAGGAGCACAAGGCCATGGTCAGCGCGCTCCGGCGCGGCGACCAGGTGCTCACCCAGTCCGGCTTGTTCGGCAAGGTCACGAAGGTGAAGGACAACGAGGAGGAGATCGAGATCGAGATCGCCGCCAATGTCCGCGTCCGCCTCTTGCGCTCCGCGGTGGCGAGCGTCATCTCGAAGGGCGAGCCGGCGGAGGCCTGATCCGGCGCGCCACGCAACGGGGAGCCGGGTTTGCTCTATTTTTCTCTCTGGAAGAAGGCGCTGGTCATCGGCCTTTGCCTTCTCGGCCTTGCGCTGGCCGCGCCGAACCTCGCCTATGACAGGGCGGACGACGCGGCGCTGGCCCGAGGCGAGATCGACAAGCTGACGGAGGCCGGGCTCAGCCCCTCCGCGGAATTGGCGGAACGGGCGAACGCGTGGCCAAGCTTTTTGCCGGCAAACGTGATCAATCTCGGGCTCGACCTTCGGGGCGGGGCGCATCTGCTGGTCGAGGTCCGGATCGAGGACGTGATCGCGGAGCGGATGGAGGCGGTGCGCGCCGAGGCGCGGGACGCGCTCCGCGATGCGGGCGTCAGGCGCTACACCCGCCTCGTCGCCACGGAGGACCGGGTATCGGTCCGCATCACGGACGCCGGCGACATCCCCGCGGCGCGGGAGGCGTTGCAGGGGCTGGCGCAGCCGGTCTCCGACTTCACGCTCGGGATCACGGCGCCCGATCTCGTCGTCTCCGAGGGGCCGGACCAGAGCCTCGTCGTCACCCTCTCCGAGGGCGCCGTGAAGGCGACGACGGACCGGACGATGGCGCAGAGCCTCGAAATCATCCGCCGCCGGGTGGACGAGGCGGGCACGCGCGAACCCTCGATCCAGCGGCAGGGCGAGCGGCGCATCCTCGTGCAGGTTCCCGGCGTCTCCTCCACGCTGGAGATCAAGGAGCTGATCGGAAAGACGGCGAAGCTCACCTTCCACCTCGTCGAGGGGCAGACGGGCGACCTGACGCGCACCCCCGCGCCGGGAACGGCGGTCTTCGCCGATGCGGACAATCCGACGGCCGGCTACATCGTGGAGCGCCGCGCGCTCGTCACCGGCGACGAGTTGCAGGATGCGCAGCCCGGTTTCGACGGGCAGACGGGCGAGCCGGTGGTCAACTTCCGCTTCGACACTTCGGGCGCCCGCAAGTTCGGCCGCGCGACGAGCGAGAATGTGGGCCGCCCCTTCGCCGTCGTGCTCGATGACTTGGTGATCACCGCGCCGGTGATCCGCGAGCCGATCCTCGGCGGCTCGGGGCAGATTTCCGGCTCCTTCACGGTCGAGAGCGCGCAGCAGCTCGCCATTCTTCTCCGCGCCGGCGCGCTCCCCGCCTCGATCTCCTTCGAGGAGGAGCGGACGGTCGGCCCCGGGCTCGGGGCGGACAGCATCGAGGCCGGGCGGATCGCGACCATGGTCGCCTTCGCCGCCGTGCTGATGTTCATGGTCGCGAGCTACGGCATGTTCGGCGTCTTCGCCAACATCGCGCTGATCGTGAATGTCGGGCTCATCATGGGCGTGCTCTCGCTGATCGGCGCGACGCTGACGCTGCCGGGCATCGCCGGCATCGTCCTCACCATCGGCATGGCGGTGGATGCGAACGTGCTGATCTTCGAGCGAATACGGGAGGAGTTGAAGGGCGGGAAGGCCGTGGCGCGGGCCATCGAGACAGGCTACGAGCGCGCCTTCGGGGCCATCATCGACGCCAACATCACGACCTTCATCGCGGCGACGATCCTTTTCGCGATGGGCTCCGGCCCGGTCCGCGGCTTCGCGGTCACGCTCGCCATCGGCATTCTCACCTCGGTCTTCACCGCGGTGATGGTGACGCGGCTGATCGTGGCCACATGGTATCACCGCCGCCGGCCGAAGACGCTGACGGTATGAGGAGGACGCCATGCGGCTGAAGCTCGTTCCCGAAGACACGCACCTCAACTTCATCGGCCATGGCCGGAAATTCATCGTGGCGAGCCTCGTGGCGATGGTCGCCGCCCTGGCGGTGTTCCTGTCGCAGGGCCTGAATTTCGGCGTCGACTTCCGTGGCGGCGCGCTGATCGAGATCCGGACGGAGGGGCCGGCCGACCTGGCGCAGATCCGGGGCATCGTCGGCGGACTGGGCCTTGGCGATGCGACGGTGCAGGAATTCGGCGAGCCGGAGGAGGTGCTGATCCAGATCGCCGCCGACGCCGTGGTCGAGGGGCAGCCGACGCCGGACGAGCAGGTGCTCCGCGCGCTGAAGGCGGAGCTCGGGGAGATCGAGCTCCGGCGCGTCGAGTTCGTCGGGCCGAAGGTTTCGGGCGAGCTGATCCAGGCGGGCATCCTCGCGGTTCTGCTCAGCCTCGTCGCGGTGATGGTCTATGTCTGGCTGCGCTTCGAATGGCAGTTCGCGGTCGGCGCCGTCGCCTCGCTGGCGCATGACGTGCTGCTGACGATCGGGCTCTTCTCGCTCATCCAGCTTGAATTCAACCTTTCGATCGTCGCCGCGCTCCTGACCATTGTCGGCTATTCGCTGAACGACACCGTGGTCGTCTATGACCGGGTGCGGGAGAATCTGCGCCGCTACAAGGCGATGCCGATGCTGGAGCTGCTCAATCTCTCCGTGAACGAGACGTTGAGCCGGACGATGATGACCTCGATCACCACGCTCATCGCCCTTATCGCGCTCTACACGCTCGGCGGGGAGGTGATCCGCGGCTTCACCTTCGGGATGATCTGGGGGATCGTGATCGGCACCTATTCCTCGATCTTCATCGCCGCGATGATCGTCATGCTGCTGGGCGTGAAGCGCGATTGGTCAAAGCCCGAGGACGGCGGCCCGGCGGGCGTCCAGTTCGGCGCGCCCGACACCCCCTGACATGCGCGTAACCGAGATCGACTTTTCCGGCCCGCCGCCCATCGACGCCTATGGCGGCGGCGGCTTCCGGCTCTCGGGCGCGTTCCACGAGGGCGGGCTGCTCCTGACTCCCTCCGGGGCTGCGCGCTGGCCGGTCTCCGGCGCTCCGGCGGAGACGGATTTCGCCGCCGTCATCGCGGAGGCCGCCGCCATCGACGTGTTGCTGATCGGCATGGGCGCGGAGATCGCGCCGCTGGACCGCGCGGCGCGGCGGGCGCTCGAATCTGCGGGGATCGGGGCGGAGATCATGTCCACCGGCTCGGCTTGCCGCACCTACAACGTGCTGCTTTCCGAAGGGCGGCGCGTGGCGGCGGCGCTCATCGCCGTCTGACCCGGAACGCTTCGTCGCGTTCCCCGTTGATTAACGGAGGGGGTGCGACGGCGCGCGAACCGCGCTATATCGCCCCCGGACGAAACCCCGACAGAAGAGAGGGACAACCATGGCTTTCGACCTTCCCGACCTGCCCTACGCCCACGACGCGCTCGCCGCCGGCGGCATGTCGAAGGAGACGCTGGAATATCACCACGACCTTCACCACAAGGCCTATGCCGATAACGGCGCGAAGCTGCTCGCCGGCTCCGGCCACGAGGGCAAGAGCCTCGAGGACATTGTGACGGGGACGTATCAGGCCGGCGCCGTCGCGCAGTCCGGCCTCTTCAACAACGCCTCGCAGATGTGGAACCACAACGAGTTCTGGACGATGATGGGGCCGAAGGGCCGCGCCATGCCCTCCGCGCTCGAAAAGCGGATCGTGGACGCGTTCGGCTCCGTCGACCAGTTCAAGGCGGATTTCTCCGCCGCGGGCGCCGGGCAGTTCGGCTCCGGCTGGTGCTGGCTGGTGAAGGACGGCGACGCGCTGAAGGTGACGAAGACGGAGAACGGCGTTAACCCGCTCTGCTTCGGGCAGACCGCGCTCCTCGGCTGCGACGTGTGGGAGCATTCCTACTATATCGACTTCCGCAACAAGCGGCCGGCCTATCTCTCCAACTTCCTCGAGAACCTCGTGAACTGGGAGAATGTGGCGGAGCGGCTGGCGAAGGCCGGCGGCTGACGATCCGGGGCAGGGGCCCTTCGGGGCCCCGCCCTCACCCCTGCGGCGTCATCACCTTCCGCGCCCGCGCGCGTTCGATGCCGAGCTGGCGCTCCCGCCAGATGATGATCCCGCCGCCCAGCACCGTCAGCGCCGCGCCGGCGAGCATGAAGATTGTCGGCGCCTCGGAGAAGATGAACCAGCCGATCAGCATGGCGAGTATGATCTGCGCATAGTCGAAGGGCGCGATCACCGAGGTTTCCGCATGGCGGTAGGAGAGGGTCAGCAGCACCTGGCCGAGCCCGCCGAGAAGGCCCGCGAGAATGAGAAGCGCCGTCGTCTCCCCGCCCGGCAGCACCCAGCCGAAGGGCGCGGAGAGGAGGGAGAGCACGGTCGAGGTGATCGAGAAGTAGATCACGATGGCGCCCGTCGTCTCCGTCGACACGAGCTTCCGGACGAAGACCTGCGCCAGCGCGGCGAAGACGGCGGCGAGGAGCGCGGCGAAGGCGCCCACCGTCTCCAGCGTCGTGACCTCGCCCGCGTTCACCTCCGTAAGCCGCGGCCATATCACCAGCGTCACGCCCGCGAGGCCGAGCGCCACGGCGAAGAGCCGGTAGAGGCGGATCGTCTCCCCGAGGAACATGGCGGCGAAGATCGTCGCGAGGATCGGCGCGGCGAAGCCGATGGCCACCGCCTCCGGCAGCGGGATGAGCCCGAGCGCGAGGAAGGAGAAGCCCATCGCCGCCGAGCCCACGAAGCCGCGCCAGAGATGCCCTGCGGGGTTCGCCGTGCGGAGCGCGCGGGGGAATTCCCCCGTCGCCCAGAGCCAGAGGAGGACGGGCGGGATCGCGAAGAGCGAGCGGAAGAACATCTGCTCCCCCGGCGGCGCCTCCGCCGCCGTCGCCTTGATGATCGCCGACATCGCCATGAAGACGCAGACGGAGAGAAGCTTGAAGCCGATGCCGCGGACGGGGTTCATGGGGCAGCCATAGCGAAGCGCCGCGGCCCGCAAAACCCCGGCTTTCGCAGGGCCGCTATTCCCTCACCGAAAGGATCTCCTCCATCGGCTTCTTCATGCGCGCGACCGCAGGCGCCGTCGCCCCCTCCGCCGGATGGCCGACGGCGAGGATCATCACCGGCTTTTCCGAGGCGGGGCGGCCGAGCGCGCTGTTGAGGAAGCGCATCGGGTTCGGCGTGTGCGTCAGCATGGCGAGCCCGGCCTTGTGCAAGGCTGCGATCAGGAAGCCGGTCGCGATGCCGACGCTTTCGGGAACGTAATAGTTCTTGTAGCGGGTCCCGTCCGCGAATTCGCCCCAGCGCTGGGCGAAGACCACGATGAGCCAGGGCGCGATTTCGAGATGCGGCTTTTCCGGCCCGGTGCCGAGCGGCTCCAGCGCCTTGATCCATTCGTCCCCGCCGCCGCCGGCGTAGAAGGCGCGCTCCTCCTCCTCCGCCGCCTCGCGGATGGCGCGCTTCGTGGCCGCGTCGCCCACGGCGCAGAAGAACCAGGGCTGGTGATTGGCGCCGGAAGGGGCGGAGCCCGCGGTCATCACCGCCGCCTCGATCGCCGCGCGGGGCACGGGGCGGGGGGAAAAGTCCCGGATCGTCCAGCGGCTTTCCATCTCCGCGCGGAAGGCTTCGGCGGCGGCGACCGTCTCCTCCTCGCTCCGCTCGGGGCGCGGGGGCAGGGGAATCGCCTCGTATTTCAGGTGGTCTTTCGCGAACATCGGGGTCTCACAGGTTCAGGGGCCGCCCCAGACATCCCGGAACCGCTCCCAGATCTTTTCGCCGATCATGCAGTCATAGGCCGGCGCCGCCTGCGTGAACTGCGCGCGGTGGATGAGCGGCGGGCCGGCCAGCTCCTGCACGATCTTCATCCGCACGGCCGCCGGGAATTCCTCCCATGTGCGGACGGGGACGACGAAGGCGCCCGGCCCGCCGATCACGCAGGCCTCGTAATACCTGTCGAGATCGTCGAGATTCCAGCGGAGGCCCAGCCCCTCCTCCGTCATCAGAGGCAGGCCGTTGATGACGAAGCCGGCGGCGATGGCGTCGTCCCGCGCATGGTGCACAGGGCGGCCCTGGTTGTTCGGCCCGTCGCCCGAGACGTCGATCACCTGGCGCCAGCTCTCGAATCCGTTGCCGGCGAAATCCGCCGCCGCATAGTCGAGAACGCCGGAGATCGACGTGCGCCGCATCGCCTCCTCGAAATTCGCGGTGATGGAGGCGGCGACGGCGATGGCGTCCTCCGGGTGCTCGATCATCGTCCAGGGGACGACGACGCGCTGCGAATTCGGCCCCGCCCATTCGACATATGTGAGCGCGATGCGGCCGAGGAAGCCCTTGCCGATGGCGGAGAGCACCTCGTCGGAGACCAGCGCCTCCGCGTATCCGCGCCGCTGGATCTCCAGCTCCCTCGGCGTCATGGAGCGGGAGACGTCGACCGCGAGGAAGAGCTCCACGTCAACCTCGATGTCCTGCGCGGCGGCGGGCGCGGCGAGGAGAAGGAGGGCGGCGAGCGTCATGCGCATGACATGATGATGCGCCAGAGGCGGGAGGCTGTCGAGAAAAAGGCGCGTGAGATGGATCGCCAACGGCCTCGTCAGTTGTCCGTGTCGACCCGCGCCGCTTGGGAGGTGAGCGATCCTCTGACGGCCTCAACGTCGAAACGGACGCAATAGGGCTTCATGATCGCGATGATCTCGTCGGCATGTTTGGCCGGATCAGCACGAAAAAGCCGCCTCGCGGCCAGCTTTGCAGGCCCTTCCGGGTCCAGCAAGCGACCGTCAGACGTCATCGGAGGGCGCTTTCCGCCACCTCTGAGATAGGGCCCGAATACGTCTTCGAGCGTTCGAACCGCCATGATCACCGCAGCCGCTTTTCGACATCGCACACCGACACCATAACACTGTCGCCTTGAAGGTTCACCAATGATCTGGCGACGCAACGGGTTTCGACCGAGAGCGCAGGCCTCAAGACCTCGTGTTCGTAGTCGTCGACGTAGAAGGCGGCGCTTCCCGGCGCCAGTCGATCCCTGACGATCACGCATTCTCCCGAGCCGTGGGCGCGGGCTATCGCGAGCGCAACACCCGGGAACAGGCTCCAGCTGTTGATCGTCGGTTCTTCGAGTATGGACCGCATATCCACCACGACTCCATCCAGCCGGAGACCGCGATAGATGTAGTAGCGTGGCGCGTCCGATGAAGAGGCGACAAGTTTCTCGAGCCGCCGGAGGCGGCTCGACGCTTTCCCACCACTGCGAACAAGCGCGACGTCAGCCGCAAGCCCTTCGTCCTGATAGTCTCGCACAAGCTCGACCAGCGAAGGCGGGAGGCCTCTGGTTTCATAGCTGGAGAAGGGCGACGTGCCGGAGGACTTCTCGTGTAGCCATTGCGCAATGTCCTGGATGGCTTCGAAATGTCCCAAGGAACGCCTCCGGCTCCGAAATCAAGATCGGTCAATCAGAAGCGTTCTTTCACCCGCATTTCGAATGCCCGCAGCTCCCGCAGGTCATGCACCCTTCGACCATGCGCATCCCCCGCGCGCCGCAGGCGGGGCAGGCGGGGCCGGCGGGGCGGTCGCCCACAGCGAGGCGCTGCGCCTCCGGGTCGGCCTTCAGGCCGAGCCCCTCCCCGGCGATGAAGCCGGTCTCCACCAGATGCCGCTCGATCACGCCGCCGATGGCCGCGAGGATGGAGGGGACGTAGCGGCCCTCCATCCAGGCGCCGCCGCGCGGGTCGAACACCGCCTTCAGCTCCTCGACGACGAAGCTCACGTCCCCGCCGCGGCGGAAGACGGCGGAGATCATCCGCGTCAGCGCGACCGTCCAGGCGAAATGCTCCATGTTCTTCGAGTTGATGAAGACCTCGAAGGGCCGCCGCCGCCCGCCGATCACCACGTCGTTGATGGTGATGTAGATGGCGTGCTCGCTTTCCGGCCATTTCAGCTTGTAGGTCGCGCCGTCGAGGCTTTCCGGCCGGTCGAGCGGGCGGGACATGTAGACGACCTCGCCCGTCGCATGCGGGGTCGGCGCCTCGCTCTCCGCCACCGCCTCCACCTTCTCGGCGGCCGGCGCCTCGACGGAGAGGACGGAGCCCGTCACCTCGTTGGGCCGGTAGGTCGTGCAGCCCTTCAGCCCGCTCTCATAGGCGAGGCGATAGACGGCCTGGAAATCCTCGAAGGCGATGTCGGCGGGGCAGTTGATCGTCTTGGAGATCGAGCTTTCGACATAGGGCTGCGCGGCGGCCTGCATCCGCACATGCTCTTCCGGCGTCAGCTCCTGCGCGGTGACGAAGTGATCGGGCAGGGGGGCGGCGCCGTTCTTCTCCCGCCAGAGGCGGACGGCGAAATCCTCCACCAGCTCCTCCCGCCGCCCGCCATCCGGCAGCAGCACCTTGCGGGTGTAGGAAAGGGCGAAGACGGGTTCGATGCCGGAGGAGACGTTGCCGGCGAGGAGGGAGATCGTGCCCGTCGGCGCGATGGAGGTGAGGAGCGCGTTGCGGACGCCATGCGCCGCGATCTCCGCCTTCACGTCCTCGTCGAGGGCGGAGATTGTTTCCGTGGCGAGGTATTTCTCCCGGTCGAAGAGGGGGAAGGGCCCCTTCTCCGCGGCGAGGCGCGCAGATGCGAGGAAGGCCTCGCGCTGGATCGCCTTCATCCAGCGCCCCGTCTCCGCCGCCGCTTCCTCGCTCCCGTAGCGGAGGCCGACCATCGCCAGCGCATCCGCAAGGCCGGTGACGCCGAGGCCGATCCGCCGCTTCGCCCGCGCCTCTTCCTCCTGCTGCGGCAGCGGAAAGCGGGAGACGTCCACCACGTTGTCCATCATCCGCACGGCTGTGGCGACAAGGCGGGCGAGCGCCGCCTCGTCGAGCCGCGCATCGGCCTCGAACGGCGCCTTGACCAGCGCCGCGAGGTTCACCGAGCCGAGGAGGCAGGCGCCGTAGGGCGGCAGCGGCTGCTCCCCGCACGGGTTCGTCGCCGCGATCGTCTCGACATAATTGAGGGGGTTCCGCCGGTTGATCCGGTCGATGAAGATCACGCCGGGCTCGGCCACGTCATAGGTCGCGCGCATGATCCGGTCCCACAAGGCGCGGGCGGGCAGGGTGCGGAAGACGCGGCCGCCGAAGACGAGATCCCAGGGCAGGTCGGCCTTCACCGCGTCCATGAAATCGTCCGTCGCCAGGACGGAGAGGTTGAACATGCGAAGGCGCGCAGGGTCCCGCTTCGCGTCGATGAAGGCCTCGATGTCCGGATGGTCGCAGCGCATCACCGCCATCATCGCGCCGCGGCGGGAGCCGGCGGACATGATGGTGCGGCACATCGCATCCCACACGTCCATGAAGGAGAGGGGGCCGGAGGCGTCCGCCCCCACGCCCTTCACCGGCGCGCCCTTCGGGCGGAGCGTGGAGAAGTCGTAGCCGATGCCGCCGCCCTGCTGCATCGTCAGCGCGGCTTCCTTCAGCGCGTCGAAGATGCCGGCCATCGTGTCCGGCACCTTGCCCATGACGAAGCAGTTGAAGAGCGTCACGTCCCGCGCCGCGCCGGCGCCGGCGACGATCCGGCCGGCGGGGAGGAAGCGGAATCCTTCCAGCGCGGCGCGGAATTCCGGCTCCCATTTCGCCGGCTCCGCCTCCGCCGCGGCGAGGGCGCGGGCGATTCGCGACCATGTGTCCGCCACCGTCTCGTCCACGGGCGTTCCCTCCGGCGTTTTCAGCCGGTATTTCATGTCCCAGATCTGCTCGGCGATGGGGGCGGCGAAGGCTGTCATCCGTGATCTCCCGTCGGGCCGAACATAATAAGAACAGAGAGGCGGTTCGGCAAGCGTGCTCCATCTACAGAAACTTTGCGTCGGCGCCGATGGCCCCGAGGATCTTTTCGCCTGGCAGGAAAGCCGCCCCGACCAGTGGGGCGGCGTCATCCATGTGACCCGCACGCGGCCAAAGCGGGCGGAGGAGATTCTGGCGGGCGGCTCGCTCTACTGGGCGATGAAGGGCGCACTGCTCTGCCGCCAGCGGATCATCGGGCTGGAGCCGGTGACGGGGGCGGACGGGGTCGCGCGCTGCGCAATCGTGCTGGACCGGCGGCTTGTCCGCACCCGCCCTGCGCCGCGCCGCCCCTTTCAGGGCTGGCGCTATCTCGAGGCGGCGGAGGCGCCGGCGGATGCGGGCGCGTTCGATCCCTCCGATTCGCTTCCGGAGGAGATCCGCCGCGCGCTGGCGGAGATCGGGGTTGTCTGACCGTTAACGCTTCCTCACCCTTCCGTACGGGCGGTTTGCTTTTTCGTGACGCGCGTTCAAGATAATGAACGCCACTTCCACGGAGCGGAACATGCTCGACATGGTGACAGCGCAGCTCTCCTCCTGGCCCGTCGCCGTCACCCTCGCGGACCCGGCGGCGGAGGATTGCCCGATCCTATACGCCAACCCGCATTTCGAGGCGCTGACGGGTTACAAGGCGGAGGAGGCGGAGGGGCGGAACTGCCGCTTCCTGCAGGGGGAGGGGACGGACAGGGATGAGGTCGCCCGCCTTTCCGCTTCGCTCGGCGAAGGCAAGCCGGCGGAAGTCTGCCTCCTCAACTACCGGAAGGATGGCTCGCCGTTCCACAATTTCCTGTCGATCACGCCGATCCGCACCGGCCGCGGACGGGTTCTGCTCGTCGGCAGCCAGCAGGAATTCGACCTGCGCGCGGCGGAGGCGGCGCGGTCCGCGGAGCGGCGCATGGCGCTCCTCGCCGGAGCGCGGGAGGGGCTGACGCGGCGAACCGGCGCGGCGGAAATCGGGATCGAGACCTACCGGATGCGCTCCGACGCGGTGCGGATGCTGGTGCAGACCTATGTGCAGCGGGCGCAGCTTGGCGGGCAGGCGCTCTAGCCCAGCTTGAAGCAGACCTCGCCCAATCCTTCGATCCGCATGGTGAACCGCCCCGGATGATCGACCGGGTGGAGCGGCATGTGCGAGCCGCAGAGGAGGACCTCTCCGGCCTTCGGCGTCACGCCGTGGGCGTTGAAGAGGTTGGCCATGAAGGCCACGGCGTCGAGCGGATGCTGCGGGGCGGCGCCCTTCGCGTCGAGGATCACCTCGCCGTCATGCTCCACCACGGTGCGGAGCGCGGCCGGGTCCAGCGCCTCGGGCCGGAGGCCGTTCTCCACGTCATAGCAGAGGCCGGCGTTGAAGATGTTGTTGGCGACGACGGAGGCGGGGTGGGCGGGCGAGCCGTCGCGCCGGTCCAGCAGCTCGAAGGCGACGGTGAAGCGGGCGACGGCCTCCGCCGCGCTTTCCCGCGTCCAGCCCCCCGCTCTCGGCGCGAGGTCGACGGCGAGGATGGCGCAGATTTCGGGCTCCATCATGAAGTTCCGGAAATCGGCCAGCTTCAGGTTCGCGTCGCCGCGGCAGATATCGTCCGCGAAGACATGGCCGACGATGGGGGCCTTCACCCCCATCTTCTCCATCAGCGCGGGGAGGTTCCAGCCGATCTTCCGCCCGCCGATTCCGCCCTTCGCGGCGGCGACGATCGGCGCCATCTCGAACTGCGCGGCGTAGCCGGCTTCGATGGGCGCGCCCTGATCCTCCATCGGGCGGAAGGGCCGCCCCTCGACGAGGTCTTGGGCGACCATCTGCGCGTATGTGGCCATCGGCATTTCCCCCAGGCTCTTTCCTTCGGGCTTGGCTAGCACGAGAGGGCGGAGGGGGGAAGCTATGGGGCGGGGGCCATGCGCCAGAGCGCGCCGGGGCTGTCGTCCGTCGCGAACCAGATCGAACCGTCCGGCGCCTCGCGGACGTCGCGGATGCGGCCGAAGACATCGGCGAAGAGCCGTTCCTCCCCGACGATCTCGTCTCCCTCCCGCTCGAGGCGGGAGAGGAGCTGATCCTTCAGCGCGCCGACGAAGAGATCGCCCTTCCAGCCGGGGAAGAGATCGCCGCGATAGATCGCGAGGCCGGAGGGGGCGATGGACGGGTCCCAGTAGAAGACGGGCTGGGCCATGCCCTCCTTCGCCGTTCCCTCGCCGATCTTGCCGCCGGAATATTGCCGGCCATAGGAGATGACGGGCCAGCCGTGGTTCACCCCCGCCTCGGGCCGGTTGATTTCGTCGCCGCCGCGGGCGCCGTGCTCCACCGTCCAGAGCCTTCCCGCCTCGTCGAGCGCGGCGCCCTGCGGGTTGCGGTGGCCGTATGACCAGATTTCGGGCTGCGCGTCCTCCCGCCCGAGGAAGGGGTTGCCGGGGTATGGGGAGCCGTCCGCCATGATGCGGAGGACGGAGCCGTGATGGGCGGCGAGGTTCTGCGCCTGCTCGTCGTCGCCCCGGTCCCCGAGGGTGACGAAGAGGGAGCCGTCCGGCATCGGCACGATGCGGGAGCCGAAATGGCGGCCGCCGGCGCCGGAGGGCTCCATGCGGAAGATCACGGTCAGATCCTCCAGAAGCGGCTCCGGCCCGCGGACGAGGCGGGCGCGGGCGACCTCGGTGCGGCCGGAAAAGACGCCGTCCGCCCCGGCATAGGAGAGGAAGACCACCCCGCTCTCCGCGAAGTCATGCGCCAGCGCCACGTCCAGCAGCCCGCCCTGCCCGCTGTCCCGCACCTCCGGGGCGCCTTCGAGCGGGGGGGAGAGGCGGCCGTTTTCCCAGAGGCGGAGGGCGCCCGGCTTCTCCGTGATGAGGATCGCCCCGGTCTCCGCGAAATCGGGGAGGAAGGCGAAGCCCCAGGGCTGGTCGAGGCCGGGGACGGCCTCCGTGACCTCCACCGGGCCGGCCGAGGTCTCGAAGGTCTCGGCGGCGGCCGGGAGGGGGAGGAGGGCGGCGAGAAGGATCAGGGCGTGTCTCATGCGCGGGAGATGGGGCCGGAGGAGCGGAGGGGCAAGACGGGGGCGGGGGCGGGGTGTGCGGCGACGGGGAGCATGGGGTTACGTGTTTGTTTTTTAGACGTAATCGAAAAGTGTGTGCGGCGCGCGGGCGCTGCGTGAGGCTCCGCGGCCCGATCTCGACGCGACGACCCGGCCGCGTTGGCGGGAGGGTTGCGCCGGAGCGCGCTCGCCGCCGGGGGTGGCGGTTGGGGAGGTTGGCGGGGGGGGGGGCGGGCCGCGGGCGCTGGCTGGCGGGCGGGGGGGCCGCGAGGGACGGGATGATGGCCTTCGTTCGCGAAGGGGGGCGACGGGGCGGGATGGGGGCGTTGTGCTTTGGGTTTGGGGGAGGTGATGGGCGCAAGGGGGAGGGTGGTGGATGGGCAGGGGCGGTTGGGGTGGGGGGCAGTTCCAAGAGGGCGACGCTGAAACTGATCGGAAAGCGCGCTCTGAAGGTCGAGTGCAACGGTTTAATCTGGGGGCCTGTCTGAAGGACCCGAGCGAAAGATGAGAATGAACCAGAGCGAAAAGATTCTAGTCTATCCGGGGGTCACGTAGTTCCTTGAATGCTTCACTCGATGGCGTCCATTGCATCGGAAGTCTCCAGCGTTGGCCCGATGCAGAAGAAGCAATCCTCGCCTTAATTGCGGGCCACCATCGACATATTAATGCTGCCTGACCCCAACGTTTCAATTCAGGCCAACCGGTAGGCGGCCAAATAGAAATCAGACCAGATTCAGTATACGCACGAAGATTGACTGGTTTTTGTAGGATACGATGATCGCCTGAGATCATCGCGGTCCCGCCTTCGTCCCGAAATTGAAACATCCATGCCGGATCATCAAGGCCAGCCCCGTAGTCTTCCTTGACGGAGCGAATCTCGATTGATGGTTCTCGCTCCAATGAACGGAGCGCATAAACTATGTGCTCAGAGATGTTTTCATCAAATTTTATTTTCACGCTGCTATTCTCTGTTCAAAACCTATTGCCTGCGTAACTGATTCAACATCGGTCCCATGCCAGTCTGCTACGGCTTCTACATTGCCCTCGGCAAGGAAAGCAGCCGCTAGCGTCTCTGTTGGCACATGTCCGTTCTCAACAACAGGACGGCCGAAAGCAAAGCGCGGATCGATAACTACGCGAGGAAATTCACCAAGCGGATGCAGAGTTGCTGCAACATCCTCGATATAAACAACGGTGTCAAAGAGCGATGGCTCAACTACCGATGGGAACGCAAGCTCATCTGTCATAATGTCCAGTAGTCGACGCTCGCCGTCATCTGCAGCAAACTCCATCATTACATTTTTTCCGTCCGTCCTGAATCGGCCCTTAGCGAAAGGATGATCGAAGTGGTAATCGGCACGAAGTTTGCCCGCGACCTTTCGAATGGTTTGCAGCGAGAGGCCATGCATACGGAAATGAGCCACGAAACGTGCTTCTACGAGCCCCAGAAAGGGCACAAGTAGTGGGCCGTCCATTTCGTCGAACGGCGTCAAAATCGCCGGAGGCAGACGGCCACCGCCTGTCTTTCGGAACCATGAAGTAACCGTCGATGCAGGCAGCCCTGCCATTTTCGCGGTAAATGCAACAGGGTATACACCTGCTCTTATCGCAGAACGCCAGTCGATCGACCGCTCATTGCCCATGACCAGACCCTTCAGCCCTTTTCCGGAGGCCATAAACAGAACAAAAGGGAGAAATCCCCGACGCAGGTGCAGTGTGCTATCATTTTGTGCTGTCAGCCGCCATAGGGCGAATTCATCCACCCCTCACCGCCATCCCTCCGCGCAACACGTCGGCACCCCGTCGCGACTCGCCCGCCAGACCGCAGTCAGGCTTGCCGCCGCCTCGCGCCCTCCTTCCCATCCAAACGCTCCCGCGGGACCTGGCCCAAGGCAGTTCCCGCCCAACATCCGGAGCCGGAAGCCCCACTGTTCCCCCCCCGCTTGACGGATTCAACCGATCAGGACCACACTTCGCGCCGGGCGGCCCTTCGCCTTTCGTCCGGGCGAACGCCCTTCCGGGAACTCGCGGCCAGGCTGGGCCGAGGAGGAGCGCGTCATGTCCCATGTCTTTCCGCGACACACGAAATCGGCCCCGCCCGTCGCCGTGGGCGGGGAGGGGTGCTGGCTGGTCGATGCGGCGGGCAGGCGTTATCTCGACGGGTCGGGGGGGGCCGCCGTCTCCTGCCTCGGGCACGGGGACCGGGAGGTGATCGCGGCGGTGAAGGACCAGCTGGACCGGCTGGCCTTCGCGCATACAGGCTTCTTCACCTCGGAGCCGGCGGAGGCGCTGGCGGACCTTCTGATCGCGGAGGCGCCGGCGGGGCTCGACCGGGTCTATTTCGTCTCCGGCGGGTCGGAGGCGACGGAGGCGGCGATCAAGCTCGCGCGGCAATATTTCGTCGAGACCGGCCAGCCGCAGCGCGGGCGGCTCATCGCCCGGAAGCAGAGCTATCACGGCAACACGATCGGCGCGCTTTCCGCCGGGGGGAACGAATGGCGGCGGGCGCAGTTCGGGCCGCTCCTCCTCGACGTCTCCCATATCGAGCCCTGCTATGAATATCGCCTGCGGCGGGACGACGAGAGCGCGGAGGAGTATGGCCGCCGCGCCGCCGACGCGCTGGAGGCGGAGATCCTCCGGCTCGGGCCGGAGAGCGTGATGGCCTTCATGGCGGAGCCCGTGGTGGGCGCGACGGCGGGGGCCGTGCCCGCCGTTCCCGGCTATTTCCGCCGCATCCGGGAGATTTGCGACCGCTATGGCGTGCTCCTCATCCTCGACGAGGTGATGTGCGGGATGGGGCGCACCGGCTCGCTCTTCGCCTGCGAGCAGGACGGCGTGGCGCCCGACATCCTCTGCATCGCGAAGGGGCTCGGGGCGGGGTATCAGCCGATCGGCGCCATGCTCTGCTCGGGCGCGATCTATGAGGCCATCGAGGGCGGCTCCGGCTTCTTCCAGCACGGGCATACCTATATCGGCCATCCGGCGGCGACGGCGGCGGGGCTCGCGGTCCTGAAGGCGCTGAAGGCGCGCGGGCTTGTCGCCCGCTCCGCCGCGATGGGGGAGGCGCTGGCGGCGCGGCTGGAGGCGCGGCTCGGCCAGCATCCGCATGTCGGCGATCTCCGCGGGCGCGGCCTCTTCCGCGGGGTCGAGCTGGTGGCGGACCGGGAGACGAAGGCGCCCTTCGACCCTTCGCGCAAGGTCGCCGCGAAGGTGAAGGCCGCGGCCTTCGAGGCGGGGCTGATCTGCTATCCGATGGCCGGGACCATCGACGGGCGGACGGGCGACCATGTCCTTCTGGCGCCGCCATTCATCATCTCCGAGGACGAGCTGGACATGCTCGTCGACCGCCTCGCCGGGGCGATCGACGCCGCGATCTGAGCCGGATTCGCGCGGCGGTTGCGTCTTTCTGCACATCGGCCTAGGCTTTTGTTAAGAATTCGCGTCACGCCCCGGCTCGCGGGGCGGGCGGTATCCCAAGAAACCGATAACGGGAGAAGCCTATGAAGCTCATGAATCTCACCGCAGCCGCAGCGACGGCGCTGACCTTCGCCACGGGCGGCGCGATTGCGCAGGAGCGGTTCATCACCATCGGGACGGGCGGGCAGACTGGCGTCTACTACGTCGTCGGGCAGTCGATCTGCCGGCTCGTGAACCGCGGCACGGCGGATCACAACCTGAAGTGCACCGCCCCCTCCACCGGCGGCTCCATCGCCAACATCAACGCGATCAAGGCCGGGGACATGGACATGGGCGTCGCCCAGTCCGACTGGCAGTTCCACGCCTATAACGGCTCCAAGGATTTCTCGGGCGACAACAAGTTCGACAATCTCCGCGCCGTCTTCTCCGTCCATCCGGAGCCGTTCACCGTGGTGGCGCGGGCGGACAGCGGGGTTTCGTCCTTCGACGACCTGAAGGGCAAGCGCGTCAATGTCGGCAACCCGGGCTCCGGCCAGCGGGCGACGATGGAGGTGGTGCTGGAGGCGCTCGGCTGGTCAATGGACGATTTCGCCCTCGCCTCCGAGCTGAAGCCGGCGGAACAGTCCGCCGCGCTCGGCGACAACAAGGTGGATGCGATCATCTACACGGTCGGCCACCCGAACGGCTCGATCCAGGAGGCGACCTCCACCGTCGAGGCGAAGCTCATCCCCGTGACCGGCGCGGGCGTCGACAAGCTCGTCGCGGACAACTCCTTCTACGCCAAGGCGACGATCCCCGGCGGGATGTATGCGGGAACGGATGCGGACGTGGAGACCTTCGGCGTGAAGGCGACCTTCGTCACCTCCGCGGATGTGGCGGACGACGTGGTCTATACGGTCGTGAAGGCCGTCTTCGAAAACTTCGAGCGGTTCAAGGGCCTGCACCCGGCCTTCGCGAACCTGACCGAGGCCGAGATGATCTCCGGCGGCCTCTCCGCCCCGCTCCATCCGGGCGCGGAGAAGTACTACAAGGAGCGCGGCTGGATGTGAGCCGCGCCTGACGACGCGCCGGGCCTTGCGGGGCCCGGCCAAGAAATGACCCGCCGCACCAGGCACGGGCGCGCATCCGACAGGAGCATCCCATGAACGAGAAGAGCGCGGGCCAGGGCCTAAGCCAGGCGGAGCTCGACGAACTCGTCGCGTCCTCCGACACGGGCGGGCGCAATCCGACAGGGCCCGCGGGCTGGCTGATCCTCGCCGTCGCGCTCGCCTGGTCGCTCTTCCAGCTCTGGATCGCCTCGCCCATCCCCTTCATGGTCGGGTTCGGCGTCTTCAACGACACCGACGCCCGCGCCTTCCACCTCGCCTTCGCGCTCTTCCTCGCCTTCGCCGCCTATCCGGCGGCGCGGACGCCGGCGCAGCTCGTGCTGGGGCTCGGCGTTCCGGCGCTGCTCGCCTTCCTCTTCATGTTCGGCGCGAAGGAGGGGACGGAGACCTGGTGGATTCCGGTCGTCGCCGGGCTCCTGATCGTGATGATCCTGCTCGGCTCCCCGCGGGACCGGATTCCCCCCTGGGAATGGGCGCTCGCGCTGATCGGCGCGGCGGCCTCGCTCTACATCTTTGTCTATTACAACGAGATCGCGAAGCGCGTCGGCGCGCCGATCCAGCAGGACTTCATCGTCGCGGTGATCGGCCTGTTCGTTCTTCTCGAAGCCACGCGCCGCGCGCTCGGCCCGGCGCTGATGATCGTCGCCTCCGTCTTCCTCGCCTATACGTTCCTCGGGCCGCTGATGCCGGGGATCATCGCGCACAAGGGCAACTCGCTTTCCGAGGTCGTGAACCACCAGTGGATCACGACGGAGGGCGTTTTCGGCATCGCGCTCGGCGTCTCCACCTCCTTCGTCTTCCTCTTCGTGCTTTTTGGCTCGCTCCTGGACAAGGCGGGGGCCGGCAACTACTTCATCCAGGTGGCGTTTTCGCTGATGGGGCACATGCGCGGCGGGCCCGCGAAGGCCGCCGTCGTTTCCTCCGCAATGACGGGCCTGATCTCCGGCTCCTCCATCGCGAACGTCGTGACGACCGGGACCTTCACCATCCCGCTGATGAAGAAGGTCGGGTTCTCCTCGGAGAAGGCCGGGGCTGTCGAGGTCGCGTCCTCCGTCAACGGGCAGATCATGCCGCCGGTCATGGGGGCCGCGGCGTTCCTCATGGTCGAATATGTCGGCATCCCGTATTTCGACGTGGTGAAGCACGCCTTCCTGCCGGCGACGATCTCCTACATCGCGCTCGTCTACATCGTGCATCTCGAAGCCATGAAGGCGGGGATGCAGGGGCTGCCGCGGGCCTATGAGCCCAAGCCCATCGTGCAGCGGCTGATCGGGATCGCCTTCACGGTCGCGCTCATCTGCGCGCTCTCCTTCGGGGTCTATTACGGCATGGGATGGATGCGGCCCGCCTTCGGGGCCGCCGCCGGATATGTCGTCTTCGCGCTGCTGACGGCGGCCTATGCCGGGCTGCTCTGGGTCGCCTCGCGGGAGGCGCCGCTGAAGCTCGACGATCCGAACGCGCCGGTGCAGACGCTGCCGCTGCCGGGGCCGACGATCCGCTCGGGCCTCCATTTCCTCCTGCCCGTCATCGTCCTCGTCTGGGCGCTGATGGTGGACCGGCTCTCGCCGGGGCTCTCCGCCTTCTGGGCGGCTTCCTACATGATCTTCATCCTCGTCACGCAGCGCCCGCTCATGGCGATCTTCCGCGGGGAGAGCGATTTCGCGAAGGACGTGGCGCAGGGCGTCCGCGACCTGATCGAGGGATTGATCGCCGGGGCGCGGAACATGATCGGCATCGGCATCGCCACGGCGACGGCCGGGATCATCGTCGGCGCGGTGAGCCAGACGGGCGTCGGCTCCTCCCTCGCCGACGTGGTGGAGGTTCTCTCCGGCGGGAACATCATGGCGATCCTGCTGCTGACCGCCGTACTCTCCCTCATCCTCGGCATGGGGCTGCCGACGACGGCGAACTACATCGTCGTCTCGGCCCTGCTCGCGCCGGTGATCGTGACGCTCGGGCAGCAGAACGGGCTGATCGTGCCGCTGATCGCGGTTCATCTCTTCGTCTTCTATTTCGGGATCATGGCGGATGTGACGCCGCCCGTCGGCCTCGCCAGCTTCGCGGCGGCGGCGGTTTCGGGCGGGGACCCGATCCGCACCGGCGTCGTCGCCTTCTTCTATTCGCTGAGGACGGCGGCGCTGCCGTTCCTCTTCGTCTTCAACACGGAGCTCCTGCTGATCGACGTGACATGGGCGCAGGGGATATTCGTCTTCCTTGTCGCGACGACGGCGATGCTGCTCTTCGCGGCGGCGACGCAGGGCTGGTTCCTTGCGCGGAACCGGATTCACGAGACGGTCGCCCTCCTCCTCATCGCCTTCACGCTGTTCCGGCCGGGATACTGGATGGACATGGTCGCCCCGCCCTTCACGGAGAGCGCGCCGGCCGAGATCGAGGCGGCGGCGGGGAATGCGCCGCCCGGCGCGGAGCTTCGGCTGGAGGTGAACGGGCTGAACGCCGTCGGCGACCCGGTGACCTTCACCGCGCTCCTGCCGCTCGGCGAGGGCGCGACGGGGGCGGACCGGCTCACCGCCGCCGGGCTCGAATACATCATCGACGGCGAGACGACGACGATCGACAATGTCGCCTTCGGCTCGAAGGCGCAGGAGGCGGGGCTCGACTGGGACCAGCAGATCACCCGCGTCCTCGCCCCGGCGCCGCAGCCTTCGAAATATTTCATGTTCATCCCGGCGCTGGCGCTGCTCGCGCTGGTCGTCCTCATGCAGCGTCGGCGCGCCGGAGCCGCGCCCGCGCCCGCCACGGCCTGAGAGGAGGCGAAGATGTTCTCCACGATCCTTTTGCCGGTGGACCTCGGCCATGACGCCTCCTGGGAGAAGGCGCTGCCGGCGGCGCTCGGCTTCGGCGGCGCGCTGCATCTTCTGAGCGTCGCGCCGGATTTCGGCGAATCCGCCGTCTCTTCCTACTTTCCGCCGGATTTCGAGGCGAAGGCGCGGGCCGGGCTGAAGGCGCGGCTCGACGCCTTCGGGGCGGAGCGCGCGCCGGGGGCGGCCGCGCATGTCGCCTTCGGGGATATCGACCGCGCGATCCTCGACGCCGCGAGCCGCATCGGGGCCGACCTGATCGTCATGGCGTCGCACAAGCCGAGCGAGCTCCGCTCCTTCTTCATCGGCAGCCACGCGGAACGGGTGGTGCGGCACTCCCCGATCCCCGTTCTCGTGATCCGCTGAAGCCGGGCTGGCGCCGCATCTGCGAATGGTCATAATCGACGAACCGAGACCGAGACAGGAGCCGGACCGAGAATGACCCCTTTCGCCATCGCCGGCGTGCAGATGCACGTTGCGGCCCTCCATTCCAACGTGGAGGCGATGCGCCACCGCATCGACGTGCTGATGGCCCGCTTTCCCTGGGTGCAGATGGCGCTCTTTTCCGAGCTTGCGCCCTATGGCCCGCTGGACCGCTTCGCCCAGCCTTTCCCGAACGACGTGATCGACCAGTTCCAGCATGACGCGCGGCGGCACGGGATCTGGCTCATCCCCGGCTCGATGTTCGAGAAGCTGGAGGACGGACGCATCCGCAACACCTCCGTCGTCATCAACCCCGAGGGCGAGATCGTCGCGAAATATGCGAAGATGTTTCCGTTCCGGCCCTATGAGGCGAATGTGGACGCCGGGACCGAGTTCTGCGTCTTCGACGTGCCGGGCGCGGGGCGGTTCGGGCTCTCGATCTGCTATGACATCTGGTTCCCGGAGACGACGCGCCACCTGACGGCGCAGGGCGTCGAGGTGCTGCTGCATCCGGTGCTGACCGGGACGACGGACCGGGACGCGGAGATCGCCATCGCGCGCGCCACGGCGGCGCAGTTCCAGTGCTATGTCTTCGACGTGAACGGGCTGGCCGCCGGCGGCGTCGGGCGCTCGCTCGTCGTCGATCCGGCGGCGACGGTCCTGCATCAATCCGCGGGGCAGGAGGACATGTTCCCCATCGAGGTCGATTTCGACCTCGTGCGCCGCCAGCGCGAGACCGGGCTCAAGGGGCTCGGGCAGGTGCTGAAGAGCTGGCGGGACCGCTCCGCCGATTTCCCGATCTATGACCGGGCCTCCGGCGCCGACGCCTGGCTCCACACGCTCGGGCCGCTCGAACTCCCGCAGAAGGGTTCGCGCGCCGGCATGGCGCCGCCCGACCCGCGCGCGCCGCTCAACGCCTACGAGGCGCCGGTCGCGCCGCTGACCCCGCTCGCCCTCCTGAAGGGCGGCCAGGGATAGACTGCAGCCCGGAGGTCCGGGCGAGGAGAATGACATGAACATCGCCGCGCCCGAGCCGAAGCTGCCCTCCATCGGGGACTATTTCAGCGCCACGCAGCTCCGCGCAGACCGGTGGAGCGCCCTGCGGGAAACGGCAGAGGCGCTCACGCGCCACGGGCCGCAGGGCCGGAAGGGGGCGAAGCTGGTGGCGGAGGCGGAGACGCTGCTCGCCGCTCTCGGCCCGATCGAGCGCTACTGGGCCTTTCCCGGCCACGCCGCCTTCGCCCATCTGAAGCGGATGCTGGACGGGCGGCAGATCCCCGAATTCGCCTTCGCCGCCCGCCGCGTCGCCCGCGCGCTCGCCACCGGCGCCTATCGCCGCCGGCACGTTCCGCTCATGACGGCGGAGAACGAGGCGGAGGATATCGAGGACGACACGCTCTCCCCCGGCGCGCGGGCGCTTGGCCGGCCCTATTTCGAGGTGCTGATCGTCGACAACGTGACGGATGCGCAGGAACGCTGGCTCCGCGCCTCCCTCCTCGCCATGCGCCGGCCGGAGGACGCCTTCGTCTACGAGCCGGTGATCCTGCCGAGCCTCGAGGATGCGCTGATCGGCATTCTCTTCAATCACAACGTTCAGGCCGTCGTCGTCCGCCCCGGGCTGAAGCTGAAATCCGCAAACAAGCTGCCGATCCTCAACGCCTATCTCAACCGGCTGGGCGAGGAGGAGGATGTGGACGCGCTGGAGCCCTCGCATTACGGGCCGGAATGCTGCCGGCTGATCGCCAAGGTCCGCCCCGAACTCGACGCATACCTCATCACGGACCGTTCGGCGGAGGACATCGCCGGGCTCGACCTCGGGGGGTGCCGCCGCGTCTTCTACAATCAGGAAGACTTTCTGGAGCTGCACCTCAACATCCTCCGCGGCGTCGCGAAGCGCCACAAGACGCCGTTCTTCACGGCGCTGAAGGAGTATTCGAAGCAGCCGACCGGCGTCTTCCACGCCATGCCGATCAGCCGCGGCAAGTCGATCACCCGCTCGCACTGGATCCAGGACATGGGGGAGTTCTATGGCCCCAACATCTTCCTCGCGGAGACCTCGGCGACTTCGGGCGGGCTCGACAGCCTGCTGGAGCCGCGCGGGCCGATCAAGGAGGCGCAGGAATACGCCGCACGGGCCTTCGGGGCGAAGCAGACCTTCTTCGCGACCAACGGCACCTCGACCTGCAACAAGATCGTGGTGCAGGCGCTGATCCGCCCCGGCGACATCGTGCTGGTGGACCGGGACTGCCACAAATCCCACCATTACGGGATGGTGCTGGCGGGGGCCAATGTCGTCTACACCGAGTCCTATCCCCTGCACGAGTATTCGATGTACGGCGCCGTGCCGATCCGCGAGATCAAGGAGAAGCTGCTTGACCTGAAGGCGGCGGGCAAGCTCCACAAGGTGCGGATGATCCTCCTCACCAACTGCACGTTCGACGGGCTCGTCTACAATGTCGAACGGGTGATGGAGGAATGCCTCGCGATCAAGAAGGACCTCGTCTTCCTCTGGGACGAGGCGTGGTTCGCCTTCGCCCGCTTCAGCCCGACCTACCGGCAGCGGACGGCGATGCATGTCGCCGGCGCGCTGCGGGAGAAGCTGCGCTCGGCGGCCCATGCGAAGGCCTTCGCGGAACAGCAGAAGGCGCTGGAGGGCGCGGACCGCGAGACATTGCTCAAGACGCGGCTCATCCCGCCGCCGGACGCGCGGGTGCGCGCCTACGCCACCCAGTCCACGCACAAGACGCTGACCTCGCTGCGGCAGGGCTCGATGATCCATGTCAACGATCAGGACTTCAAGGGAGAGGTCGAGCAGGCGTTCCACGAAGCCTACATGACCCATACCTCCACCTCCCCGAACTACCAGATCATCGCCTCGCTCGATGTCGGGCGCCGGCAGGTGGAGCTCGAAGGCTTCGAGTTCGTGCAGCACCAGGTCGAGGCGGCGATGGGCATCCGCCGCGCGGTGGCCACGCATCCGCTGCTGAAGAAGTATTTCCGCATCCTCACCGCGGGCGAGATGATCCCGGAGGAGTATCGGGAAAGCGGCGTGACGAGCTATTACGACCCCGAACAGGGCTGGTCCGACAAGTGGGACATCTGGAGCCGGGACGAGTTCGTGCTGGACCCGACCCGCGTGACCCTCGCCGTCGGCGGCACGGGATGGGACGGGGACACGTTCAAGACCCGCATCCTGATGGACAAGTACGGGATCCAGATCAACAAGACCTCCCGCAACACCGTCCTCTTCATGACGAATATCGGGACCACGCGCTCCTCCGTCGCCTATCTGATCGAGGTGCTGGTGGAGATCGCGAAGGAGCTGGACGAGCGGCTGGACGACGCCTCGAAGATGGAACGGCTCGGCTTCGAGCGCCGGGTGCGGAGCCTTGTGGAGCTGGTGCCGCCTCTGCCGGATTTCAGCCGCTTCCACGAGGCCTTCCGGGAGGGCGAGACGCCCGAGGGCGACATCAGGAGCGCCTTCTTCCTCGCCTATGACGAGGAGAATTGCGACTATCTCGCGCTCGACGGCTCGGTGATGGCGGCGCTGGACGAGGGGCGGATGCTCGTCTCGGCCAGCTTCATCATCCCCTATCCGCCCGGCTTCCCCATCCTCGTGCCGGGGCAGGTGATCAGCCGGGAGATCGTGGCCTTCATGAAGGCGCTGGATGTGAGCGAAATCCACGGCTACCGCCCCGACCTCGGGCTGCGCGTCTTCACCGACGCGGCGCTGGCGGCGGCTTCAGGCGAAACGGCGAAAAAGACAGGGAGACACAAAAATGCCGAAGAAAAAGCTGAATAACATCTCGGAGATCCGGAGGTTCTTTCACACCAACAGCGACCCGGTCTATTTCGTCTCGGCGACCAACTTCAACCTGCTCGGGCTGGACGAATGGGTGAAGAACTTCAAATACATCTGCTATATGGATTGCTTCGACGGGCGGCACCCGAATGTCTTTGTGCCGTCGGAAGCGCCGCATGACGAGTTCCAGTCGATCGAGGACATCAACAACTACCTGCTCCAGCACAAGGAGGTGGTGGACCTCATCAAGCGCCGCGGCGGAAAGCCGAAATTCGTCTTCCTCATGTTCGACGAGAAGACGGAGGAATTGGTGAAGGAGCTTGGCGGGGAGCTCTGGTTCCCCAAGGCGAAGCTCCGCACGAAGATGGACAACAAGATCGAGACGGTGCGCGTGGGCGACAAGGCGGGCGTGCCTTCCGTGCCGAACGTGCTCGCCGAAGTGCCGAGCTACGAGGCGCTGCGGGAGATCACGGAAAAGGCCGGGATCGGGCATGACCTCGTGCTGCAATCCGCCTTCGGCGACAGCGGGCACACGACCTTCTTCATCAAGTCCGAGGCGGATTTCCGCCGGCACGAGCATGAGATCGTCGGCGAGGGCGAGATCAAGATCATGAAGCGGATCGACTGCCGCGGCTCGGCCATCGAGGCCTGCGCCACGGCGGAGGGCACCATCGTCGGCCCGCTGATGACGGAGCTTGTCGGCTTTTCCGACCTCACGCCCTATCGCGGCGGCTGGTGCGGCAATGAAATCTTCTCCACCGCCTTCCCACCGAAGACGCGCAAGATGGCGCGGGACCTCACCTTCAAGTTCGGGGAGCAGCTGCGGAAGGAGGGCTATCGCGGCTATTTCGAGCTGGACTTCCTGATCGAGAAGAAGAGCGGCGACATCTGGCTCGGGGAGCTCAACCCGCGGATCACCGGCGCCTCCTCCATGACGAACCACGCCGCCTTCGCCCATGCGGACGCGCCGCTCTTCCTCTTCCACCTGCTCGAATTCAGCAGCAAGCCCTTCAGCCTCGACGTGGAGGAGCTGAACGCCCGCTGGGCCGACCCGGACATGATCGATTCATGGTCCCAGATGGTCATCAAGCACACGGATGACAGTGTGGACGTCATCACCCAGGCGCCGCAATCCGGCATCTACCGGATGATGCCGAACGGGCGCGTCGTCTTCGACCGGTTCGATTATCACCGGCGGGCGGTGGAGAGCGAGGACGAGGCCTTCTTCCTCCGCATCCTCCGGCCGGGCGATTTCCGCTATGAGGGCGCGGACCTCGGCATTCTCGTGACCCGCGGGCGGTCGATGACCAAGAATTTCGAACTGACGGACCGTTCGAAGAAGTGGATTCACGGGATCAAGACGGCCTTCTCCGCCCGCCCGCTGCCCTCGGCGGCGGCGCTGGAGGATCACGCCTTCAAGATCATGTGAGATGCGGCTCCTCTTCCGCGCGGTGGAGGAGGCGGAGCCCGGCCCGAAATGGGCCGGGCTCTTCGCGGAATACTGGCCGGCCTACCGGCGCTGGTGGGGGCGCGAAGGGGTCGCGGCGCGGCCGACATGGCGCGAGGGGCGGAACGCGATCCGCCGGCACATGCCGGAAATCCTCGACCTGCATGAAGAGCTTTCGGAGCTGGCGGGCGGCGGGGACGCGGCGGCGCGGTTCCTCTCCTTCTTACGCCCGCCCGCCTATCTCGCCGGGTGCAGCCAGGCGGTATGGCCCGGTGAGACGCCGCTGCTCGTCCGGAATTACGACTACAACCCGCACGCCTTCGACGCGGTGCTGCTGAAGACGCGGTGGCGGCGCGGCGTGATCGCGATGACGGACGGGCTCTTCGGCGTCATCGACGGGATGAACGATGCGGGCCTCGCCGTCTCGCTCACCTTCGGCGGGCGGCGGGAGATCGGGGAGGGGTTCGGCGTTCCGCTCATCCTCCGCTATGTGCTGGAGACCTGCGAGAATGCGGCGGAGGCGGCCGCGGCGCTGAAGCGCATCCCCTGCCACATGAGCTACAACGTCACCGCGCTGGACGCCGCGCGGCGCTTCGTGACCGTCTGGCTCGCGCCGGATCGGGAGGCGCTGGTGACCCATGCCCCGGTCGCCACCAATCATCAGGAGCGGGTGGAATGGGCGCATCACGCCCGCTTCACGGCGACGGTGGAGCGGGAGCGGTTCCTCCTGCAGCGGCTGACGCTTCACCCCGAGACGGAGGAGCGGTTCATCGGCGCGTTCCTCCGCCCGCCGCTCTATTCGACCGCCTTCGCCGCGGGCTTCGGCACGCTCTACACGGCGGCCTGGCGCCCCGCGGAGGGGGCGATGGCGCTCTGCTGGCCGGGGGCGGACTGGCCCCAGAGCTTCGCCGCCTTCGAGGAGGGCGCGCGGCAGATCCTGACGCCGGAGGCGATCCCGGCGCCGTTATGACGGGGCGGGGGGGCGCGCCCGCCGGCCGCATCGCCTGCGCCCTCTCCACAGTGACGCGCCGCTCCCCTATGCTCGGCTAAAGCCACGGAGACCGCGCCATGACCCTCGCCCCCCGCCACGAAACCCTGACGCGCCTTGTGGACGTGGCGGCGGGGCGCGCGCCCGCCGATCTCGTCATCCGCGGGGGGCGGTGGGTGAACGTCCATTCGGGCGAGGTCATCCCGGATACGGATGTCGCCATTGTCGCCGGACGGTTCGCCTATTGCGGGCCGGACGCTTCGCATTGCGTCGGGCCGGAGACGGAGGTTGTGGAGGCGGAGGGGCGGTTCCTCGTTCCGGGCCTGATCGACGCGCATATGCATGTCGAGAGCGGGATGGTGACGGTGACGGAGTTCGTCCGCGCCGTGCTCCCGCATGGCGCGACGACGCTCTTCATCGACCCGCACGAGATCGCGAACGTTCTCGGCCTCGCGGGCGTGCGGCTGATGCATGACGAGGCGATGGCGGCGCCCGCCAATGTCTTCGTGCAGGCGCCCTCCTGCGTCCCCTCCGCGCCGGGGCTGGAGACGGCGGGGGCGGAGTTCGGGCCGGAGGAGATCGCGGAGATGGTCCGCTGGCCGAACATCGTCGGCCTCGGGGAGGTGATGAACTTCCCCGGCCTCGCCGCGAACGACCCGCGGATGGCCGGGGAGGTCCGCGCCGCGATGGCGGCGGGGAAGGTGATCGGCGGGCATTACGCCGCGCCCGATCTCGGCCGCGCCTTCCACGCCTATGTCGCGGGCGGAGCCGAGGACGACCATGAGGGCACGCGGGCGGAGGACGCGGCGGCGCGCGTCCGGCAGGGGATGCGCGCCATGCTCCGCCTCGGCTCCGCCTGGCATGACGTGGCGCAGCAGGTGCGCGCGGTCACCGAGATGGGGCTCGACAGCCGGCATTTCGTGCTCTGCACCGATGACAGCCATTCCGGCACGCTCGTCCGCGAGGGGCATATGGACCGGGTGGTGCGCCACGCGATCGAGCAGGGCGTCCGCCCCGTCACGGCGATCCAGATGGCCACGATCAACGCCGCCTGGCATTTCGGCATGGAGCGGGAGATCGGCTCGATCACGCCGGGAAGGCGGGCGGATTTCCTGATCGTCTCCGACCTCGCGGCGCTGGCCATCGACCGCGTCTATGCGCGCGGGCGGCTGATGGCGGAGGCGGGGCGGCTCGTCGCCGACATTCCGCCCTATGAATACCCCGAGAGCGCGAAGGGGACGGTCCGCCTCGCGCGGCCGCTCGGCGCGGCGGATTTCGCGGTGAGGGCGCCCGCGGGGGCCAATTCAGTCCGCGCCCGCGTCATCGGCGTGGTGGAGAACCAGGCGCCGACGAAGGCGCTGGAGGCCGACTTGCCGGTGCGGGACGGGCTTGTAGAGCCGGAGGGCGGCGTCGCCCGCATCGCGCTCGTGGAGCGGCACCGGGCGACGGGGGAGGTGGTGAACGCCTTCGTCTCCGGCTTCGGCTATGACGTTCCCTGCGCGCTCGCCTCCACCGTGGCGCATGACAGCCACCAGATGATCGTCGTCGGCACCTCTTCGGCGGACATGGCGGCGGCGGCGAACCGGCTTGCCGAGGTCGGCGGCGGGATCGCCTTCTTCCGCGAGGGGGAGGAGAAGGCGCTGATCGAGATGCCGGTCGCCGGGCTCATGTCCGTCGAGCGGGCGGAGATCGTCGCGGCGAAGGCGGACCGGCTTCTGGAGGAGATGGCGGCGGCGGGGTGCCGGATGAACAACGCCGTCATGCAGCATTCGCTGCTCGGTCTCGTCGTGATCCCCGAGCTGCGCATCAGCGACAAAGGCCTCGTGGACGTGCGCACCTTCGAGACAGTGGACTTGTTCGTCTGACTGCGCATATCTTCTGCGCATGACCGATGGAGACGCAAGATGCTCGACCGCCCGCAGCGCAAGCGCGCCGTGAACCTCTCGCTCGACGCTGCGCTCGTCGAGGAGGCGAAGGCGCTCGGCGTCAATCTCAGCGCCGCTGCGGAGGCGGGGCTCCGCGAAGCGGCGCGGGAGGCGTGGCGGCGGGAGAATGCGGAGGCCATCGCGCGCGCGAACGAGTGGGTCGAGAAGAACGGATTGCCGCTCGCCCGGTTTCGCCAGTTCTGATGGCGAAATACGATGTGCACGTCTTTGGCGAAGGCTTTCTGCTCGACGTGCAGGACGATTATCTGAGCGCCCTGAACACGCGGATCGTGGTCCCGCTGCTACCGAAGGCCGACGCGGCGTTCGTCTCCGAGAAGCTGAACCCGGTCTTTCTTGTCAACGGCGAGGAAATGGTCATGGAAACCCATCTCCTCGCCGCTGTTCCTGCTTCATCGCTCGGGCGGCCCGTCGGCTCGCTCGTCGAGCGGTTCGACGAGATCACCCGCGCGCTAGACTTCGCCTTTCACGGCTTCTGAGCCGCTTCAGGCCCGGATGAAGGTTCCGTTCCGAAGCTCCTTCACCGCCTGCATGATTTCCTCCCGCGTGTTCATCACGATCGGGCCGTGCCAGGCGACGGGCTCCTTCAACGGCGCGCCGGAGACGAGGAGGAAGCGCACGCCTTCCGGCCCGGCCTTCACGGAGACCTCGTCGCCCCGGTCGAAGACGACGAGCGTGCGGTCGCCGCTCATGTCCCGCACATGCACCTCCTCTCCGTTCACCTCCTTCTCGACGAGGACGCCGAAGGGCTTCGAGGCGTAGGCGAAATCGGCGCGGCCGGCGAAGACATAGGCGAAGGCGTGGCGGTCCACCTCCACCTTGAAGCGCTTCGAGAGGCCCGGCGGCATCGAGATGTCGAGGAAGCGCGGGTCCGCCGCGATCCCGTCCACCGGGCCCGACTTGCCCCAGAAATCGCCGCAGACGACGCGGACGGCGGTGCCGTCATCGTCCGTCACGGTCGGGATCTCGCCGGACTTCACGTCCTGATAGCGCGGCGCGGTCATCTTCTGCGCGGCGGGGAGGTTGGCCCAGAGCTGGAAGCCGTGCATCCGGCCGAGCGCGTCGCCGCGCGGCATCTCCTGATGCATGATCCCGCGCCCCGCGGTCATCCACTGCACGTCGCCGCCGCCGAGCACGCCGCGGTTGCCGAGACTGTCCCCGTGCTCGACCTCGCCGGCGAGGACATAGGTGATCGTCTCGATCCCGCGATGGGGGTGCCAGGGGAAGCCCTTCTCGTAGTGCCGCGGGTCGTCGTTCCGGAAATCGTCCAGCATCAGGAACGGGTCGAGCTCCGAAGGGTCGCCGAAGCCGAAGGCGCGGGAGAGGTGCACGCCGGCGCCTTCCAGCGTGCGCTGGCCGGCGGCGGTGCGGGCGACGGGGCGGATGGACATGATGCGTCTCCTTGTTCTTCGCTCCGGGATATAGACCCAAGGCGCCCGCCCGTCAGGCGCCGGACGGGAAACAGTCTCTTCCCCCGCCGGCGCCGGGCCGCCATATAGGGCCTTCGAAGGGGGAGCCGCCTTGCGCCTGACCGACATCGCCGACGACATCATTCGCCTCGCCGAAGAGGCGAGGGACGGCGCGGCGGAGATGCTGTTCGAACCCACCGTGCGCCTCGGCGTCACCGGCCTCAGCCGGGCGGGGAAGACCGTGTTCATCACCTCGCTCGTCGCCAACCTCCTCGCCCGGGGGCGGATGACGCAGTTCCGGGCGGAGGCGGAGGGGCGGCTCCTCTCCGCCATCGTCACGCCGCACCCCGACCGGGGGACGCCGCGCTTCGCCTATGAGGACCATCTCGCCGCGCTTTCAGGCGCGGAGCCACGCTGGCCGGAAAGCACGCGGCGGATCAGCCAGATACGGGTTTCCCTTCGCTACCGGCGCGAAGGGCTCTTCGCAGGGCTCCAGGGGCCGGGCGCGCTCCATCTCGACATCGTGGACTATCCCGGCGAATGGCTGCTCGACCTCGGGCTGCTCGACGCCGAATTCGACGAATGGTCGGCGAAGGCGCTGGCGGCGGCGGCATTGCCCTCGCGCGCGCCGCACGCCGCCACATGGCGCGCCGCGCTCGCCGCGCGGGACGGGGCGGCGCCTTTCGACGAGGCGGAGGCGCAGCGCCTCGCCGCGGCCTTCACCGGCTATCTCCGCGCCTGCCGGGAGGCGGGGCTCTCCGGCTTCGCGCCGGGCCGGTTCCTGATGCCGGGGGACATGGAGGGCTCGCCCGCGCTCGCCTTCTGCCCCTTGCCCCCGAAAGCGGGGCGGGATGCGCTCCACGCGGAGTTCGCCCGCCGGTTCGACGCCTATCGCCGCCATGTCGCGAAGCCCTTCTTCCGCGATCACTTCGCGAGGCTCGACCGGCAGATCGTGCTCGTGGACCTGATGACGGCGCTTTCCGACGGCCCGGCCGCCGTGGCGGACCTCGCCGGCGCGATGACCGAGGCGCTTTCCGCCTTCCGGCCGGGGCGCAATTCCTGGCTCGCCTCGATCCTCGGCGCGCGGATCGACCGGATCCTCTTCGCGGCGACGAAGGCGGACCATCTCCATCATTCCGAGCATGACCGGCTCACGGCGATCCTCTCCGCGCTCCTTTCCGACAGCGTGTCGCGCGCCGCCTTTCGCGGGGCGGAGACGCGGGCGATGGCCATCGCCGCTCTCCGCGCGACGGTGGAGCAGGAGGCGGAGGGGATGCGCGCCGTAAGGGGCCGGCTCCTCGCCACGGGCAAGGAGGCCGCGCTCGACCCCGGCGAATTGCCGCGGGACCCTGCGCCCGTCCTCGCCGCCGCCCGCGCCTCCGCGGGGGAGCCGGGGGGCGGCTGGCTCGACGGGGAGTTCCGGGCCATGGCCTTCGGGCCGCCGCGCCTCACGGCGGGGGAGGGGCTGCCGCATATCCGGCTCGACCGGGCGCTCGACTTCCTGATCGGGGACAAGCTGACATGAGCGAGACGACAGGACGGCGGGGGCCGAAGCTGATCGAGGAGGGATTGGAGCGGCTGCCGCCCGCGCCCGCCTCCGCCGCCGAGGCGCCGCCCGTCGACGACGCGCCGCCGCCGACCCCGCCGCTTCGCGCCGGGAGGCGCGGCCTTTCGCTTGCCGGTCTCTTCTGGGCCGGGCTCGGCGGGCTCCTGACATTTGCGCTCGGGCTCTGGGCGGTGGAGGTGGTGGAAGCGCTGCTGGCCCGCAATCTCTGGCTCGGCCGCGTCGCGCTCGGGCTCGCGATCCTCGCCGGGGCGGCGGCGCTCCTCGTCGCGCTCCGGGAGATCGCCGGCCTCTCCCGCCTCGGCCGGATCGACGCGCTCCGCCTGCGCGCCGCCGCAGCGCGGGAGGGGCGGGACAGGGCGGCGGCCGCCGCGGCGCTCGACGGGCTCTCCGCCTTCCTCTCGGGGCGCCCCGAACTCGCCGCCGCGCGGGCGGAGGCGAAGGCGCGGGCGGCGGACCTGATGGACGCCGACGCGCTCCTCGACCTCGGGGAGCGGCGGCTCCTCGCCCCGCTCGACGCGGCGGCGGAGCAGGCGGTGAAGCGCGGCGCGCGGGAGGCGGCGACGGCGACCGCGCTGATCCCGCTTCCCGCGCTCGACGTCCTCCTCGCCTTCGCGATCAATCTCCGCATGATCCGCCGCGTGGCGGAGATCTATGGCGGCCGTTCCGGCTGGGCCGGCTCGCTCCGGCTCATGCGCGCCGTCGCGGCGCATCTGGCCGCGACCGGGCTCATCGCGCTGGGGGACGATCTCCTCGGCCCGACGCTCGGCGGCGGCGCGCTCGCGAAGCTCTCCCGCCGCTTCGGGGAGGGCGCGGCGAACGGCGCGATGACGGCGCGGATCGGAATCGCGGCGATGGAGGTCTGCCGCCCGCTACCCTTCGTCGCGCGCGCCGCGCCGCGGGTTCCGGCGCTCATGGCGGGGGCGCTGCAGGGCTTCCTCCGCCGCGGCGAGGGCGAAGATCGTTAACGCGGCATTTCGTTAACGGAATCGCGGGGATTACCCGGTAGCCCTCGGCTTCGGACAGCCAGGGTGACGCATGAAGCACTTCGACCACAAGGCGACGGCGGAAGAGGCGGCGGAGGCGCCGGGCGCGGCGCCTGCGCCCGATGCGCTCGCGCATCTCGCGCAGTGCGACATGCTGGACGCCGGCGTGGTGGCCTGGGACGCGAAGGGCCGGTGCGACTTCGTGAACGACCGTGCGGTGGCGCTCCTCGAACTCGAGGATTACGGGCTGAAGCGGGGGGACCGCCGCTCGGACCTCTTCGAGCATTTCGTGAACCGGGGCGTTCTGGACGCCGCGCGGATCGAGGGCCTGCACGGGCTCTACCGCTCCGGCGAACCATTCGCCTTCGAGACGACGACGCCCTCCGGCCGCCACCTCCTTCACAAGGCGCGCCCGCGCAACGGCGGCGGCCACGCCATCGTCTCCATCGACGTGTCGGAGCTTCGTGCGCGCGAGCTGAAATCCGAGGAAGGCCGCGCGCGGGCGGAGAAGATGGAGCGCAAGCTCGGCGTGGAGCTTGCGCGGCTGAATTCGGAAAAGGCCCGCGTGGAGGAACGGCAGGAAGAGCTTCAGCGCCTCAGCCTCGTCGCCGCCCACGCGAAGGACCTCATCGTCATCACCGACCCGACCTATCGCGTCGCCTGGGCCAACGAGGCCTTCCGCCGGCATAACGGGCTCGACCTCGAGATGGACCTCCTCGGCCGCTCCGCGCGCGACGTGCTGACCGGGCCGGAGAGCGCGCCGGCGACGCTGGCGCGGATCGACGAGGCGGTGCGGAGCCGCCAGTCCGTCACCATCGAGATGATCTGCCACCGGCGGAACGGCCCCCCCTACTGGATGGAGCAGGAGATCATCCCTGTCTTCAACGACCGGGGGGAGCATACGAATTTCATCCTCGTCGGGCGCGACGTCTCCGAGCGCAAGCGCGCCGAGGCGGAGGCTGCGGCGGCGCGGCGGTTCGAGGAGGCGAAGCGCACCGAATCCCGGATGCTCGCCGAGTTCAACGAATGGCTCCAGTCGAGCGACACGCTGGACGAGCTCTTCGCCGTGGTCAGCACCTTCCTCGGCAAGCTGCTGCCGGGCTCCTCCGGCGCCGTCTACACCTATCCGACGACGCGCGACGCGCTGCACCGCGCCTGCGCCTGGGGCGCGGCGGCGCAGATCGAGGAGTTCGAGCCCTCCGCCTGCTGGGCGCTCCGCCGCGGCCGCCCCTATTTCTACGGCGACAACACGATCGACATCTGCTGCGACCATGTGATGGCGACGCGGACGGACGGCCCGCCGGAGCATCAATACTGCCTGCCGATCATCGCGCATGGCGACACGGTCGGCCTTCTCTCCGTCGAACTCGGGGCGGATGCGGGGCAGGACACGCAGAAGCTGGTGAACTTCTGCGCCGAGCATATCAGCCTCGCCATCGCCAACGTGAAGATGCGGGATCTCCTGCGCGAGCAGTCGACGAAGGACCCGCTGACCGGCCTCTACAACCGGCGCTATTTTCTCGACTATGCGCGCCGGGAGCTGGCGCGCTGCGCGGCGCAGGGCAGGGAGGCGGCGCTCCTTTCCTTCGACGTGGACCATTTCAAGCGGTTCAACGACACCTACGGCCATGAGGCGGGGGATACGGTGCTGAAGGCGCTGGCCGAGCTCCTGCAGAAGACCTTCCGCCAGGCGGATGTGCCCTGCCGCTTCGGCGGGGAGGAATTCGTCGTCGTCATGCCGGGCTGCGGGGAAGAGCGGGCCATCGAACGGGCGGAGCAGCTCCGCGCCGCGGTCGAGGCGCTTCAGCTTCGCCATAGCGGCGAGACGCTGCGGGTGACGATCTCCATCGGAGTGGCCACTACGGGCGAGGAGGCCAGCGCCATCCAGGACCTGCTGGCGAACGCCGACGAGGCGCTCTACGCTGCGAAGGATGCGGGGCGGAACCGGGTGCAGGCCGCCGCCTGAGGCGATTTTGCGCCGCCCGGCCCCGCGCCGGGTGGCGCCGCGGGGCCTGGCCCGCTACGTCATGCGTCGCCGGCCGGGAGCGCGCGATGACAGAATCCGAACCAGAGCGCCGCCCCGAGGCGGACGTGGAAAGGGACGACGAGGCCTACGGCCTCGATTCCGAGGTCGTGTCCGAGGTGCTCGAAGCGCTGGAGGCCGAAGACGCGCCCCGCGTCCTCGCCCTTGTCGACGACCTCCACGTCGCGGACCTCGCGGACCTCATCGAACAGATCGGCTCGGCGGATCGCGAGGCGCTGATCCGCGCCCTCGGAGACGGGCTGGACGCCGAGGTGATCTCCGAGCTCGACGAATCGGTGCGCGACGAGGTGCTGGATTTCGTCGATCCCGCCGTGCTCGCCAAGGCGGTGAAGGAGCTGAACTCCGACGACGTCGTCTATCTGGTCGAGGATCTGGAGGACGCGCAGAAGGAGAAGGTGCTGGAAGCGCTGGACCCGGAGGAGCGGGTCGTCGTCGAGCAATCCCTCGCCTATCCGGACTATTCCGCCGGCCGCATGATGCAGCGGGAGCTGGTGAAGGCCCCGCCGTTCTGGACCGTCGGCCAGATGATCGACTCGATGCGCGCGGCGGAGGAGCTGCCGGACCCGTTCTATGAGGTCATCGTGGTGGACCCGGCGATGAAGCCGCTCGGCGTCATCCCGCTCGGGCGGATCATGGGTTCGGGCCGGCCCACGCTCCTCTCCGCGATCATGAACGAGGATTTCCACGCGATCCCCGCGACGCAGGAATCGGACGACGTCGCCTACGCCTTCAGCCAGTATCACCTCGTCTCCGCCCCGGTCGTGGACGAGGACGGGCGGCTCGTCGGCGTCATCACCATCGACGATGCGGTCGAGGCGATGGGCGACGAGGCGGAGGAGGACATCCTGCGCCTCGGCGGCGTCGGCGACGAGAGCCTGGCGGACCGGGTGTGGGACATCACGAAATCCCGCTTCCCCTGGCTCGCCGTCAATCTTCTCACCGCCATTCTCGCCAGCCTCGTGATCGACATCTTCGAGGCGGAGATACAGGCCTATGTCGCCCTCGCCGTGCTCATGCCCATCGTCGCCTCGATGGGCGGCAATGCGGGGACGCAGACGCTCACCGTCGCGGTCCGCGCCCTCGCGACGCGCGATCTCACCGCCGCGAACATGTGGCGGGTGATTGGGCGCGAGGCGCTGGTGGGGCTCATCAACGGCGTCGCCTTCGCGGTTCTCGTCGCGATCATGGGGGTGATCTGGTTCGGGGACCCGATGCTCGGCGTCGTCCTCGCGGTCGCGATGATCGGCAACCTCCTCGTCGCCGGCCTCGCCGGCATCGCCATCCCACTGGCGCTCGACCGCGCCGGGGCCGATCCGGCGCTGGCCTCGGGCACGTTCGTCACCACGGTGACGGATGTGGTGGGATTCTTCCTCTTCCTCGGGATCGGGGGGTGGCTGCTGCTGTGAGCGACAAGGCGATGAAATCCGCAGAGTTCGAGGAGCGTTTCGACGCCGGCGAAGACGTCTCCGCCGCAGTGGACTGGTCGAAGGCGCGGCGCGTCAATGTCGATTTCCCCGCCTGGGTCGTCTCCGCGCCTGACCGGGAGTCGAAGCGGCTTGGCGTCACCCGGCAGGCGCTCATCAGGATGCGGATCGCCGATCGGCTCGGCTGAGGCCCTTCACCCGCGCGCCGGGCGCCAGAGCGGGCCGGCGGCGAGGAGGAGGACGAGGACGTTGATGAGCGCGTTCGCCGCGTTGCCGGAGGCGATGGAGCCCGCGCTGTCCAGCACGAACCAGGCGAGAAGGCCGGTCATCACCGCCCGGCGCACGCCCTCGGGCGCCGCGTCGAAGACCGCGCCGGAGAGCATCCAGATCGTGACGCCCCAGCCGAAGAGGAACCCGCCCGTCAGGGCGGAGAGGAACCGCGTGTCGGGATGTTCCCAGGTCGTCCCCCCGTCGGGCGGCCAGGCGAGGAGGTCGAGCGACCAGCGCGCCGGCTCCAGCGTCGCCTCCATCGTGCCGAGGAAGAAGACCGGGCCGAAGGAGCCGACGACGAGAGCCGCCACCTTCAGCCAGAGCTTGTGCATCCCGATCGTCGCCATCGCCGCCTCCCTTTCCGCCCGGGTAGCGGGCGCGGGCGGCGGCGCGCAATGATCCGGAAGGTCAGTGACGCAACGTCGCCTCTCGCCTAGTCTCGGCGCATGGAGGGGTTCGGAGACGAATTGCGGTCGTGGCGGAAGGCGCGCCGGCTGAGCCAGATGGGGCTCGCCGCGGCGGCGGACGTCTCCGCCCGCCACATCGCCTGTATCGAGACGGGAAAGGCGCGGCCGAGCGCGGAGATGGTGGCGCGCCTCGCCGAGGCGCTGGCCCTTCCGCTCCCGGCGCGCAACCGCCTCCTCGCCCGCGCCGGCTTCGCGCCGCGCTGGCGGGCGCGGGACTGGCCGGAGGCGGAGATGGCGCCCGTCCGCGCCGCAATCCGCCACATGCTCGAAAGCCATGCGCCCTTTCCCGGCCTCGCGGTGGACAGGCTCTGGCGCATCCTCGCGCTCAACGGCCCGGCGCGGGCGCTCTTCGGGCCCTTGGGGATCGGGGAGGGGGCGGACCTCCTCGCGCTCATGGTCTCGGGCGCGCTCGCGCCGCATGTCGAGAACTGGCCCGAGGTCGCGCGCCACGCCGCGCTCAGGCTCCGCTCCGAAAGCGCCGCGCAGGGCGGGGCGCCGGAGCTCGATCATGCGGCGGAGCGGCTGGCGGCGGAGGCGGGGCCGGGCGGGGAGCAGGCGGGGCCGGTCATCCCCGTCATCCTCCGCGCGGGCGGGGCCCGGCTTTCCCTCTTCGCCGCGCTGGCCGCCTTCGCCACGCCCGCGGACGAGACGCTGGAGGACCTCAGGATCGAACTCTACTTCCCCGCCGATCCCGAGACGGAAGCCGCGCTGCGGGCCGCTGCGGCGGGATAGCGAGGGGCGTTCAGCCCCGCGCCCGCCGCCGCCGCCGCCCGCCTTCCTCGTCCCCGCTTCCGCCGAAGGCGACGGCGGGGAGGGTTACGACGCCGTTCAGGACGGGGAACGGGTCCGTCTTGTGCGGCACGGCGATGGCGTTCACGAAATGCTCCTGAAAGCGCGGCTCCGTCGCCGTCTCCACCTTCTCGATCCGGCGCACCACGCTTTCGATCTCCCGCCGCGCGGCGGAGTTGAGGAGCGCGATGCGCGCGCCCGTGCCGGCGGCGTTGCCGGCGGAGGAGACCTTCTCCAGCGGGCAATCGGGGATCATGCCGAGCACCATCGCGTGTTTCGGGGAGATATGCGCGCCGAAGGCGCCGGCGAGGATCACGCGGTCCACCTTCTTCACCCCGCGCCGGTCCATCAGCAGCCGGGCGCCGGCATAGAGCGCGGCCTTGGCGAGCTGGATCGCGCGGACGTCCGCCTGCGTGACGAGGATGCGCCGGCCCTCCGGCGTCTCGTGCAGAAGATAGGCGTGGGTTCGCCCGTCCGGCACGCAGCGGCCCGTTCCCGCGGCGGCGGCGGAGCCGATGGCGCCGTCCTCGTCGATCACCCCGGCGAGGCGCATCTCCGCGATCACCTCGATGATGCCGGAGCCGCAGATGCCCGTCACCCCCTCGCGCCCGAGGGCGGCGGCGAAGCCCGGATCGTCGGACCAGAGCTCGCAGCCGATGACGCGGAAGCGCGGCTCCTTCGTCGCGGGGTCGATCTCCACCTTCTCGATCGCGCCGGGAGCGGCGCGCTGCCCGGCGCTGATCTGCGCCCCCTCGAAGGCGGGGCCGGTGGGGGAGGAGCAGGCGAGGACCTGCCGGCGGTCGCCAAGGAGGATTTCCGCATTGGTGCCGACATCGACGACGAGCACGAGATCGTCGGAGACGTTCGGCCCCTCCGAAAGCGCCACCGCCGCCGCGTCCGCCCCCACATGGCCGGCGATGCAGGGCAGGATGTAGATGCGGGCGTTCGGGTGCATCTCCATGCCGATCTCGGTGGACCAGAAGTTCAGCGCCGAATTGGTGGCGAGCGCGAAGGGAGCCCAGCCGAGCTCCTTCGGGTCGATCCCGAGGAGAAGGTGGTGCATCACCGGGTTGCCGACGAAGACGGCCTCCACGATCTCCTCCCGGTCCACCCGCGCCTCGGCGGCGACCTGGCCGATGAGGGCGTTCGCCGCCTCCCGCACCGCCTTCGTCATCGCCGCGGCGCCGCCGGGGTTCATCATGGCGTAGGAGACGCGGCTCATCAGGTCCTCGCCGAAGCGGATCTGCGGGTTCATCAGGCCGGAGGAGGCGAGCACCTCCCCCGTCACGAGGTCGCAGAGATGGCAGGCGACGGTGGTGGAGCCGACATCGAAGGCCGCGCCGTAGATCGAGCCCTCATGGAAGCCGGGCCAGACCTGGATGATCCGCGCGGGGCCCAGCCCGTCCCCGTGATGGACGGCGACGGTGACCTTCCAGCCGCCTTCCCGCAGCGCGGGCTGGAGCATCTGGAGCGTGCGGAGGTCGCCCACGGCGTGGGCGAGGCCCCATTGCGCCGCCAGCGCCTCCTGCAGCCGTTCGAGGTCTCCGCTCGGATGCTCCATGTCGGGCTCCGCGACCTCGACGTAGTAAAGCCGCGTCGCCGGGTCCATGACGATCTCGCGCGCCTCCGCGCGCTTCCGCACGACCTGCTTGTGGACCTGGCTCTCGGGTGGCACGTCCACCACCACGTCGCCCTGCACCGTCGCCTGGCAGCCGAGCCGGCGCCCGTCGATCATCCCGCGCTTGGCGCGATAGCGCTCCTCCACGGCGTTCCATTCGGAGAGCGCATCCTCCGCCGAGGTTACGCCATGCTTGGAGAACTCGCCGAATTGCGGGGCGACCTGGCATTTCGAGCAGATGCCGCGCCCGCCGCACACGCTGTCCAGATCGACGCCGAGCGCGCGGGCGGCGGTGAGGATCGGCGTGCCCACGGCGAAGCGGCCGCGCTTGCCCGAGGGCGTGAAGACGACGAGGGGGTCTGTGTCGCTCATTTCGGTTCCCATGCTGCGCCTGCGCCAGCTATTCCTTTTCGCGCGACAATCCAACGCCGCATGGCGCCGCGCGACGCAAGCGGAGCGGAAAGCGGCGGAAGGGAAAAGAGATGCCGAAACCAGCCTACATTCTCAACGGTCCGAACCTCAACATGCTGGGGGAGCGGGAGCCGGACATCTATGGCCACACCACGCTCGCCGACATCGAGCGCGCCTGCGCGGCGCTGGGGCAGGCAATCGGCCTCCCGGTCGTCTTTCGCCAGACGAACCATGAGGGCGTGATGGTGGACTGGATTCAGGAGGCGCGGCGGGAAGGCTCCGCGCTCATCCTCAATCCGGCCGGATTCTCCTTCCACTCGGTTCCCGTCCTCGATGCGGTGCGCATGTTCGGCGGCCCGATGATCGAGCTTCACATCTCCAACATCCACGCGCGGGACGCGCAGCACCGCCATTCCATCATCGCCGCGGCGGCGACTGCGGTGATCTGCGGCCTTGGCGCGGCGGGCTATCCGGTCGCGCTCCTCGCCGCGGCGCGGCTCCTCGGGATGGAGACGCCGATGATGCCGGAGGGGCTTCGCGCGGCGCCCTGAGCCTCAGCCGCGCCGGCGGCTCCGCCGACCGTCCCGCGCGCCGCGGGCGCCCTCGTCGCCGCCGGCGACCTTGTTGAAGCGGATCCACGCCGCGCCCGAAGGGTCGTTGTTCAGAAGGAAATCCGCGGCCTTGATCGCCTCGATCTCCTTCGAGGGGCCGGCCTTCGCCGAGCCGAGGCCGATCAGGGGGACGAGAACCTCGGGGTCGATCCCCTCGGGGAAGATCACGCCGAGCGCCTCCAGCTCCGCGATCCGCTCCGCGATCTTCTTCGGCGTCGCCGCCGCCTGCAGCGGATTCATGATCGCCGAGGTCATGCCCGCCGCCGCCGCCATCGGCAGGAAGGCGTTGTTGATGCCATGCCGGTTCGGCAGGCCGAAGGAGATGTTGGAGGCGCCGCAGGTCGTGTTGACGCCAAGCTCCTCCCGGAGCCGCCGGACAAGGGCGAAGACCTGCTGGCCCGCCGTCGCCATTGCGCCGATGGGCATGACGAGCGGGTCGACCACGATGTCATGCGCGGGAATGCCGAAATCGGCGGCGCGCTCGACGATCTTCTTCGCCACGGCGAAGCGCACGTCCGGATCCTCGGAAATGCCGGTGTCGTCATTGGAGATCGCCACGACCGGCACGTCGTATTTCTTCACGAGCGGCAGGACGAGCTCCAGCCGTTCCTCCTCCCCCGTCACCGAATTGAGGAGCGGGCGGCCCTCCGCCGCCTTCAGGCCGTTCTCCAGCGCGCCGGGAACGGAGCTGTCGATGCAGAGCGGCACGTCGACCAGCGCCTGCACCCGCTCCACCATCTCCTTCATCAGCGCGGGCTCGACGAAGTTGTTGTCGGCGTAGCGCGGGTCCTCCGCCATCTTGTTGGAGAAGACTGCGCCCGAGTTGATGTCGAGAATCGCCGCGCCCGCGGCGACCTGGTCCAGCGCGTCCTTCTCCACGGTGGAGAAGTCCCCCATCTCGAGTTCGGCGGCGAGCTTCTTGCGCCCGGTCGGGTTGATCCGCTCCCCGATCACGCAGAAGGGCTGGTCGAATCCGATGATGACGGTCTTCGACCGGGAGGCGACGACAGTGCGGGTCATGGGTCTCTTTCGTCTCGGCTCAGGCCGTGGCGGCCATCTTGCGGGCGCCGCGCATGGCCCCCGTGAAGTCCGCCGTAGCGCGAATCCCGCCGAGGGGAAAGAAGTGAACCCGTCGCACCGCGAAATCCGGGTTCGCCGCGCCGTGCGCCGCGAGATCGGCGAGGAAGGCTTCGGGCGTGAAGGGCAGCATCAGCTTCGTCACATCCGCCGCCCGCCGCTGCAGCACGCGGACGGAGGGGCCGACGCCGCAGGTCATCGCGAATTTCACCAGCGTCTGGAGCTTCGCCGGGCCCGCGACGCCGATATGGACGGGGAGGGCGATCCCCTCCTCCCGCAGCCTTTCGGCCCATTCGATCACCGGCTCCGCCTCGAAGCAGAACTGTGTCGCAATGGCCATCTCGACGCCCGCCTCGCGCGCCCAGTCCTGCTTCCAGCGGAGCGCGGCCATGGCGTTCGCGCCGTCGCCCGCAGGGTCGATGTCCCGGTTGCCCTCGGGGTGACCGGCGACATGGATGCGGCGGAAGCCCGCCTTCTCGAAAAGGCCGGTGCGCATCAGCGCCATGGAATCGGAGAACTCGCCCGCGGGGGAGGAGACGCCGCCGGCGAGCAGCAGCGCCTGGTCCACCCCGGCCTCGCCCTGGTAGCGGGCGATCCAGTCCGCCAGAGTCGCCCGGTCCCGGATGATCCGGGCCGGGAAATGCGGCATGACGGGGAAGCCCTCGGCCGCGAGGCGCTTCGCCGTCCGCACCATCTCCTCGATCGGCGTGCCGTCGATATGCGCGATGTAGATGCGGGAGCCCTCGGGCAGGAGCGGGCGGAAATCCTCGATCTTCTCGGCCGTCCGCGGCATCACCTCGATGGAGAAATCCTCAAGGAGGGCGGCGACGCCTCCCGACGCGGCGGGCTGGGCGGCTTTGCGGCCCGAGAAAAAGCTGAGGATGTTCGCCATGCCCGTGCTCCCCGTTCGCGGCTACGCCGCGCTGTTCCAACCGTCATTCGCGATGAGCGCCTTTATCCGCTCCGCGTCGTATTCCGCTTCGAGCCGGGCGGCGATGGCGGCGGCGAGCGCCGCGTCGTCGGCCTCCGACTCCTCCTCATGCGCCGCCTTCCGCCATTCGGCGAGATAGGCGTCATCCCCTCGCGCGCCGACCTTCATGGCGCAGCGGTCGATGGCCTGCTCGAACCGCTCCGGCAACTGGACCTTGGCGGCCCGCCGGCCCTTGCCGACGATGACCTGCGCCGGAATGTCCCTCCAGTAGACCGTCACCACCTGCGTCACGCTTCAAACTCCTGTCCTCATCCCGCAAATGCGCCGCCGCGCGGGTTCCGGCGCGCATGATCGCGACCGGCGGCGCGCGCTTTGCGACACGTCTTGCGACGTGGAGCGACGACGCGCCGCGCGCAAGTCGCCTTTTCGCCTTGTAGCGTCGGTTTTTCGCCTGTATCTCCGATCCGTGTAGTTCGCGATCCTTGTGGGAAGGCGCATCCGATGACGACTCCGACGCCGACGATCTCCTTCGAATTCTTCCCTCCCAAGGGGCCGGAAGGGGCGCTCAGGCTGTGGCGTTCGGTCGAGCGTCTCGCGCCGCTCGGGCCGTGCTTCGTCTCCGTCACCTACGGCGCCGGCGGCTCGACGCGGGAGCGGACGGTGGCCGCGATCCAGACGATCCGGGACCGTGCGGGGCTCGACGTCGCGGGCCATCTCACCTGCGTGGGCGCGACGCGGGAGGAGACGCTGGCGGTCGCACGCACCTACGCCAAGCTCGGCTGCCGCCGCATCGTCGCGCTGCGCGGCGACCCGGCGAACGGGGCGGAACGCTTCACGCCGCATCCGGGCGGGTTCTCCGGCTCGGTGGAGCTCATCGAGGCGCTGAAGGCGGAGGGGCGGTTCCACGTCTCCGTCGGCGCCTATCCGGAGCCGCATCCCGAAGCTGCGGGGGAGGGGGCGGACGTCACGCATCTGAAGCGCAAGTTCGACGCCGGCGCCGATGACGCGATCACCCAGTTCTTCTTCGACGTCGAGACCTTCCTGCGCTTCCGCGACCGCTGCGCGAAGGCGGGAATCGACCGGCCGATCATCCCCGGGGTGCTCCCGATCGAGAACTTCGCCCGGATGAAGGGCTTCGCCGCCCGTTGCGGCGCCCGCGTGCCGGCCTGGATGGAGACGGCCTTCGCCAATGCGGAGGAGACGGGCGCGGGCGAGCTGCTCTCCATCTCCATCGCGGCCGAGATGTGCGACACGCTGCGGCGCGAGGGGGCGGGGCATATCCACCTCTACACGCTCAACAATCCGGACCTGCCCTATCAGGTCTGCCAGGCGCTGGGCGTGGAGACGACGCCGATGCGCATCGCCGCCACCGGGGGCTGCGCCTGAACCCAGCGCCTTGCGGCGCACCTGCCGCTCGTTTACCTCTGGTTCGACAAGAGCAAGAACCGGAGGACGGCATGGACGGGGACTCGAGCCCGCAGGACGCGCGCGCCTTTCCCTCCGAAGCGGGCGCACCCGTCGCCGGCCTCGACCTCGGCACCAACAATTGCCGCCTGCTGATCGCGAGGCCGGACGGCGCGCGCCTTCACGTGGTGGACAGCTTCTCCCGCGCCGTGCGGCTCGGCGACGGGATAGACCGCTCCGGCGCGCTCGATCCTGCGGCGATGGACCGGGCGGTGGCCGCGCTCGCCATTTGCGCCGACAAGCTGAAGCGGGCCGCGCCCCGCCGCGTCCGCGCCGTCGCCACCGCCGCCTGCCGGCAGGCGCTGAACGGCGGGGAATTCGCCGCCCGCGTGCGGGAGGAGACGGGAATCCGGCTGGAGATCATCGGCCCGGAGGAGGAATCGCGCCTCGCCGTCGCCGGCTGCGGGCCGCTGGTGGACCCGGAGGCCGAGCGCGTGCTCGTCTTCGACATCGGGGGCGGCTCCACCGAGTTCGTCCTGCTCGACCTGTCCGCGGTGCCGCCGGAGGAGCGCGCGGCGGCGACGCGGGCGACGCCGCCGCTGAAAGCCGGAGCGGGGCATGGCGCGCGGATCGTGGACTGGGCCTCCATCCCCGTCGGCGTCGCCACGCTGGAGGACAAGTTCGCGGAGATCGCCGACCCTTCGAAGCGCTTCGGGCTCATGAGCTGGTATTTCGAGGAGCTGATCGAGGGCTTCGCCGCGCGGATGGCGGACGAGGCGGTCGGCCGCTCGCTCCAGCTCATCGGCGCTTCGGGTTCGGTCACCACGATCGGCGCCGCCCATCTCGGCCTTCGCCGCTATGACCGGAGCCGGGTGGACGGGCTCTGGCTCCCGCACCGCGCCGCGCGGCGCATCGCGCGCGAATTCGCCTGCCTCTCGGACGAGGCGCGGGCGCTTCATCCCTCCATCGGGCATGACCGGGCGCGGCTGATCGTGGCGAGCTGCGCGATTCTCTCCGCCATCCTCTCCGCCTGGCCGACGGACCGGCTTCGCGTCGCCGACCGGGGGCTGCGCGAAGGGCTGATCTACACGCAGGCCGCATCGTGAGCGCGGCGGGAGGCGGATCGGGCCGCGGCGCGCGGGAGCTGCGCCAGAAGGTCAAGACGGCGAAGGGGCGGAAGCTTTCCTCCAAGCTCTGGCTGGAGCGGCAGCTGAACGACCCTTACGTGCGCCGCGCGCAGGCCGAGGGTTATCGGGGCCGGGCCGCCTTCAAGATCATGGAGATAGACGACCGGCACCGCTTCCTCGTTCCCGGAGCGCGGGTCGTGGATCTCGGCTCTGCGCCGGGGGGCTGGCTTCAGGTCGCCGTGCCGCGGATCAACGCGCTGGGGGAGAAGTCCGGCAAGCGGGTTGGCCGCATTGTCGGCGTCGATCTTCAGGCGGTCGATCCGGTTCCCGGGGCCGAGCTGCTCCAGCTCGACTTTCTCGAAGAGGGCGCGGAGGAGGCGGTGAAGGCCGCGCTTGGGGGGCCGGCGGACGTGGTGCTATCGGACATGGCGCCCGCGAGTTCCGGCCACCGGGGCACGGACCATCTCCGCATCGTCGCACTCTGCGAGGCGGCGGCGTATTTCGCCTTCGACGTGCTGGAGCCGGGCGGAACCTTCGTCGCCAAGGTGTTTTCCGGCGGGGCGGAGGGGGAGCTTCTGGCGGAGCTGAAGCGCCGCTTCGCCAAGGTCTCCCACATGAAGCCGCCCTCCTCGCGGAAGGACAGCGCGGAGAAATTCGTGGTCGCGACCGGCTATCGCCCGGCGCCCGATCCCGAAGGGCCGGAGGCGCCGGGCCAGGTGTCCGACAGCCTGTAGCCGCGGGGCCACGGGTCCTCCGGGTCGAGCATGTGCTGGTGGATGCCGGTGATCCAGGCCCGCCCCGTGATCTCGGGCAGGATGGCGGGGCGCCCCGCGACCTCCGTCTCCCCGGCGATGCGCCCGTGGAATTCCGAGCCGAGGATGGAGCGCTGGATCAGCCGCTCCCCCGCCTTCATCTCCCCCGAAGCATGGAGCAGCGCCATGCGGGCGGAAAGCGCGGTGCCGGTGGGCGAGCGGTCGATCTTCCCGGGGCGGATGGCGACGGCGGCCTTCGCGGTCAGCGTGTCTCGCTCCCGCTCCAATGGCCCGGCGAAGAGGCAGAAGGAGATATGGCGCCAGTCGGCGTCGCCCGGGTGGTCGAAGCCGATCTGCTCGTTCGCCGCCGCGGTGATCCGCACGCCGAGCTCCGCCAGCGCCTTCGCCTCCGAGGGCTCGATCCGGAAGCCGAGCGCGGTGGCGTCCACCACGAGGAAGGAATCGCCGCCGAAGGCGATGTCCACGCGGAGGTCGCCGAGGCCAGGCACGTGCAGCGCCGCGCCAAGCGCCGCGGCGAAGGAGGGCATGTTCCGCACCGTGATCGAGCGCGCCTTGCCGCCGGCGCATTCCGCCCGCACCGCGACGAGCCCGCCCGGCGCCTCAAGCATGAACTCCGTCACCGGCTCCGTCATCGGCAGGATGCCGGTGTCGAGCAGCACGGTCGCGACGCAGATCGAATTGGAGCCGGACATGAGCGGCGTGTCCGCCGGCTCCATGATGATGAACCCCATCGCCGCCTCCGGGCGCTTCGGCGGGACGAGGAGGTTCACATGGCGGAAGACGCCGCCTCGCGGCTCGTTCAGGAGGAAGTCGCGCAAGGCGCCGTCCCGCTCGATCCAGTCGCGCTGGGCGGCCAGCGTCTCCCCCGACGGGGGCGCGACGCCGCCGACGATCACGTCCCCCACCTCGCCCTCGGCATGGGCGGAGACGACGTGGATGGTGCGGAGGGAGCGCATCGCGGGAGGCTATCGCCCGGCGCGCCGCGCCGCAACGACGCCGGGTCAGGCTTGACCTCGCCGCCGCCGCGCCCGTCTATGGCGGCAAAACAAGACAGGGGAAACGGCGTGGCGGAGCGGCTGGTCGTCGGCGGGGCGAGCGGATACTGGGGCGAGGCGAGCCACGCGACGGCGCAGCTTCTCGCCCATCCGGGCCTCGACGTTCTGATCTACGACTATCTGGCGGAGATCACGCTCTCCATCATGGCGCGGGCGCGGGCGAAGGACCCGGGCGCGGGCTTCGCGCCGGATTTCGTCTCGGCCGCGATGGCTCCGAACCTCGCGGAGATCGCGGCGAAGGGGGTCAAGGTCGTCTCCAACGCCGGCGGGCTCAACCCCGAAGCCTGCGCCGCCGCGCTCCGGGCGGAGATCGCGAAGCGGGGGCTGAAGCTCCGCGTCGCGGTGGTGGAGGGGGACGACCTGACGGCGCGGGCGGCGGACTTCGCGGAGCGGCGGGAGATGTTCTCCGGCGCCGCCTTCCCCGACCCGGCGAAGGTCGCCTCGATCAACGCCTATCTCGGCGCCTTCCCCATCGCCGCCGCGCTGTCCGCCGGGGCGGATATCGTGGTGACGGGCCGCGTGGCGGACAGCGCGACCGTTCTCGCAGCCTGCATCTGGCGGTTCGGCTGGGGGGCGGGCGACCTCGACCCGCTCGCGGGCGGCTCCCTCGCCGGGCATATCCTCGAATGCGGGCCGCAGGCGACCGGCGGCAACTTCACCGACTGGCGGGAAGCCGGGGACATCGCCGATATCGGCTATCCGCTGGCGGAGATCGGGGCGGACGGCGCCTTCACCGTCACCAAGCCCGCCGGAACGGCGGGGCTCGTGACGCGGGAGAGCGTGGCCGAGCAGATGCTCTACGAGATCGGGGACCCGCAGGCCTATCTGCTGCCCGATGTCGTCTGCGATTTCAGCGGGGTTCGCATCGCCGCGGAGGGGCCGGGGCGGGTCCGGGTCTCCGGCGCGAAGGGCGGGGCGCCGACGGGGCGGCTCAAGGTCTCCTGCACCTGGCAGGACGGGTTCCGCGCCGGCTATCTCTTCAATTTCAACGGGCGCGAGGCGGGCGCGAAGGCCCGCGCCTTCGCCGAGGCCGGGCTCGCCCGCGCCCGCGCGAAGCTCCGGGCGATGAACGCGCCGGATTTCGCGGAGACCTGCATCGAGGTGACGGGCGGGCGGCCCGGCGCAGGGGCCTATGAGGAGGTCGCGCTCAAGACGGCGGTGAGGCACGAGGATTCCCGCGCGGTCGGGCTCTTCCTGAAGGAGACGATGGGGGCGGGGCTCGCCACGCCCCCCGGCCTTCATGGCTTCACCGGGGCGGGGCGGCCGAAACCCTCTCCCGTCATCCGCCTCTTTTCCTTCCTGATCGACACCGCGGAGGCGCCGCCGCGCGTGACGCTGGAGGGAGAGCCGCTCCCCTTCGCGCCGCCCGCGCCGCCGCCGCCCGAACCCGCGCCCGCGCCGCATCCCTTTCCGGAGGCGGAGGGGGAGGCTGTCGCGTTGCTCCCACTCGAAGCCCTCGCCGTCGCCCGCTCGGGCGACAAGGGGGACGCGGCGAATGTCGGGATCATCCCGCGCCGCCCGGAATATCTGCCCTGGATCGCGGCGGCGCTGACCGACGAGGCGATCCGTGCGGCGATCCCCTTCGCCAAGGGGCGGATCGAGCGCTTCCACCTGCCGGGGATTTCCGCGATGAACCTCCTTCTCCACGAGGCGCTTGGCGGCGGCGGCGTGGCATCGCTTCTCAATGACGCGCAGGGCAAGGGCTACGCGCAGCGCCTCCTCGCGCTCGACATTCCGGTTCCGGCGGCTTTGGCGGAGGGGCTCGCATGACGTTCCGCAGCATGGTCGCCCCCGGCTCCGCCGCCTTCGAGGCGAACGCTGCGGCCATGGCCGCGCAGGTCGCCCGACTCCGCACGCTGGAGGCGCGGGCGGAGCGCGAATCCGAAGCCTCCCGCCCGCGGATGGAGGCGCGCGGCCAGATCACCCCGCGGGAGCGGCTGGCGCGGCTGCTCGACCCCGGAATGCCCTTCCTGCGGCTCCATTCGCTGGCCGGCTACATGGTCGACACGGACCGGGAGGAGAAATCCGTCCCCGGCTCCTCCCTCATCGTCGGCATCGGCTTCGTCTCCGGCGCGCGCTGCATGGTCTGGGTGGACGACAGCGGCATCAAGGCCGGCGCGATGGGGGCGATGAGCGGGCCGGTCGCCCTTTCCATCCAGCGCATCGCGCTGCGGCAGAAGCTGCCGCTCGTGCATCTGGTGGAGAGCGCGGGGGCCAACCTCATGCGCTACGAGGTCCAGCACTGGGCCGAGGGCGGGCGCATCTTCGCCAATCTCGCGCGGCTCTCGGCGGCAGGCATCCCGACTGTCGCGGTGCTGCACGGCGCCTCGACCGCGGGCGGCGCCTACATGATCGGGCTTTCCGACTACGTTGTCGGCGTGAAGAAGCGCGGCATGGCGGCCCTCGCCGGCGCCGCGCTCGTGCAGGCGGCGACGGGCGAGGCGGCGGAGGAGCGGGCGCTCGGCGGGGCGGAGATGCATGCGGAGGTTTCCGGCCTCGTCGAATATCTGGCGGAGGACGATGCTCATGGCGTGGCGCTGGCGCGCGGCGCGGTCGCGCGCATCGGCTGGAACCGGCGGCTGGAGCGGCGTGAGGTCAAGGCCTTCGTGGCGCCGCTTCACAGCCCGGACGAGCTTTCCGGTATCGTCCCCGCCGACCCGAAGGAGCCCTATGACGCGCGGGAGATCGTTCTGCGGATCGTGGACGGCTCTGATTTCAGCGACTTCAAGCCGGATTTCGGGCGGTCCACGCTCTGCCTGCAGGCGGCGATCAACGGGATACCCGTCGGGATTCTCGCCAATAACGGGCCGATCGACCCGGCAGGGGCGAACAAGGCGGGGCAGTTCATCCAGCTGATGGACCAGGCGGAGACGCCGCTGATCTTCCTTCATAACACGACCGGCTATTTCGTTGGAACGGAATATGAAAGGGCCGGGATGATCAAGCACGGCTCGAAGATGATCCAGGCCGTCGCCAACGCCCGGACGTCGAAGATCGCGCTCCATGTCGGCGCCTCCTACGGCGCGGGGAATTACGGCATGGCGGGGCACGGTTTCGACCCGGATTTCCTCTTCGCCTGGCCCAACGCGCTCACGGGCGTGATGGGCGGGGCGCAGGCGGCGGGGGCGATGGAGGCGGTCGCGCGAGAGGGGGCGAAGCGCAAGGGCGCGCCGCTGGACGAGGAGGCGCTGGCCGCGCAATCCGCCGCGATCCGCGCCGTGTTCGACCGGCAGACGGACGCGTTCTTCACCTCGGGCCGCTGCCTTGATCATGGCGTGATCGACCCGCGGGACACGCGGCGCGTTCTCGGCTTCTGCCTTGAGACGGTGATCGAGGCGAAGGCGCGGCGGCTCCAGCCGAACGCCTTCGGCGTGGCGCGGCTGTGACCGGGTTGCCTGCCTCCCCGGCGCTGGAGCTGGAACTCGCGGATGGCTGGCTCACCGTCTGGTTCCCCGAGCCAGAGGCGCGAAACCCTCTCACCGCCGCCCGCGTCGCCGCCCTCGTCGCGCTCTGCGAGGCACTGAAGGGGCGGCGGGACGTGCGCGGGGTGACGTTCCGGGGCAGGGGGGGCGTGTTCTGCGCCGGGGGCGATCTCAAGGGCTTCCGCGCCGCGCTTCAGGGAACGCGGGAGGAGATCGTCGCGATGTCCCTCGCCGGGGCGGAGGCCTTCGCCGCCGTGGAGGCGCTGGAGCAGGTGACGGTGATGGCGGTGGAGGGCTTCGCGATGGCGGGCGGCTTCGGCCTCGCCTGCTGCGGCGACGTGGTGATCGCCCACCGGGAGGCCCGCTTCGCGCTCACCGAAGCGCGGATCGGCATCGTTCCCGCCCAGATCGCGCCCTATGTGCTCGCCCGGCTCGGGGCGCGGGAGGGGCGGCGGCTGATGCTCACCGCGGCTCAGCTCGACGCGGAGGGCGCGAAGGCGGGGGGGCTGGCGGACGAGGTGACGGAGGACATGGAGGCGTCGCTCGCCCGCATCCGCGCCGCGGTGCTCGCCTGCGGGCCGGGCGCGCTGGCCGCGACGAAGGCGTTGATCCGCGCGCTGCCTGACCGGAGCCGGGGCGAGGCGCGCGAGGCCGCCGCGCACGCCTTCGCCGACGCGCTCCTGTCGGAGGAGGGGCGGGAGGGCGTGGCCAGCTTTCTGGAGAAGAGGAAACCTTCATGGGCGCCGCGATGAAACCGGGGGCGATGAAGTTCGACACGATCCTCGTCGCCAACCGGGGGGAGATCGCCTGCCGCGTCATCCGCACGGCGCGGGCGATGGGGCTCCGCACGGTCGCGGTGCATTCGGAGGCGGACCGGGGCGCGCCGCATGTGCTGATGGCGGACGATGCGGCGGAGATCGGGCCGGCGCCCGTCTCCGACAGCTATCTCCGGGGCGACCGGATCATCGCGGCGGCGCTGGCTTCGGGCGCGGGGGCGATCCATCCGGGCTATGGCTTCCTTTCGGAGAATGCGGCCTTCGCGGAGGCGGTCGCCGAGGCTGGCCTCGTCTTCATCGGCCCGCCCGCTTCCGCGATCCGCGCGATGGGAGACAAGGCGGCCTCGAAGCGGCTGATGCGGGCGGCGGGCGTGCCGCTCGTCCCCGGCTATGACGGGGAGGACCAGTCGGAGGCGCGGCTCCTCGCCGAGGCGGAGGCCATCGGCTTTCCGCTCATGGCGAAGGCGAGCGCGGGCGGCGGCGGGCGGGGGATGCGGCTGGTCGAGAGGGCGGCGGACCTCGCCGATGCGCTGGCCCGCGCGCGGGACGAGGCTGCGCGGGCCTTCGGGGACGGGCGGCTGCTGCTGGAGCGGGCGATCACGGGCGCGCGGCATGTGGAGATCCAGGTCTTCGCGGATGGTCACGGCGCCTGCCTCCATCTCGGGGAGCGGGATTGCTCGGTGCAGCGCCGCCACCAGAAGGTGCTGGAGGAGGCGCCGTCCCCCGCCGTCGACCCGGCCTTGCGCGCCGCGATGGGGGAGGCGGCGGTGGCCGCCGCCCGCGCGGTGGATTATCGCGGGGCGGGGACGGTGGAGTTCCTGCTGGACGCGGCGGGCGCCTTCTACTTTCTCGAAATGAACACGCGGCTTCAGGTCGAGCACCCCGTCACCGAGTTGGTGACGGGGCTGGACCTCGTGGAGCTTCAGATCCGCGTCGCGCGGGGCGAGGCGCTGCCGCTCCGGCAGGAGGATGTCCTTCTCGGCGGCCACGCCATCGAGGCGCGGCTCTATGCGGAAGACCCTGGCGCGGGCTTCCTGCCCTCCACCGGGCCGATCCGGCTCTGGCGGCCCGCTTCGGGGCCGGGCGTGCGGATCGACGCCGGGATCGCGGAGGGGGGCGAGGTTTCGCCCTTCTACGATCCGATGCTGGCCAAGGTCATCGCCCACGGGCGGAGCCGGGAGGAGGCGCGGCTCCGGCTGATCCGCGCGCTGGAGGAGACGGCGCTGGCCGGGCCGGAGACGAACGCGGCCTTCCTGATCGACGCGCTTTCCCACCCCGTCTTCGCCGCAGGCGAGGCGACGACGGGCTTCATCGCGGAGGCGTGGCCTGAAGGCGTCGCGGCTGAAGCGCCGGCGTCGGAGACATGGGCGCTCGCCGCGGCGCTGGCGCTCGACGCCGCAAGGGAGGCGGCGCTGGCGGAGGCGGGGTTCGTGGCGGCGGACCAGATCGGCTGGCGCTCCGACGCGCCTTCGGAGGCGCGGATCGAACTCGAATGCCGGGGCGAGGCGCGGGCGATGCGGGCCGTGGCGGTTCCGGGCGGCTGGCTGGTGCGCGACGGCGACGAGGAGAGCGAGGTTCTGGTCGAGGCGCCGGGCCGCGCGCGGCTGCGGGGCAGGGGCCGCGCCTTCGCCGCCGCCATCGGGGCGGACGGGGCGCTGGCGCTCGTCTCGGGGCGGGAGCGGGGGGTGTTCCACCCGGTCGCGCCCGGCGGCGGCGCGGCGGCGGCGGAGGGCGGGCTCGTCCGCGCGCCGATGCCCGGCCTCCTGATCGAGATGCGGGCGGAAGCGGGGCGGGAGGTCGCCGCCGGGGAGCCGCTCGCCGTCATCGAGGCGATGAAGATGCAGCACCGCATCCTCGCCCCGGTCGCCGGGCGCGTCTCCGCCGTCCATGCCTCAGCGGGGGCGCAGGTGGCGAGCGGGGCGCCCCTTTTCGAGGTCGAGGCGGGGGGCTGAGGCGGGGTTTCGAGGGGCCCGAGGGGGATAACCATGGTTATCGGGCTCGGAGGATTGATTTTGTTTGAAAAAAGTCGTGATCGGTTTTGAAACGATTCTGAGGCCGGGCGGAGGCGCCGGTTGTGATGGGTGCGGAGGGACGTGGCCGCCCCTGGGCTGACGCCGCCTGACGATTGCGGTCTGGCGGTTGATGGCGTCAGGTCTTCGGACGATCGCGCACCTTGAAACGTCGCGATGCGTCCGCCCCCGGGCAGGGGCGGCCGCGGCCCGTGCTGGTCGCACGGGCCAAGGGGGGATCGAAGCGCCGCCCCCTCTGGCGCCGTCCCCGGCTTTCCGCCACTCTCCCCGGAAAACCGGGAGGAGCCCATGCGCGCCGTCGTCATCCATGCGCCGAAGGATTTGCGGATCGAGGAGCGGGAGGCGGGCGCGCCGGGGCCGGGCGAGGTTCTGGTGCGGCTCGCCGCCGGGGGCGTCTGCGGCTCCGATCTCCATTACTACAATCATGGCGGCTTCGGCGCGGTGCGGCTGAAGGAGCCGATGATCCTCGGCCATGAGGTTTCCGGCCATGTCGAGGCCTTGGGCGAGGCGGTGGAGGGCCTCGCGCCCGGCGATCTCGTCGCCATTTCCCCCTCCCGCCCCTGCGGGCGCTGCCGCTATTGCGCCGAGGGGCTGCGGAACCACTGCCTGAACATGCGGTTCTACGGCTCCGCCATGCCCTTCCCCCATATCCAGGGCGCGTTCCGGGAGATGCTGGTCGCCGACGCATCGCAATGCGTGAAGGCGGAGGGGCTCGCGCCCGGCGTCGCGGCGATGGCGGAGCCGCTTTCCGTCTGCCTCCATGCCGCTCGGCGGGCGGGCGAGTTGCTCGGGCGGAAGGTTCTGGTGACCGGCTGCGGCCCCATCGGCGCGCTCTCGATCCTCGCCGCGCGGCGGGCCGGGGCGGCGGAGATCGTGGTGACCGACCTTTCCGCCGCCGCGCTCGCCCACGGGCTCCGCGCCGGGGCGGACCGGGCGGTGAACGTCGCCGAGGCGCCGGAGGCGCTGGCGCCCTATTCGGCGGACAAGGGGTATTTCGACGTGCTCTTCGAGTGCACGGGCGCCCCGCAGGCCCTCGCCGCCGGCATCGCCGCGCTCCGCCCGCGCGGCGTGATCGTGCAGGTCGGCCTCGGCGGGGACATGAACGTGCCGCTCCAGGCGCTGACGGCGAAGGAGCTGGACCTCCGCGGAGCCTTCCGCTTCCACGAGGAATTCCCGGTCGCCGTGCGGCTGATGCAGGCCGGGCTGATCGACCCCGCGCCGCTCATCACCCACACGATGAAGCTGGAGGATGCGGAGGAAGCCTTCCTCGCCGCCTCCGACCGCAGCCGCGCGATGAAGACACAGATCGCCTTTGCGTGACGTTCCGCGCTTGCCGGCGCGGCCTTTCGGCGCGAGACTCGCGGATGGGTTGAAGGGAGCGGGCCATGGACGTGCTCGAAGGGGCGGCGGCCTTCGCCGTCGTGATGATCGTCTTCTCCACCATCGTGACCGGGATCGCGGAAGCCTTCCTCCGCCTCCTCGCCATGCGGCAGAAGGTGCTGGCCGACGCGATCGAGAGCCTGATCGTGAACGAGATCCTGCCCGCCGCGAAGGCCGGGCTGAAGGGCGCGCTCGATACGGACGGGGACGGCAACCTCTCCGCCGAAGACCTCAAGGCGCAGGTCGCGAAGCTGAGCCGGAGCCCGCTGGCGAAGGCAGGCTCGAAAATCCTCCTCGCGCCGATGCGCTTCGGTCATGAGCAGATCACCACCTATTCGCTGCTCCAGCGCCTCGCGAAATCCGAGTTGGGGGATGCGCTCGCGCACAAGGGCCGGGCCGAGCTTCGCGCCGTGCTGACGGACATCGCGCGGACCTATGAGCGCTACGCCGCCGCGGCGGCGGAGCGGTTCCGCTACAAGGCGCATCGCTATACCGCGGTCATCGCCGTGCTCTTCGCCTTCGGCGCGAATATCGATGCGGGGCGGGTCTTCGTCTACCTCATGGACAATCCTGGCGCCCGCGCCGCGATCATCGCGGAGGTCGACGCGGCGAAGGCGGCGAACGACGCGGCGCTGGCGAAGCTCGACGCGGCGCTCGCCGCCACGGGCGAGGGGACGCTCGAGGAGGTGAACGCGGCGGTGGACGGGCTGACGGAAAGCGTCGCCGCGCTTCGCGACGTGGAGGGGCTGCCGATCGGGCCGAGCTATTACCCGTTCTGCGGGTCAAGCCTTTCCGAGGTCACGATTCTTGGCCGCTCTCTCAAGGACGTCTTCGCCGCGGAGGGCTGCGCCGGCAACCCGGACCGGACCTATTTCGGCTGGATCGCCTACACGCTCCTCGCCGGCATCCTGATCGGGCTCGGCGGGCCGTTCTGGTACAATGTCTACGCCTCGCTCGCGCGGGTCCTCAATGTCGGCCGCGCCTTGGGCGGCGAGACGATCAGCGACAAGGCGGAGAACCAGCCCGCAAGCCGGAAGGCGCTGACGGAGGAGGACATCGTGACGACCTTCGAGATCGCGCGGGCGGGGCGGAGTTCGTAGGGGAAGGGCCTTGGCCGGGTTCTTGTCCCCGGCCTCGATCAGCGGCTTTCCGGGGGAAAGCCGCCGGGGCCGTCGCCCGGAGGCGAAGGCCGGAGGGCGAGGGGCGCCGAGCCGCCGCGTCGGCCGAAGATCTGACTGCGGTCGCCGCGGCGGGCGCGGGATCGCGGCCGCCGGAGGGCGGCGGCCGCGGGCGGATCAGCCGCGTGTCTGATCCGCCGGGCGCTTCTGGAAGCGGTGCGCGTCCTTTCGGACCGCCGCCCTCCCCTCAGAGCGCCTTGTCGGAGATCGCGTGCGTCCAGGCGCCTTCCGGGGCCTTCGAGATCACCGGGTCCGAGCCGCCGGAGAGGAGGCTCTTCACCGTCCGCTCATAGGCCGCCGGGTCGAGCGCGCCGGTGGAGCCGGCGGTGAGCTTCGCCACCTCGCCCATCATCCGCTTCTGGTGCTCTTCGGTCTGCGCGCCGGTCGCGTCATTCTCCAGCACGATCCCGGCCGCCTCGTCGGGGTTCGCCTCGGCGTATTTCCAGCCCTTCATCGAGGCGCGGACGAAGCGCACCATCTTGTCCTCGAAGGCCGGGTCCGCGAGGTTCTGCTCCAGAACATAGAGCCCGTCCTCCAGCGTCGCGACGCCCTGCTCCTCGTACTTGAAGACGATCAGGTCGTCCGGGCTGATGCCGGCGTCGATGATCTGCCAGTACTCGTTATAGGTCATGGTCGAGACGCAGTCGGCCTGCTTGTTCAGGATCGGGTCGACGTTGAAACCCTGCTTCAGCACCGTCACCCCGTCATCCCCGCCTTCGGTCGGCAGGCCGAGCTGCGCCATCCAGGAGAGGAAGGGGAACTCGTTGCCGAAGAACCAGACGCCGAGCGTCTTGCCCTTGAAGTCGGCGGGCGAGGTGATGCCGGTGTCCTTCCGGCAGGTCAGCATCATGCCCGAGGAGGTGAAGGGCTGCGCGATGTTCACCAGCGGCAGGCCCTTCTCCCGCGCGGCGAGGGCGGCGGGCATCCATTCGACGATCACATCGGCCCCGCCGCCCGCGATCACCTGCGGCGGCGCGATGTCCGGCCCGCCGGGGAGGATCTCCACATCGAGCCCCTCCTCCTCGTAGAAGCCCTTGTCCTTGGCGACGTAATAGCCCGCGAACTGGGCCTGCGTGACCCATTTCAGCTGGAGCGTCACCTTGTCCGCCGCATGTGCGGCGCCGGCGGCGAAGATCGCCGCGACGGCCGTCAGCATCAGTTTTTTCATTTCGCCTCTCCTGTTTTTGAAACGCGCCCGCCTATCCCCTTTGAGACGGGTGCCAGAACGTGACGGCGCGTTCGATGGCCGCCACAATGCCATAGAAGGCGGAGCCCGCAAGCGCCGCCACCGTGATCTCGGCCCAGACCATGTCCACATTCATCCGCCCGACCTCGGTGGAGATGCGGAAGCCCATGCCGACGATGGGCGTGCCGAAGAATTCCGCCACGATCGCGCCGATGAGCGCGAGCGTGGTGCAGATCTTGAGGCCGTTGAAGAGAAAGGGCGCCGCGGCGGGCAGCCGCAGGCGCAGGAGCGTCTGGCCGTAGGAGGCGGCGTAGGTGCGCATCAGGTCCCGCTGCATCGCCTCGGATGCGGAGAGGCCGGCGACGGTGTTCACCAGCATCGGGAAGAAGCACATGATGGCGACGACGGCGGCCTTCGACTGCCAGTCGAACCCGAACCACATCACCATGATCGGCGCGATCCCGACGATGGGGAGCGCGGCGGCGAGGTTGCCGACGGGGAGGAGCCCGGCCTTCAGGAAGGGCGAGCGGTCTATCGCGAGGGCGGTCAGCACGCCGGCGCCGCAGCCGATCACATAGCCCGCGATCACGCCGCGGAAGGTCTGCACGAAATCCGCCCAGAGGATCGGCGTGGAGCCCGCGAAGCGCACGGCGATGGCGGAGGGCGGGGGGAGGAGGACGGGCGATATGCCGAAGCCCCGCACCACGGCCTCCCAGAGCGCAAGGAGCGTCGCGCCGAAGATGAGCGGCGCGAGCCAGCGCGCGGCCTTCGTCCGGCGCGTCAGCCAGACATTCGCTCCCCAGGCCCCGAGCCAGAGCGCGAGCGCGAGGAGGACCCACCCGCTCACGCCCGCCGCCCCCGGAGCGCGAGCCGCTCCACGAGCCCGATCGCCGGCACCAGCGCGCCGGCCATCACCGCGGCGGCGATCAGCGCGGCCCAGATCATCATCGTCTGCCCGTAATAGGAGCCGTTGAGGAGCCGCGCGCCGATGCCGCCGCCCTGCGAAAGCGTCATCTCCGCCACGATGGCCCCGACGAGCGAGGCGGCGACGCCAACCTTCATCGAGGCGAAGAGATAGGGCACGGAGGCGGGGAGGCGGAGCTTGAGGTAGGTCTGGAAGGTGCTGGCGCTGTAGGTGCGCATCAGGTCCACCTGCATCGCATCCGCCGCGCGGAGCCCCTTCACCATGCCGACGGCGACGGGGAAGAAGCTGAGATACATCGAGATCATCGCCTTGGCCGCGATGCCCGATATGCCGGCGGCGTTCAGCACCACGATCATCATCGGCGCGATGGCGAGGATCGGGATCGTCTGGCTCGCGATGATCCAGGGCATGACGGAAAGGCCGGTCGTCCGGCTCGCCGTGATGGCGACGGCGAGGGCGACGCCGAGGATCGTGCCGAAGGCGAAGCCGAGGAGGGTGGAGGAAAGCGTGATCCAGCCATGCCAGACGAGCGAGCGCTTCGAGGTCGGGCTGGTCTCCACCACCGTCTTCCAGAGCTCCGCCGCCACCTGATGCGGGGCCGGGAGCATCGGCCGATCCTGCGCCATGGTCTTCGGCACGATCTCCGCGAAGGTGATCTCCACCCCCGCCCGCTCCGCCTGATCCCGCTCCCATTGCGCGTTGAGGAGGACGGCGCCGCCATACCAGGCGGCGAGAAGGGCGATGAGGATGGTGAGGACGGGGAGGAGGCGGGTCATCGGGCGATCCCTCGACCGTCTTCCCGGCCCCGGGCGCCCTCCTGGCCCCGGACCTGATCCGGGGCCTCGCAGGCATGAGCGCCGCGCTTCACCCAACGGGGCCCCGGATCAAGTCCGGGGCCGGGCGAACGTCGCCCGAAAAATTTCGAAATTTCCAGAAATCCTTTAGAATCAAGCTTCCAACCCTGATTTCCATGGAAATCCGCCGCGCCCTGCGCCTTTCCCCCCTCAATCCTCATAACTGTGCCCCGCCCGGAGCCCCTCCCGCACCCGCGCCGCCACCGCCAGAAACTCGGGCGTCTCGCGGATGTCGAGCGGCCGTTCGCGGGGCAGGGGGCTTTCGATCACGTCGATGATCCGGCCGGGGCGCGGGCTCATCACCACGATGCGGGTGGAAAGATAGACCGCCTCGGGGATCGAATGGGTGACGAAGCAGATCGTCTTCTCCGTCCGCGCCCAGAGGGCGAGGAGCTGCTCGTTCAGATGGTCGCGCACGATCTCGTCCAGCGCGCCGAAGGGCTCGTCCATCAGCAGGAGGTCGGCGTCATAGGCCAGCGCCCGCGCGATGCTGGCGCGCTGCTGCATGCCGCCCGAAAGCTGCCACGGGTATCTCCGCTCGAACTGCGAAAGGTCCACCAGCGAAAGGACGCGCTTCACCCGCTCGTCCTGCTCCGCCCGGCCCATGCCGATGATCTCCAGCGGCAGGCGGATGTTCCCGCCGATGGTCCGCCACGGATAGAGCGAGGCGGCCTGAAAGACGTATCCATAGGCCCGCGCCTTCCGCGCCGCCTCCGGGCTCACGCCGTTCACCGTTATGGAGCCGCCGGTCGGTTGCTCAAGGTCCGCGATCACGCGCAGGAAGGTCGTCTTCCCGCAGCCCGAAGGCCCGATGAAGGAAACGAAATCCCCCTTCGCCACGTCGAGATCGACGTTGGAGAGCGCATGGACCGGCCCGTCGTTCGTCTCGAAGACGAGGTTGAGGCCGGAGGCGGAGACGGCTGGGCCCATCAGACCCCGCTCGCGGGGATGCCCGACCGCTCCACCTTCCGCGGCGCGGTGAGCGCCTTCCAGGTCGAGAGGGCCTTGTTGACCGCGGTGTAGGGCTCCCGCGCGACGAACTCGCCCGTTCCGGGCTTCACGCTCATCGCGCCTTCCGTCGCGGCGACATGACCGCGGGTGAGGGTGAAGCGGGGGAGGCCCTTCACCGTGATCCCCTCGAACACGTTGTAGTCGATGGCGCTCTGCTGGCTCGCCGCGCTGATCGTCTTCTCCCGCGCCGGGTCCCACACCACGAGGTCGGCGTCCGCGCCGACCATCACCGCGCCTTTTCGGGGATAGCAGTTGAGGATCTTCGCGATGTTGGTGGAGGTGACGGCGACGAATTCGTTCATCGTCAGCCGCCCGGTGGCGACGCCGCGCGTCCAGAGCACGGGCATCCTGTCCTCCAGCCCGCCGGTGCCGTTCGGGATCTTGGTGAAATCGCCGACGCCATAGCGCTTCTGCTCGGTGGTGAAGGCGCAATGGTCCGTCGCTACGACTTGGAGCGAGCCGGCGGCGAGGCCGGCCCAGAGCGAGTCCTGATGCTTCTTGTTCCTGAACGGGGGCGACATGACGCGGCGCGCCGCATGGTCCCAGTCCGGGTGGGCGTATTCGCTGTCATCGAGCACGAGATGCTGGATCAGCGGCTCGCCATAGACGCGCCGCCCGTTCTGCCGCGCCCGGCGGATCGCCTCGTGCGCGTCCTCGGAGGAGGTGTGGACGACATAGAGCGGCACGCCCGCCATGTCCGCGATCATGATCGCGCGGTTCGTCGCCTCCCCCTCCACCTCGGCGGGGCGGGAATAGGAATGCGCCTCGGGGCCGTTGTTGCCTTCGGCCATCAGCTTCGCCTGAAGCTCGGCCACAACATCCCCGTTCTCGGCGTGCACGAGGGGGAGGGCGCCGATCTCCGCGCAGCGGCGGAAGGAGGCGAAGAGCTCGTCGTCATTCACCATCAGCGCGCCCTTGTAGGCCATGAAATGCTTGAAGGTGTTGATGCCCGCCGCGGTGACCTTCGGCATGTCGTCGAAGACGCGCTCCCCCCACCAGGTGATCGCCATGTGGAAGGAATAGTCGCAATTCGCCTTCACCGCCTTGTTGGACCACATGGCGAGCGCGTCCGTCAGCGGCTGGTCCGGGGCGGGGAGGGCGAAATCCACCACCATCGTGGTGCCGCCTGAGAGGGCGGCGCGGGTGCCGGATTCGAAGTCGTCGGCGCTGTAGGTGCCCATGAAGGGCATTTCGAGATGGGTGTGCGGGTCTATGCCGCCGGGCATGACGTAGCAGCCGGTCGCGTCCAGCGCGGGGGCGCCGGAGAGGTTCGGGCCGATCTCCGTGATCTTCCCGCCCTCTATCCGCACGTCCGCCTTGTAGGTGAGGTCGGCGGTGACGATGGTTCCGTTCTTGATGATGGTCATGGCGAGGTCCTGTCCTGTGGCGACAGGTCCCGGACCTGATCCGGGACCTCGATGGATTGGGCGGAGCGGCGGCCACGGGCGTTGCGAGCTAGCCTTTGCCGCGTTGCGCTCCGCTCGTCGAGGCCCCGGATCAAGTCCGGGGCCTTGGCGGCTTCAGAGGGGAACTTGATCGCAGAGGTCGCGCCAGTGCGGGTTGTGCTCCGCGATGAGCGTGCCCTTCCACGCCCTTCGCCAGCGCTTGATTTGCCGTTCGCGCTGCAGCGCCTCGTTAAGGGTCTCGTGGACCTCGAACCAGACGAGGGTATGGATGCCGTATTTGCTGGTATGCGCCTCGACCGCTCCGGCGCGGTGCTGTTCGACGCGGCGGCGGAGGTCGTTGGCGCAGCCGGTATTGAGCGCGCCGCCGGGGCGGGAGGCGAGGATGTAGGTGAAGAAGGGGATGGCGCGCCTCCTTCGTCAGGGCCCCGGATCAGGTCCGGGGCCGGGGAACCGCATGTTTCCCTCACCCCACGATCTCCGCCGTCTCCACCACCGCGTGGAGCAGCACGTCCGCGCCCGCGGCCGCCCAGTCCTTCGTGATCTCCTCCGCCTCGTTGTGGGAGAGGCCGCCGACGCAGGGGCACATGACCATCGCGGTCGGGGCGATGCGGTTGATCCAGCAGGCGTCATGCCCGGCGCCGGAGACGATGTTGCGGTGGGAGTAGCCGAGCCGATCGGCGGCGCCGCGTAGCGCCGTGACGCAGCCTTCGTCGAAGGTCACCGGGTCGAAATGGCCCACGGGCTCGATCTCGATCCCGAGGCCGAGTTCGGCGGCGATCTTCGGCGCCTCGGCCTCCAGCCGGGCCTTCATCCGTTCGAGCTTCGCAAGCTCGGGGGAGCGGAAGTCGACTGTGAAGACGGTCTTGCCCGGAATGACGTTGCGGGAGTTCGGATAGACTTCGACATGGCCGACGGCGCCCACCGCGTCCGGCTGCTCCGACATGGCGATGGTGTGGACGAGTTCGGTGACGCGGGCCATGCCGAGCCCGGCGTTGACGCGCATCGCCATCGGGGTGGAGCCGGTATGCGCATCCCGCCCCGTCAGCGTGACCTGGAGCCACCAGAGGCCCTGGCCGTGGGTGACGATGCCGATATCCTTGCCCTCGGCCTCCAGGATCGGGCCCTGCTCGATATGGAGTTCGAAGAAGGCGCGCATCTTCCGCGCGCCGGCGGGCTCCGCGCCCTTCCAGCCGATGCGGGCCAGTTCGTCTCCGAACCGAAGGCCCTTCGCATCCGTGCGGCCATAGGCGTAATCCCGGTCGATCACGCCGGCATAGACGCCGGAGGCCATCATGGCGGGGGCGAAGCGCGTGCCCTCCTCGTTCGTCCAGTTCACGATGACGATGGGGTGGCGCGTCTTCACGCCGAGGTCGTTGAGGGTGCGGACGAGTTCGAGCGCGCCGAGGACGCCGAGGACGCCGTCATATTTCCCGCCCGTCGGCTGCGTATCGAGATGGGAGCCGACATAGACCGGGGGAAGGTCCGGCTCCGCGCCCTCGCGGCGCATGAACATGTCCCCCAGCTCGTCCACGCCCATCGTGAGGCCGGCGTCTTCGCACCAGCGCTGAAAGAGGCGGCGGCCCTCCGCGTCCTCGTCCGTCAGGGTCTGGCGGTTGTTGCCGCCGGCGATTCCGGGGCCGATCTTCGCCATGTCCATGAGCGAATCCCAGAGACGGTCCGGGTTGATCCTGAGGTTCTCTCCGGGCGCGGGCATCGGCTCCCCCTTTGTCTTGACCATCCGGTAAAATCGACGCTAGCCATAATCTTGGGGCGGTCAAGCCCCGCGCCGGGGCCGCCGCATGAACGCGCCGAGAACCAGAATCCAGGCCGAGAACCGGGCGCGCATCGCGGCCGCCGCGCTCGACATTTTCAGCGCGGAGGGTTTCCGCGGGGCGACGGTGGATGCGATCGCGGAGCGGGCGGGCATGTCGAAGCCCAACCTGCTCTATTATTTCCCGACGAAGGACGCGATCTATCGCGAGGTGCTGGAGCGGCTGCTGGAGGACTGGCTCGCGCCGCTCCGCGCGCTCGACGAGGCGGGGGACCCGGTGCAGGAGATCGCCGCCTATCTCGACCGGAAGATCGAGATGGCGCGGGATTTCCCCGCCGAATCCCGCCTCTTCGCCAACGAGATGCTGCGCGGCGCGCCGAACATGATCGACGTGCTGGAAGGCGACCTTCGCGCGCTGGTGCGGGAAAAGGCGCAGGTGATCCGCGCCTGGTCCGCCGCCGGCAAGATCGCGAAGGTGGACCCCTATCACCTCATCTTCGCGATCTGGGCGACGACGCAGCACTACGCCGACTACGACGTTCAGGTGCGCGCCGTGCTGGGCGACGACGGGGAGGGGCGGTTCCATGACGGCGCGGCCTTCCTGCGCCGGCTCTTCCTCAACGGATTGAGGCCGCGCTGACTTTACCTCGCGGGTAATTGGCGCGCGGGGCGGGGCCCGATAGCCGGGGCGCGGATCGACCATCGAGAGGACACCATGACGCCGCTTCGCCTCTTCCTCGGCCTCCTCTTCGCCGCCATCGTGATCTACACGGCGCCGGTGGCGCTGGCCTACGGGGTGAACATCCTGCCGCTCTTCTTCGGAGAGATCTTCGCGATGAGCTGGCAGGGGCAGTTCAACTTCGATTTCTTCCTGATGCTGCTCCTCTCCGGGTTCTGGACGGCGTGGCGGAACGAGTTCTCGCCGGCGGGCCTCGCGCTTGCCGTGCTGGCCGTGTTCGGAGGGATCAGCTTCCTCGCCGCCTATCTCCTCACCCTCGCCATCCGGCTTGACGATGATGCGGCGGCGATGATCCTCGGCCCGCGACGGGCGGCGGCGCTGCGCTCGGGCGCCTGAGGTCAGCGCGAGAGGAGGCGCGGCGCGGGGCCGAGGGGGACGGGGCCGATCCTTGCGCGGCCTCCCTCGAAGACGAGCGTGACGTCCAGCCTGTCCTCCGCGCCCGAAAGCCGGGCGACGAAGCCGAGCCCGGCCTTCAGCGTCTCCGCAAAGGCGGGGGCGAGGACGCCGGCGGCGACCCCGGCGTCCAGCATCTCTCGCCAGTTCTCGGCGCTCACGTCGAATTCGCCCTCGGCGAAGCCCGCCGCATCCGCCTTCATCGCGCCGGTGACCGAGAGGCGGAGCGCGCCCCATTCGGCCCGCGCCTCCCGCAGCGAGAGCTGCGCGAGCTGCGGCGGGCCCGCGTCGATCGCGAAGCGGTCGAGCGGGCGGTCGAGCGCGGCGCGCCCCTCGAAGACCGCGGCCTCCATCGCCGGGGGGAGGGCGCCGGCGGGATCGAGGATCTCCCGCATGTAGTCGGGGAGGCGGAGCCGGAGCGCGTCGGCGCGGAACTCATAGGCGTTGTCCGGCCCCGCGTCGGGCGCGGCGCGGAGATGGACGGTCAGCCGTTCCACGCCCGCCGTCCAGCCCGCCTCCGCCGCCAGCGCGGCGCGTCCGATATCGAGCGAGGCGCGTTCGAGCGGGAGGGCGCTCGCCGTCCTCGTCTTGAGGCTGGCGCGCATCCCGTCCGTCCGGAGCGTGGCGCGCGCGCCGGGCGCGGCGAGGAGCTGCTCCGGCGGCCAGGAGATGACGAAGAAGGTCGGCTCGTAGATCACCTGCGCGATCTCGAGGATGGGGGCGGACCAGGCCCAGCCCGAACCCGGGTCCGCCAGCGCGGGCTCGGTCAGAGTGAGGTCGAGCCGGGAGGGGAAGCCGCGGACGGAAATCTCCGCCTCCGCCTGCCAGCCGGCGGCGCGGCGCGTATCCAGCCACGAGGCCAGCGCCGCTTCCTGCGCCCGCGCGGCGATGAGCCACCACACCCCCGCCGCCACCATCACGGTGACGATCAGCCCGGCGAGCAGCTTCAGTTTCCGCATGTGCGTTCTCCGACTGGCGGCCCGGATTGGCGCGCGTTAGAAGCGGACGATGACCGACGAAGCCGCCGATCTCTGGGTCTTCGCATACGGCTCCCTGATGTGGAAGCCGGGTTTCGCCTTTGCGGAGCGCGCGCGGGCGCGGCTTCCGGGCTATGTGCGGCGCTTCTGCCTCGATTCGATCACCTATCGGGGGACGCCGGATTATCCCGGCCTCGTCCTCGCGCTCGACGAGGCGCCGGGCGCGGCTTGCGAGGGCGTCGCCTATCGGGTGCCGGCGGAGAGCCGGGCGGAGACGCACGACTATCTCCGCGCGCGGGAGCTCGTGACCTATTCCTATCTCGAACGCGTCCTCCCGATCCGGATCGAGGACGGGCGGGAGGCGCGGGCGCTCGCCTATGTGATGGACCGCTCGCACGCGCAATATCGCGGCGGGCTCACGCCGGAGCGGCAGGCCGAGGTCATCGCCCGCGCGGCGGGGCCGGCGGGGACGAATCTCGATTACCTGAAGGAGACCGCGGCGCATCTCGCCGCGCTCGGCGTCGTGGACGAGGAGATCGAACGGCTGAGCCGCCTCGTCTCCGCGCTTGAGGAGGGGCAGACCGGATGATCGTCGTGACCGGAGAGATCGAGTTCCACCCGGAGGACGCATGGCCGGCCATGGCCGCCGCGCTCAAGATGATGGAGGAGACGGCGAAGGAGGACGGCTGCATCATCTACCGTTTCTATTCCGACATCGTGAACCCGCGCCGGTTCCGCATCTACGAGGAGTGGCGGGACGAGGCGGCGCTCGCCGCGCATTTCGACACGCCGCACATGAAGGTTTTCCGCGAGAAGACGGGCAAGCTCCGCGTGCTGGAGCGGCGGCTGGTGAAGATGAAGGCGACGGACGTGACGCCGCTCTGAGCGGATCAGAGCGCGGTCCAGCCCCCGTCCACCGAGATCGTCGTTCCCGTCACCTGCGCCGCATCCTCCGAGCAGAGGAAGGCGACGGTGCCGCCGATCTGCTCAACCGTCGCGAATTCCTTGGAAGGCTGGCGGGCGAGCATCACGTCGCGGATCACCGTCTCCCGGTCCTTCCCGTATTCCTTCATGGTCGCCGGGATCTGGGCCTCCACGAGCGGCGTGAGCACATAGCCGGGGCAGATGGCGTTGCAGGTGATGTGCTGGCCGGCCGCCTCCAGCGCCGTCACTTTCGTCAGCCCTACGATCCCGTGTTTCGCCGCGACATAGGCCGACTTGAAGGGCGAGGCGGTGAGGCCGTGGGCGGAGGCGATGTTGACGATCCGGCCCCAGCCCTTCTCCCGCATCATCGGCAGGGCGATGGCGGTCGTGTGGAAGGCGGAGTTGAGGTTGATCGCGATGATCCGGTCCCACATCGCCACGGGAAAGTCCGGGATCGGGGAGACATGCTGGATGCCGGCGTTGTTCACGAGGATGTCGACGCCGCCGAACGCCTGCGCAGCGGCCTCCACATAGCGCCGGCAATCCGCGCCGTCGCTCATGTCGGCCGGGATGTAGCGGACGTCCGATCCCGTCTCCGCCGCGATGGAGGCGGCGAGGTCGTGATCCTCCTTACGGTCGGTGAAGGAGTTGAGCGCGACCGCCGCGCCCCGTGCGGCGAGGCCGCGGGCGATGCCGAGCCCGATGCCGGAATTCGATCCTGTGACGAGGGCGATCTTGCCGGAAAGCGGGCGGTCGGTCATGTCGGGCCTTGAAGCTGGTCTCTGTCGCGGCGCACCATAGCGGCGGCGGCGCGAAGCGCAATTCGGAGGGCAGGCCAAAAAAAAACGCCCCCGCAAGCGAGGGCGTCAGTGCATTGAGGCAGGTTTCATACAGGCAAGAAACCTATCGAGCAGTGAGGTGAAGATGCGTCATCGGGGCCGCTTTGGCAAGCGTGAAAATCGCGGGACGATGGCTTCGCGTATGGGTTGCAAATTCCGAAAATCCTTATGGATTCTGGCGCTATGCGCCGTTCCTTTCGTGATGGATTCACCTTCCGCCGCGGGGGAGGGCGGGCTTGCGATGCACGGCGAACCGGCGCTGGCGCCCGGATTCGCGCATCTCCCCCATGCGAATCCGGAGGCGCCGAAAGGGGGCGCGATTCGCTTCGGGGAGGTCGGCGGCTTCGACAGCCTGAACCCCTTCATCGTGAAGGGGACGGCGCCCTGGCTTCTCCGCGGGCGGCTCTACGAATCGATGATGGGCCGGAACTGGGACGAGCCCTTCACGCTCTATCCGCTGCTCGCCGAAAGCTGGGAGATCGGGCCGGGGGGCGCCTGGGTCGAGTTCGCGCTGAACCCGGAGGCGCGGTTTTCCGACGGCTCCCCGGTGGAGGCGGAGGACGTCATCTCTTCCTTCGAGACGCTGGGAACGAAGGGGCGGCCGAATTTCCGCTCGATCTGGGCCAATGTGGCGCGCTGGGAACGGACGGGGGAGCGGGCGCTCCGGTTCCATTTCGAGCGGCCGGAGCGGGAGGCGCCGCTGATCCTCGCGCTCATGCCGGTCTTTTCGCGGGCGGGGCTGAGCGGGGATTTCGCGGAGACGAGCTTCGCGCCGCCGCTCGGCTCCGGCCCCTATACCGTCGGCGCCTTCGAGCCCGGCCGCCGCATCGCCTTCCGCCGCGACCCGGACCACTGGGCGCGGGCGCTGCCGCTGATGCGCGGGCAGCATAATTTCGACGAGGTGATCGTCGAGTATTTCCGCGATTCCAACGCGGTCTGGGAGGCGTTCAAGGCCGGGGCGATCGACGTCTACAAGGATGACGACCCGGCGCGGTGGGAGACGGGATACGATTTCCCCGCGGCGCGCGACGGGCGGATCGTCCAATCGGAAGTCCCCCACGGGCGGCCTTCGGGGATGCGCGGTTTCGTCTTCAACACGCGGCGCGACCTTCTTGCGGATATCCGCGTGCGCGAGGCGCTGACGCTGGCGCTCGACTTCGAGTGGATCCGGCGGACGATGCTTTCGGGCGCCTATGAACGGATCGAAAGCTATTTCGGCGGCTCGCCGCTCGCGCATTCCGGCGCGGCGGAGGGGCGGGAGCGGGCGATCCTCGCCCCGTATGCCGGCGCGCTGCCCGAGGGCGCGCTCGACGGCGCCGTTTCGCAGCCCGTCTCCCGCGGGGACGGGCGGAACCGGGAGAATCTCCGCCGCGCTGCGGAATTGCTGGCGGCGGCGGGCTGGCGGGCGGAGGGGGGCGTGCTGAAGGATGCGTCGGGCCGGCCCTTCGCCTTCGAGATCCTCCTCGGCCGGTCGGCGGACGAACAGGTCTCGGGCGCCTGGGCGGAGGCGCTGAAGCGGCTCGGGATCGAGGCGCGCATCCGGCTCGTCGACTCGGCGCAGTATCAGGCGCGGCGGAACGACTACGATTTCGACGTGATGGTGAACGAATGGGCGCTCTCGCTCTCGCCCGGCGTCGAGCAGCGCTTCTATTGGGGGGAGGCGGGCGTGGAGACGCCGGGCACGCGCAACTACATGGGCGTCGCCAACCCCGCGGTGGAGGCCGCGCTCGACGCGCTCGACGCGGCGGAGGACCGGGAGGGCTTCGAGGCGGCGGTCCGCGCGCTCGACCGGGCGCTCACGTCGCTCCGCCTCGTCGCGCCGTTCTGGCATGCGCGGACGAGCCGGATCGCGCATGATGCGGGGCTGCGCTTTCCGGAGCGGACGCCGCTCTATGGCGACTGGATCGGGTTCCTGCCTGAAGTCTGGTGGCGGGAGGGGTAGGGCGCGCCGCACATCGCCGCCAGCCGCGGCAGCAGCGCATCGATCACGGCGTGCGCGCGTTCGTCCGTCGCCCTGTCGCGATGCGCCGCGATTGTCGCGGGCGTGCGAAACAGTAGCGTCGCATCCTCGACAAGCGCGGTTGCAGCGGGAACCGCGTGGGCGGGAACGATCTCAGAGAGAACGGCGGACAGGTGCGCGCTCAGGTCCGCAGCATGGGCGCGGACGAGGTCCATATGGTCTCGCGCGAGTTCGAGATAGGCCAGAAACAGCGCCGGGTCATGGTCGAACCGCGCCCGTTTCATTCTCAGGGTCGCAAGGATCATGGTGCGCAGTCGCTCCTGCGCCGGGGCCTCGGACCGAGCGATGCGCTCGCACTCCGCTTCCACCGCCTCGAACCAACGCGATGCAAGGGCGCGGATCAGGTCCGCCTTGGTCGGAAAGAACCGGTGAGCATAGGATTGCGAGAGCCCCGTGCGGGCCGCAACGTCAGAGAGAACGAGCCGCCGCCCGGACGACTCGATCAGGAGCCGTTCCGCCTCCTCGATCATACGGCTCCTGATCTCGTTTGCGTCGGTCTTCGGTCTGGCCAATCAGATCCACCGCCTCACGCGCCAGGCATAGTCGTCGTAGGTCTTTCCGAAAGCGCGCCGCAACGCAGCCTCCTCATGAGGGATGTACCACAGGTTTGCTGCGACGAAGAAGGCCAGCGGCGCAAGCAGAGCGCACCAATGATTCACAAAGAACGCCGCCGCAAGGAGCAGCAGCAGAAAACCAAGATACATCGGGTTGCGCGTGAAGCGGAAAAGGCCGCCGGTGACCAGCCCTTTTGGCTCACGAAAGGTGTTGATCTCTGCGCCGGCGCGGCCGAACTGGATTCGGGCCATCAGTAGAGCCGCCAGCCCGAGCGGCAGGGGGACGTCCCAAGGCATCGGTCTGTCGGCCCGCATCGGCATTCCCTCTGGATGGTACAACCAGAGCAGGGCGAGTGGGGCGAGCAGCAGGACGAACAGAAGCGGGGGAAGCAGGCGCGGCATCGACGGCTCCATCAATTGATTCGAGATAAAAAATATCTTTTATTACTTCTAACGCAGCGTCAAGGGTGCTTCCGCGGCGGCACGAGACGAGCCTTCGGGTGTGTCAGGATCAGTCCACCAGCTCCGGTCGGCGCACGGCGAAACCGGCCTCTACCTCGGCGGTGGAGGGCGGGGAGACGAGGCCGGCCGAGATGACGAGCTTCGCCGCCTCCTCCACGGTCATGTCGAGGTAGACGACATCGGCCTTCGGCACGAAGAGGAGGAAGCCGGAGGTCGGGTTCGGCGTTGTCGGCAGAAAGACGCTCACCATTTGCGGCGTTCCGGCGCGCGCCGGGATCTCCCCCTTCGTGTCGGTCGAGACGAAGGCGATGGCCCAGAGATCCTTGCGCGGATACTCGATCAGGCAGGCATGCTTGAAGGATGTGGCGGACTGGCTGAGGATCGTTTCGGAAATCTGCTTCAGCGCGTTGTAGATGGAGCGGATGATCGGCATCCGCGCCACCATCCCCTCCCCGGCGCGCACGATCTGGCGGCCGAAGAAGTTCTTCGTCAGCCAGCCGATGAGCGCGGTAAAGGCGAGGAAGACGATGACGCCGAAGCCCGGCACGTCCGAGCCGAGATAGGTTCCCGGGTTGTAGCGCGCCGGGACCCACGGGACGATCGACTGGTCGATGAAGGTGATGACCGTCCACGCAAGATAGACGGTGAGGCCCACGGGCGCGACCAGCACGATCCCGGCGAGGAAATTGCCGCGCAGACGCTGAAGGATGCTCCGCCTCGGGGGGCGCTCGATCAGTCGCGGTTTGCCGTCGGGCCCCGTGGCCATTTCGCCTCCTTCGCAGATGCGGAATATCTAGTATCCGCGCGCCGGGTTAACAATGTTGAGGAGCGGTTCGCCGCGGATCATTCGCCCGATTTGCTCCACAACCACGTGCGCCGCATCCTCGGGCCGCGTCTCCGCCGCGATGTGGGGCGTGACTGTGACGCGGGGATGGCGCCAGTAGAGATGTTCCGCCGGAAGCGGCTCCGTCACGAAGACGTCGAGCGTCGCATGGCGGACCTGCCCGGAGGCGAGCGCGGCGAGGAGCGCGTCATCGTCGATCAGCGGCCCGCGGCCCGGATTGACGATGCAGGCGCCGCGGGGGAGGAGCGCCAGCGTCTCCGCGTTCAGCACATGCCGCGTCTCAGCCGTCGAGGGCAGGATCGTGACAAGGATTTCGGAGCGGGCGAGAATCTCCCTGAGTCCCGCCTCGCCGTGGAGGCAGAGCACGCCCTCCACCGCCTTCGGCGACCGGCTCCAGCCCGCCACGTCGAAGCGGAGCCGGGCGAGCATGGCGGCGGCGTCCGCCCCGAGCGCGCCGAGGCCGAGCACGCCGACCTTCCGGTTGCGGGAGAGAGGCGGCACGCTCGGCTCCCACCGCCCCTCGGCGCTCTGGCGGATATGGCGGTCGATGTCGAGGTGATGGCGGAGGACATGGCCGCAGATGTAATCGGTCATGCCCTCGGTCAGCCCCGGCTCCACCATGCGGCAGAGGACGGGCCCCACGGGCAGGGTCGGGTTGCCGAGAAAACTCTCCACGCCTGCCCAGATGCTCTGGATCACGCGGGCGCCGCCATAGGGCGCAAGGTCCTTCATCCCTTGAACCGGGTTCAGCACCAGCATCTCCACCTTCTCCGGCGGGATCGCCGCCGCGTCGAGATGCAGGGTGAAGGGGATGGAGAGTTCCGCCCCGATCCGCGTCAGGTGCGGCGCCCAGGCCGCCGCCTGTTCGGGCGAGGTGGAAAAGAGGACATGCGTCAAGACGTCAGCTCCTGCGATGGATATGCGCGCTCTGGATGAGGCCGAAGGCGAAGAGGAGCACAAGCATCGCCGAACCGCCATAGGAGACGAGCGGAAGCGGCACGCCCACGACCGGCATGAGCCCCACCACCATGCCCACGTTCACGGCGAAATAGAAGAAGAAGGTCAGCGTAAGCCCCCCGGTCAGCAGGGCGCCGAACCGGTCCCGGTTCGAGGCCATGGAGGCGAAGCCGAAGATCAGCACCAGCGCGTAGAGCGCGAGGAGAGACCCCGCGCCGATGAAGCCGAATTCCTCCGCCAGCGTGGTGAAGATGAAGTCGGTGTGCTTCTCGGGGAGGAAGTTGAGCCGGCTCTGCGTCCCCTCCATGAAGCCGCGGCCGGAGACGCCGCCGGAGCCGAGCGCGATGGTCGATTGCGTGATGTGATAGCCGGCGCCGAGCGGATCCTGGGAGGGGTCAAGAAAGGTCTCGATCCGGCGGAACTGATAATCCTTCAGGAGCTGCCATTCCGTCCCCCGCGAGGCGAAGACGACCGAGACGAGCCCGGCCGCGCCCGCGGCGCCCGCCGCGAAATACCAGAGCGAGACGCCGGCGAGGAACATCACGCCCACGCCCCCCGCCGCGAGCAGGATCGCCGTGCCAAGGTCCGGCTGCGTCAGCACCAGCGCCATCGGCGTGAGGATGAGGAGGAGGGGCGGCAAGAGCCAGAAGGGGCGGGAGACCTTTTCCGCCGGCAACCAGGCGTAATAGGCCGCGAGCGCGAGGACGAGCGCGACCTTCATCACCTCCGAAGGCTGGAAGCGGAGCGGCCCGAGCGCGATCCATCGCTGCGCGCCCATCCCCGTCACGCCCACGAACTCCACCGCGGCGACGAGCGCGAGCGCGCCGGCGTAGACGAGCGGGGAGACGGCCTTCCAGAACCGGATGTCGATCATCGCGACGATCAGGAGCCCGGCGAAGCCGACGGCGAAGCGCAGCATCTGCGGCCGCGCCCATGGCTCGAGGCTGCCTCCGGCGACGGAAAAGAGCATCAGGAAGCCCACCGCGGCGATGGCGGCGACGAGAAGCAGGAGCGCCCAGTTGAGGCGCAGAATGCGCGCCCAGAGGCCCAGGCGCTCCCCCTTTCGCGCGGGTCGGAGGGCGAGGCTCACGCGCGGTTCCGCGGCGTCTCGGCCGCGTCGTCCGGCGTGAGCCGTTCCTGTTCCCGCCGCTCCTCGATCTCGCGCCGCTCCTCGGGCGGATAGGCGCGGAGCGGCGGCTCCCCGCCATAGAGCGCGCGCATCATGATGTCCCGCGCGATGGGCGCGGCGGCGCGGGAGCCGCCGCCGCCATGCTCCACCACCGTCGCGATCGCGTAGCGTGGCTGCTCCCAGGGCGCGAAGGCGACGAAGAGCGCATGGTCCCGCCGGTTCCAGGGCAGGTCTTCGTTGCGGGTGACGCCGCGGGCGCGTTCCGCCATCGTGATGCGGCGCACCTGGCTCGTGCCGGTCTTTCCGGCCATCAGCATCGCCTCGTCGGCGATGCGGCTGCGCCAGGCCGTGCCGCCGGGTTCGGAGGAGACGGCGAACATCCCCTCCCGCACCAGCCGCAGATGCGCGGCGGAGACGCCGAGCGGCGCGGGCTCCGGCGCCGGCGCGGGCCGGCCTCCCACCGTGCGTACGAGCCGCGGCGCGACCATCCGCCCGTCCCCCCCCAGCCGCGCCGTCATCACCGCCAGCTGGAGCGGGCTGGAGAGGACGTAACCCTGCCCGATGCCGACATTGAGCGTGTCGCCGAGCTGCCAGCTCTCGCCATGCCGGGCGAGCTTCCACGCCCGCGTCGGCGCGAGACCGTCGCGCACCGCAGTCATTTCCAGCGCCGGCGCGGGGCCAAGGCCGAAGCGCACCGCCATTTCCGAGATCCGGTCCACGCCGACGCGCCGGGCGATCTCGTAAAAATAGACGTCGCAGGAGGACTTGATCGCTTCCTTCAGGTTCACGTGGCCGTGGCCGCCTCGCTTCCAGCAATGGAAGATCCGGTCCCCGAGCTTGTAGCCGCCGTTGCAGAAGACCGACTCGCCGGGGCCAGCGACCCCGGCCTCGAGCGCGGCGAGCGCGACGATCATCTTGAAGGTGGAGCCCGGCGGATACTGGCCGGAGACGGCCTTGTTCGCGAGGGGGCGGTATTCGTCCTCCAGAAGGGCGCTCCATTCGGCCTGGCTGATCCCGGTCACGAACTTGTTCGGGTCGAAGCCGGGGGTGGATGCGAGGGCGAGTATGTCCCCGCTCTCGATCTCCATCACCACGGTCGCCGCGCTCTCCCCCTCCATCCGTTCGAGAGCGTAGCGCTGGAGGTCGAGGTCTATGGTGAGGCCGATATCGGCGCCCGGCGCGCCGGGCCTGCGGTCGATCTCCCGGATCACGCGGCCGACGGCGTTGACCTCGATCCGGCTTGCGCCCGCGGAGCCGCGCAGCATGGGCTCGAGCGCGCGCTCCACGCCGTTCTTGCCGATGTGGAAATCGGGTATCTGGAAGAGCGGGTCGTCCGCATCCTCCCGGTCCTTGTCGACCTCGGCGAAGCGGGCGACGTAGCCGAGAACATGGCCGAGCTTGCTCCCCTCCGGATAATGGCGGCTGAGGCCGACTTCCGGGGTCACGCCGGGCAGGGCGGGGGCGTTGGCGTTGACGCGGGCGAAGGTCTCCCAATCCAGATTTTCGGCCACGGTGACCGGGACGAAGGCGCTCTTCGAGCGGATCTCGCGCAGGGCGCGGCTCCGCTGATGCGGCGGGATGTCGATGAGACGCGCCAGCTCGTCCAGCACTGCCTCCACGTCCCCCGCCTGCTCGCGCACCAGCACGACGCGGTAGTTCTGCCGGTTGAGCGCGAGGGGGCGGCCCTTCCGGTCGAAGATCTCGCCGCGCGCCGGAGGCAGGAGGCGGACGTTGATCCGGTTCTCCTCCGCCATCAGGAGGTATTCGTCCGCCGAATCGATCTGCAGCGCCTTCAGCCGCCAGAAAAGCGCGCCCATCAACGCCGCCTGCGCGCCGAGGAGGAGGGCGCCGCGGCGGCTGATGCGGGGCGGGGCGCCGGGGCGCGACGCGTCCTTCCTGAAGGAGAAGCGGCTCATCGCGCGCGCCCGATCAGGCGGTGATTCTCCACCGACTCGCCGCCGATCCGCAGGAGGTGGACGAGAAGCACACGGATCGCCAGCGCCGCCGCGAAGGTCGAAACCGCGCCGAGCGCCAGAACGGAAAGCGGCGGCGAGGGCGCGAAAAGCGCCGTCATCGCCACGAGATGGGCGAAGGGGAGGAGCAGCGAGAAGGCCGCCAGAGCCCCCGCCTCGGCGAGCGGGGAGCGGATGAAGCGATCCCGATGAAAGCGGAGATATTCCGCCGCCGCCCAGAGCGTGAGCGCGCCGAGCCCGGCCGGCCCGCCGCCCAGCACGTCCCGCACAAGGCCCAGCGCGAGGATGAGCGCCGCGGGCGAGGAGGACGGGCGGCGCACGACGAAACAGGCGACGACGCCGAAGAGGAGATCGGGCGCCGGCCAGGCGGCGGCCCGCGCGTCGATCGGCGCGAGGCCGATCAGGATCGCCAGCCAGCCGAGCGCGGCGAGCGCGGCCATGCCGGCGAGGCGGGCGGGGCGAGACGCGCTCATCGCCATCAATCCGCCCCCGCCTGACCGAGCAGGGGCGAATCCGGCGCGCCCGGCGCCGCGCCCTCCGCGTCGCCCGGCTCCGCCGGGCTCTCACGGGGGGCGATCAGCCCGCCCGGCGTGTCGATCCGCGTCGAGGGGCGGTAGAGAAGGATGCGCACGAATTCGAGCCGCTCGTAATCCGCCGCGACCTGCACCCGCGCGCCGTATTCGCCGACGACGGCGACGCGGCCCACGGGCAGGTCCGGCGGGAAGACGCCGCCATCCCCCGTCGTCACCACCTGGTCGCCGGGCGCGACGCCGGCGAGCGCGTCGAGAAAGCTTAGCCGGGGCGAATCCGAGTTCTCGCCCGAAAGAATCGCCCGCCGCCCGGAGGGCAGGACCTTCACGGGAACGCGGCTGTTGAAGTCGGTGAGGAGGAGCACGCGCGAGGCCCGCCGCCCGACGCCGACGACGCGGCCCACGAGTCCCTCCCCGTCCACCGCCGCGGCGCCGTCTATCACCCCGTCATCGGCCCCGATGTTGAGAAGCGCCGATTGCGCGAAGGGGCTGCCGCTGTCTGCGATCACCTCGCCGGCGACGAAGCCGGTGCGCGAGCCGAGGCGGAGATTGTTGAGCGCGCGGAGCTTCGCATTCTCCTGTTCGAGCTGCTGGGCCGTCTCCCGCCAGGCGCGGAGGCGCTGGATTTCCGCGCGAAGCTCCCGGTTGCGCTCATGGACGCGCGTGAAATCCCGGAAGTCCGCCGCCATGTCGGAGACCGCGCCGATCGGGTCCGCCGTCATCTCGACCGAGGGCGTGGCCCAGTCCGCGAGGTTCATGCGCAGGCGTTCGAGCCGCGGGCTGTCCGCCCGCCACAGGACGAGGAGCGCAAGCGAGAGGAGGATGAGCGCGACGATCAGGCCGCGGCGAAGGAGCCGCCCGAATTCCGCTCCGATGTCCTCCCGCTCCCGCGCGGCCATCCCTGTCCCTCCCGCGGGGCGCTTCGGCGCCCGGCGTCAGACGCTGTCCCTCAGAACATGCCTCAGCGCGGCCCGATGCTCCAGCGCCTTGCCCGTGCCGAGCGCGACGCAGTTGAGGCATTCCTCCGCGATGGTGACGGCGAGCCCCGTCTGCTCCCTGAGCGCGCGGTCGAGATCGCCGAGGAGCGCGCCGCCCCCGGTGAGCATCACGCCGCGGTCTACGATGTCCGCCGCCAGGTCGGGCGGGGTCGCCTCGAGGGCGACCATCACGGCCTCGACGATCTGCTGAACAGGGTCCTGAAGCGCGTCAGCAATCTGCGCCTGGGTGATCTCGATCTCCTTCGGGACGCCGTTGATGAGATCGCGCCCGCGAATCTCCATCGACTTGCCGCGGCCGTCATCGGGCGTGCGGGCGGTGCCGATGGCCTTCTTGATCCGCTCCGACGTGGCCTCGCCGATCAGGAGGTTCTGCTGGCGACGGAGATAGGAGATGATCGCGTCGTCCATCTTGTCCCCGCCCACGCGGATCGAGCGGGCGTAGACGATATCCCCGAGCGAGAGGACGGCGACTTCCGTCGTCCCACCGCCGATGTCGACCACCATCGAGCCGGTCGGCTCGCCGAAGGGCATCCCTGCGCCGATGGCGGCGGCGACGGGTTCCGGAATCAGCGCGGCCTTCCGCGCGCCGGCGGAGAGCACCGATTCCATGATCGCCCGCTCCTCGACCGCCGTCGCGCCATAGGGCACGCAGACGATGACCTGCGGCGCGGTGAAGAAGCCGCGGCGGTGCACCTTCCGGATGAAGTGCTTGATCATCGCCTCGGCCACGTCGAAATCCGCGATCACGCCGTCGCGCATCGGGCGGATCGCCTGGATCGAGCCGGGCGTGCGCCCGAGCATGAGCTTCGCATCCTCGCCGACGGCGAGAACCTCCTTCTTCCCGTCCTTGATGTGATAGGCGACGACCGAGGGTTCGTTGAGGACGATCCCCTTGCCCTTCACATAGACGAGCGTGTTGGCGGTGCCGAGGTCGATGGCCATGTCCGAAGAGAACATGCCGAAGAGGCCGTTGAACATTCTTGCTCGCCTTTTGGCCCCCGGGTTCGGGGAGCGGTTTCGTCGGTCGGCTTATAGGACGCATGCCAGGGGAGAGAAAGGGCCGCTCGCCGCCCCTCGACCCCGCCTTCGATCCGGCGCGTCCGCATCCGGCGCGTCACGGTATCGCAAGGAGAGTTAACAGAGTTTGACCAAGCGCGCCATTGCGCTGAAGGCTCCTCAGGCGAAGCGCGCAGGCAGTGCGGCGAGGCCGATCTCGAACAGGGCGCCGACGAGTTCGTCCGCCTGGCGCTCTTGCCCCTCCGGCGGCTCGAACCGGGCCGACCAGTAGACGTGGCAGCCGCCGTCTTTCTCCGCCACGCAGGCGAGAATCGCTCGGAAATCGGAGAGGGCGAGCGGACCCTCGACCGTCTCATAGGCGTAGCGGAGCGGCCCGGTCTCGATCAGACGGTCGAAATACTGCTCGCCCTCCGTCGTCGTGATCCGGCGATAGCGCTCTCCCTCGATTTCGGTCGCTTCCGATGAGGCGAACGCGGGATGCCAGCCCGCCGCATGCTCGAAATCGCCGATCTCGCGCCAAACGGTTTCCGGCGGGGTCGCGAGGCGGATCATCCGGGTCACACGGTCATGGGAACTGTCGGTCATCCGTGCAGCATAGCATGTCGCAGACGATTCCCCGAAGGATTCAGCCGCGCGCCAGCGCGTCCATCTTCCGCGCGAGGGCGAGGTCGAGCTGGGTGAGGCCGTTCGCGTCATGCGTCGTCAGCGTCACCTCGACGGTTCCGTAGACATTGGACCATTCCGGGTGATGGTCCAATTTCTCGGCCTCGAGCGCCACCGCGCTCATCCAGCCCCAGGCGCGCACGAAACTCTTGAAACGGAATGTCTTCTTCAGCGCGTCCCGCTCCGGTTCATGCGCCCAGGAGGCGGCGGCGAGGGCGGGGAGGGCGGCCTCCCGCTCGGCTTCACTCAGCTTCGCGGCCATGTTCGTCTCCCTTCCTGAAAGGCCCCCGGCTTCGCAGGTATTCGATCTCCTCGTCAACCGCCGCCCGCTCCCGCCCCAGATAGTCGGAGACGGCGCGGCGGAAGCGCGGGTCCGTGATGTGGTGCAGCGACCAGGTCGAAGTCGGAAGGTAACCGCGGGCGAGCTTGTGCGCGCCCTGCGCCCCGGCCTCGACGCGGGTGAGGCCGAGCTCCAGCGCGGCGTCGATGGCCTGGTAGTAGCAGGTCTCGAAATGCAGGAACGGGTGATGCTCCACGCAGCCCCAATAACGGCCGAACAGCGTCTCACGCCCGATGAAGTTCAGTGCGCCGGCGATCCAGCGGCCGCCCCGCTCGCACATGACAAGGAGCGCGTCATCCCTGAGCCGCTCCTGCGCGAGGTCGAAGAAGCGGCGGGTGAGATAGGGGCGGCCCCATTTCCGGCTCCCGGTGTCCTGATAGAAATCCCAGAAGGCCGCCCAGTGCTCCTCCCTTATGTCGTCCCCCGTCAGCCGGTGGATGCGCACGCCGTTCTCCACCGCCTTCGCCCGCTCTTTCCGAAGGTTTTTCCGCTTGTCGCTGGCGAGGTCGGCGAGGAAGTCCGCGAAGGTGGAGTAGCCCCGGCTTTCCCAGTGGAATTGCTGGTCCTGCCGGCGGAGGAGGCCGTATTCGCCGCCCCGCCGCCATTCCGCCTCGGTGCAGAAGGTGACGTGAAGCGAGGAGAGGCCGTTGGCCTCGGCCAGCCGGATCGCGCCTTGGAGGAGGGCGAGATCCGTCTCCGCCGGCGCACCGGGCGCGGTCAGCAGCCGCCGGCCGGTGGCGGGGGTGAAGGGCACGGCGCCCTGGAGCTTCGGGTAATAGTCCCCGCCCGCATGTTCGAAGGCGTGCGCCCAGTTGTGGTCGAAGACATATTCGCCCTGGCTGTGCGTCTTGCCGTAGAGGGGCATCACGCCGGCGAGCCGCCCGTCCGGCGTCGTCGCCTTCAGGTGCCGCGGCAGCCAGCCGGAGCGGCCGCCGACGCTGCCGCTTTCCTCAAGCGCGAGGAGGAAGCGGTGGGTGGTGAACGGGTCTTTCGGGCGCCCCCCGTCCATGGCTTCCGGCGCCGCGCATCCGTCCCATGCGGCGGCGGGGATGGCGGCGATCGCCGTCTCCACGTCGATGGAGAAGGCCGGCTCCTCGCTCAAGCCCGGTAACCCTCGAACGTCACGCTGTCCGCCACGCGGCGCGCCGCCGCCTCGTCCTCCGGCGAGCGAATCGTCCAGCAGAGGATCGGGAGCCCTTTCGCCTTCACGCGCGCCACCTCGTCATCGCCCAAGTCGTTGTGCTGATGAGAGATGAAGCCGCATCCGAGCGCGTCAAGGTCGTCCATCCGCGCCAGTTCCGCCCGCCGCTCGGGCGCGAGGCCGGACCAGTATTCCTCCCGGAACGAGCAGGTCGTCCGCCCGCGGGGAATCTCTGGCGCGGCGTCGCGGAGCGCGGCGACGGAATGGGGGTTGAAGGACATCACCGCCTTTTCGCCGTCATAGGCGGAGAGCAGCCGCGCCGCGCGCCGCTCCAGCCGCCCGTCCACCGGGCCCATGACGAGGCTCTGGTCCTTCGCCTCGACGAGGAGCGGCGCGCGGCCCGCGACGAGGGAGAGGAATTCGGCCAGTGTCGGGATCCCTTCGTCAGACCCCGTGAGCCGGATGCGGGAAAGCTCCCGCGCCGTCCGCTCCCGCACCGGCCCCGTCTCCCCCGTCAGCCGGTTCAGCTCATCGTCATGGAAGACCATCGCCTCCCCGTCCGCCGAGAGCTGAAGGTCAAGCTCGATGCCGTAGCCGGCCTCGATTGCGGCCTCCGCAGCGGCGCGGGAATTCTCGATCACGCCCGCCGCCCGATCATGCAGGCCGCGATGGGCGAGCGGGCGTTCGATGAAGGCCCGGGGAAGGGGCGGAGTCATTCGACCTCGATGATCGCCTCGACCTCGACGGCGACGCCGAAGGGCAGGTTGACGACGCCGACGGCGGAGCGGGCGTGGCGGCCCTTGTCCCCGAACACCTCGACGAGGAGGTCGGAGCAGCCGTTGACGACTTTCGGATGGTCAGGGAAGTCCGGCGTCGAGTTGACCATGCCGAGGAGCTTCACGACGCGCTTGACCTTGTCGAGATCGCCGGTCGCCACCTTCATCTGTTCAATGAGTTTGATCGCACAAGCCCTTGCGGCCTTGGCGCCATCCTCGGCTGTCATGTCCGCGCCGAGCTTCCCCTTGATGAGGCCGGACGCATCCTGGCTCACCTGGCCGGAGATGAAGACGAGGTTCCCCGTCCGCACGCTCGGCACGTAATTGGCGGCGGGGGCGGCGGGGGTTCCGATCTCGACGCCGAGATCGGCGAGGCGCTTTTCGATGGTTCCGGGCATTGGTCTCTCCTCCTTGGATTCGCTGGCGGAGACTTGCACGGGCGCGGGCCGGCGCGAAAGCGGAAAGGGCGCGGCGTTTCCGTCGCCGCGCCCGCTGTCGCTATGTCCTTCGCAGGCCGGCGCTTCAGGCTGCGGCCCGGCGGCGGCGGCGGGAAAGGCCGCCAAGCGCGCCGATCCCGGCGATCAAGAGCCAGGCGCTGGCCGGGAGCGGGACGGCTCCGACATTGCCGCCGCCCGCTGTGGAGAACCCGAGTGTGAGGCTGTCCCCATTCAGAAGCGTAAGCCCGCCGACGTCGATCAGCACATATTCTCCGCCGGCTGCGTCGCTGCCGGCCAGCAGCGTCGCCAGAAGGCCCGTCGGAGACGCCGGAAACGCGAAGTTGGCGAGCGCGTCGGTTCCGAACTCCGCGCCAGTCGCAAGGTCAAATGACCCGAAGCCTCCAGTCGCCGTTCCGAGGGAAAGGCCGGAGATGGTCGATCCGTCGCTGAAGTTCAGGCCGGCGAGCAGCAGGCAGTTGCAGGAATCGTCAGCGCCCGGGCTGCTCTCCGGACCGACTGGAAAGAATGTCGCGCTGAACTCATAGGTGAGGGTGACCGAGGATGCGTTGACATCGACCATGAAGCGGTCGCCAAAGCCAAAGCGGAATGCGTCCGTGGCGTCATCCGTCACCGTCAGCGGACTGGAGACCTCTGCGGTCGGTTCGATGGTCGTGTTCGGGAAGATCGCGAAACCGCTGATCGCATCGCCGACGAGTGTCGCGGAAGATGCGTGAGCGGCGAAGCCCAGACTGGCGCCGGCAAGCGCCGCCGCACGTAGAAGTCTCTTCATTGATATAACCCCCAAATTGCTGCAGTTGACACACAGACGCTCGCGCCAGATGCTCGTCACGAGGCAGGGCTCGACGCCAATTCTCTGAATTTCAGGATTTCGTAGCGGGCCGTAACTGGAAATCAAAGCATTTTATGCAGCATCTCCATTTTGGAGAGGCTAGAATGGGCATATCTTATTTACAGCTTAAGCGATACTTAATGAATTTGACCTTGGCGAAAGTCGCTCTCTCCGATCTGGAAAGGGGCCGGGCTCAGCACTCAGCCGCCCAGACTTGGGAAACGACGCCTTCCACCGGTCCTGTCTCGCAATAGCTGCGAATCAGCCGGTCGATCGCGCTTCGCGTCAGTCGATTGTGTTTGTCGGAGATTCCCAGCGAGGCCACCATTTTCCAGTGGCCGTACATGAGGCTCACGAAGAGAAAGGAAAGCTCGTCCGCCGACCGAAGGCTGAGCGCTGGATGCGCGAGCCGGAATTCATGCGAGATGACCTGACCGAGAAGCGTGTACTGCGAGCGGAGATTGGCGCGGACCGGCTCGGAGCCGGTCGCAAGGCTCATCATCGCGTCATACACCGCGTCATCCGCGGGCTTTGGCGAGCCTTCCAGAAGGTCGAAATAGAAGTCGAGGAACATTTCCAGCCGCCTTGGCCCGTCCAGCCGGGCAGCGTTGTCTATCAGCGCCTGACGATAGGCCTCGGCCAACCGGTCGCAGACAGCCAGCATGAGCGTATCGGCGTCCGGAAAATGATAGCGGACGGATTGCCTTGTCAGACCCGCAGCTCCGGCGATTGCGTCATAGGAAACGGGCGGCAACCCGGATCTTTGAATCACGTCTATCGCCGCAGAAACGATCATGGATTTTGTATCGCCGGATTGTTTCATCCCGAAACTCCAAGAATTACGTCCGTATCGAGAATTTTATAGTGACAGGGGCGTGAGTCCAGATCGCCTATTCGCTCTTGTTCCATAGGGGCTCCCTCGCCGCGGCCAGCGGTTCGGCGGATCGGGCGGGCTGGCTGTTCGGGCCGACCGGTCATGGCTCCCGTCTCTTGCGCCGCCGCGCATCCGGGTATTCGGTGCTGAGGCGAACGGAGAGGGCGAAACGATGCTGGACGCGGCGTCTGCGATGTCGGGGGTTTCCCTCGGGGTCTTTCTCGGGGCGGTGGTGATCCTGTTCGTCACGCCGGGCCCGAACATGATGTTCACCATCGCCTGCGGCCTCGCGGGAGGGCCGCGCGCCGGGCTTGCGGCCGGGTTCGGCGGGGCGGCGGGGATGATCGTCCACACCGCAGCGGTCGCCGCCGGCCTCGCCGCGCTCCTCCACGCCGCGCCGGGGCTCTATGACGCCGTACGGTTCGGCGGCGCGGCCTATCTGGTCTGGCTCGCGGTGGAGGCCTGGCGGGCGGGCGACGCGCTGGAGGCGCGGCTCGGGCGCGACGTTCCCTGGCGGGCCTTCCGCCGCGCCTTCCTCACATGCCTCCTCAACCCGAAGGTGGCGATCTTCATGCTCGCCTTCCTGCCGCAATTCGTGGACCCGGCGGCGGGGCCGGCTGCGCCGCAGATCGTGGTCCTCGGGCTGATCGTCGCCGTTTTCGCGCTCCTCTTCGACGGGGCCTACGGGCTCTTCGCGGGCGTGGCGGCGGACCGGCTGCGCCGCGCCTCGAAGACGCTGAATCGCATCAGCGCGATTGTGTTCGGCGGCCTCGCCGTCCGCATCGCGCTGGACTGACGGGGAGTCGCATGCCCGAGTTCGAGATCGCGACGCTCCTCGCCTTCCTCCTCGCGTCCGTCGCGCTCTACGTGACGCCGGGGGCCGACATGATGTTCATCAGCGCCAGCGGCGCCGCGGGCGGCGTGCGCGCCGGCCTCGCCGCAGCGCTGGGCGTGAGCCTCGGCAGCCTCTTCCATGTCGGCCTCGCCGCCGGCGGCGTCGCCGCGCTGATCGCTGCGTATCCGGCGGCCTATGACGCGCTGCGCTGGGCGGGGGCGGCCTATCTCCTCTGGCTCGCGTGGCGAAGCTGGCGCGCCCGGCCCGCGGCTTCGGGCGAGGGCGCGGGGCGCGCCCGCGCGGCCTTCGCGCGGGGGGCGCTCACCAACATGCTCAACCCGAAGGTCTCGCTCTTCGTCCTCGCCTTCCTGCCGCAATTCGCTGACCCGGCGCGCGGCCCGGTCTGGCTGCAGATCGCCCTTCTCGGCGCGCTCTTCGCCCTCGCCTCGATCCCGTTCAACTGCCTCTGGGGCGCGCTCGGCGGGGCGCTGGCGGCGCGCGTCCGCAGGGCGGGGCGGGCGCTGAACCGCATCGTCGCGCTCGTCTTCGCAGGGCTTGCGGCGCGGCTCGCTCTCGGCTGAGGCGCGCCGGGGCCACGGGGCGCCGCTTTCCGGCTGGACGGCTCGGCCCGGCCCGCGATAGAGCGGCGTCGACCCGAAAGGACTGTGCATGAAACTCTCGAACCGCATCCTGACGCTCGATGGCGGCGGCCCGCGCGGCGACGGCTGGTCCGTCTATTATCGCGCGCAGGACATGCTGGCGGCGGGGGAGCCGGTGACCATGCTCTGCATCGGCGAGCATGACCGGAAGACGGCGCCCTTCATCCTCGACGCGATGGAGGCCTCGGCCCGCGGCGGCAACACCGGCTATGCGCTCGCGCTCGGCCAGCCCGGCCTGCGCGACGCCATCGCGGAGCGCGTGACGCGGGAGACGGGGGTTCCGACAGGGCGGGCGAACGTGATCGTCACCACGGGCGGGCAGGCCGCGCTCTTCGCCTCCATGTGCGCGGCGCTCGACCCGGGCGATACGGCGCTGCTCGTCGATCCGTTCTACGCCACCTATCCGGCCACGGCGCGCGGCGCGGGGGGGCGCGTGCGCACGGTGAGGGCGCGGCCGGAAGCGGGATTCCAGCTCGAGCGCGCCGCGCTCGACGCGGCGGCGGAGGGCGCGCGCGCGCTTCTCATCAACACGCCCCATAACCCGACTGGCGCCGTCTATTCGCGGGAGACGCTGGAGGGGATCGCGGAGGTCTGCATCCGGCATGACCTCTGGCTGATCTCGGACGAGGTCTATTCCGGGCAGGTTCACGACGGCGAGCACATTTCCCCCCGCGCGCTGCCGGGCATGGCCGAGCGGACGCTCGTGGTCGGTTCGCTCTCGAAGAGTCACGTGATGACCGGGTTCCGGCTCGGCTGGGTGGTCGGGCCGGAGGCCGCCATCGAGGCGATGCGCTGTCTCGCCAACGGCACGACATATGGCGTCCCGGGCTTTATCCAGGACGCGGCGGAGACGGCGTTGCGCGAGGGTGCGGCGGAAGAGGTGGAGGTCGCCGCGCTCTACACCCGCCGCCGCAACCGGGCCGTCGCCGCGCTTGCGGGCTCCGCGGTCGCCGTCTCGCCGCCGCAGGGCGCGATGTACGTGATGCTCGACATTCGGGCCACGGGGATGGACGGCGAGGCCTTTGCGATGGCGCTGCTGGAGCGGGAGCGCATCGCGGTCATGCCCGGGGAGAGTTTCGGGGAGGCGGCGGCGGGCCATGTCCGCGTCGCGCTCACCATCGAGGACGATGCGATGGTCGCGGCGCTGAGCCGCCTCGCGCGGTTTGCGGAAAGGCTGAGGGAGGCGGCATGACGATCACGATTCTCGACGGCGGCATGGGGCAGGAGCTGATTGCGCGGGCCGGCTCCACGCCGACCCCGCTCTGGGCGACTTCGGTGATGCTGGAGCGGCCGGAGCTCGTCCGCGCCGTGCATGACGATTATTTCGCCGCGGGCGCGGAGGTCGCGACCGCGAACAGCTACGCTGTGCTGAGGGATCGTCTCTCCCCCCATGGACTCGAACACCACTTCCGCGACCTGCACGAGACCGCCTGCCGCATCGCGGCGGAGGCGCGGGACGCGCACGGGGCGGGCCTCGTCGCGGGCTCCCTCGGGCCGATCGGCGCATCCTATCGGCCGGAGCTCGCGCCGCCGGCGGATCAGGCGGCGGAGGTCTATGCCGAGATCGCGCGCATTCAGGCGCCCTTCGTCGATCTCTACATCTGCGAGACGATGGCCTCGGTGGAGCAGGCCCGCGGAGCCGTGATGGGCGCCTCCGTCGCAGGCAAGCCGGTCTGGCTTTCGATCACCGTGGCGGATGCGGACGGCGCCCGGCTTCGCTCGGGCGAGCCGGTGGAGGCGATCCTGCCCGTCGTCGCCGAGCTTTCGCCCGCCGCGCTGTTCGTGAACTGCTCGACTCCCGAGGCGGTGAGCGCCGCGCTGCCGCGACTGGCCGGGGCGGGCGTTCCGCTCGGGGCCTACGCCAACGGCTTCACGCATATCGCGGAGGCCTTCCTGAAGGACCGGCCGACCGTCGCCGCGCTCACCGCACGGCGCGATCTCGACCCCGCAGCCTATCTCGCCTTCGCCGAGTCCTGGGCGGCGGCGGGGGCGGAGATCATTGGCGGTTGCTGCGAGGTCGGGCCCGCCCATATCCGCCTCCTTTCCGCGACGCTCCGCCGCGCCCCGGAGCCTGCTGCAGCCTGAACAGTTTTCGCCGACGCTCTCGCATGCACGTATTGCGTGTGGTATCCGGCGACGCAGCTGCCGGGCGTATTGGCGAGGGGCGATGGGCGAGAGACAATTGCGGGACATTCTGGAGCGGTTCGAGACGCGGGTCTGGACGGAGCGAGACCCTGCGGCGCTCGACGAGCTTCTCGCCGCCGATGCGGTGGTGGACGGGCTCGACACCGAGGCGCAGGAAAGCGCCCGCGCCTTCGACGCCGTGCGCCGGCTCCTCCTCGAACAGTTCGACGACATTCGCGTGGTGATCGACCGGAGCATCGAGGAAGGCGAGTGGATCGCCGCCACAGCCGCCATTCTCGCCCGTCACCGCAAGTCGGGGAAGGACGTGGCGACGCGCACGCAGATGATGGTTCGCATCCATCAGGGCCGCGTCGTCGAGGGCCACAACATCATCGACTTCATGACCGCCTTCGAGCAGATCGGCCTCCTTCCGGAGCGGTCGCTCGATTTCTGCCTGATGGGCCGGCGCCCCCGCTTCTGAAGCCGTTCAGGCGCCGTCCTCCCGGGGCAGCGCGCCGCCGCAATGCGGGCAGATTCCAGACCCGGCAAGGCGGGAGGCGGCCTCTGCGTGCACTTCGGCCGCATCGTCGGTCGAGAGCCCGTATTCCTTTCTCCGCCGCTCCAGAGCCGGCGCGTCGCCCAGCGCGACGCGGCCGTCGAGCAGCGCCGCGAGATAGTCCCGCCGCATCGCGGCCCGGCGCGCCGCCATCTCGGCGGTGATTCCGCCTGCGAGGATGCCCGCCGGCAACGCCGCGATGCCGATGCCGATGGCCGTCACGAAGCCGCCGAAGACCTTCCCCGCCGCGGTCACTGGCGTCACGTCCCCGTAGCCGACCGTGGTGAGCGTGGCGATGGCCCACCACATCGCCGCCGGAATGGAGCCGAACGCGTCCGGCTGCGCCTCCCGCTCCACGAGATAGGCGCCGGTCGCGGTGAGAACGAGGAGGACGAAGAGGATCGCGAAGCTGACGAGAAAGGCCCCCGCCTCCCGATGCAGCACATGGACGATCATCGTGAAGGCGGGCGAATAGCGGGAAAGCTTGAAGATACGGAGCAGGCGCACGACGCGAAGCGCCCTGAGATCAGCCCCGAGAAAGAAGAGGAGATAGAACGGCGCGATCACGAGGAGGTCGATCAGCGCGCCCGGCGTGCGCATCCATCGCAGCCGCGCGCGCCATGGCGGGCCCTCCGCCCCCGGCGCCTCGACGGAGGACCAGAGCCGGAGCGCATATTCCGCCGTGAAGATGGCGATGGACACGGCCTCGAACGCGGCGAAGCTCGCCTCATGGTCCCGGTAGATCGAGGGCACCGTCTCGACGACCACCGCCAGCACGTTCACGAGGATCAGGCAAATGAGGAAGACGTCCACGATGCGCCCGGCCCTTTCGCCGTGGCGCGGCTCCAGCAGTTCGTAGCAGCGCCTGCGGATCGTCATCGCCGTTCCCTCCCGGGTCTATCCCCCGCCGAGCGCCGTGTTGACCGCCTCCACGGCGTCCATCGCGGCGCGCATGTCATCCCGGGTCATGTCGAACTGGCCCATCGTGACGCGGATGACGTAGCGCCCTTCATGCATCGTCTGGGTGAGGTAGGTCCGCCCGTCGGCGTTGATCGCCTCCAGCAGCGCCGCCGTCCGCTCGTTCCCGGCCTTGTGCGCGAAGGTGAAGAGCGCGAGGCGGCGGCCGGTGACGATCTCGAGCCCCTCCATGCCCGCGATCCGCGCCTCCGCCTCCTCCGTCCATTCCACGTGATCGCGGATGCGGCGACGGAGCCCTTCGAGCCCGTAGGCGCGGATCAGGAACCAGAGCTTCAGCGCGCGGAAGCGGCGACCGAGGGGAAGGGTCCATTCGGAATAGTTCACGATCCCGTCCGCCCCGCCCGTCTCCAGATAGGAGGGGCGGAGGCCGAGGGTGCGGACCTGTTCCGAAGGGTCCTTCAGGAACTGAACGGAGCAGTCGAAATTCGCGCCTAGCCACTTGTGCGGATTGAAGACGATGCTGTCCGCCCGCTCCACGCCCGCCCAGAGCGGGCGGAATTCCGGGCAGATCATCGCGGAGCCGGCCCAGGCGGCGTCAACATGGGTATAGAGCCCCTCCTGCTCCGCCACGTCCAGAACGGCGGAGACCGGGTCTATCGCGCCAATGGAGGTGCCGCCGACGCAGAGGACGATTCCGGCGGGCGCGAGGCCCGCCGCCCGGTCCGCCCGGATCGCCTCGCGGAGCGCGTCGGGGCGCATCCCGTAGTCGGAATCCGTGCCGATCTTCACGAGATTGTCCTGCCCGACGCCGGCGATCCAGCAGGCCTTGTCCACGCTCGAATGGGTCTGGGCGGAGGCGTAGATGCGCGGCTTCGCCTCCCCCGCCACGCCGGAGCGGATGCCGCGCCAGCCCATCGACCGCTCCCGCATCGTCAGCACGGCGCAGGTGGTGGCGGTGGAGGCGCTGTCCTGGATCAGGCCCTTGAAGCCCTCGGGGAGGCCGAGCGCCTGCCGGAGCCATTCCACCATCCGCGTCTCCATCTCCGTGCCCGCCGGGCTTCCTTGCCAGATCAGCAGGTTGGCGGAGATCGCGTTGGCGAGTTGCTCGGCGAGGATTGAGGCGGGGGCGGCGTTGGAGGGGAAATAGGCCATGAAGCGCGGATGCTGCCAGTGGGTCATCCCTTCCGGCACGATCCGCTCGAAATCGGCGAAGATCGCCTCCATCGGCTCCGCCGCCTCGGGCGGGCTTTCGGGGAGCTTCGCCAGCGTCGCGCCGGGGGCGAGCGGCGGGCGCACCGGCCGGTCGCGGATCGTGCGGTGATAGTCCAGCGTCCAGTCCACGGCGCGGCGGGCCCAGGGCCCGTAAGAGTCGAAATCCATCGCGCGTCCTCCTCGCGTGGTCCTAGCGCCGGCGTGAAGCCAAGTCACGCGGGGCCGGTTTGACATCGCGGCCCGGGCCGCTAAGGCTCCGCGCAATCCTTGTCACGGTGACCATGACAGCGCCCTATCGCCCGCCCGCGCCGAAGCCGAAATCCGCCGCCGCGGCCTTCGCCTCCGCCCTCCTCCTCGGCCCGCGGGATGTGCTCGCCCTCCTGCCCGAGCCGGCCTATGAGAGCTTCGTGAGCCGGGCGCCGATCGGCAAGCGGCCGATCTATATCGTCAATCACCCCAATCTCGCGCGCCAGGTGCTGGGCGAGCGCGTCGCCAATTATCCGAAGAGCGACCTGATGGTGGGCGCGCTGACGCCGCTGGTGGGGGAGGGCATCTTCATCTCGGGCGGGGAGACCTGGGCGCGGCAGCGCCGGATGATCGACCCGGCCTTCGCCCATATGCGCATCAAGTCCGCCTTCGACCAGATGGCGGAGGCGACGGGCGCCTTCTGCGCCCGGCTCGACGGCGCTTCGGGCGCGCCCGTCACGCTCGACGAGGAGATGAGCCGGCTGACCGCGGACATCGTCTTCCGCACGATCTTTTCAGAGCCGATAGAGGGGGCGGACGCTTCGGCCGTCTTCCACGCCTTCGCCGAATACCAGAACGCGGTGCCGCAGATCGAGCCGAAGGTGATGCTGGAAAGCCCGGCCTGGAGCCGGATCGAGCCGCCGGCCCGCGTCACCGCCATGTGCCGCGAGATCCGGGAGCGGCTCGGCGCGATGATCGACCGCCGTCTCGCGAGCGGGGAGCGGCGGGACGACATCGCGGGGGACGTGATCGCCGCGCGCGACCCGGAGACGGGGGAGGCGTTCGACCGCGAGGCGCTGATAGACCAGATCGCCGTTTTCTTCCTCGCCGGGCACGAGACCTCGGCCAGCGCGCTGACCTGGGCGTTCTTCATCCTCTCGCAGCAGCCCGCCCATCTCGCCCGCATTCGGGCGGAGGCGGAGCGCGTTGCGGGCGAAGGCCCGGTTCGGTTCGGGCATGTTCGGCAGCTTACCCATGCGCGGAACGTGTTCCGGGAGGTTCTGCGGCTCTATCCGCCCGTCTCGTTCATCACGCGCATCGCGCTCAAGGATGATGTCATCGGGCGGGAGACGATCCGGGCGGGCGGGCTCGTCGTCATCTCGCCCTGGCTCCTTCACCGGCACCGAAAGTTCTGGCGGCGGCCGGACCTCTTCAACCCGGACCGGCACCTGCCGGGGCGGATGAGCCGGGCGGCGGGGCTCGCCTACATGCCCTTCGGCCTCGGCCCGCGCGTCTGCACCGGGGCCGCCTTCGCGACGACGGAGAGCGTCCTGATCCTGGCCGAGACCTGCCGGCGCTTCGACCTCGAGGCGCTCTCCCCCGGCCGCGTCATGCCCGTCGGCAAGCTGACGACGCGGCCGAAGGAGCCGATCCGGATGCGGTTCAGGAGGCGCGGGTAGCGGGCCGGGCGAAAGCGCTTGAGCCGAGCGGCGCGGTCGGCCATCCTCTCGCCCGGAGTTCAAGCGGGCAAGATCATGCGTGTGATCCGTGGGACCATTGCGGCCTTCGCACTCGCCGGGGCCTTGCCCGGCGGCGCCGCCGCAGCGGCGGAGCCCTCGTTCGATTGTTCCGGCGTCGACGAAAGTAGCGCGGAGGCGATGATCTGCTCCGACGAAGCGCTCGCCGCGCTCGACCGTGAAGTCGCGCGACTCTACGCGAAGATTGAGGCGCAGACGACGGCGGAGGATTTCCGCACGATCCGCACCTATCAGCGCGGCTGGATCAAGGGGCGGAATGAAGCCTGGAAGGCGGCGGACCCGCGCCTCCATATCGAGACCGCGTATCGGGACCGGATCGCGGTTCTCTCGGTCCAGGCCGGCGAGGTCGAGGTTCCGCCGGCGGTGAGCTACAAATGCGACGGGGGGGAGTTCGAAGCGCTCACGGCCGTTTTCTACGACACCGAACCGCCCGTAGGCGTCTTTACACGGACGCCGGGAGGCGACTGGCCGCAATACATCGCCGCCGGGTGGGACGAGGATGGCGCTGTTCACTACAACATCGGCGGGCTCGACTTCATCGAGCGCGAAGGCGTGGCGGAGATGATCTGGGCCGGCCAGCCGATGCGTTGCGCGCGGCGCTGACGTTTCAGGCGGGCTTCCGCGCGCGGAGATGGCTCGGGCGGTGCTCGCCCCTGTCGAGGACGACGATCATCGCCTTCCATGTCACGATCTGCCGGGCGATCTCCTCCGGCCCGAGCGCCCCCTCGAAGGTCGCGCGCTCAGGGCCCTGGAGGCGCGCCAGTTCGGCGCGCGCCACCTCGCGATACCACGGGTTCCGGTCGGTGACGGATATGTCCGCGAAGCCCGCAGCCTCCAGCGCGGCGCGGTAGCGGGCGGGCGAGGCCATGCCGAAATCCAGCGCCTCCGCCTTCAGATAGGCTTCCATCTCCGGCGAGGGCGGGCCGTCATGGCCGATCAGCCAGTCCGAGGCGGCGAAGACGCCGCCGGGCCGCAGCACTCGGAAGACGTCGCGCGCAAGCGCCTCCTTGTCGGGGATGTGGACGATGGAATCCTTGGAGAAGACGAGGTCGAACGCGGCGCCGGGGAAGGGCAGGGGGCCGGGTTCGACCTGGATGATCTCCACCCGGTCCGACAACCCCGCCGCCTCCGCCCGCCTCCGGGCCGCGGCGCAGACCGGGGCCTCCACGTCGATCCCCGTCACCCGCGCCGCGCCGTAGTCTCGCGCGAGCGCGACCGTGATGCCGCCCGAGCCGCAGCCGATGTCGAGCGCCTCCAGCCCTCCGAGGTCGAGCCCCGCCAGCACGCGCGCCACCTCCTCGGCGCCGCCGGGGGAGAGGTAGCCCTCGCCCCAGAGCGCCTCGAGAAAGGCGATGTGCCGGTCGTCATAGAGGTCGCCGCTTTCGGACATGGGTCGCCTTTCTTCAGGATGCGGAGATAAGCTCGCCCGCGCGCCTTGCGGCGCCGAACCCGTAGCGCGCGACAAGGTTCCCGGCGAGGGCGAGCGAATCCCCCGGCCCGGACCAGACGGGGGTGAGATGGGCGCGGAGCCAGAGGCCGTCCGACAGGGCGTCGATCGCCGCCGCCATCTCCGCCCCCGCCGCCCGGTCGCCCCCCGAGAGCGCGGCGCAGGCGAGCGCGAGCGCCTCTCCGCGCTCCCGGTCATATTCCTGGCTGATGTCGGCATAGAGCGGCCTCGCGGTCGAATCGCCCCAGTAGGCGTGCCAGACGGCCAGCGATTGCCGGTTGAACACCGCCGGATCGAAATCCGCGCGCACGATGGCGGCGACCTGCGCCGCCGGGTCCGCGCCCGCGCCCTCGAAAGCGGCGCGCCATGTCTTCCGGTAAATCTCGTAGTGGTGCCGAAAGGCGGCGGCCAGAAGCTTGTCCTTGCTCTCGAAATAGAAGACGGCGACGCCCTGGCTCAGCCCCGCCTCCGCGCTGACGCTGGCGAGCGTGGTGCGCGCGAGGCCGTAACGGGCGACGGAGCGGAGCGTCGCCTCGATCATCTGGAGGCTGCGTTTCGCGGCGTTCTCCGCCCGCGGCTTTCTCGCCTTCGTCTGCATCGCCTCCCGCTCCTGGCCGGGGCCTCCCTCTCGCAGAGTCTACACTTCAGAGCGGACGCGATTGCAATGGGCGCTTTAGTTTATTTGAGCGCTCAGAAAAATATTGCGCGCCTGCCTGCCTCCCCGCTAGATGCCCGGGCGGGGGAGAGACGGATGAGTCAGGCGCGGAGCTACGACGCGATCATCGCCGGCGGCGGCCATAACGGGCTGACGACCGGCGCCTATCTCGCGCGGGCGGGCCTTTCCGTGCTCGTCGTGGAGCGGAGCGACATTGTGGGCGGCGCCGCGGTGAGCCGGGAGCTGGAGCCGGGCTGGACCTATTCCAACTGCTCCTATGTCTGCTCGCTCCTGCGCCCCGAGGTCGCCCGCGACCTCGACCTCGCGCGGCACGGATTGCAGGTCATTCCCTATACGGGCGGCGCGAGCTTCACCAAGGGCGGCGAGTATTTCGCCTATCACCACGATCACCGCGCTCTGGAGCGGGAGATCGCCCGGCTTTCGCCCCGCGACGTGGAGGGCTACGAGCGGTTCGCGCGGGCGGTGACGCGGCAATGCCGCTTCGTCCGCCCGCTCCTCCTGCGCTCGGCGCCGGACCCGGCCACCTTCCATCCGCGGGACCTCGGGGAGTTCCTGTTCCTCCTGCGAAGGCTCCACGACCTCGGGGAACGGGAGATGGGCGAGGCGATCCGGTTCTGGACGGCCTCGGTCGGCGATTTTCTCGACGGGTTCATCGAACACCCGCTGATCAAGGCGCATCTGGCGGGGAGCGGGATCATCGGCACGGGACTCGGCGTCTATTCGCCGGGGACAGCCTATGTGCTGCTGCATCACTACATGGGCGATCTCGACGGCGCGATCGGCGCCTGGGGCTTCGCCCGCGGCGGGATGGGCGCCGTCTCCGCCGCGCTCGCGGGGGCGCTCCGCGAGGCGGGGGGCGATATCCGGGTGAATGCGGAGGTTGAGCGCATCCTTGTGAAGGACGGGGTCGCCGCGGGCGTCGTGCTGAGGGGCGGGGAGGAGATTTTCGCGCCGCTCGTCGCCTCGAACATGGATGCGAAGCGCACCTTCCTCGGCTGCGTCGAGCCGGGCGCGCTGCCCGACGACTTCCTCGAAGCGATCCGCCGCTTTCGCATCCGCGGCTCCTCGGCGAAGCTCAACCTCGCGCTGGACGGACCGCCGGCCTTCCCTGCGGTGGCGGGGGACGCGCCGTTTCTCTCCGGCGATCTCCACGCCTCGGAGAGCCTTCTCGAGCTTGAAGCCGCTTATGACGACTGGAAGGAGGGGCGCTTCTCCGCCGCCCCCTATTTCGACATGCTGATCCCGAGCCGGATCGACCCGACGATGGCCCCTCCCGGCGCGCACATGGCCTCGATCTTCGTGCAATACGCGCCCTATGACCTTGAGCGGGGCGGCGCGCGAGACCCGGCGCATTGGGACGATGCGGCGCGCGAGGGGCTGAAAGCCGCCGTGCTCGACAAGATCGAGGCGGTGAGCCCCGGCTTCCGCGCGCTCATCCGCCATTGCGAGCTGCGGACGCCCGTGGACATCGAGCGGGAGGTGGGGCTCACCGAGGGCAACATCTTCCAGGGGGAGCTGACCTTCGACCAGCTCCTCTTCAACCGCCCGGTTCCCGGCTGGGCGCGGCATCGCTCGCCGCTTCCCGGGCTCTGGCTCGTCGGCTCCTCGGCGCATCCCGGCGGCGGCGTCATGGCGGCGGCGGGGGCGAATGCGGCGCGGGAGATCCTGCGCGACATGAAGCGCGGCGGGCGGGACGAAGCCGCCTTCCGCGCGGCGTGAGGCGAGGATGGCGGACCGTTTGAAGGCGGCGGTGATCGGGGCGGGCGTCAACGGCCTTGTCGCTGCGGCGGCGCTCGCGCGCGGGGGATGCGAAGTTACCGTGATCGAGCGCGGGGCCGCGCCTGGCGGCATGATGGCGCTCGGCCTTTTCGCCCGCGGGCCGCATCCCGCGGCGCTCAAAGCGCTCGGGCTGAAGCCCGGCGTTCTCGGCCCCGCGATCCCGACCGTCGCGCTCTGCCCATCGGGGCGGCATGTGCTTGTGGAGGGCGCCGAGGCGCGGTTCGCTGACGGCTCTGCGCATCCGGGCGCGGAACGCTGGCGCGCGCTGTCCCGGCGGCTGGACCGGTTCGCCGCCGCGCTCGCCCCTCTGCTGACCGGCGCCCCGCCGCCGATGCGGCTCCGGGCCGAGGGCTTGCCCGGCCTCCTCCGCTTTGCGCTTCGGCTCCGCCTGCTCGGCGCGCGGGAGATGCGGGAGTTGCTGCGGATCGGCCTTTCCAACGCCGCGGACCTTGCGGCGGACTCGCTGCCCGGAGGGCCGCTCGCCGGACTTCTCGCCTTCGACGCCGTGCTCGGCTCCCGCGCCGGACCAATGGCGCCGGGAACGGTCGTCCCCCTCCTTCTCCGCCGCGCGCCGCTCCGGCGCATGGAGGGGCTGGCTGCGCTCCTGTCAGCCTCGGCGGAGACAAAGGGGGCGCGCCTGCGCCTTGGCGCCGGCGCCGCCCGCATCCTCTTCGAGGCGGACCGCGCTGACGGCGTGCTTCTCGACGATGGCGAGAGGGTGGAGGCCGATCTCGTCCTCTCCAGCCTCGGAGCGACGCCGACGCTGGCGCTCGTCGGCGCGGCGCAATTCGACATCGAGGCGCAGCGGCGCATCCGGACGATCCGCGCCGTCGGAGCCGCCGCGCGCGTCGATCTCGACTTCGCCGCGCCGCCGCGCCTCCCGGGGCTAGACCCGGCGCATCACGGCGCGCGGCTCGTCCTCGCGCCCTCGGTTCAGGCCGTAGAGCGGGCCTATGATCCGGTTAAATACGGCCGCCTCCCGGCCCTTCCGGTCATGGAGGGGCGGATCGACGGCGCGCGGCTTTCGCTCACCGTGCAATGCGTTCCCCATGACGCGCCGCGCGACCGGATCGTCGCCGCGACGCTCGCCGCATTGGAGACGGTCGCGCCCGGCCTCGGCGGTGAGGTTCGCCATGCCGAGGCGCTGTCCCCCGCCGATATCGAGGCGATGACGGGCGCGCCCGGCGGGCACTGGCATCACGGGGAGATCGCGCTGGACCAGTTCCTGACGCTCCGGCCCGCGAACGGCATGGCGCGCCATGCGATGGGGCCGCCCGGCCTCTCCTCTGCGGCGCCGGCGCGCATCCGGGCGGGGACGTGACGGGCCTTCCCGGCCTCAACGGCGCCCGCGCCGCGCTGGAGTCGATGCGATGAGCCGCGCGCCCTCCCTCTCCGGCCCGCTTCCGGGACCGTTCCATCCCCGGCTCGAAGCCACCTCCACGGCGAAGGACTGGGCGGACTGGGCCGGCGTGCTCTCCCCCCGGAAGCTGGACGAGGCAGGGCGTGAGTATTTCGCGATCCGCAATCAGGCGGCGCTGATCGACATCTCCCCGATGCGGAAATACCGGATCGAGGGGCCGGACGCGGAGCGCGTGCTCAACCGTGTCGTCACCCGCGACGTCGCGAAGATCGCCCCCGGCCGTGTCGGCTATGCGCTCTGGTGCGACGAGGACGGGATGGCGATCGACGACGGCACGATCTTCCGCCTCGGGCCGGAGCGCTTCCGCCTCTGCTGTCAGGAGCGGATGCTGACATGGCTCATCGACGCGGCGGAGGGTTCCGACGCAGCGGTGAGCGACGAGACTGAGGCGCTGGCCGCGCTCGCGCTCCAGGGACCGACCAGTTTCGCCGTTCTGGAGGCGGCGGGGCTGGTGGTTTCGTCGCTCCGGCCGTTCGACCTCGCGGAGCCGGAGCCGGGCCTCCTCGTTTCGCGAACCGGCTTTACCGGCGATCTGGGCTACGAACTCTGGGCGGAGCCCGGCGGCGCGCTTGCGCTCTGGGACCGGTTGATCGAGGCGGGGCGGGTTTTCGGCATTCTCCCCGCCGGCATGGAGGCGCTCGACATGGCGCGGATCGAGGCGGGCTTTCCGATGACGGGGGTCGACTTCCAGTCCATCCACGCAGCGGAACGCCCGAGCCGGGGTCGCACGCCTTTCGAGCTCGGGCTCGGTCGGCATGTCGATTTCGCGAAGGGCCATTTCAACGGCCGCCGCGCGCTTCTCGCGCTGAAGGACGAGGCGCCCAAGCGGCGAATCATTACGCTGGATATCGAAGGCTCCAGAGCGGCTTCCGGCGCGCTCCTCTACCGGCGCGGCATGTTCGGCACTTGGCGCGAGGTCGGCCATGTCACCTCCGCGCTCTGGTCCCCCACCGCGAAGCGCAACATCGCGTTCGGGGAGATAGACGGAGCCGCCGAGGGCGCCGACCTCTTCGCGGAGATCTACCTTTTCAAGGAAGGCAAGTGGGAGCGGCGCATGGCCCGCGCCCGCCCCGGCCCCCGCGCCGCCTTCCGCCCCGACCGCGCGCGGGCGACCCCGCCCGCCCGACGCTGATGACAGGAGAGACCGATGAGCAGCCAGGCCTCGCGAGCCCCCACCACCCGCGCCATCCGCCGGTGGGACAACGAACACTTCCTCCATCCTTGGGAGAGCATGGGGGCGGAGGACGCGGACCGCATGGTGGCGGCGGAGGGCGAGGGGATCGAACTGATCGACGCAGAGGGCCGCCGTTACATCGACGGGCCGGGCGGCATGTGGTGCGTGCAGATCGGCTACGGACGAAAGGAAATGGCGGAGGCGATCGGCGCGCAGGCGATGCGGCTCGCCTATCACTCGCCATGGTCCTTCGCCTCCCGCCCCTCGGCGGAACTGGCGCGGAAGCTCGCGACGCTCGCGCCGGGGGACCTCAACACCGTCTTCTTCGCGACCGGCGGCTCCTCCGCCGTGGACAGCGCGCTGCGCTTCGCGCAGTTTTACAACAACCTCCGCGGAAAGCCTGAAAAGAAACGCTTTCTCTCCCGTGAGAAAAGCTATCACGGCTCCACCTATCTCTCGGCCAGCGTCTCCGGCAAGGAGCGGGACGGGTCCGTCCTCGACATCGAGAAGCGGCTGGTGCGGCTCCTGCCGAACATCAACCCCTCGATCCGGCCCGAGGGGATGAGCGAGGCGGAGTGGTGCGACGTGAAGATCGCGGATCTGGAGGCTGCGATTTCGGAGGAGGGGGCGGAGACCATCGCCGCCTATATCTCTGAGCCCGTAATGGCCTCCGGCGGCGTCGTCGTCCCGCCCGTCGGCTATCACCGGCGGAGCCGGGAAATCTGCCGCGCGCATGACATTCTCTACATCGCGGACGAGGTGGTGACGGCCTTCGGCCGGCTCGGCCACTGGTTCGCCTCGGAGGACGTGTTCGGCGTCGTTCCCGATATCATCACCTGTGCGAAGGGACTGACCTCCGGCTATCTCCCCCTCGGCGCGACGATCATCTCCGACCGGCTGATGAACGAGATCTACGCCGAGGGGCGGGAGGACGTGGCCTTCAAGAACGGCTACACCTATTCCGGCCACCCGGTCTGCTGCGCCGCCGCGCTGAAGAACATCGAGATCATCGAGCGGGAGATGCTGCTGGAGCATGTGCGCGAGGTTTCCCCGCATTTCCTCGCCCGGCTCACCGACCTCAGGCGGCACGAGATCGTCGGCGATACGCGCGGCCTCGGCCTTGTCGGTTGCGTCGAGGGGCGGCCCGCGCCGGGGATGAAGGAGAAGGAACGGCTCGTCGTCGACTTCGAGTTCGGCGCGCGGGTGGACGCGAAATGCGAGGCGATGGGGCTGATCGTTCGCCCGCTCATCAACATGTGCGTCTTCTCCCCGCCGCTCATCATCAAGCGGGACGAGATCGACCGCATGTTCGACATTCTCGACAAGGCCATCGGCCAGGTCGAGTCGGAGATGTTCTGAACGGTCATTTGTCGTCCCTCGGGCTCCGCGGCAGGCCGTCCGGCGTCTCGAACCAGGTTATGCGGCTTTCGGTCCAGATATGGCGGCGGGGCTTCAGAGAGTCGGGTTCGTCGAAGCAGCCCACGTTCGGTGAGGCGTAGGCCCCGATCCGGAAGGCGACTTGCGAGCCGCAGGTCGCGCAGAACTCCCGCCGGCCCTCCGCCGAGGAGGCGTAGATCGCGGGCTCACCCTTTATCCAGCGGAACGCCTCCGACGGATAGAGCGCCCAGACCTGCGCCGGCGCGCCGGAGGAGCGCTGGCATATGCGGCAATGGCACCAGCCTATGTCGATGGGCTCCCCCGTCGCCTCGAACCGGAGCGCGCCGCAGAGGCAGCCTCCGGGTCTGATCGTTTCCGTCATGACTCCCTTCGCGCTTCGACAATTCCAGCTTGGCGTCGGCGCGGGCCCGTGCAAGCTGAGCAAGCGGCGAAGCATAAAATTATATAAGCGCTCAAATAAAACTTGAGGGGGCGCCGCGCCGCGCCTAGCCTTCACGCATCGAGCCCGAAGGGCCAAAGACAGGGAGACCACCGCATGACCATCGCAAGGATAACCGCGATCTCCGCCGCCGCGCTCATCGCAGCGCAGGGCGCCTTCGCGGCCGACCCCGACCTCGTCGTCTTCGACTGGGCGGGATACGAGGACCCGGAATTCTACAAGGCCTTCATCGAAGAGCATTCCGGCCCGCCGACCTATTCCTTCTTCGGCGACGAGGAGGAGGCGTTCCAGAAGCTCCGCGCCGGCTTCCGTGCGGACCTCGCGCATCCCTGCTCGCAATCCGTGGTGAAATGGCGCGAGGCGGGCCTGCTGAAGCCGATCGACACGAGCCGCATCCCGGAATGGGAGAACGTGATGGCCGAATTCAAGGCCATGGAAGGCTTCGTGGAGGACGGCAAGACGTGGATCGTCCCGCTCGACTGGGGCGCGACCGGGCTCGTCTACCGCACCGACGAGGTGCCGCCGGAAGATGCGGCGACGCTGCAATCCTTCATCTCCCCGAAATACGAGGGCCGCGTATCGCTGCCGGACAATGTGGACGACGCCTATGCGCTCGGCTTCCTCGCCATCGGCGTGAAGGACTGGACGAAGGCGACCGACGCGGAGTTCGAGGCGGCGTCGGATTTCCTGCGCAAGGCGCATGCAAACACCCGCGCCTACTGGCAGGACAATTCGCAGCTTTCCCAGCTCATCGCCTCGGGCGAGGTGCTGCTGGCCTGGGCGTGGAACGAGACGCCGACGACGATGCAGGCGGAGGGGCATCCCGTCGCCATGAACCGCGCCGCCAAGGAAGGCTCCTCCACCTGGGTCTGCGGCTATGTGAAGCTCGACGGCGGCGAGGGGTCGGAGGAGAAGGCCTATGACTTCATCAACGCCTGGCTCGAACCGCGGACGGCGGATTACATCGTGAACGCATGGGGCTATGGCCATTCCAATGCGAAGGCGATGGGCGCGCTCGACCCGGAGGCGTTGAAGGCGGCGGGATTCGACGATTTCGAGTCCTTCTCGGGCAGCACGCTCTGGCAGTCCCCTCTCCCGTTCGAGTTGCGCGAGAAGATGATCGCCGAGTTCGAGCGCATCAAGGCTGGTTTCTGAGGCCGCGATGGACGGCGATGCGGGCCGGGCGACGGAGCGGGCGGAGGGCTTCAACGGCCTGAAGCGCGCCGCCGCCTCTCTGCCCGCCGCCTGGTATGGAGACCCGGCGCAGCATGCGCGGGAGATGGCGGCGATCTGGCGAAAAGGCTGGGTCGCCTTCGCGCGGGCGGAGGCGCTGGCCGCTCCCGGCGCCCGGCTTGCCGCGCCGCTCGCGGGGATGAACGTTCTCGCGCTCCGTGACGGGGCGGGCGCGCTCCGGGCCTTCCACAATGTTTGCCGCCACCGGGGGGCGGAGCTTTGCCCGGAGGGGGCAGGGCGGATCGCCGGCGGCCGGATTTCCTGCCCCTATCACGACTGGACCTATGCGGAGGACGGGCTGCTCCTCGCCACCGGCAAGGCGCGGGCGGTGGAGGGGTTCGACCGGGCGGGGCATGGTCTTGTCCCGCTTGGCGTCGCGGAATGGGGCGGGTTCGTCTTCGTCAACGCCGCTGGCGGGGGGCAGGGGGATTTCGCGGCTGCGCATGGCCCCGACCTTGCGCCGCTCGCGCCGTGGCGACCGGAGACGCTCGCCCCCGTCCACAGTGAGACGATCGACATAGATTGCGACTGGAAGCTCTTCTGGGAGAATTTCAACGAGTGCCTGCATTGCCCCGGCGTCCACCCCGCGCTTTCTGCGCTCGTTCCGATCTACGGGCGCGGGATCATGGAGCGGGAGGACGATCCGGCGTGGCGCGACCACGGGCCAGACGCGCCGCCGGCGCTGACCGGGCGGCTCCGGGAGGGCGCCGAAAGCTGGACGGAGGACGGGCGCGCCGCCGGCCCGCGCCTTCCGGGACTCGCGGACGATGATGCGGCGCGGGGGCAGACCTACGCCGTGATCCTCCCGTCCTTCTTCATGGTCGGCCATGTCGACCATGCCCGCCCCGTCCGCGTCCTGCCGCTCGGGCCGGGGCGGACGCGGCTGGAGGCGACGTGGCTCGCGCCGCCCGATGCCGGGATCGACGGCCCGGCGCTCGCCGCTTTCGCAAAGCGGGTGATGGCGGAGGATGCGGCGGCCTGCGAGGGGAACCAGCGGGGGCTCCGCGCCGCGCCGTTCGAGGCGGGCGTGCTGATGCAGGAGGAATACGAAATCGCCGCTTTCCACGGCTGGCTCCGCGCCCGGCTCGAGAGCTGAGACTTCAGGCGAGGAGTACGACCGACTCGGCGGACCAGCCGACGCGCACACGCGCCCCTTTCGTCGGCGACTGCCGCCCGGCGGCATTTCGCATCGAGACGGTGAGGGGACGTGTCATTCCGTCCAGCCTGACGGCGAAATCGGTCATGTAGCCGTAATAGACCACATCCTCGACCACGCCGTCCGCTGTGCGCTCGGCCGCCTCCCCCGGCTGGAGCAGGCTGAGGAGCTCCGGACGGACCCCGGCCGAGCGCGCCCCCGATGCGCCGCCCGGAGCCTGATCCGCGCGCAGCGCGACGCGGCCCAGCCCTTCGATCTCCGCCTCGATCCCCCCGCCGGAGGCGGCGGAGACGCGGGCCTCCAGAAAATTCATCACGCCGATGAAGGCGGCGACGCGGCGGCTGACCGGGCGGCGGTAGAGCGTTTCCGAATCCGCGACCTGCGCGATCCGCCCGTCGAACATCACGGCGATCCGGTCCGACATGATGAGCGCCTCCTCCTGATCGTGCGTCACGAGGATGAAGGTGATGCCGACGGCGCGCTGGAGCCGGCGCAGCTCCGCCTGCATCTGCTCGCGGAGCTTCTTGTCGAGGGCGGAAAGCGGCTCGTCCAGCAGCAGGACGCGGGGGCGCATGACAAGCGCGCGGGCGAGGGCGACGCGCTGGCGCTGCCCGCCCGAAAGCTTGCCGGAGGGCCGCGCGCCATATCCGGCGAGATCGACCATCGCCAGCGCCTCCTCCACCCGGCGCGCCGCCTCCTCCCGCTTCAGGCCGAGGCGGCGGAGGCCGTAGCCGACATTCTGCGCCACATCGAGATGCGGGAAGATGGCGTAGCTCTGGAACACCATGTTGGTTGGCCGCCGGTTGGCCGGCACGCCCTCCATCGAGGCGCCGTCGATCCTGATCTCGCCGCCCGTCGGCTGCTCGAACCCGGCGATGCAGCGGAGGAGCGTGGTCTTGCCGCAACCCGAGGGGCCGAGGAGGGAAAAGAACTCCCCCTCCCGGATCTCGGCGGAGACGCCATGGAGCGCGGTGAAGGCGCCGAAGCGCTTCTCCACCCGGTCGAGCGCGATCAGCGGCGCGCTCATAGCCAGCCCTCCGAGTCGACTCCACGCCGGGCGCGGCGGCGGAACCATTCCGCCGCGATGAGGAGAAGGAGCGAGAAGAGGAGGAGGAGGAAGCCGAGAGCCATCACGCTCGGCAACTTCGAGGTGAAGCGGAGCTGGCTCCAGATATAGACCGGCAGGGTGGCGTCCGACCCGGTGAGGAAGAAGGCGATGATGAACTCGTCCAGCGAGAGGGTGAAGGAAATGAGGAGGCTCGCCACGATCCCCGGCGCGACGAGCGGGAGCGTGACGCGGAAGAAGGTGCCCGCCCGGCTCTCCCCGAGGTCGAGCGACGCCTCTTCGAGGCTCTGGTCGAGCGCGAGAAAGGCGGAGGAGAGGATGGCGACGGCGAATGGCGTGCAGATGAGGACATGACCGAGCGCGACCGTCCAGAGCGAGAGCGGCATGCCGAGCTGGACCAGCACGATCAGCAGGGCGACGGCGATGATGATCTCCGGCAGGACGAGCGGCGCCATGATGAGGCCCATGATCGGCCGCTTCGCCGGAAAGCGGCTCCGCGCGGCGGCGCGCGCCGCGAAGATGCCGAGCGCGGTGCTTATGAGCGCGGCGGCGACCCCGACCTTCAGGCTGTTCCAGACCGCGGCATGGAGCGCCGGCGTCTCCCAGAGCTGGGTGAAGGCGGCCGTGGTGAAGCCCGAGAGCGGGAAGGCGATGATCGCGCTGTCGTTGAAGGCGAAAAGCGGGAGGAGGATCACCGGGGCGTAGAGGAAGAGGAGATAGAGCAGGGCGTATCCCCTGAGCCCCATGCTGCGCCCCGCCGCACTCATCGCGCAGCGCCCCCGAAGCGCCGCGCGACGAGGAGAAGCGTGAGCGAGATCGCCGCGACGATCGCCATCGAGGAGACGGAGAGCGCAGCGCCGAGCGGCGCATCGTTCGCCTTGCCGAACTGCACCTGAATGATGTTGGCGATCATCAACCCGTCCGACCCGCCGACGAGCCGCGGCGTCACGTAATCCCCTACGGTCGGGATGAAGACGATCAGCCCCGCCGCGAGCACGCCCGGCATGGCGAGCGGCAGCGTGACGCGGAAGAAGCGGCGCAGCGGCCCGTCCCCGAGATCCTCCGCCGCCTCGAGCAGGCTCCTGTCGATCCGCGAGAGGGCGACGTAGATCGGCAGGATCGCGAAGGGCGCCCAGGCATGCGTCAGCGTCAGGATCACGGCATTGACGTCGTAGAGGATGAAGGTCAGCGGCTCCTCGACGAGGCCGAGCCAGATCAGCGCGCTGTTGAGGACGCCGTTGTAGCCGAGGATCACCTTCCAGAGGAACACCCGGAGGAGGTAGCTCGTCCAGAACGGGATCGTGATGAGAAAGAGCCAGAGCGCGCGGTTCCGCTTCACGTGGAAGGCGACGAAATAGGCGATGGGGAAGGCCAGGATCACCGTCAGAACGGTGACGATTCCGGAAATCGCCAGAGAGCGGAGCATCAGCAGGCGGTAGAGCGGGTCCGTCCACGCTTCCCGGTAATTGGCGAACGTGAAGGTCCTGTCGAGTTCCAGATAATTCTGCGTCCAGAAGCTGAGAAGAACGACGAGCGCGAGCGGCGCGGCGAGGAGGACGAGCGCGTAGAGGAAGGTTGGGCTGACGAGCAGGAGCCCCTGAGCCGCCTCGCCGCGGAGGAGGAGGCCGATGCGGCGCCGGGGCCGCGCCGGGCTTTCGTATGCGGCCGGCGCCGCGCGCTCGCCCGCGGCGCTCACTCGGCTTCGATCCTCTCGGTCGCCAACCTCTCGTTCACGGCCGCCATCTCCTCCGCCCTCGGCTCCACGTCCAGTGTTACGACGGGAAGAAGCGCGCGCAACTGGTCATGGTGGCTCTTCACGCCGTATTCGAGATCGGAGAGGATCACGCCGTCATAGGCGCTCGATTTCGTCGCCTCGGCCGCCCAGATGGTGAGCTGCTTGTCCTCTTCCGCCGTGATCGCGTCGATCCGGCCGGAAAGATAGCGCGCGGCGCGCCATTCCCGGTTTTCGTCAGGAAGCCGGTAGGTCGCGCCGCGGACGCGGGATTCGCCGGCGGAGACCGGGAATTCCTGGTAGAAGTTCACACTGTCCGGATAGAAGCTGACTACGGCGTTGGGGAAGATTCCAATATAGAGCCAGGCGCGGCGATGGCTCTCCGGCAGCCAGTCCGCCTCAGGCAAGATCTTCTTGTAGCGTTGCACGCTCCAGAGCCGCCCTGCGCCAGGGTTGAACGTGGCGAAGGAGCGGGAGGTGCCGTCCACGAAGGGCTCGTCGTAGTAATAGCGCCCATAGAGCTCATGGAGGCCCGGATGGGCCATGGCGACGTGGTAGCCCTCGTTGTCCACGTCCCGCACCGCCTTCCAGTTCACCGGCGCCGGGTCTGACCAGAGCGGGCCGTCCGTCGCGGCCAGCGCCTCCGGCCGGTACGGCGCGATCTCTTCCTCGTGCCGCGCCATGAGGTCGGCGACGGAAGGCTGCGGCCCGGGCGCAAAGCGCACGAAGACGAGGCCATGCCAGATCTCCATCTCCAGGGGCTTCAAGCCCCATTCCACCGGGTCGAGCTCCGGCAGGCTGCGCGGCTGCGCGACGCCGCGGAGCCGCCCCGTCAGGTCATAGGTCCAGCCGTGGAAGGGGCAGACGATCGCGCCGCTGACATTCCCCCGCTCCCCCGCCACGACGCGGGAGCCGCGATGGCGGCAGAGATTGTGAAAGGCGCGCACCGCCCCGTCCCTCCCGCGGATCACAAGCCCGCGCTCTCCGGCGACGTCGAGCGTCATGAAGTCCCCGGGTGCCGGCACGTCGGCGACGTGGCATACGATCTGCCAATGGCGGCGGAAGAGCTGATCCGTCTCCAGTTCGAGCAGGGCGTCGCTGGAATAGGTCCAACCGGGAAGTCCTGACCGGTTCCAGCCGTGAGGCGCTTCGGTCGGGTTGGGTCTGGCTTCGTTCATTCGGTGCGTCTCAATTTATCTGAACGCTCAAATAAAAACACCAGGAGACGCTCCGGCGCAAGGGCGAAGCGGGGCTCTGCGCGAACCTGATCCGGAGCCGAGGTCGGCGCGGCTTCAGAGGGGAGCGGCGGACCCGGCGGACCAAAGCGGTTGGACTTGAACCGAGACCTCCCGGCATCGGGAGGCGAGACGCTTCGGGTCAGGCAGGCTCGAGCCCCGGACGGACCTGTTCGCGATGGCCGTGCACCCTGCCTCGCTCCCGGGCGCCTGTACGCCCGACGGCGGCTTGTCAGACCGGCGGGACGGGACGCTGGGCCTTTCGCTCTTCCAGAGCCTCGGGCGCCGCGACGGGCGGCGCGGTTTCGGCCGCTTCGTCGTCGAGCCGGACCCGCGCCACGAAGGAGAAGCGTCGACGCTGCGCCAGGATCGGCTTCTCGACGAAATGCCAGGAAAATGCGGCAAAAACTCCGATCGCCACCAGACTGATCGCCAGATTTTCGACATATCCGAGGCCTGGCGCGACATGGACGACAAGTTGCTGGATGGGAAAGCCGTAGAGATAGATGCCGTAGGAGTAATCCCCCTGCTTGAACAGCTTGGGAAGCCAGATCCTGCTGACCCCCAGATAGGCCGTCAGATAAACGACCGCCGGGCCGTAGACGAGGTTCATCAGGGGGTAGATCGTGGTTTCCGGCTCGAAGAGGCCGCCGACGACGATGAAAGCGGCGGATGCGAGCGCAAGGATCGGCGAATAGGGAATCCTGTCGCGGTATAGAAACACGGCTATGCCAAGAAGGAAGCCGACATAGAGACGCGAAACCTGTGAATGCATCAGGCGATAGACTTTCTCGCCGATGAAGCCCTGGTTCAGGGTGCCGCCCGTAGCGGCGTCGTAGCCCACCAGGAAAAGTCCGGCGGCGACCGTCGCCGCCCCGGCCGCCAGGACCAAGCCGGGCCGACGCAAAGTGCCGAAGATGATGAAACCCGAAATGATGACATAACAACCGATCTCGTGCGGGACCGTCCACAGGTTGATGTTGACGATCCGCATCGGGTTTTCGACGAACACTCCGGGAAGGTAAAAGTGTACGATCCCTATCGAATTGCTCAGATAGACCCAGAACTCGCGGGAAGAAAAATACTCCGAGAGCGGAATGACCGTAACGAGCGGGCCCAGCACCAGCGCGCACAATACGACCTCGACGGAGAGCGCCGGCACAATTCGGAGCCCGCGGTTAATCAGGAAGTTTCTCAGGCTGAGCCGCAACGCGCTGCCGGTGATCAGGAACCCGCTGAGCGCGAAGAAAGAGGTCAACAGTGTGTATTTGATCATCCAGAGCAGCGGAATGCTCCGCTCGTCCACTTCCGGCATGGCGATCGGGAGCACGTGATAGGCGACGATTCCGGTGGCGAGAAAGATTCGAAGAAAGTCAAAGCCGTGACCGACGCCGCCGCTCTCCGCCAGTCGGTCGCCGATCGTCGTCCGCCGCCGGGCTCGGTTCATAGTCTGAGTCCCCTTCAGTTCCACAACGGCGAGCGTTCTCACAATACATCCCGCCGATTACTGAACGATGGACTGCCGAGAATACAGCGTCAAGGCGACAAGACCGACCAGTGGCGGCGCCCGTGCGCCGGCGTGGCCGGTCACATCCGCCAAGCTCGTGCAACCGCCCGGACGGCCCGAGGCCATGACCAGGCGGATTGCGAAGTCATTGCGAGAAAGGGGGCAATCGCTTGGGCGGCAAGCCGCGCGAATGCGTCGAAGATCATGAATCGGCTTGAAGTTTTTCACACATCGTTTCGCCAGAATGGCGCGGCGTCGATCGGGCGCAGGTTCGACGTCTCGATTTCGAATGCAGAGCGTGTCGCCGGAGCCGAGCAGCGCCGCCCCGGTCGGCCGTCTGCCGGGCGATGATGCATGCTTCGCATCCGGTGTTCACGAACAGCACTCGCTTCATGGCGGCGCCTTCGAGAAGCTCGGCATGCGCCATGGCTCCTCGACGTGGGCGACTGATGTCATCGAAGTTCCGCCCGACCTTCTCACCCTGCACGGCGCGCCCGACCGCGTCAGGTATGGCGACAGCCTGACGTTCGTTGCGTGGTGGGGGGGCTGAGTCACCGCCGCCGGAGCGAGGACGGGCTGCATCGCACCCGGCAGCTCCCGGGAAACTGATAATCCGGGAGATTTGGAGCGACGCTTGTCCTCCTACACGGCTACACCGGCGCATCCTGCTTCTGAGGCCTGGCCATCTTGCAATACGCGCCCGATCTCGGTAACCGACGTATGACGGAGAGGTGGCCGAGTGGTCGAAGGCGCACGCCTGGAAAGTGTGTAGGCGGGGAACCGTCTCGAGGGTTCGAATCCCTCTCTCTCCGCCACTTGCCCTCGCGAAAGCGTTCTCCCGATCCGGCTGTGGCCGGATTTTCTCGTTGTTTTCGAGGGTTATGCGGGAGGGGCTGAGCACTGGCCCCGGCGCCGGGAGGCCCGGAAGCGGTCTCTCAGGGCCGATATTCTCCGGACCTGTTGCCTGCGCCGTTTTGGTGAATTTTCTTCAAGGTACTGGAAAGACATCAGAAATTGAGCGTCGCCGCTATGCACTTCGATGTCAGTGGCGTTCACCAAAAGCTCCTGAGATCCAACGCCCGTTCACCAATACTTGGCGCATCAAGGTATCCTTTGTCTTTCGCAGAAATGGCCGTCGATCCCGCGACTTCCTGATTGTGATATCGGACTCTTTTGTTCATTGTGACCCAAAGCAGGGAGCACTGCCATGAAGGCCATGTCCGCACGGGACGCGAAGCATCAGTTCGGCCTGCTCATCGACACCGCACGAGCCGAACCGGTGGTGATCGAGAAACACGGCCGCCCGGTTGTGGTGGTCGTGGCCGTGGAAGAGTTCGAACGGCTGACGACGCTGAGTGACGCAGCGACTGTCAAGCAGCGGGAAAGTTGAGGGTAAGAAGTAGTGGCCAAGCAGGCACAAAAGGATGGATTGCCGGCTGACCTGACCGGGCTTGGGGGCTCGGCTGGGGATGGGCAGCTGGGCGACCCCCCCGGCAGCGGGGCAGGCGAGTATGATGAGGTCAAGCAGGCGCGAAAATTTGTGGATCTGTTTTCTGGCTGTGGAGGGCTTTCCCTCGGGCTTTCCCTGGCGGGGATGCGTGGCCTCTTTGCAATTGAGCGCGACGAGATGGCATTTGAGACGTTCTCGACCAATTTCATTGGAGATGACTCGCCAGAAGCTTACCGCTTCATGTGGCCGTCATGGTTGGACCAACGGGCGTGGGGTATTGATGAGGTCCTCGGAGAGCATAAGGAACAACTCGAGCAACTGAGCGGTGAGGTCGAGGTTCTAGCCGGTGGTCCCCCCTGTCAGGGATTCAGCTTCGCTGGACGGAGAATAGAGGACGATCCCCGGAACCTACTCTTCAACAAGTATGTTGAAGCTGTTGAAGCCCTGCACCCGAACGTGCTGGTCCTTGAAAACGTGCCAGGCATGCAGGTGGCCCATAAGAGTGGAGCGGTGGTTGACCTGCAATCGGGGCGCTCGCCGCGAAAGCAATCCTTTTACGAGAAGTTGGCTGCTAGTCTCGATACTGCCGGCTATGTGGTGAAAGCCGAACTCTTGGACGCGTCCCGCTTCGGAGTGCCGCAGAAGCGTTCCAGGCTTATCGCCATCGGCATACGAAAAGATCTTTCGCCATTTCTTGCTGGTGGCATTGATCGCGTCTTTGCCTTGCTAGAAGAAGCAAGGTGTCAGCAGCTGCGGGAGTTCGGGATAGGCGAGGTCATCTCTGCCGCAGATGCGATCTCCGACTTGGAGATTGGAGATCGCCCAATGGTTTCCTGCACAGATGCCCAATCGCCGCGTGGTTTTTTTGAGGCTACTCCCCGCTCAGCTATGACTACCTACCAAGAGCTCATGCGTCAGGGCGCCTCGGGCACTCCTAACAGCATGCGGCTAGCGCGCCATCGAGATGAAGTTCGCCAAAGGTTTGCCCGGATACTCCTGGAATGCCGCAAGGGCGTCCGGATGAACGATGAGGCGCGCCTCGGATATGGTCTCAAGAAGCACCGAATATACCCGATGTCCCCGACTGAACCGGCGCCGACGATTACGACCCTGCCTGACGATGTACTGCATTATTCAGAGCCAAGGATCCTTACTGTGCGAGAAAGTGCTCGCATTCAGTCATTCCCTGATTGGTTCGTGTTTAAGGGTAAATACACGACGGGGGGCGACCGGCGGACACGTGAGTGCCCACGGTACACTCAAGTCGGCAATGCCGTACCACCTTATCTGGCGCGTGTGATCGGGATGGCGGTATCGCAGGCGCTAAAGGAAATTGAGCTTGCAAAGGCAGTCATTGCAGGAAGCGAGCTGCGCACCGTATCGGCAGCGGAGTAGCGCATGACTGAAGGTATGCTTGCACCGCGATTTCCAGCTCAGCTTCTTGACTGGGCCGGCAACCGGTCAGGAGGCGTGCGCCGTCCCTTCGATGAGTCTAGTGGCCGACCGGGCGAACGAGTTTTCAAGACGAACCTTCTGGCCAAGCTCGAACAGTGGTGCGCCGAAGTTGGCAGGGGAGTCCCAGAGGCACCACGCGTGGTCCTGCTCGTAGGCGGTCCCGGCAACGGGAAGACCGAGGCGATCGAGACGACTATGGGATGGATTGACGCCTCGCTTAATTGCGGAGGTACCCTAATAGGGGAACTTGCGAGCAGATTTAGTCCTACAGAAGGCAAGGTGCCTCGTGTAGTCTCCGTCGACGCAGGTCGACTGGCTCGCCCACCACGCGGAGGCCTTGCACTGTCGATCGTGCAAGATGCCTCCGTTGTTGCCGGTGCCACGGGCAAGTCAGCAGCTGAGCTGTTGCTTCAGGAACTTGATAGCGCGCTCGCCGACGGCACGACGGGGCTGTATCTTTGTTGCGTGAACCGCGGTGTGCTAGACGATGCGCTTATATTGGCCGCGGAAACAGAGCAGCCTGTATTGCGCAGATTGCTGGAAAGTGTAACCCGGGCGGTCAGCCTTCTTCCCGACGCGCCATCATGCTGGCCCCTTGGTGGATACCCGGGCATCGCCGTGTGGCCGATGGACATGGAGTCTCTGCTGGTTTCCACGGATGACGGGGATCCGCCTCCAGCTGAGCACGTCCTCCGACAGGCGGTCCAAACGAGCTTGTGGCCCGTTTATGGCGAGTGCGAGGCTGGTCAGCGATGCCCATTTTGCACCAGCCGGGAACAGCTCTCGCACCCCCGCGAGCAAACAGGATTGCTCGCAATGTTGCGCTGGTATGAACTTGGCAGCGGTAAGCGCTGGAGCTTCCGTGACCTCTTTTCTCTGTTCTCGTATCTGCTCGCAGGCCACCGCCACGAGACGCGGGAGACAGACCTCAAGCCGTGCGCCTGGGCCGCAAACATGTCCGTTGCAGACGAGCAGGCCGTCCGCAAGGCCAAACCGTCGCCGAGGACCTCCTCGGCTATCTTCGAGCTAGTTGCTGCCCAGTACCATCATGCGCTTTTTCACCTTTGGGACCGAGAGGCCGGGCCGTCATTGCTTAAGGACATCAAGGAGCTTGGGCTTCAAGACAACAACACCGCAATGGGATTGCAGTGGTTCTTGAGCTCCAGGCGATCTCCTTACCTGCCTACTATGATCGAAGGGGTGTTGGATAGCTTCTCGAGCGTTCTCGACCCAGCTCTCGCTTCCCCCGACACCACTGTCGACGTCAGTCGCAACACGAGCTACCGGCTCCGCGACATCGATACGCGCTTTAGCCGCTCAGTGGCCGAGGGCTTGGAGCATGTTCGCAAGTCGCGAATCCTAACGGCGCTTGAGGTCGAGCTCCTGCGCCGACTAGTCGAGCTGGATACCTTTCTTTCTCGGCAGGATGTTCGCAAGAAGCGCCCCGCGACTGCGACCCGGGTCCAAAGGGTGGTGCGCGACTTCTCCTGTCGGCTGGTGCGAAGGTCAATCGGGGCTCGCACAATGACCGTCCTTGATGCTTCCGTCCTGCGTGAATTTCAGGCTGTCGTGGAAGACAAAAAGGACGACAGCCTGTTCGAAGTAGCACGTGAGATTGAGCTTTTGCTCAACAAAAACCAGGAGTTTGAGGTCTCCCTGACCACAACCTTTGGCCAGCCGCTTCCTCCTTCGAACGTGCAGGCCTTGCTCGTCGTGCCGAGGCGGCACGTGCAGCCCGCTAACGCCGCCGCGGACGGGCGACCAGCGGCTCCATTGCGCTTTCTCGAGGTGGGAGAGGGTAATTCGGCGCAAGACGTCGCCTTGACCTACGACTTGTTCAAAGCGGTCAAGGATATCGAGCGAGGCATGTCCTATGCCTCACTTCCGCGTTCAGTGCTCGCACTACTCGACACCACAGGCGCACGCCTCGCGGGCCCAATCGTACGGGATGCTAATGTTCTTCGTCGTGCCGAAATCCGGTTAGGGAACGGCGTAACGATTGAGAAAAGGCGCTTAGGATTCGGCATGGTCGGCAGGAGCAATCGCCCATGAGCCTCGCGGACTTCCGGGACGCTCCCTGGGGCAAGTCGCATGCTGCTTATGGCAAAGGCGCGCTGGCAATGTCGCCAGCCCCGGAGTATGCGACTTCCGAAGTGGTCCTCTCGTCACTCTATCGGGTGATCGGGCTGCCCGGAGTAAGCGAGCGTTCTGTGCCCCCGCAAGGCACCAGGCTGCAAGCGCAGATCAGGAAAGCGCGCGAAAGGGCATCCAAACCATCCAGCGGGACGCTCGATCCGGACGCTTTCGACACCCTGCTGAACGCGGTACTCGAGAGTCCCAAACGGTCGAACCAGTCCGCCAAACGCTTCCTACAAGTCACACCTCTAGTGCCACAGCTGGCCCTGTTTTCAGGTTCGCCAAGGCTAGCAGGTAACCCGTGGACTCCCGGAACTCTGGTCCGACGAATGATCTGGCTGGGTTCACCAAACCGATCAGCAGCGGAAGAGACGTGGAAGTATTTGTTTGAAGCGCTTGCAGTCTGCGACGATGACGACATCTTCGCTCGCTTCCTTCAATCGGAGGTGGAGGCATGGCTGCCGGAGCCCAACTGGGAATTCGTGCCGGCTCCGCCTGAAGCGATGCCAGACTGCCCGGATGTAGGCGGCGGGGCGTTTCCTGCACGCCAGTTTGTGCAGGATCTCAATTCAGTCATCGCGGCAAAGGACCTCCTGACCCGGCGGCAGTGGACAAGCCTCCTTGAGGCCGTACTGCGCCTCGGAACAGTGGCACACGTCGTATGGCTCTGCGAGGTGCACTCGCGCGTCTGGACGTGCCTTTCTGAAGCGCTGAATGGTACTGGACCAAAATCCGCGGCCGACGCCCGTGCACGCGTGTATCCTGATCGGTTTTCGTTTTTGCCGCTTTCGAACAAGCCCCTACCCGGAATCCGGGACAGCATCTCCCGGTACCTCACGGCCAGACTAGGAATCAACGCGACCCTTTGGGCTCTGGAGGAAGCCGGGGCGGCGCCAGCCAATGTGCTAGGATCTGCCAATGGACTAGCAGAGGTATGCGACCAGGTTCGTAGCTTTTGTACGGGCGCTCGCTCCTCGGAAATCCGCGATACGGTTGATGATCTTGTCGACCGTGAGACTAGAACGCTCCTATGCCGCAAGGGCATAGGGTCGAACATAAACGAGTTTGTCACCTACAGCCTTCAACAGCGCCAGACAGCCAACCCACGCCTCAGAGGCTATGATCAGGGATACTTGCTGCGCAAGCAAGGACCACACACAAATAGCCCATGGATTGTCTCGCTCGGCCCGGTCGCGATTATTGCCCTCGTTCATTGCTCGCTCGCTGGCGTCGCGGGTCCACGCTCGGTGCATAGGCTAGCGCAACACCTAGCCCAGTACGGCGTCGCGATGGACCATCGCGACATCCCCCAGAACGAGCTTGGCCACCAACTCCGGATGCTAGGTTTGGTTCTGGATAGCCCCGACGCTGAGAGCGGCATGCTGCTGGTCCCGCCTTTCCGCCCAAACACCATTAAAGGGGCCACCGAATGAACAGGTTAGCATCGGCACTGGCAGATCGCATCCGATCGCGGATCGGTGCTGGCGCAACCACCGAAGACGCCCGCGAAATACGCCTGATATTCCTTGGGCCGCCGCACGAACTGATGTTTCAAGTTTTCGAAGATCTCACCAGGCAGCCGGATAGCATAGAGTTGAAAGACTTGCCGTTTCTCTTGCAAGTCCCGCGCGAAGAGCTTCCAGAGGGCAATCCAGCCGTTGGGGTATCTGGCTGGTGCGACGAGGATCACCTTCTTGATCTTCGCAACTTGCCAAGGTCAGCGAGCTTCGTCGCGCTCATACCCCCTGGCGAGCACAGCATCCTGTCGGTCGGCAGCACCACAGACAAGTTCGGCGTTGCTGAAAGCAACAACGGCGGGAACACGACTTTTGAAGCTTGGTGGGACGACAGCTTCATCCAAAGCCTTGTAGTGCAAGCGTTATCCCAGGCTGGCGTGCCCGACGCGCTTGTCGAGGACGGCAGGCGGCTAGTGGAGGCTGCAGCGCGGGCGGCCGACGAAGTAGAAGCCGGGAACTCACCCCGCGAGGGCGCATGGCGGGTACTTTCGCGTCTGTTTTCCATCAATGCCGCCTCAGGTCTCCAGCCTGGCGTGGCCATCAGCCTTGCATGCGGCTTCCCGCCGATGCGCAACGGCGTGCTTGCTGCCAGGGAACAGATCGGAACACTCAAAAGTATTGCCGAGGCAATGTCAGAGGGCTTTCGAAGGAGCGTCGAGCGGCTGTCAGACGGCGCGAGTGATGAGGACCAGAGACATCTTGCGGCTTATCTGGAGCACGTCCGCTCAGGTTGTGAGGTTGCCACTACGTTCGAACGGGCAACGCCTGCCTACTACCGCCCCGCAGGACAACTTGCCTTGCCGGCGGCGCCTGATTGGTGGGTCGCTCTCGACGTCGAGAAATGGACTGAATTGTTGGCAGAGGGATCGCCTGACGGTGATCCTGACGGTGACATCGCCATGACCTGCAGCAATTCGCTGGCGGCGTTAGGCAAGTCCATGCCCGTGATCGTGTCTGGTCAGGTAGATCTGCAGATAGAGACAAACGGCGGCGATCCAAACGGTGGTCGGATCGGGGTTAACCGTACGCCTGCTGCAGGCAATGGATTGATCGGGGACGTGGCCTCAGGCAGCGTCGAAACTCTATCCGACCCGACACCGCCAACCCACAAGCTGCCGCTGACCTACAGGGCGATGGCGCAGGGCTTCAAGCCCGCGTCAATCAAAGTTGTTTCGCTCGCCACATGGCAACCAGGAATTGTTGTGGCCTGCCGGCTTGCCCGCAAGTTTTCACCACCTCGCAAGCCCGCGAAGCGTGGCAGGGGCGCGGGAGCTGACTGGGAGGCAGGCCTCAGCGTGCCGGGACCTGGGCGGTACGAGTTGCTCGTTTTTGTTTCTCCTGGCGTTACTGTCGATGTGTCTGCCCATGTCTCGGCCGATCAGGGAGATGGGAATGCAAGCACACCAACACTTGTCACCCTCCGGCAGGCAACGCCCGAAGTATACCGGTCGGAAATCGAAGCCGATGGCAACTGTCAGCTTGACCTGCATTTCTCGCGCGTGGGGAAAGATGGCAAACTCGCGCGCGAGACCTGCCGCACATTTATCACTTGTGATGATGTCCCAGAGGTGGGCTGCCGAAGCGAGTTCGAACGCCTAATCAAGGTTAACCGGCGCCAGTTGGAAGGCTTCGATGCCAAGGCTGTTATCACAGTGAACCGTGCCGTCAGATCAACGATGCTTCAAGACTGGATTCTTTCCCCTGAAGCGATCCGGTCGTCATACCAGCCGATTGTTCTGGCGGAAGACTATGGAGAGCACTGGTCGCCGCCCAACTGGAACACCGGCAGCGGACCAATACTTTCTCGCGGAGCGTTCATTCAAGACTCCCGTCCGGCGCCAGTTGAATTCAACCCTCCACCCGAATTTCTGGATGCCCGAGAGGAGATTGCGGAATACATTCGCGGCGACGGAGACCAGTCGGGAGTGTTCGAGACTGCACGATTGGGCGAGTGGGCGCTGCGTGACGATCAGTTTGCATCGGCAGTTGAAAAATACGTGGATGCCTACCATAGGTGGATCGCGTCAGATCCAGAGGTTGCTTGCTGGGCAGACGTCATTTCAATATCGAGTTTAGACCCCAGCGGGCGGAGCCTCGCGCGCGAGCCGGTCGCAATCTTGCTCTCGCCCATGCACCCAATGCGCGTAGGCTGGCATGTCGCGGCCCAGCGCATCCTCGTCGAGGCGGACGAGGCTGGGAAACCTTGCCCAGCTGCAAGCGTCCTAGATCCCGATTGCGTGCCAGATATTCTGTCTCTCCACCTTCGGTCGCCCGCCGGTGTTGACCAGGTAAACTTTTTAGCGGTCGAGAACGGCACTGACTACTGGTCTGTTCTTTGGAACGGGCGAGAGCTCGAGAAGCTGCCGGAGCGCTCGCTGGCAGCACCATTCGGCGATGTCTTCGGCATCAAAGTCGGGGGAATCTCTGTTGGGTTCAGTGCCGCGCAAGTCATGCGCGCCCTCGACGACGTGTCCGACTTGCTTTCGGCGAAGCCTGTCGTAGCAGTTGCAGTCTCGAGCGCGGGCGGAACTACGGACGCGTGCAATGAAGGGCTGGTGGAATGGTGTACCTTGCGGTTTCAGGAGGATTCCCGGAGGCCAAGGAGTAGGTCCGTCGGCCCCAGGTTCGTAGAGGTGTTTGACGACCGCCCGCATGGTTCACGGCCAGATGAGGCGACGCTCTCGAACCTGTCGGAGGACACCGGCAATAGTGTCCGGTGGTATTCCGGCCAACCCGCAGGCGCAGTACCGGACCTTGGCATCATCGCCCAGTTGGATATGTCTGAGCCCCGCTCAGAAAGCATGGACGGCCGTACGCCTCTCAGCGCTGGGGGGATGATCAGGCATCGCGTCAGAAGGCAACTGCCGGGTGCGTTCCTCGCCGAGTCTCGCCAGTCGACTACATCCGAACCCACTGGCGATATTCTGCTCGACAAGGTTGCGGCCCTGCTTTCCGCGGTGGAGAACCTAGGGTCACTCCGTACGGGCTTGCAGTTCGCGCCAAACGTTCACGAGATCCAGCATATGCTCAGGGAGCGCCGTACCGACTTCGTCGCGGTGTCATCGGCGGCAATCGACCCAGCTTGCTTCCTCGGTGGCTGGCTCGACGGTGCCTATCTTTGGGACTTCGACCTACCATCTTATTCCCATAGAGCGGGTGACACGAATGGCTACTACCTTTTGTCCCAGGTTACCGACGCGGACCGGGACTCGCTGTCGCTCGCTCTTGCGCGGCTGCCTGGCTGCGACCAACTGGACCCGGAGAAAGTGCAGGACGTCCTTTTGGAGGTCGCGCGGCGCGGTATCCCGACCATAAAGGGCCTCGCGGGCGACGACAGCGGGGCAACGGGGGACCTCGGAATATTCGTGGGCGTGCGTCTCCTTCAGGACCGCTTCCGAGGCGACCATCACATAGGCGACGGACTTTTGCCTGTAATTGGGGGAACGGCCGAGGACGCCACTATTGCGATTGTCGTGCCCGTCGATCCGTTTCGCGGCTACATTGGGGACCTTTGCCGAGCTCTCGGAAAGGAACGGGGCGACCTAACGCAACTTCGGCCAGACCTTGTCGTTGTTGGCATCGATCTCTCGGGTGGAAATGTCCGGGTTAAGATCACGCCGATCGAAGTCAAGTGCCGGCCAACTTCCCGTTTCAGCGCCAACGAGGCAGTCGAGGCGCTCGATCAAGCAAAAGCGCTGTCACACCTCCTGTCCGCAATGCAGCGCCACGACGAACAGCCTCGGCTGTGGGCCATTGCTTACCAGCACTTGCTTCTTTCGATGATCGGTTTTGGGCTGCGCGTGTACAGTCAACATCCTGACGTCGTCGGCCACACTGCACGATGGTCCGAGTTCCACGAGCGAATTGCCCGCGCAATCCTCGACGGAAGCAACTGCGTGGAGGTCGATACTCGCGGGCGACTGATCATTCTGGACGACAACCCCTCGAGCAAGCCGCAGGACTTCGACAACGATGGCTTTGAGGAGACCATAGTAATCGGTCGCGGGGACGCCGGTGAGGTAGTGGCTGGCGACCCGGCTGCGTTCTACGATACGGTTCGAGCGCGTCTGGACGACTGGCAGCTAATGCCAGGCCCAGTGCCCGAAGCTGAAACTCGGGCCACCGCAGATGCTCCCGAGGAGGCAGCGCCTGCCGGGGTTCAAGATCAGGTCGGGGTGACTAGTGAGGATCTCGAGGTCATGCCTTCGCCCGCCCAACCATTGCGCGGAGAAGGCGACCAACGCCCCCCAGAGCCCGTGAGCAAGGGTGTCATACTTGATGTCGGGAAGACGATCGATGGCTTTCGCCCCCGCGACCTCGAGCTGAACATATCGGACACTCGCCTCAACCAGCTCAACATCGGTGTAGTGGGCGACCTCGGCACTGGCAAAACACAGCTGCTGAAATCCCTGATCGCCCAAATCGCGTCGTCAGGTCCAGAGAACCGCGGGCATCCACCGAGATTCCTCATCTTCGACTACAAGCGGGACTACAGTAGCGACGACTTTGTCGCCGCCACTGGCGCGCGCGTCGTCCGGCCGCACCGCATACCCCTGAACCTATTCGACACTCGTACTAGCGGCGACGTCCCTGCACCGTGGTTTGATCGATTCCGGTTCTTTGCCGATGTGCTCGGAAAGATCTATTCTGGGATTGGCACTGTGCAGCGTGACAAACTGAAGCGTGCGGTCAAGGAAGCCTATGATGGAGCAGCCTCAAACATTCCACCTACACTGCGCGAGGTGCACACCGCCTACCACGAAATTGTCGACGGTAAGCCCGACTCCCCGATGTCGATCATCGGCGACATGCTCGACATGGAGATTTTCGAGGAAGATCAATCAAGAATTGTACCGTTCGACACTTTCCTCGACGGAGTCGTCGTTATAGCGCTGGACGCTCTTGGTCAGGACGACCACAGCAAGAACATGCTGGTCGCCGTACTACTGAACATGTTCTATGAGAACATGCTCCGGACCCCCAAGCGGCCATTTCTTGGTAAGGATCCGCAGCTGCGAGCAATCGATTCCTACTTACTTGTTGACGAAGCCGACAACATCATGCGCTATGAGTTTGACGTACTGAGAAAGCTACTGCTTCAGGGGCGTGAATTCGGTACCGGTGTAATCTTGGCCTCCCAGTACCTTCGGCATTTCAAAGGAGGTGGCACCGACTACCGGGAGCCACTACTAACTTGGTTCATTCATAAAGTCCCCAACGTAACAACAGCCGAACTGTCGGCTCTGGGCCTGACGGCTACCGCTGCCGAAATGGCGGAGCGCATAAAGGGCCTGGGGAACCACCAATGCCTTTACAAGTCCTTCGATAGCCCAGGCGAATTCATACGGGGCTACCCATTCTTCGAGCACATACGGACCCGGGTAGGTGGTGAGCAGTAGGACGACGCGGTGGTCGATTTCTTGAGCCCTTCGGAGCGATCGGAGCGAATGTCGCGGATCCGCTCATCGAACACTGCGCCGGAAGTTGCACTGCGTCGCGCAATGCATGCCATAGGCTTCAGGTTCAGGCTCCACAGCAAGGGCTTACCAGGCAAGCCTGATATCGTCCTGCCGCGCCATAAGACTGTCATCTTCGTCCACGGCTGCTTCTGGCACCGCCATAGCGGTTGCAAGATCGCCACTACGCCAAAGACCAATACTGAGTTTTGGGTAGAGAAGTTCGACCGAAATGTCGTGCGCGATGCGCGGACTAGGGAACAGCTCGAAGGGCTGGGATGGAGGGTAATCGTCGTCTGGGAGTGCGAGCTGAGTTCCGCAAATCAGGTGGCTGGGGCTGTGCGCAGAGTCGTGGATGAAATTTGCCCGGAACGATTCGTGGGAGCTCCGGCGGGAAACTAAGCCGTATCCATCTGAATGGCCCCTGAACCCCAGGCCTCGGCTAAGCGCGGGCCGGTCGCTGCTCCCACCAGTCCAATGGGAACGGCTCCAACACCCGTGCCAGTGTCACCTCTGGTCCCTGTGACCTGCCACTGAGTTTTTCCTCCATCTGAGATTAGAGTCTGGCCCTTGATCGAAGGTAACCGGCCGCTCTTGGCCGCCTGCATTTTCGCGGTCTGATCTGCGATGAGACGTCTCTGAGGACGTCGACAGCGACGTCCATTGGATCAGGGGCGT
>NZ_JBKAGV010000015.1:0-319433 GCF_046290545.1 Pikeienuella sp. | reverse complement strand
CACTCAGCGCTCGGCGGCTTGACGCCGACCGAGTTCGCCGACCAACTGAAACTAGCCCGGAAGGTCGCATGAGGACTGGACCAGATACAGGGTCAGGTCCCCGATAGCGAGATGCCTCCGGCCAAGCCGGACTAGAACCCCTTCACGCGAGGCCCGGCTTTCGGCAAGATGCCGCTCGGCGGTTTCTTGAGCTGCCGCGGCGTCAAGAACCAGGGGGGCGTTGAGCGCCTCGACTCTTGTCGAGGTCGAGCCGACGTGACGCGCCTCGGTTGAGCCGCTCTCATATCCGCTTTCATCGTCGATGTAAGTGAGCGTGATTGCCGAGGCGAGCTCCCCGTCCGGTGTCCGAGCGAAGCGCCGCTCTCGCTGGCCGCGGCTGGACAAGTGGATTTCACCCGCCTCTATTCCGATATCGGCTCGTCTGTCGCGATGCCTGAAGCGCAGGGTCTCTCCGCTCTCGATCGCATCGAAGCTGTAGGCGGACATCAGGTCCTGAAGCGCCGCACGGGCGCTTCCGGCTTGTTCGAGCATGTATCCATGAACGACGCCGTAGAGGGAGGAAACATCGACATTCGACACACCGGCCCTGCGGCAGATTTCCGCCACGACGTCGGCAAGCGGAGCCGCCCCGAGACGGCCCGTGATCCAGTGGCCGGATCGATGATTTGGCCCATCCGACCAGACGTCTAGCCGCGACGGGAACTCCGGCCACGGACGGGCATCCCAGGTCCATACAAAACTGCGCGAGGTTTCGACCATCCGTCCGGCGTAAAGCGAGGCCACAGGATTGTTGGCGTCATTCTCCCAGTATGAGAGCGTCGCCTGTAGGTACCGCCTCTGCATGAAATCATCCCGAACTCCCCTCGAAAAGTACGGCAGAAAGGACTCGGATGACTTGGGGTCGAAGAAGACATTTGGCTGGTTCGCGCCCAGATCTACGGCTGGGCAACCCAGTTCGGTGAACCAGATCGGCTTCGATCCTGGCGTCCAGGCGGTCGGCTGTGGCGCGCGAACGCCGCCGGGGCGGTCGTGATGCGCATTGCTCCACCATTGGCGGATATCCTTCGGGCGAAACAGCCAGTCCTCGCCATGCGCGCCATCAACGATGTCCGAGCGATCCTGCGCTTCTCGCGCTGCGGCGCTCGCATAGTACCAGTCGAAGCCTTCACCGCCTTCGATGTTGTTCTTGAGATACTGCAGCGAATATGGCGAACCGAACCCCTCGTCGAGATGGTCCCGAGTGTATCGCCAGTCTGCAATGGGCATGTAGTTGTCTATGCCAACGAAATCGATGGAGTCGTCGGACCAGAGCGGATCGAGATGAAAATGAACATCTCCGCTACCGTCGTTCGGTTGATGTCCGAAGTATTCCGACCAATCGGCGGCATAACCAATCTTGACATCTGGGCCGAGAATCTCGCGCACGTCGGCGGCCAGCGACCTTAACTCAGCCACCGCGGGGTATGCTGACGGACCGCTCCGGATATGCGTCAGTCCACGCATCTCCGATCCGATGCAGAAGCTGTCGACGCCACCGGCGAGCGCGCAAAGATGCGCGTAATGAAGAATAAACCGTCGGAAGCCCCACTCCGCCGGGCCGACATAGTCCACACGGTCTGAGCCGACGTTGAAATCGGCCGGCATTGCGTTGCCGAAGAACGCTCTCACTTCCTGCGCGGCGGCGGCTGTCTTGTCGGTTGAGTTGGCGACTTCCGGCGCACGGTCGAGCGTGATCCGGCCCCTCCATGGGAACGCCGGCTGGGGCGCCACCCCGGTCCACGGATTCGTCTTCGCATTTTGCTCGGGCACATCCATGAGGACGAAGGGATAGAACATCACCCTCCCATCTCGGCGGGCGATCTCCCGGATTGCGCGGATCACCGAGCCGTCAGAAGGCGTGCCGCCGAAGACGGGCCGGCCGGCAGCGTCGCTCGAAACGAGCCCGGCCTCCTGACGCCCGACTCCGCCGGCGCGCCATTCTGTCGGGCTGGTCTGCTTGTCTCGGCTCTCGACGCAAGGCTTTACTTCACAACGACCGCACCTCAGGTCGTCACCGAACCACGAGACGATCAATGATATGGCCTTGGCTTTCGGCGCCTCCGCGGCCAGTTGGCCGAGGGACACGAGCAGATCTGGCCTCTCCGAAGGCGTGTTGACGTTTTCGAACTCGGTGCGACCTGGGCCTACGATCCGGCGCACCTTGTCCGTATCAAGAGAGAACTCGCCCGATCCGGGCGAAAGCGCAACCGCTCGAATAAGTTCGGACAGACGAGGCGCGGCGGCTCCTTCCGCAGCCTCGGCTTCGCGCCAGACCTCGACATTGAACTGCGGAATCCGATTTCCAAAGGGTTTGAGGTCGACATCCTCGAAGACAATGTAGGCAAGACCGCGAAACGCCGGCGCATCGCCTTCGATCGCCTCGATAAGCGGGTCCGGATCCTGAATCTCGGAACCGTCATGCAGCCTGTGAACGAAGTCGCTGGGCGAGACCTCGTTTGCGTCCGCCCAGAGGCGCCCGATCCCGCTCACGCGTCCTTCGCAAAGGGCGACCGCGAATGAAATGGTGTAGCTGTAGCTCGCACTCTGAGCGCCGCCGCCTTTGCCGCCCCCATCGCTCTCGGTCATTCGCTCGCGGAACCGGCTCGCCCAGATGATCTGCCCGGCCACCCGAATGCGTCCGAACACCCGCGGAACCGGATCGCCCTCGCCCGCCCGCTGTACGCGAATGCGGTCCACCCGTCCGGTTGGCACCGGCGCAGAACCGCGGCCGAGGATCTGCTGATCAATGATCGATCCGGCGATCCCGCCCGCAGCGCGCCCTAGCGATGCTGCGCCGAGGCCAAGGAGGGAGCCTCCGGCCGCGCTACCGATCGAGGAGCCGGCCGCCGAGAGTAGCATGGTCGCCATGGTCAGTTCTCCACCGGAAATCCGAACGTCGCGACGGTTCGCGAGCGCCACCCGAAGGTGAGGGCAGTCTCGACCACCGAACGGCCCGAATAGGCGTGAATGATTGTTGGCCTTCCGCCCGGGTCGCTGGCCCGGATTGCGAGGTGCTTGGCGGGTGCGCCATCCATCATTCGAAAGAGAAGGATATCTCCCTCCAGCGCCTCCGGCGTCGGGTCGAGCAGCTCGTCCAGCGCTCTCCAAAGGGTCTCCTCACGAGCGCATTCGTCCCAGGCGCGCGTGTATGGAGGCGGCGTGACCGGCTCTGGGCCGACGATCTCGCGCCACACGCCGCGAACGAGACCAAGACAGTCGGCTCCGGCGCTCCGGAGGCTGGCCTGGTGCCGATACGGCGTACCGATCCATCCGCGGGCGGACGCGACAATGCGCGCCCGCCGCTCGCAAGGATCAGGAACCACGACGACCGCCATCGTGAATCATGCCCTCCGCCGGGTGAGCGGCGATCCAGCTATCCCCAGGAATATAGGGAAAACCTCGGAAATTCCTGAAATTCATGAATTTTGACCTACATGTCCCGGCGCGTTTGTCACAACCTGCGACGATGCTGAAAGCGTCGCCTTGTTCGGGCTGAAGCACCGGAGGCTCCAGAAACTCGAGCCAGGTCGTGTCGCCGCCTCCGAGATGCGAGCGAATGCGCGATCGCCGGCCCGCGTTCCGGCCTGACGTCCAGGTCAGGACGCCATCATCGAACCAACGATCTTCAAACTCGGAAAGGCCGGCCGCCCGGATGTTTCGAGAGTCCGAAATCGACTCGATTGTCCCTTCGCCGCGAAATCCCGGGAGCTGGGTATCGAAGCCGCATCTGCCGTCTCCGACCTCTGCATCGCAGACTTTCAGAAACCGTCGCCCGATCGGCCGGTTCAAGGGCTCCGAGAGCCCCCTGAGCTCAACCTCGAAACCTGCCGATCCGTGCGTGATTTCTCCGATCTCGCCCTTGAAGAGCAGGAGACGCGAAGCCGGCGCACGCCAATCGACAAGCCAGAGCCGGATCGCCGCGCCGTCATAGACGCCGCCGTCTATGTCCTCCTCGCGAATTCGCTCCGACTGGAGGGCGCCCGTGGCCGTCAGGTTGTCGATGGCGAGGCCGAGCGACCTCTCGATTGACGTGCCCTGAAACGCCGAGGCAGCCTCGAAGACCACATCGTCGAAAGCGATATCCTCGTCGTGATCGGTGAAGCCGATCGACGCGGCGAAAAGGGGATCGATCCGCCAGCAATGACAGAATGTCGTGACTCCGGCGTCGAGTTGAGCCTGCATTGATGGGGGGATGGAGCGCATCAGACCCTCACCTCGATGATGGGAACGGACGGAATCTCTCCCGCTTCGAAGGCGGAAAGGTTCACCTCGATCCTGTCCGTGTCGAAGCGCGCGGGCACATGGAAAAGAAAGCCCGCCGTCAGCGCGGCGCCGTCCGCCGGAGCGGCCGCAAGCGTGATCTGCCCGGTGGACCCATCGACGGTGAAGTCGCTTCCGTCTGCCAACGGCGTGCCGTCGAGCGCGACCAGCACTGTTCCCGCCATGGGCTTCGAGATCGGCCGGACATATTCGTCGTCCCCCGACGCATAGCGCCGCGAAAGCTGAAACACGGTCGTCGCTCCGTCGCCGAGACCGAGCGGCTGGTCGAACGCCGTAGGCGACTGCGAGGGCGCACAGGATTTGTAGTCCGACCAATCCTTCCAGCGAAAGGCGTGCAGCATTCCCCGCCTCGCTTCGAAGAAGGCGATGACCTCATGAACGTCGTCGAGGCGCCGCATTCCTAGCCCCGCCTCGTAGCGTCTCCGGGAGTGAGCCCAGGTCGAATTGCGCTCTTCAAACCCGCTCGCCAGGGTGACGATCTCCGTCCGGCGCTCGGGTCCGCCGCTCGATCCAAGGGATATCGAGGCCGGGAATACGACGTCATGAAAGCTCATCGTGGCCTCAGAGGTTTCTCTCGCCGCGGCGAACCGCGCGCGTGATGCTGGCGGAAATCTGTGACTGGCTGCGTCGGAAGCTCTCTGCATCCTGCGTCGTGATGTTGATCGTGACGCTCCGCGCGCCGCCGGCGCCTTCGGCCCGAACCCCGAGCTTGCCGTCGGCGCCGCGGCCGAGCGGCATGATCGCCTCGGCTCCGGCCTCGCCCATCAGGCCGACGCCGCCACGCATCGGAAAGGTTGTCGGCCCGCTCACCACCCCGCCCTTTGCGAAGGCGCGCACGCGCCCGCTCGCGAAGGCCCCGCCGTCCGCAAAGCCGGCGAAAAGGCCCGAGATCGCGCCACCGATCGAATTCTGCACCGGCGACAGCGCGGAATTCAGCACCGACCTGGAAAAGGACAGGGCGAGGTCCCGCATGACGTCGCTCAGCTTCGCGCCGCTGAAAATCGCGCTGTCGAATGCGCGGCGGAGACCGGTTCCGAACGAACGCGACAGCCCGTTCGTCTCGCGCTCCATCGCGCGGATCTCCGCAGTCGAAGCGCGAAGGTCGAAGGCGAGACCGGAGGTCGCGCCGTCGGCGGCGACACGCAAACGCTGATAGGCGCGCTCCAGATCGCCGAGCTCCGAAATCTGTCCGCGCGCGCCCGCATCGCTGCTCATGATTTCTCTCCGTCAGGATAGTCGCGGCTCAGCGCCGCGAAGGCGTCGCGGCTCAACGGCGCACGATCTTCAAACACCCCCATCTTACCCTTCACCGCGGCGTCGAACTCGCGCGGGGTCATCTTCCAGAATTCCGACGGGGCGAGGCCGAGCGCGCCGAGCCCGAAGCGCATCAGCATGTCCCAGTCGATCTTCGGCCTGTCTTTCGTCATCCAATCCCCCTGAAGCTGGCCGCGAGAAGCCGCGTCACCGCGGCGGCGGCCTCTATCGCGCCGCCGTCGAACTCCATCTCCGCAACTTCGGCTTCGCTTACCGCCCAGCCGCCTCCGTTGAGACCGGCCGTGATGACGGCGACGAGGTCCGCGGCGCCGAACCCGCCTGTCTCGAACCGCTCCGCCAGCGCCACAAGCCCTTGCGCGTCCAGCCGCGCCTCGAGCGCGGCCAGCGCGCCAAGCGTAAGCCGCATGCGCCGCATCTCGCCGCCGATCAGCACGCCCGTCTCGCCGCGTTGAGGGTTCAGCATCACAGCGCCGTAAAGCTGAGCGCGCCGGCGGAGGCGAACGTCGCTTCGAATGTCGCCTCGCCGTCATGGTCACCCGAGTATTCGAGCGCGGTCAGCTGGAACGCGCCTTCAATCACCCCGAAGCCCGGCACGACGAACTGGGTCGGAAGCGTTGAGGCGTCGAAGAAGGCCTGGCGAAGGACGGCGTCAGACACGGCGTCCTTGAAGACGCCGGAGCCGGAGATCGAAGCCGAGCGGGCGCCGGCTCCGGAAAGCAGCTCTCTCCAGCCTCCCGGGCTGTCAGCGGCCGTGGAGTCGACCGTTCCGGCATTGAAAGAAATCCGCGTCGCACGAAGCCCCGCCACCGTCTCATAGGCGCCGCTTCCTGACGGGTCGATCTTGATGAGAAGGTCTTTTCCCTTCTGGGCGGCCATGTCATGTCCTCTCGGGTTGAAGAAGTCGGTTGTCAGGCCTCGTCCTCGATGACGAAGCGGAAGACGAGGTCGATCCGCCGGAGCGCGCCGCCCTCTTCCCGCCTTGTCTCGGCGCGAACGAACTGATGGGTGATGACCGCGCCGCGGCTCAGAACGGGCGGCGCATCGGCGAGGATGCCAACGAGCGAGGCGGCGATCTCCTTGACGGTCAGAAAGCCGCGCACAGGCGCATAGACACGGATCGTCACGACATGCGCCGCGCCCCGCTCCGTCGCGGTGTTCCATGGCGTCACCGTCTCGTCGCCGAGCGTGACATAGGCGCCCTCGCCCGCGTCCTGAGCCGCATGCGGCGCATCGTCGAAGACACGCCCGGCCAGCTGCGCCAGCTCCGGCGCAGCGGCGATCTGTTCGTACAGCCCGCGCTGAAGCGGCGCGGAGAGAGCCATGGTCATGAGAGCGCCCTCTCTTCGAGCCAGAGCGCAAGTTCACGACGGCGATCGTCAGCCTCCGCAACCGCAAGGATTGCGAAAACGCGGGCCCCGTCCGTCAGCCTCTGATCGGCGCGGGGGCGGTCCGCCGCGCCCGGAGCGGCGTAGCGGATGCGGGCGCGATGCGTCACGGTCGACGTCGGCTTCATCCCGATAACGCGTTCACGCCCCGACCCGGCTTTCAGCTCGGCCCAGAGCGCGCCCTTCTCGACCCAGGTCTCAAGGGCTCCACCAGCCCCGTCGGGCTCCCGGCTCCGCTCCTCCAGCACAAGGCGGGAGGAGAAACGGGCGGCCATCACCGGGCTCCGGCGGAAAGCCGAAGCGGCCGCCACGGCGCGATGAGCGCGCCGATCGATGCGGGTGCGCGCGCAGGTTCATCGTCGGGGCGGCCGTCGAACATGTCCCCTGTCAGCATCAGGGCGGCCCGGCGGAGATCGGCGGGCGTGTCGGCCCATTCGGGGCCGAACCCGGCGTCGAATGTGAATTCGAGAATGTCGAAGAATTGAATGCGTGAACGGATCCGCGTCCGCCCCGCTCCCGCTTCGAGGGTGAAGAGCGACAGGTCGAGCGCGGCGGCCGGTCCGCCGTCGGACGGGATCCGCATGACCGAGGTCAGTGAGCGGACTGGCGATATCGGCGCCTCGACGGATGCAGTCGAAGCCGAAAGCCGGCGCCGAAAGACGAAGCCGCGAGGCGCGAGGCAGAGGCCTATGCTCGCCTCGATATTGGCGATGGCGGCGCGGAAAGCGGCCCGCGCTTCCGTCGTCCGGTCGAGCCCGAAACCGCTCGAGAGCCGGAGATGGGCCGCGATTTCGGCGTCCATTTCCGGAGTGACGGCTGGCGGCGAAGTCTCGATGAGCATGGATGTCACTCCCGAAGGCGGTCGCGAATCTGGAAGGCGTCGCCGGGCCCGCCCCGGCGACGCCGCTTCAAGGCGTCGGAGATCAGGACGTTCCGAACTTCAGCAGCTTGATCGCCGAGAAGTCGGTCACGTCCCCGCCGACGCGCTTGGAGGCGTAGAAGAGCACGTGCGGCTTGGCGGAGAACGGGTCGCGCATGATCCGGAGATCGGGCCGCTCCGCGATCGTGTAGCCGGCCCCGAAATCGCCGAAAGCGATCGCCATGGCGTTGAGCGCGATGTCCGGCATGTCCTCGGAGATGACGACCGGATAGCCCATCAGCCGCGCCGGTTGAGCTGAGGAGAGCCCCTCGGCCCAGAGGAAGCGACCGTCCGCGTCCTTCATCTTGCGCACGGCGCCCGCGGTCTTGGAGTTCATGACGAAGACCGCGTTCACGCGGTATTCCGCGCCGAGCGCATAGATCAGGTCGACGATGGCGTCGGAGGGATCGGAGGCCGAGAAATCTCCCGCCGTCCCGGTCGCCACATAACCGAGCGAGCCCCAGGCCCAGCCGTCGTTCGGAACGGCGGTGTAGGTGAGGAAGCCCGTGGGCTTGTCGACGCCGTTGCCGGAAACGAAGGCGGCGTTCTCCGCGCGGGTGAACCGGTCGGCGATCCGCGCCGCCAGCCAGCTCTCGATGTCGAAGGCGGAATCGTCGAGCAGGCGCTGCGACGCCTTCGGCGAGGCGGAAAGTTCATGGAGCGTGATCGAGATGCGGTCGATCTGCGGCGTGCCCGTTTCGGCGAGGGAGCCGGTCTCGGAGGTCCAGCCCGCGCCGATGTCGGTGTGATCGACCAGCACGTCATAGACGCCGGCGTCGACCTCGGCGACCGTCGCGACCGAGCGGATCGAGGAGGCGGCGCGCAGCACGCCCTGGATCCGGTCGGAGGTCTGCGGGTCGACCAGATAGCCGCCATCGGCGAGAATGCCCGTGGAAAGCGCCTTGCCTTCCAGCGGCAACGCGCGGAGCGCCCCGTCATCCCCGGCGCGAAGATAGGCGTCGAGCGCCTTGCGATGCGGGGCCACCGCCTCCGCCGCGCCGCTCAGCGCCGGGCGATGGGCGGACTTGCGGCCGAGCGCCGCCACCCGTTCTTCCTGTTCGGTCATGCGGGCCTTAAGCTCCATCTGGAAAGATTTGAACTCGTTCAGGAAACCGGTCAGCGCGTTGGCGTCCGGCCCGGCATGCGCTTCGTGCGTCATGGGATGGTCCTTTGAGGTTGACGTCGAAAGTGGCGGCGGTTCAGGCCAGCGCCTCACGGGCGCCCCTGAGGGCGTCGGAGAGTACGCGGGCCAGTTCCGTCTCCGGATCAGGCGCCTTCGCCGAGGCGCGCGCTGAGGGAAGCATCGGAAACGTGACGAGAGAGACTTCCCAAAGGTCGATTTCGATGAGCCGGCGTCCGGAGCCGGCCTTCTCGGCCCGGATCGTCCGGTATCCGATGGAGAGGCCGTCCACCGCGCCGGCGGCCAGAAGCACCGCCGCGTCGCCGCCGCGCGTCGTCTCTGTCAGCAGCCGCCCCTCGACGGCGAGGCCGAGCCTGTCCTCCACCACGCGGTCCCACACGCCGATCGGCTGCGCCGGGTCGTGCTGCCAGAGCAGCTTGACGCTACGCCCCTCGGCCGCGAGCCGCTGCAACGAAGTGGCGAAGGCTCCCGGCGCCACCACGTCGCCGTTCTGGTCCGCGACGCCGAATAGCGAGGCGTAGCCGGCGATCTGCGCGCCGGTTGCCGTCTTCCGGTCAAGCGCGATGAACTTGGTCTCGAGACCAAGCGCGGTCTGTATCGTCATCGGGTCGGTCTCCTAGTGCGCCATCTGCGCGTTGAGCAGGAAGGCGAGGATCTGCCCGGCGAGCGCGATCGCGACGCCGTAGACCGCGAGCCAGAGCCGCCGCTCCAGGCGATCCAGCCCGCTCTCGATCTGCTCGAGGATCCGGTTGAGGGCGAGCCATCGCTCCTCGAACACGCGCTCATGCGTCTCGATTCTCGCATGGGCGCTGTCGAAGGGCTCGTAGAGATAGCGCGATCCGAGCGTGCGCCGGCGCGGCGGCGCGCTCATGTCCGGCCCGTTTCGCGCCGGGGCAGTCCCAGCATCTCCCGCTTCTCGTCATCGTCGAGAAAGTCCGCCGCAGAAACACGCCGCCAGAGCGCCTCGCGCTCCGCCTGAAGCGCCGGGATCGCCTCCAGATCGGGGGCAAGCAGGAGCCCCGCGCCCCACCGCCAGCCAAGCCAGCCGGAGAGAGCCGCGGAAACGCGCCTGACGAGCGGCAGGATCGTCTGGCGATAGAAGGCCCGGTTCGCCTCCTGGAAGTTCGAATAGGCGTTGTCGCCGGGCAGGCCGACCAGTTGCGGCGGAACGCCGAATGCGAGCGCGATCTCCCGCGCCGCGGCCTCCTTCGTCTTGAGGAACTCCATATCGGACGGCGAGAAACCCATCGGCTTCCAGTCGAGCCCGCCTTCGAGCAACATGGGCCGCCCAGCATTTCCGGCCCCCTGGTGCCCGCTTTCGAGCTCCTCCGTGATCCGGCGGAACTGATCGTCCGAGAGCGTGGAGCCGTCCGCGCCCTTGTAGACGAGAGCCCCGGAGGGCCGCGCGGCGTTGTCGAGCAGGCCCTTGGACCATTTGCCGGCCGAGTTGTGGATGTCGATCGCCGCGGCCGCCGCTTCGAGCGGAGCCATCCCGTGGTGATCGTCGAGGGGATGAAAGCCGCGGAGGTGAAGGATGGGTTGCGCTTCCGTCGTCATGTCGAACCGGTGCGCCCGCCCGCCGACCCGATACTCGTAGGCCTCCGGCCAGCCGTCCGGGCCCGGCACGATCCGCATCCGGTCCGGCCGAAGCGAGTGGAGTTCTCCCGGCGCGTTGCGGTCGTCGAGCGCGGAGGCTTCGAGATAGGCGTCCCCGTTCAGCATCAGATGGCCATAGAGCGCCTCCAGCAGGCCGGCCCCGTCCTGCCCCGCATTGGGGGAGCGCAGGAGCGCGATCAGCGGGTGGTCGCTCATCGCCGAACCGAAGGCGGTGAGCCGCAGCGGAACAGCCGCAGCCGCTTCCGCGACCATCCGGACGGCGCGAAACGCGACCGCGTTCTGCTGGTATCCCGCCTTGGTGAGCGAAACGGCGTCGCGTGGGCCCCATGCCGCGCGGGCGCCGCCATGAAGGGCGATCATGCCGCCGACGGCCGACGCCTTTTTCTCGTCCGGCGCAGCCGCGCCGGATCGCAAACGTCTGAAAATCATGGCTCTCTCCGGTCAGCGTCGTTCAGAGTCGTCGGGCGCGCGGCTCGCCGCGCTCCTCGATCAGCAGGCTCCAGACCGCCCAGACGAGCGCATCCACCCGGTCGGGGCTCTTTGGCGTCGCGCCGAAGGCCCGCATCTGATCCTCGAGGGCGCGCATGAGGCCGACATGGCGGACGCGCCCCTGCTCATAAAGCGCGGAGACGGGCTCGGCCCGCAGCGCCTTGCCGCGTCGCGCATGAACCGCCTGGAACGAAACATGAGGCGACTGGGTGCGGACGATGCCCTCGACCATGGCTCCGCCCTGATTGATCTCGAAGACCATGCGGTCGGCCGAGAACTCCTCGAAGGCCGCGATCGCCCGTGCCGCCCATTGCTGCGGCGTCTCGCCTTGGCTCGACCGGTCGGTGAGGATGTAGGCGACGTCCTCGCCGCGCGCCTTGCCGGCGACGATGATTCCGCATTCGTCCGCGTTCTCTCCCACGCTCACGGGCGGGTCGACGGCGACGACGATTCGTTCGAGCTCCGGCGCGGCATGCACCCGATTGGCCTCGATCAAACCCCTCGACCAGAGCGCGCCTGGGCGGTCGAGAACCATCTCGCCGTCCAGTTCCTCCCGCCCCTGCGAGGTGCCGCCGTAGCGCTTCACCACCTTGTCGATGAACCCTTCCGCGAGGTTGGCCCGGTTCTCCCAGGTCGGCGCCGAGACGGTGACGGTCCCCTCGTCCTCCAGCAACCGCTCGAGCACCGGGTTCGCGCGCGGCGTCGTCGTCACCACCTGCTGCGGGTTCTGGCCGAGCCGGAGTGCGAACTGGAGCATGTCCCAGGCCCGCTCCGGGTTCGTCCACTTCCCGAGTTCGTCGACCCAGGCGCAGTCGAATTGCGGGCCGCGCAGCTTCTCCGGGCTTGCCGCGGAAAAGCATGTCGCCTGAGCGCCGTTCCGCCATGTCAGCGTGCGCTTGCCCTCGTGCCAGACGGGGCGCCGGTCGGGCGGGGAGCAGGCGACGATCCCGCTCTCCCCGTGAACCATCACGTCCCGCGCCTCGTCCAGCGTCGCGCCGACAAGCGCTATCCGGGAACATAGCCCCGGCGCATCCGGCGTCGCGCCCTCGACGCGGGAGCGGATCCACTCCGCACCCGCGCGCGTCTTCCCTGCGCCGCGTCCGCCGAGGATGAGCCAGGTGTGCCAGGCCCCCTCGGGAGGCAACTGGTGTCGCGGCATGCCCCAGAGATCGAAGAGATAAGGCAGCGCCGCCTGCGCGTTCTCCGAAAGCCCCTCAAGCAGCGCCTCGATCTCCTCCCGAGGCCGCCAGGCGATCGAGGCGCCGATAGACTTCAACGCGGGCGGATTCGAGGTCGATGACATGGCTCGTCTCCGCCTTCTGCGAGTCCTTGAGAAACTGAAGCTCGATCTCGAGGACTGTCTGGAGCGCCTTGCGGTGCGACCGGATCGTCTCCGCCCGCCCCTTCGTCCGTTCGGTTTCCTCATCCGAGGAAATGGTTCGCAGCGCCTTGGAAAGCTCCCCTGCAAGATTCTGATAGAGTTGACGCGCATGCGCCAGCAGCCGCTCCGCCGCTTCGGCGTCGCTGGACGGTCCTGTCATGGCGATCTTTCCGGAAAAGGAAAAACCGGCGCACAGGGTGCCGCCGGCTTTTCGGATTCTTCGTAGTGTACCTGATTACTAAATCAGAGCGAGCGGAATGTCAAGCGCTAAATTCAGGGTTGCAGAGCGCGCTCAGTTTCCTTGTCTCTCGCGCTCGATGCGCCGCCACGCCGCCACATTGCGATTGTGCTCCTGCAGCGTCGTCGCGAAAGCGTGGCCGCCAGTGCCGTCGGCGACGAAATACAGCGCGTCCGTCTCTTCCGGCCGCACCGCGGCGAGGATCGCGTCGCGGCCGGGATTCGCGATCGGCCCGGGCGGAAGACGGTCGATCACATAGGTGTTGTAGGCAGTCGGCCGCTCGATATCCGCGCGGGTGAGCGAGCGGTCGAGCGGGCCCTGCCCTTCCGTGAGGCCGTATATGATCGTCGGGTCGGACTGAATCCGCATGCCGCGCCGGAGCCTGTTCACGAAGACGCCGCCGACAAGCGGCCGCTCTTCGGCGACCCCGGTCTCCTTCTCGATGATCGAGGCGAGGGTCAGCGCCTCCTCAGGCGTGCGGAGCGGCGTGTCCGGCTGGCGCATCTCCCACGCCGCCTCGAGAATCCGGGCCTGCGCCGCCTGCATCCGCCCGATCAGCTCGGCCCGGCTCATCCCGCGGGAGACGAAATACGTATCGGGCGCGAGGCTGCCTTCGGGCGGCGTATCCTCGATCTCCCCGGTCAGCAGATCGTTCGCGCGCAACAGCTCGACGACTTCCCAGCTGGTCAGACCCTCCGCAACGGTGACCCGATGCTGTATCGAGCGGCCCGAAACGATGATCTCCAGAACCTGCTCCATCGAGGCCGCAGCCGGGATCTCGTATTCCCCGAACTTCAGCGCCTGGTCCTCTCCGCGATAGCGCGCGCCAAGGCGGAAGATCGTCGCGCTCGCAATGACGCCCTGCTCCTCCAGCCGCTCCGAAACGGCGGTCAGCGAAGCGCCGCGGGGCAGCGCGACTTCGCGGGGCTCGGTCAGCGGCCCGGGCGCCGTGAAGGAGCGGAAGGACCATATCGCCAGCCCCGCCAGCACGAGGCACAGGACGAACAGAACCGTCAGCGCATTTGCGGCGAGGTGCCTGGCCATCGCCGCCGCTCAGACCTTGCGGAAGATGAGCGAGGCGTTGGTCCCCCCGAAGCCGAAGGAATTGGAGAGCGCGACATTGATATCGCGCTTCACCGCTTTCAGCGGGGCGAGGTCGATCTCGGTCTCGACCGAAGGGTCCTCGAGGTTCAGCGTCGGCGGCGCAACGCCGTCACGCATCGCGAGGACGCAGAAGATCGCCTCCACCGCCCCTGCGGCGCCGAGAAGATGCCCGATCGCGCTCTTGGTGGAGGACATGGTGACGCCCCCGGCCGCATTGCCGAGCAGCCGCGTCACCGCCCGCAATTCGATCTCGTCGCCGAGCGGCGTGGAGGTCCCGTGGGCGTTCACATAGTCGATATCGCCGGGCATCACCCCGGCCCGCGCCAGGGCGGCGGACATGGAGCGGAATCCGCCGTCGCCGTCCGGCGCCGGCGACGTGATGTGATAGGCGTCGCCCGAGAGCCCGTATCCGGCGACCTCGCCGTAGATCTTCGCCCCGCGCTTCACCGCATGATCGAGTTCCTCGAGCACGACGACGCCGGCGCCCTCCCCCATCACGAACCCGTCGCGCCCCTTGTCATAGGGGCGGGAGGCCCGGTGCGGCTCGTCGTTCCAGTTGGTGGAGAGCGCGCGGCAGGCGGAGAACCCGGCGACCGAAATCTCGCAGACCGGGCTTTCTGCGCCGCCCGCGACCATCACGTCGGCGTCGCCCAGCATGATGAGCCGCGCCGCGTCCCCGATGGCGTGCGCGCCGGTGGAGCAGGCCGTCACAACCGAATGGTTCGGCCCCTTGAACCCGTGCCGGATCGAAACCTGGCCCGAGCAGAGATTGATGAGCGCTGAAGGGATGAAGAACGGAGAGACGCGCCGCGCACCCTTCTCCTTCAGCGTCACCGCCGTCTCCGCGATCGTCTCGATCCCGCCGATGCCGGAGCCGATCATGACGCCGGTGCGCAGCTTCTCCGCCTCGTCGACATCCGCCCAGCCCGCATCGCGGATCGCCTGTTCCGCGGCGGTCAGAGAATAGGTGATGAAGCGGTCGATCTTCCGCTGTTCCTTCTTCTCCACCCAGTCGTCGGGGTTGTAGAGGCCCGGCCCGTCGCCGAGCGGAATCTCGCAGGCGATCCGGCAGGGAAGATGATCGGCGGCGAAAGCCTTGATCGCGCCGGCGCCGGATTCGCCGGCGATCAGCCGGGCCCAGGTCTCCTCGACGCCGCAGCCCAGCGGCGTCACCATGCCCAGACCGGTCACGACAACACGTCTCATGCGCTTCTCTTTTCTTTCCTCGCCTTCACGCGCGGAACACTAGCGGCGGGCCGGATAAAAAAACAGCGCCCGAGATGCCCGGGCGCCGTTTCCGTCCGTCTTCGCCGGGGTTCAGGCTTCGGCGTGATCGGAGATGAACTTCACCGCGTCGCCGAACGTCTGGATCGTCTCGGCCGCGTCGTCCGGAATCTCGATGCCGAACTCCTCCTCGAAGGCCATCACGAGCTCGACGGTGTCGAGGCTGTCCGCGCCGAGATCGTCGATGAAGCTGGCCTTCTCGGTCACCTTGTCCTCTTCGACGCCGAGATGGTCCACGACGATCTTCTTAACGCGATCTGCGATATCGCTCATACTCGTTCCCTCTTCTGGAGGCAGGCGCCTCGCTGCGGTTCGGCGGTCGGCGCAACGGCCGGCTTGTTGTTCTTCACGCTTCGGGGCGCGCCCGCGTCGCTTGGTGGGCTCTTACCATAAGCGCCGGGGAGTGCAAACGGGGGAATGCCCGCCCCTCGGCTCGCCCGTGGCGAGGGTCAGATCATAGCCATTCCGCCGTTCACATGAAGGGTCTGGCCAGTCACATAGGCCGCCTCCTCGCTGGCCAGATAGAGCGCGGCGGCTGCGATCTCCTCCGCCTCGCCCATGCGTCCGGCCGGAATCACGGCGTTGATCTTCGCCTTCTGTTCGTCCTTCAGCGCGTCGGTCATCGCGGTGCGGATGAAGCCGGGCGCGATGCAGTTCGCCGTCACGTTCCGGCTGGCCACCTCGGCCGCGAGGGACTTCGTCATCCCGATCATCCCGGCCTTGGAGGCGGCGTAGTTGCCCTGCCCGGGGTTGCCCGTCACGCCGACCACCGAGCTGATGCTGACGATCCGCCCCCAGCGCGCCTTCATCATGCCCCGGAGCGCGGCGCGGGAAAGGCGGAACGTCGCCGTGAGATTCACGGCGATGACCTGGTCCCATTCGTCCTGGCTCATCCGCATGAAGAGATTGTCCCGCGTCAGTCCGGCGTTGTTCACGAGGATCGCGACGCCGCCCATCGCCTCGGATGCGCGCCCCACGAGCGCATCCACCGCCGCGACGTCGGAGAGATCGCAAGGGAGCACATGCGCCCTCGCCCCGAGTTCCGCCGCGAGCGCCTCCAGCGGCTCCGTCCGCGTACCCGAGAGGCCGACCGCGGCGCCCGCGCCATGCAGGGCGCGCGCGATCGCCGCCCCGATGCCGCCCGAGGCGCCGGTTACAAGCGCGGATTTTCCCGTCAGATCGAACATCACGCCTCTCCCTTCACCGCCGCCGCCGCGGCGCTCGCTTCGTCCGCCGTTCCCGCCGCGAAGGCGCCCATGGACTTCTCGATCCGCCTGACCATCCCGGAAAGCGCCTTGCCGGCCCCGATCTCGACGGTGCCGGTCACGCCCGCGCCGGCCATCCACATCACGCTTTCGCGCCAGCGCACCGCGCCCGTCACCTGCTCGATGAGGAGCGCGCGGATCGTCTCCGGGTCGGAAACCGCCTCCGCCCGCACATTCGCGACAAGCGGAACGGCCGGCGCGCGGAGCGTCGCGCCCGCCAGCGCCTCGCGCATCCGCTCCGCCGCGGGCGCCATCAGCGCGCAATGGAACGGCGCGCTGACCGGCAGCATCAGCGCCCGCTTCGCGCCCCGCGCCTTCGCGATCTCCGCCGCGCGTTCAACCGCGGCCCGATGTCCGGAGATGACGACCTGCGCCGGATCGTTGTCGTTCGCCGCCTGGCAGATCTCGCCCTGCGCCGCCTCGGCCGCGACCTCCGCCACCGCCGCGAAGTCGAGGCCGAGGATCGCCGCCATCGCGCCGACCCCTTCCGGCGTCGCCGCCTGCATCGCCTCGCCTCGGATGCGCAGCAGCTTCGCCGCCTCGCCCACGGTGAACGCCCCCGCCGCCGTCAATGCGGAATACTCGCCGAGCGAATGGCCGGCGACGAAGGCGGCGTCCGTCACCGAAACGCCCTCCGCCTCAAGCGCCCGCATCGCGGCGAGCGAGGTCGCCATCAGCGCCGGCTGCGCATTCGCCGTCAGCGTCAGCGTCTCGATCGGCCCTTCCGCGATCAGCGCGGAGAGCGTCTCGCCGAGCGCGTCGTCCACTTCCTCGAACACCGCCTTCGCCGCCGGATACCGCGCCGCGAGGTCGAGCCCCATGCCGACCGCCTGAGCCCCCTGCCCCGGAAAGATGAACGCCCAACTCATCCGCGCCTCCCTTGCCTTTCGGCCTCCTTCCGCGCCGCGCCCCGCGAAGTCAAGCCGCCGGCTCTGGCCTCCGCCGCGCCGCTCGGGCATAGAAGCGCCGTTCCAGCCGAGGGCCTAGCCATGCATGACATCCGCTACATCCGTGAGAACCCCGAAGCCTTCGACGCCGCGCTCGCCCGGCGCGGGCTCGCCCCTGTTTCCGCCGATCTCCTCGCCCTGGACGCCGCGCGCCGCGCGAAGATCGCCGCCGCCGAGGCCGCGCTGGCGGAGCGGAACGCCGCCTCGAAGGCCGTAGGCGCCGCGAAGGCGAAGGGCGACGAGGCCGAATTCGCCCGCCTCAGGGATCTCGTCTCCGCGAAGAAGGAGGAGATCGCCCGGCTGGAGGAAGAGGCGAAGGCCGAGGATTCCCGCCTCGCGGACGCGCTCGCCCGCCTCCCCAATCTCCCCCTCGCCGACGCGCCGGACGGCGCGGACGAAAACGACAATGTCGAGGTCCATCGCTGGGGCGCACCCCGCGACTACCCCTTCGCGCCGAAGGAGCATTACGAGATCGGGGAGGCGATGGGCTGCATGGACTTCGCCGCCGCGGCGAAGCTCTCCGGCGCCCGCTTCGTCGTCCTCTCGGGCGCGCTCGCGCGGCTCCACCGCGCCCTCGCCCAGTTCATGATCGACCATCACGTCGAGACGAACGGCCTGACCGAGACATGGACGCCCGTCCTCGTGAAGGGCGAAGCCTTCTACGGCACCGGCCAGCTCCCGAAATTCGCGGAGGACAGCTACAGGACGGAGAACGGCTGGTGGCTCATCCCCACCGCCGAGGTGACGCTCACCAACCTCGCCGCCGGCGAGATTCTGGACGGCGCCAACCTCCCCCGCCGCTACGTCGCCCATACCCAGTGCTTCCGCTCCGAGGCCGGCAGCGCGGGGAAGGACACGCGCGGCATGCTCCGCCAGCATCAGTTCGAGAAGGTGGAGATGGTCTCCCTCACCCGCCCGGAGGCGGGCGAGGCGGAGCTGGAGCGGATGCGCCGCTGCGCCGAAGGCGTGCTGGAGGCGCTGGAGATTCCCTACCGCACCGTCGTCCTCTGCACCGGAGACATGGGCTTCGGCGCCCGCAAGACCTACGATCTCGAAGTCTGGCTCCCGGGCCAGAACGCCTATCGCGAGATTTCCTCCTGCTCCCTCTGCGGCGACTTCCAGGCCCGCCGTATGAACGCCCGCTTCCGCCCCGAACCGGAGGCGAAGCCGGAATTCCTGCACACGCTGAACGGCTCCGGCCTCGCCGTGGGCCGCGCGCTCATCGCCGTGATGGAGACGTACCAGGAGGCGGATGGCGGCGTCTCCATCCCCGCCCCGCTCCGCCCTCGCATGGGCGGCGCGCGGCGGATCGGGCCAGGCGGCGCGCTGGAAGCTTGAGGAGGAGCCCGACCGAAGGCGGTGGACGCGCCCCGCCGCGGGCTTTACATGAAAGCGATCCGGAAAAACGGGGCACGCATGCGCATTCTCATCGTGAACGACGACGGCATCAATGCGCCCGGCCTCGCCGTGGCGGAGGAGATCGCGGCGGAGCTTGCCGGGCCTTCCGGCGAAATCTGGGTCGTGGCCCCGGAAACCGAGCGCTCCGGCGCCTCGCATTGCGTCTCCTACACCTCGCCGATGCGCGTCACGCAACTCGGGGAGCGGCGCTATTGCATCGAGGGGCACCCGGCCGACTGCGCCATCGCCGGCGTCACGAAGCTCCTGCCGGAACGGCCCGATCTCGTCCTCTCAGGCGTCAATCGCGGGCACAACGTGGCGGAGGACGCCGTCTATTCCGGCACCGTCGCCGGCGCCAAGGAGGCCGCGATCCAGGGCGTCCGCGCCATCGCGCTCAGCCAGTATTTCGCCTCCGGCCCCGGCGCGCCGGCGGACGCGTTCGCCGCCGCCCGCGCCCACGGGGCGAGCGCGGTGCGCCGCGTCCTCGCCCTGCCCTTCGGGCAGGACGTCTTCTACAACGTGAACTTCCCGCCCCTCTCGCCCGCCGCCGTCCGCGGCTTCACGCTCGCCCCGCAGGGCCGCCGCGGCGGGGCCTTTCAGGTGCAGGAGGCGCTCGCGCCGAACCAGCGCCGCTATTTCTGGCTCGCCCACAACGCCCGCAACGCCGCCGCCGCGCCGGAGGCGGACAGCACGCTTTGCGCCGAAGGGTGGATCACCGCGACGCCGATGCGCCCGGACCTGACCGACCATGCCCTTCTCGCGGAGGCGCAGGCGGCGATCGAGGCCGCTGAATGACGCTCAGCGCGGAGGCGAGGGCCGAAGGCATGATGCGGCTCGTCTTCGCGCTCCGCTCGAAGGGGATCACCGACCAGCGCCTGCTGGACGCCTTCGAGAAGACCCCGCGCGAATTCTTCCTCGACCGCGCCTTTCAGGATCGCGCCTTCGAGGACATTCCGCTCCCCATCGCCTGCGGCCAGACGATTTCCCAGCCCTCCGTCGTCGGGCTGATGACGCATGCGCTCTCAGTCACCCCGCGCTGCAAGGTGCTCGAGGTCGGCGCCGGCTCCGGCTACCAGTCCGCCATCCTGGCCCGCCTCGCGCGGCGCGTCTACGCCATCGAACGCCACCGCCCGCTCGCCCGGCAGGCCCGCGCGCGGATGGAGGCGCTGGCGCTTTCAACCGTCTCGGTCGTCTCGGGGGACGGCGCGCGCGGCTGGCCGGATCAGGCGCCGTTCGACCGCATTCTGGTCACAGCTGCGGCGGAGGATCCGCCATCGCTTCTGCTGGATCAGCTGAGGGTCGGCGGAATCATGGTCTTGCCTGTCGGCCAGTCCGACGAAATCCAGCAATTGCTCCGTATCGTCAAGACGGAGCAAGGCCTCGACTATCAGGAGCTTGGGCCGGTGCGCTTCGTGCCCCTCCTGCCGGACGTGGCCAAGGACGAAGGAGACTGAGAGATGACGCGGCTTCGCCTCGCCCCCCTGCTTGCGCCCGCCCTCGCGCTCTTCCTCGCCGCCTGCGTGGAGGAACGGCGGGAGCCTGCGCCCGTCGTCTACCGCACGCCCGTCGCGCCGGCGCCCACGGCCCGGCCGGCGCCGCCGTCGAACGTCGCGCCGGCGGCCGCTCCGGCGCCCGCGCCCTCCGGCCAGGCCGATGCGCGCGGCGTGGTCTCTTACAGCGGCTATGAGACGATCCGGGCGCGGAGCGGCGACAGCGTGGACTCGATGGCGGCCCGCGTCGGGCTCTCCGCGGCGGAACTCGCCGCCTATAACGGCCTCTCCACACAATATCAGCCGCGCGAAGGGGACGAGCTTGTCCTCCCCGCCCGCGCCGACCGCTACCAGGGCTCGACCGTCGTGGCAGCCGCGCCGCAAGCGCAGACTGGGGCCGCCTGGCCGGAATACGCTCCCTCCGCCCCGCTCGCGGCCGGGGCAACGCCCCAACCCGCCGCGCCGACGCCCGCTCCGGCTCCCGGCGGCTGGTCCGCCGAGCTCGCGCGGGAGGCGGTGAGGAACGCGCCGGAACCCGGCGCCGTCGCCTCCGCGCCGCTCGCCGCGCCGGGCGAGTCGCCCGTCGATGCGCAGCCGGCCGCCCCCGCTCCGGAGGCGCCCGTAATCGCCGCCGCGCCGCAACCCGCGCCAGCGGCCGCCCCCGCGCCCGCCGCTTCCGCCGCCGCTTTCAGCCGCCCGGTTGACGCGCCCGTCTCCCGCTCCTTTTCCCGCGCGCCGGGGCCTGACCGGAACGACGGCGTGGATTTCGCCACCGCCGCCGGAGACGAAGTGCGCGCCGCAGCGGATGGGGAGGTGGCGCTCATCTCGCGCTCCCTCGGCGGCCTCGGCACCATCGTGCTCCTGCGGCATGACAACGAGTTTCTCACGGTCTATGGCCGGGTGGACGGCGTGACCGTGCAGAGGGGGGACCGCGTGACCCGCGGCCAGGTCATAGCCCGCGTCGCGGACCTGCCGCCGCCGCAGGGCCCGTCGCTGCATTTCGAGGTGCGCCGCGGCGCCGAGAGCGTGGACCCGGCGCCCTATCTCTGAAGCGCCGGGGGGCCTTACTCGAAGGCCGTCGCCCGCCCCAGCCGCCCCGCGAGATCGGTGACGAACTGCCACGCGACGCGGCCCGAGATCGCGCCCCGCGTCTGCCGCCACTCGATCGCCTCGGCCCGCAGCCGCTCATCCCCGATCTCAAGCCCCAGCGCGTCGCAATAGCCGCGGATGATCGCGAGGAACTCGTCCTGCCCGCAGGGATGAAAGCCGAGCCAGAGCCCGAACCGGTCCGAAAGCGAGACCTTCTCCTCCGTTGCCTCCGAAGGATTGATCGCGGAGGAGCGCTCGTTCTCGATCATGTCGCGCGGCATAAGGTGCCGCCGGTTGGAGGTGGCGTAGAAGATCGCATTCTCCGGCCGCCCCTCGATCCCGCCGTCAAGAACCGCCTTCAACGATTTGTAATGGCTGTCATCCTTGTCGAAGGAAAGATCGTCGCAGAAGATGATGAACCGGTGGTCGGCCCCCCGCAGGAGCGCCATCAGCCGGTCGAGCGAGGGAATGTCCTCCCGGTGGATCTCCACCAGAGCGAGCCCGCCGCCCGCCTCCGCCGCCACCGCGGCATGCGCCGCCTTCACGAGGGAGGACTTGCCCATGCCCCGCGCGCCCCAGAGCAACGCGTTGTTCGCCGGCGCCCCGGCGGCGAAGCGGCGCGTATTGTCCAGCAGCGTGTCGCGCGCCCGGTCGACGCCGACCAGCAACCCGATCGGCACGCGGGAGACGCGGGGAACGGGCTGAAGCCGGTCCGGCGACGTGCGCCAGAGATAGGCGTCCGCCTCGTCGAAGGCCGGCGGGGGCGCGGGCGGCGGCGCGAGCCGTTCCAGCGCCGCGGCGATACGCTCCAGCGCCGCGACCCTGCGCGCGCCCTCGGTCTCGCCTCCGTCCTTCACGTCGCCTTCTTGCCCGTCTCGATGTCGTCCTCGTCCTCTTCATCCTCCTCCCAGAGCCCCGCTTCGCGCAGCTCCTTCTCCCGCTTCCGCTCGAACATGCGGACGAGATGGATGGAGATCTCGTAGAGGAGATAGATCGGCACGCCGAGCCCGATCTGGCTGATCGGATCCGGCGGCGTGAGGATCGCCGCCGCCGCTGCGATGCCGACGATGGCGTAGCGCCGCTTGTTCGCCAGGCCGTCCGCCGTCACGATCCCCGCCCGCCCGAGAAGGGTCAGCAGAACCGGAAGCTGGAAACAGATGCCGAAGGCGAGGATGAACGTCATCATGATGCCGAGATACTCGCGCACCCGGCCCAGAAACTCCGTGGACGTCGCAACTTCTCCGGCGGCGTTGTTGCCGTAGTCGAGGAAGAACCCGAAGGCGAGCGGCGCCACGCCGAAATAGACGAGGCTCGCCCCCATGAAGAACAGCACCGGCGTCGCGACAAGGAACGGCCAGAACGCCTGTTTCTCGTTCTGATAGAGACCCGGCGCGACAAAGCGCCAGAGCTGCATGGAGACGAAGGGGAACGCGATGAAGAACCCGCCGAACAGCGAAAGCCGCATGTCGGTGAAGAACTTCTCCTGCAGCGCCGTGTAGATCAGCTTGGATTCGAGCCCGCGATCCGCCAGCGCAACGCGAAGCGGATGGGCGAGGATGTCGAAGAGCTCGGTCGCGAAGAAGAAACACACGATCACGCAAAGCGCGAGCGCAATCAGCGCCTTGATGAGCCGGTCCCTCAGCTCCGTCAGATGCTCGATCAGCGGCGCCCGGCTCGCCTCGACTTCGTCGTCGGGGTTGGCGTCCTTCATGGATCAGCCGGATTTTGTCGTGTCGGCCGTCACCGGCGTCGCCGCGGGAGCAGGGGCCGGCGTTTCGGCAGGAGCCGCCGCCGCCTGCGGCGCCGGAGCGGGCGCAGGCGCCGTCGGCGCGGCGGTCGCCGCCTGGGCCGCTGTGGCGACTGTCGGCGTTGAAGGATTGGGCGCTGCCGGGGCTGTCGCCGCCTGCCCGGCGCGGGCGGCTTCGTTCACCTCGGTCCGGACCGTCCGCTCGAAATCCTTGATGCTGTTCACCACCTGGTTGTCGAAGGGCAGCTTGTTGAGCTTGCCGCCTTTCTTCACGGCGTCGGCGACGTCCCCGAGATCGGCCTCGCGCGCCGCGTCCTCCATCGTCCGCTGGAAATCGCGCGCCATGGAGCGCGCCTTTCCTGCGAACTGCCCCACCGTGCGAAGCAGGCCGGGCAGCTCCTTGGGGCCCACGACGATCAGCGCGAGCGCGCCGATCACGAGAAGCTCCATGAAGCCGATGTCGAACATAGCCGGGCCTCAGCCGGAACGGGCCGCGCTCAGACGTTCTCTTTCTTCGGCGTCACGTCGATCGGATCCTCCGCCGAGCGCTCCACCGCCTTGGCTTCGTCCTCGTCCTTCATGCCGCGCTTGAAGGATTTGATGCCCTTCGCAAAATCGCCCATGATCGAAGAGATCTTGCCGCGCCCGCCGAAGAGCAGGACGGCCAGAAGCACGACGACCGCGATTTGTACCCAACCGGGAACCATGACGTTCTCCCTATCGCTGGCGCGCGGACGAGCCGCGCGCTTCACCCCCTTAATATGGGATCGTCGGCCCGTCGGAAAGCCCGGCGCAAGCGGTTTTTTCGCGACCCGTCACTCCGCGGCGGTTCGCGCCGCTTCGGATACGTAGGGGTCCGCAACCCGGGTCTGCGTCAGGCAGGGGAAAAGGTGGCAATGATCGCGCCGGAGAGAGAGCCATACGCGCGCGCCGGCGGGCGGCAGGAACGCCCCCGGAACCGTGGCGACAAGCCGCGCGCCGTCATGGTCCATGCGGACCTCGATGAGGCTCTCCGAGCCCACGAAGCGCACCCGCTCCACCACGCCCGCCGCCGGAACGCCGGTGCGCGCATTGGCGGCGGGCTGGCCGTCCGCCGCGAGATCGACCTTCAGATGCTCGGGCCGGACGATGATCTCGACATCCGCCCCGTCCACCAGCTTCGGCGCGAGGAAGAGGCCGAAGGGCGTGTCCGTCTGCCGGTTGGCGACGACGCCATGGATCACGTTGACATCGGAAAGGAACATCGCCGCCTCCCGGTCCACCGGTCGGTTGTAGACGTTGTAGGGCGCGCCCGCCTGCACGATCCGCCCGTGGCGCATCAGCGCGATCCGGTCGGCCATCCGCATCGCCTCCTCGGGATCGTGGGTGACGAGGAGGACGGCCGCGCCCTCCGCCTTCAGCAGCCCGAGCGCCTGGTCCCGCACCGCGTCCCTGAGCCGGTTGTCGAGGCCGGAGAAGGGCTCGTCCATCAGCATCACGCGCGGCTTCGGCGCGAGCGCCCGGGCAAGCGCGACCCGCTGCTGCTCCCCGCCCGAGAGCATGTGCGGGAACTTCGCGCCGAAGCCGGAGAGCCCGACCCGTTCAAGAAACTCCTCCGCCACCCGAAGCCGCTCCGCCTTCGGGGCCTTCAGGCCGAAGGCGACGTTCGCCGCGATGTCGAGATGGGGGAAGAGCGCGAAATCCTGGAACATGAGGCCGACGGAGCGCCGCTCCGGCGGTTCGTGGACCGCGCCGTCGGAGACGACCGTCCCGTCGAGCAGCACGCGCCCCGCGCTCTGCCGCTCCACCCCCGCGGCGATCCGCAGCGTCGTCGTCTTGCCGCAACCGGAGGGGCCGAGGAGGCAAAGCACCTCCCCTTCGACGATCTCGAGGCTGAGATCGTCGATCACGCGCCGCCCGTCGAAGACGCGCGCGATGTTCTCGAGGGCAAGCCGCGCCGGCGCCGCCAAATCCGCCTCCAATCCGACCGTTTCTATCGGATATCTAGCAAGCCCCCGCCGCCCCCGCAATCATGTACGGCCGTCCGCGCTCACCCGACGCATCAGCAGGAGGCCGCCGAGGAAGAGCAGGATCACGGGCGTGACGCCGACGCGCTGGCTGTCCGAGAGCCCGGTCGCAACCGCGATGAGGAACGGCGCGAGAAAGCTCGTCGCCTTGCCGGCGAGCGCATAGAGGCCGAACGCCTCGCCCATCCGCTCCGCATCGGCCTGCAGCGTCAGCATCGTGCGCGACGAGGCCTGCAGCATCCCGCCCGCGGCCCCGATCACCGCGCCGCAGACATAGAAGACGATACTGGGCAAGGAGGAGCCTTCCTCCAGCGCGATGAAGAAGACCTCGTCCCGCCCCGTCGCCACCGTGGCGCAGGAGACGAGCGCAAGCGCGACGATGGAGGCGAGAATCACCGGCTTCGGCCCGTCCCGCCTGTCCCACCGCCCGCCGATCCAGGCCCCGACCGCGCCGGTGAAGGCCGCGACGATCCCGAACACGCCGAGCTGGAACGCCCCCCAGCCGAGCACGCCCGCGGCGTAGATCCCGCCGAAGGCGTAGAGCCCCGCAAGCGCGTCGCGATAGAGCATCGAGGAGAGAAGAAAGGCGAAGAGGCTCCGCTTCTTCGGCAAGGCGCGGATCGTGCGCCCGAGCCCGCCCAGCGCCGCCGAAGTCGCGCCCCGCGCCGCGGCCGCCCGGGGCGCGTCCGGCGTCCAGAGGAAGAAGGGGACCATGAAGACGACATACCAGAGCGCCGTGAGCGGCCCCGTCGCCCGCGCCCCCTCGCCCTCCGCCGGGTCGAGGCCGAAGACGGGCGCGAGGCCGAGCAGCGTCGCCTCGCCGCCCGGCGCCGGAACCATGAAGCCGAGTACGAGGACAAGGCTGACGAGCCCGCCCCAATACCCCATCGCCCAGCCCGAGCCCGAAACCCGGCCGACCTCCTCGCGCGGCCCGAGCAGCGGAAGCAGCGAATTCGTCAGCACCGTCGCCAGCTCGACGCCGACGAGCCCGATGACGAAGAAGACCAGCACCGGAAGCGGGTCCGCGCCCGGCGCAGCGAGCCAGAGCCCCGCCGAGCCGACGATATAGGCGAGAGAAAAGAAGAGCAGCCAGGGCCGCCGGGGCCCGGCCGCATCCGCCGCCGCGCCGAGGATCGGCGCCATCACGGCGACGATCGCCGCCCCGGCCGCGACCGCATAGCCCCAGAGCTCCTGCCCGCGCGCCGGCGTCTCCGCCGCCGAAGCCACGAAATAGGGGGCGAAAATGAAGGTGATGATGAGCGTGTGGAACGGCTGGGAGGCCCAGTCGAAGAACATCCATCCCCAGACGGCCCGACGATTCATCCTGCGCCTCCAGCCGGTCGAAGCTAGCACGCCGCGGTCGCTTCGCGTTCGGGAAAATCCTTTGATCCACATCATTTGCAGATGCGGCTGCAGGCGCCTATGCTTCGTGCGAAAAAAAAGAACGGAGTCCTCTGATGAACGTCATCCTCGCCGCCACCGATCTCTCGCCCAGGTCCGACCGCGCGGTGGCCCGGGCCTTCCGCATCGCGGCGGAGATCGGCGCACGCGTATCGGTCGTCTGCGTGGTGGATGAGGACCTGCCCGGGACGATGTGCGCGAAGATGGCCGAGGAGGCGGGCGCGCGGCTTGCATCGCTCTCCGCCTCCATTCCCGATGCGGGCAAGGCGGCGCACGAGACGCGCGTGGTGACCGGCGATCCGCTCCGCGACCTGCCGCGGATGGCGGACGAGGCGGGCGCGGACCTCCTCGTGCTCGGCGTCCACCGCCCCCGTCCGCTGATGGACATGTTCCGCGCCACGACGATGGAGAAGATCGTGCGGATGAGCGCGGCGCCGGTTCTCGTGGTGCGCGAGCCCGCAGCCGCGCCCTACGCCACGGCCCTCGCCGGCGTCGATCTCTCGCCCTCCGCCGCCGTCGCCCTCCGCGCCGCGCGCCGCATCGCGCCCGGCGCGGCTCTCCACGCCTTCCATGCCTATTCCGTCCCCTTCAAGGGCTTCCTGGGCGAGGAAGGGGCCGCCTCCCATCCGTTCAGGGACGAGGCCGCATCGGCCCTCGCCGAATGGCGCGCGGCGGCCCGCCTGCCCGAAGACTTCGGGGAGATCGACCTCGTGGAAGGCTCCGTCGCCAGCGCGCTCTCCGCCGCGCTCGCCCGCCTGAAGCCGGACCTGATCGCGATGGGCGCACATTCGCGCTCGACGCTTTCGCCGACGATCCTCGGCTCCTTCGTGACCGACCTTTTGCGGGACCCGCCGGCCGACCTCCTGATCGCCCGCCGCTGAACCTCTGCCGGCGCCGTTGCGACGGCGCCGAAAGGCCGCGCCCGGGAGGCTTCCCCGCCGCCCGCGCCGGTGCTAAAGCGCCGCGCGAAAGAGCAAGGAGCCTCCCGATGAATCTTGACGCCATCCCCGCCGGCAAGAACCCGCCCTCCGACATCAACGTGGTGATCGAGATCACCGGCGGCGCGAATGGCGGCCAGCCCGTGAAGTACGAGATCGACAAGGACTCGGGCGCCGTCTTCGTCGACCGGATCGTCAACACGCCGATGTTCTATCCCTGCAATTACGGCTTCGTGCCGAACACGCTGCATGACGATGGCGACCCGACGGACGTGCTCGTGCTCTGCGACTTCACGCTTCAGCCCGGCGTCGTGATCCGCTGCCGCCCGGTCGGCGTCCTGAAGATGGAGGATGACGGCGGGATGGACGACAAGCTGATCGCCGTCCCCCACGCCAAGACCGACCCGTTCCAGGCCCATATCAACGAGTTGTCGGACATCGCGCCGAAGACGCTGGAGCGCATCAAGCACTTCTTCGAGCACTACAAGGATCTCGAGGCCGGCAAATGGGTGAAGGTGATCGGCTGGGGCGACAAGGCCGAGGCCGAGGCGATCCTGCAGAAGTCGGTGGACGCCGTCTCGAAGTGACGCTTCCGGAAGCCAGTCTCTCGCGCCCTGCGGCCCCGCGCTGCAGGGCGCGATTCGTTTCCGGGGGCCGCGCCGCATGACCCGCGCGGAGCGCGGCCCCGTCCTTGCGCTCGCGGCGGCGGAAACGATCGTCTGGGCCGGCTTCTTCTACACTTTCCCGATCCTTCTCCTCAGATGGGAGGCGGATCTCGGCTGGGGGCGGGACGAGGTGGCGCTCGCCTTCACGCTCTCCCTCGTTCTCTCCGCCGTCAGCGCGCCGCTCGCAGGCCGGGTGGTGGACCGGGGATTCGGTCCCGTCATGCTGCCCGCCGCGGCGCTCGCGGGCGGGGCGCTCCTCCTCCTCCTTTCCTTCGCGACGACGCGAACGGAATTCTTCCTCCTCTGGGGCCTGATCGGAATCGCCTCCTCCTTCTGCCTCTACGAGGCGTGCTTCGCATGGCTCACGCGGATGAAGGGGGCGGAGGCCCGGCCCGCCATCACCCTCGTCACCCTCGTCGCCGGCTTCGCCTCCACCATCGCGTTCCCGGTGGCCGACTGGGCGGCGGAGGCGGCCGGGTGGCGCGTCGCGCTCCGCGTCTTCGCGGCGGCCTCGATCGTCCTCGCCGCGCCGCTCTTCCTCTGGTCCGCCCGGCGGCTGGCGGTCGGGGAGCCGGCGCGGCTCACGCGGGAGGCCGGGGCGGAGGAGCGCGCGGCGGCGCGCGCCGCACGCGCCCGCCCGGCCTTCCGCCTCCTGTTCCTCGCCTTGCCCTGCATCGCGCTGACCCACGGGATGATCCTCAGCCACCTCATCCCCCTCCTCGGCAGCCGCGGGGCGGAGGGCGCGGCGGCCGTCTTCGCCGCCTCGCTGATCGGCCCGGCGCAGGTCGCCGGCCGCATCGCGATCACCGTCTTCGCGCGGCGCGCGCCGGCGCTGCTCCTGATGACCGGGGCCTATGTCGTCGCCGGCCTCGCCTATCTCCTTCTCCTCACCGCCTCGGGCGGAGACTGGCGCATCGTCGCCGCGATCCTGATGATCGGCGCGGCCAACGGCGTGAACTCCATCGCCAAGCCCCTCGCCATCGTGGAGCGCCTCGGCCGCCGCGGCTATGGCGAGGTCGCGGGCGCCCTCGCCCTGCCCTTCATCGCCGGCTTCGCCGCGGCGCCCTTCGCCGCAGTGCTGATCTGGCGCGTCGGCGGCTACGATCTCGTCCTCGGCCTCTCCGCGGCGCTCGTCGCGCTCGGCGTCGTCCTGTTTCTTCTCGCGAGCCGCGAGCCGGCGGCGGATTGAAGGCGGCCGCGCTTCGCGCTACGCGGGCGCGGAAGGAGCGGCCCATGATCTACGAGACGGCGGAAGACTGGGAACGCGCGCCGCGCAAGGCGGTCGCGCTCATCGGCATGTCCGGCGTCGGCAAGACGCGGATCAGCGCGCTCCTGCGCGAGGAAGGCGGCTGGTTCCACTACTCCGTCGACTACCGGATCGGCACGCGCTACGTGAACGAGGAGATCACGGACGATTTCAAGCGCGAGGCGATGAAGAACCCCTACCTGCGGGACCTTCTGCGCTCCGATTCCATCTACATCGCCTCCAACCTCTCCTTCCACAACCTCACGCCGCTCTCCACCTGGCTCGGCAAGCCCGGAGACCCGGAAAAGGGCGGCATCCAATTCGACGACTACATGGAGCGCCAGCGCCTCCACCGCGCCGCGGAGATCCGCGCGATGCTGGACGCGCCGGCCTTCATCGAACGGGCGCGCGCGCTATACCGCTACGACCATTTCGTCTGCGACACGTCGGGCTCCCTCTGCGAGGTGGTGGAGCCGGAGAACCCGGGCGATCCCGTGCTGAACGGCCTCGGCCAGTCCATGCTCCCCGTCTACATCCGCGGAACCGAAGCGCATGAGGACGCGCTGAAGGCGCGGTTCGACCGGGCGCCGAAGCCGATGTACTATCAGGAGGCGTTCCTCCGCGCCGTCTGGGCCGACTATCTGGCCGAAAGCGGGGAGGCGGAGGCGCGCGTCGATCCCGACGCGTTCATCCGCTACGGCTTCGCCCGCCTCCTCGCCCACCGCCGCCCCCGCTACCAGGCCATAGCGGACAACTGGGGCGTGACGGTGGAGGCCGACGACATCGCCGCGGTCGAGACGGGGGCGGACTTCTCCCGCCTCGTCTCGGCAGCGTTGCGGCGGCGCGCGGAACGGTGATCGGCGCCATGCTTGCCTGCGCGCGTCGGCGCCCGTAAATCCGGCCTCCGGAGCGAGAGAGCCATGCCCATCAAGATCCCCGCCAACCTCCCCGCCAGCGACGTTCTCGTGCGCGAGGGCGTGATGGTGATGAACGAGGATGACGCGCTGAGGCAGGATGTCCGCCCGCTGCAGATCGCGCTCCTCAACCTCATGCCGAAGAAGGTGCAGACGGAGACGCAGTTCGCCCGCCTCATCGGCGCCGGCCCGCTCCAGATCGAGCTGACGCTGGTGCGGATGACCGAGCATGAGAGCCGGCATACGCCGGCCGAGCACATGCGCGCCTTCTACCAGCCCTTCGCCGCGGCGCGGGAGCGGAAGTTCGACGGCCTCATCATCACCGGCGCCCCGATCGAGCACCTGCCCTTCGAGGAGGTGACCTACTGGCCCGAGCTTCAGCAGGTCTTCGAATGGACGCGCACGCATGTCCATTCCACCTTCGCCGTCTGCTGGGGCGGGCAGGCCATGCTCCGGCATTTCCACGGCGTCCCGAAATACGACCTCGGCGCGAAGCTCTTCGGCTGTTTCGAGCAGGAGGTCCGCGCCCCCGCCTCCCCGTTCGTGACCGGGATGGCGGACCGGTTCCTCGCCCCGGTCAGCCGCTGGACGGAGGTGCGGGAGGAGGACGTGCTGAAGGCCGGCGTCGAGGTCCTTGCCTCCTCGCCCGAATCCGGACTCTGCCTACTGCACGACCCGTCTCTGAATTCCCTGTTCATGTTCAACCACCTGGAATACGACGCTGACACGCTGAAGCAGGAATACGACCGGGACATCGCCGCCGGCGCCCCCATCGAGGTTCCCGCCGCCTACTTTCCGGAGAACGACCCGGCCCGCCCGCCCCGCAATTCCTGGCGGAGCCACGGGCATCTCCTCTACGGCAACTGGATCAACCGCATCTACCAGACCACGCCCTACGACATCGAGCGGATCGGGCGCTGAGAGCCTGCGCTTTGCGAAGCTAGGGGCCGCCTCTATATTGTCTCGCAAGCGGCGGCGCGCACCGCGCCTGGCGCGACCCGGAGAAAAGGAGCGCCCGATGCGGAGACGCAGCTTCCTGATCGGCGGCGCCGTCACGGCCCTCGCCGCCTGCGCCGCACCCCGCGCGCCGGTCACCGCGGCGGCGGCGGAGGCCGCCTATCCGCCCCTCGGCCGGCTCTACGGCGCGCCCGGCCGCCGGATCCACGCCACCGATCAGGGCTCGGGCCCCGGCGCGCCGGTGGTCCTCATCCACGGCGCCAGCGGCAATGTGCGGGACTGGACATATTCCATCGCCCCCCGCCTCGCCGCCGACCGGCGCGTGATCGCGATGGACCGGCCCGGCTTCGGCTATTCCGAACGGCCGGAGGAAGAGGGCGCCTGGCGCCCGTTCTACCAGGCCGCGCAGCTTCGCGCCGCGGCGCGGGAGATGGGGGTGGAGCGACCGATCCTCGTCGGCCATTCCTGGGGCGCCTCGGTCGCGCTCGCCTGGGCGGAGGACGAGCCGGAGAACGTGGCGGGCGTCGTCGCCGTCTCCGGCGTGACCATGCCCTGGGGCGGCGTCGCCCCGTTCTTCGACGCGCTCGGCTTCGGCCCCCTCATCGCCGCCGCCTACAACCGCCGCATCGTGAACACCGCGGAAGAGGGCGGCGCGGAGCGCTTCATCCAGCGCGCCTTCCGCCCGCAGGAGCCGCCGCGCGGCTATCTCGACTATGTGGGCGCGCCCCTCGCCGTGCGTGAGAAAACGCTGAAGGCGAACGGGGAGGATCTCGCGAACACCAATCGCGGCGTCGCGGAGGTCGCCGAAGGCTACCACAGCCTATCCGTTCCCGTCGTGGCGCTGCACGGCGAGGCGGACTGGCTGCTCGACATAGACCAGCACGGCCGCGCCTTCGCGGAAGCCTCCGGCGCCCGCCTCGTCCCGCTCCCCGGCGTTGGCCACATGGCGCACCACGCGGCGACGGACCGCCTCGCGGAGGCGATCGCTTCGCTGGGGTGAACCCGGCGCCGCCCAGAACGCTGTCGGCCGGAGCCGTTCTTTCGCATTGACAATCGATGAACGCACCTGCAGCGTTCGCGGGGTGTAGGTGTTGAACTCGATTTTCATTTCAGGGGGCAAAGTTATGAACACCAAGCTTTTTCCGTCTGCCGTAGCAGCGGCGCTTCTCCTCTCCCCGTTCGTCGCCAACTCGGCAAGCATTCCTGTGGGAACCGCTTTGAAGAGCGGCGTCAACGCGGGTGTGTTCGCCTTCGGGCACACCGATTTCAGCTTTTCCACCCTGATCCCGGGCACGCCCATTCAGATATTCGAAACGTCCGAGTCTGAGCTGAACCTGGAAGGCGACACATTCGAAAACAGCAGCTTCAAGGCTCGCGCGAATCTTGCGTCTGGCGACGCCGGGCTCGCCTTCAGCGGCGGCGATGTTCCAGAAACGACTTACGACTACACTATTTATGCAAGTATCTTTGACACGCTCGACTTCTCTTTCGCCGACGGCGCCGACGGGCTTATCGAGTTCGATCTGAGACTTGACGGGAGCCTGACAAAGAATCTGGACTTGATAGGGAACGTGTACACTCAAGTCGAAGTATGGGAATATGAGAAAGGGGCCACTCCGTTTGTCGTGAATGAATTTGGACTGATAAGCGCGGCCCCTGCGTCCAACCAACTGATGCTGGAGCGACTCGAACTTGTTCTGAGTGAGGATTTTGACGGTCCGGCGAATGCCGGAGCCGACCCGGATCACTATGTATATCTGACATACGCGGACATAAGCGATCTTCCTTCTGGGTCTGTCATCCCGGTCGATCTCTCCAGGCCGCTGTCCTTCACGGCCAGAGAAGACAAGTCCTATGCCGTCAGCGTGAGCCTCGTATCCTTGCTCATCCTGACCCTTGCCGGAACGGAGCTCGACTTCTTCAATTCCGCCGGCATCGAGATCACCGGCGTCACGGGACCGACCGGCGCGCCCGGCCTCTTCATCTCCGCCTCGGCCCTCCTCCCCGGCAGCGCCAATCTCGGCGCAACCGCAGCCGTCCCCCTCCCCGCGCCGCTCTTGCTCCTCCCCACGGGCCTCGCGCTTCTCGTGGCCACGGGTCGGCGACGGCGACGCATGGCCTGAACGGGCCGCCACCCCGGGCCATCTTGCGCCGGCGCCCCTCAGTGCGCCACCGCCGCAGCCACGCTCTCGTCGATCATCCGCCCCTCGCGGAAGCGGTCGAGGCTGAACGGGTCGGCCACGCGGTCCCCCCCGTTGGCGATCATCGCCGCCGTCGCCCAGCCCGAGCCCGGAATCGCCTTGAAGCCCCCCGTCCCCCAGCCGCAATTGATGAAGATCCCCTCCACCGGCGTCTTCGAGATTATGGGCGAGCGGTCCCCCGTCATGTCAACGATCCCGCCCCATTGCCTGAGCATCTTGAGGCGGGAGATCATCGGGAACGTCTCCTTCAGGGCCCGCACCGTCTCCTCGATATGCTGGAAGGAGCCGCGCTGGGTGTAGTTGTTGAACCCGTCCGCCCCGCCGCCGATCACCATCTCGCCCTTGTCGGACTGGCTCATGTAGCCGTGGACGGTGTTGGCCATCACCACGATGTCCATGCAGGGCTTGATCGGCTCGCTCACCAGCGCCTGAAGCGCTACCGACTCCACCGGCAGCCGGAACCCCGCCATCTCCGCCAGCACGCCGGAATGGCCGGCGACGACCATGGCGACCTTCCTCGCGCGGATGGGCCCTTTCGAGGTCCGCACCCCCGTCACCCGCCCCCCGGCGACGTCGATCCCCGTCACCTCGCAGCGCTGGATCACATGCACGCCGAGGTCGGAGGCCGCGCGGGCGTAGCCCCACGCGACCGCATCGTGCCGCGCCGTGCCGCCCCGCGGCTGCCAGAGCCCGCCGAGAACGGGGAAGCGCGGCCCCGCCGTCTCGATGATCGGGCAGAGCTTCTTCACCCGGCCCGTGTCCACCATCTCCGTCTCGATCCCGGCGAGCCGGTTGGCGTGCGCGGTGCGGCGGAGCGCGCGAAGCTCATGCTCCGTCTGGCAGAGCATCAGCACCCCGCGGGGGGAGAACATGACGTTGAAGTTCAGCTTCTGGCTCAGGTCCTCGTAGAGACCGCGCGAAAGCTCGTAGATCGCGGCGGAAGGCTCCTGAAGATAGTTCGAGCGGATGATCGTCGTGTTCCGGCCCGTATTGCCCCCGCCGAGCCAGCCCTTCTCCAGCACGGCGACATTGGTGATCCCGTGATTCTTCGCGAGGTAATAGGCGGTGGCGAGCCCGTGCCCGCCCGCGCCGATCACGATCACGTCATACTCGGCGCGGGGCTCCGGCGCGCCCCAGGCGCGCTCCCATCCCTGATGATAGCCGAGCGCCTCGCGGGCGACGGCGAAGGCGGAATATCTCTGCATGGCGCGCCTCTTGTCCTCGCGCCTCTATAGCGCGCCCGGCCCGGCCTTGGCCAACAGTCGCGGCGCCGCGGCGCCGGATCGCGACATGAGGGGCGCGGCGGATGCGTCGCGTTGCCGAGGCCGGGCGCAGCGGCTACCTATGCCAAAAAGTAAAGGGGAGCTTGCCGTGGCCGATTGGGGTTTCTGGGTCGTCGCGGTCGCCGCGTCTCTCGCCGCAGCGCTCGTCATCGCGCGGCCGCTCCTCAGGCGCGGCGAAGTCGCGGCCCCCCGCGCCGCGCATGACGCTCAGGTGTTCAGGGACCAGCTGAGGCAGCTCGATGCGGAAGTCGCGCGCGGCGTCGTCGCGCCGGAGGAGGCGGCGGGAACGCGGCTGGAGCTGTCCCGCCGCCTCCTCGCGGCGGACGACGAGGCGCGGCGCGAGGCCGGCGCCGGCGCCGCGCCCGCCATCGCCTCCCGCGGCCTCGCCGCGCTCCTCGTCCTCGCCGCGCCCGCCGGCGCGCTCTGGCTCTATTCCGATCTCGGCATGCCGGGGGCGGAGGACCAGCCCTTCGCCAGCCGGGGGGAGGCCGCGCGCCCGAGCCAGGAGGAGGCGGAGCAGATGATGGCCGGCCGCCTGCCCGGCCCGCCCCCCTCGGAGGACGTGGCGGAGTTCGAGCGTCTGGTGGAACAGCTCGAAGCCCGCCTCGCCGAGGCGCCGGATGATCCGCAGGGCCTCTTCCTCTACGCCCGCTCGCTGATGAATCTCGGCCGCTTCGCGGAGGCATGGCCGGTCTTCGGCCGCCTGATCGCCCTCCGCGCGCGAGAGGCGGATGCGGACCTCTACGCCGGCTACGCCGAAGGCATGATCCTCGCCGCCGGCGGCTACATCTCGCCGGAGGCGGAGGCCGCGCTGCTGGAAGTGCTGAAGCGGGCGCCGACCAACCCCTCCGCCCGCTATTACCTCGGCCGCCTCCACGCGCAGGACGGGAACACGGCCCTCGCCGCAGAGGTCTGGGCCGCCCTGCTGGCCGAGAGCCCGCCGGACGCGCCGTGGGTCGCCCCGATCCGGGCGGAGATGGCGCGGCTCGGCGTCGGGCGCGACGGGTCGGACGTGGCCGTGGGGCCGGACGGCCTGCCCGGCCCGACGCGGGAGGACATGGAGGCCGCCGGCGCCCTGCCCGAAGAGGACCGTCAGGCGATGGTGGCGGACATGGTGACCCGCCTCGCCGAGCGCCTCGATGCGCAGGGCGGCACGGTCGCCGAATGGCAGCGCCTGATCCGCTCCTACTCCGTCCTCGGCCGCCCGCGCGAGGCCCGGGCGGCGATGGAGCGCGCCCGCGAAGCCTTCGCCGGGGACCCTGCGGCCCTCGCCGCGCTGGAGAGCGATCCGCCCGCCCCGGCCCGCCCCCGGCTCGCCCTCCCCCGCTCCGCCCTGCCCGGCCCGGATGCGGGCGACGTCGCCGCGGCGGAGGAGATGCCGGCGGAAGACCGTTCCGCGATGATCGAGGGCATGGTCGCAAGGCTGCGCGAGCGGCTGGAGAGCGAGGGCGGCTCGCCCGAGGAATGGCTCCGCCTCATCACCTCGCTCGCCGTCCTCAACCGCCCTGACGAGGCGCGCGCCGTCTACGAGGCCGCCCGCGCCGACCATGCGGAGGATCCGTCCGCCCTCGCCGTCCTCGAAGCCGCTGTCGAGGGCCGCCCCCGCGCCGCGCCCGCCCCCGCCGCGCCCGCGCGCGGCCCGAGCGCGGAGGATATGGCCGCGGCGGCGGACATGGCGCCGGAGGATCGGCGGGAAATGATCAGCGGCATGGTCGCCCAGCTTCACGAGCGGCTCAGGGCCGAGGGCCGCGCAGGCGACGTGAACGAATGGGGCCGCCTCATGCGCTCCTACCGGGTGCTGGAGGATCGCGAGGCGGTGCGCGGCGTCTATGTCGAGGCGGCGGCGCTCTACGCCGACGATTCCATCGCGCAGGCCTATCTGAAGGAGGCGGCGCTCCTGAACGGCGTCGAGTTCGAGTGACCGTCTCCGCGGCGCTGGTGACGGACGACCTCGCCGCCTTCGCCGTGGCGCTGCCGCCGGGCCGCCCGCTCTTCGGACTCGACCTCGGGGAAAAGACCATCGGCGTCGCGATCTCGGATACGCGCCGCAGCGTCGCATCCCCGGCGGAGACGATCCGGCGCACGAAATTCGGCGTGGACGCCGCCGCGCTCCTCGCCCTCGCCGCGGGGCGGGAGGCGGCGGGCTTCATCCTCGGCCTGCCGCGGAACATGGACGGCTCGGAGGGCCCGCGCTGCCAGTCCACCCGCAGCTTCGCCCGCAACCTCTCCCGCCTCACCGACCTGCCGATCGCCTTCTGGGATGAACGCCTCTCCACCGTCGCCGTGGAGCGGACGCTGATCGCGGCGGACGCCTCCCGCCGCCGCCGCGCGGAACTGGTGGACAAGCTCGCCGCGGCCTACATCCTGCAGGGCGCGCTGGACCGGCTCGCCAATATCGGGGCGGGGCGATGAGCGAGGAGATCTGGAGCCGGGCGGAGATCGAAAGCCCCTGCAAGCGCATCTGCGTGATGGATGACGGCCCGGGCGGCTCCGGCCTCTGCCTCGGCTGCTTTCGCACCCGGCCGGAAATCGCCACATGGTCCCGCCTCACGCCCGAGGCGCGGCGCGCCGTGATGGCGGAACTCCCCGCGCGGGAGGCGGAGGCCGGCAAGCGCGGCCGCCGCGGCGGCAGGTCCGCGCGCCGGGGGGCCTGAGCCGGACTACGGCAAGCGCGCCGCACGGATCGAAACGCGCCCCGTCAGCCCGGCGGACAGGGTCGCCAAGAAAGCGAACCGGCTCCCCCTCGCCCGGCACCGGACCCGATCCGGGGCCCCGCAGGATGAAGCGCCCAGGCCTGCGAGGCCCCGGCTCAAGGCCGGGGCCGGAAACAGGGCCGGCCGCGAAGGAGCGCTATTTCCGATTTATTAACCATATCAACCACATGATACCCCTGCGCACTGTGCGCATGTGTTCGGGGTCAGGGTTCATGGCGATCCATCCGCATGATAGGCTCGGGCGTCGCTCGGGAATCGTCCACATGCTGTTCTGGCCCCTCGCCGTCATCGCCCTCGTAGCGCTCGCCGTCGCGCAGCTCGCCGGCGCCTTTCCGGACGCGCTGCGGCAAGAGGGGGCGGCGGAGCGGCTGCTCTATCTCGGGCTCCTCCTCACCCTCGTCCTGATCTGGGGCTTCCGCTATCGCCGCGTCCGGCTCCGCCCCGTCGCGATGATGGCCGCCGGCTGGCTCGCCGCCTTCTCCGCCCTCATCGTCGCCTGGACGTTTCGGGAGGAGGCGGTGATGATCTTCGACCGGGTGCGCGGCGAGGTGACGCCGACCCTCGCCCTCTCCCGCACGCAAGGGGAGGCGGAGCTGCGCAAGGCGTGGGACGGGCATTTCCGCGCCGTCGCCAGCGTCAACGGCGCCAATGTCGGCATGATGGTGGACACCGGCGCCTCCCTCGTCCTCCTGAGCTATGAGGACGCGGCGGCTGTCGGGCTTCAGCCCGAGACGCTCGCCTTCACCCAGCCCGTCAGCACCGCGAACGGCCAGGCCTTCGTCGCGACGGTGACGCTGGACGAAGTCGCCATCGGCGCCGTCGGCCTCACCGGCGTGCGCGCCGCGGTGGCGGAGGAGGGGCGGCTCTCCACCTCCCTCCTCGGCATGAGCTTCCTCGGCCGCCTCTCGGAGACGAGCTTCCGGGGCGACCGTCTGATTCTCCGGGAATAGCTCAGCCCGGCACGACGCCCTCCGCCCGCCACCGGTCGAAGATCGCCAGCGCCGCCTCCACGAACTCCGCATCGTTGATGTGCCCGGCGATCTCCGTCAGCGTCGCCGGCGGGCGGATCGCGCCGCGCAGCGCCGCGCAGAAGGCTTCGTGCGCCGGCCCGTCATGCGTCGCCCCGCCGGGCCGGTCCCATTCCTCGACGCCGCCCGCCGGCAGGATCACGGCGACCGGCCCCTTCGCCTTCGCCAGCCGCTCCCCCATCGCCGCCGCACTCTCCCGCCGCTCCTCCGCGTTGAGCGCGGCGGACTTGATGAGCCGGTTATGCGCGTGGAAGGGTCGGTCCGCGTAGCGCGCCGGGATCTCCTGCCACCCCGCGAAGTCGATGAGGTCGAGGCAGCCCGGCGCCACGATCTGCGGCACGCCCGCCAATCCCGCCGCCGTCAGCCGCCCCTCCCCGGAATTGACCGCGGAGCCGGCGAGGAGGTTGCCCAGTTCCGGCAGCGCGAAATCCATGACGCAGACGAAAGCCCCCTCCGCCGCGAGGCTTTCGAACGCCATGCCGCCCATGCCCGTGGCGTGGAACACGGCGAGGTCATAGCCCCGCGCCTCAAGCGCAGGCTTCAGCGCCTTCATGTACTTGAGGCACGAAGAGCCGAGCGAGGTCATCCCCACCAGCGGCCGCGCGCTTTCGGGCCGCTCCGCCGCCCGCGCCGCTCCCACCACCGCCCCCGCCGCCTGGGAGAGTGAGGCCCGGCAGACCGGGTTGAGGCCGTAGAGCCCGCCCGCCCAGAGGATCATCTGCACATCCGGCGCCAGCCTTTCGGCCGGGATGAGCGGGGAGAAGGAGACGGTCGAGACGATGTATTTCGGCGCGCCGAGCGGCAGCGCCCGCGCGCAGTCGAGCGCGAGGTCCGTCCCCATCGTGCCGCCGAGCGCGATCATGCCGCCGATCCGCCCCTCGTCGAAAAGCCGACGCGTCAGCAAAGCCGCGCCCCGCGCCATCAGCTGCATGGCGAGGTTCTCGTCCCCGAACCCCGCCGCCTCCTCGATCGAGCCGCCGCCTGCGGCGGCGACCTCGTGCTTCGTCACCGTCACCGGCCCCGGCGGGTCGCCGAGGACGGAGACATCCATCGTCAGCGCCGCGCCCCCTGCCGCGCCGATCCGCTCCGCGAGATAGGCCAGCTCCTCCGCCTTCGTGTCATAGGTGCCGATGATGAGGATGGTCGGCTGGGCCCCGGCTTCGTTCGGCATCGTTTCCCCTTGCATGGCGCGCAGGCGGTTCACTATTTTCACCGCAGTTGCGAGTTTTCGAAGCGGCGGCGCCGCTGTCAAGCCGGGGGCGCGGGTGAAGACGGTCGACAAGGCGATGACGCTCCTCTCCCAGTTCACGGCGGAACGGGGCGCGCTCGGCCTCAGCGAGCTCGCCCGCCTCGCCGGGCTCGACAAGGCGGCGGCGCACCGGCTCCTCGCCGCGCTCGCCCGCCACGGCTTCGTGGAGCAGGCCGGGGAGAGCCGGAAATACCGGCTCGGGCCCGGCTTTCTCACCCTCGCGCGGGTGCGGGAGGCGACGGCCCCGCTCGGCCGGCTCGCCGCCGCGGCGGCGGAGGCGCTGACCGAGACGACGGGGGAGACGGCGCATGTCTCCGTCCCCGGCCCCTCCGGCATGATCTCGGTCGCGATCCGGCTACCGCACCGCGCCAATGTCATCAATCTCGACCCGGCGGAGACCCTGCCCTTCCACGCCACCGCCTCCGGCCTCGCCTGGCTGTCAAGCCTCAAGCCGGCCGAGCGGGCGGCGCGCCTCCGCCCGCCGTTGGCCGCGGTCACCGCCGCGACGATGACGAATCCCGAAGCGGTCGCCGCCGCGGCGGAGCTCGCCGCCGCGCGCGGCTGGTCGCTCTGCCGGGACGGCTACGAGATCGGCGTCACCGGAATCGCGGCGCCGCTTCTCACGCCCGACGGGGCCTTCCTCGCCGCCATAGCCGTCGCCGCGCCGTCTGATCGCATCGAGGCGCAGGGCGCCGAGGCGCTCCTCCCCGCCCTCCTCGCCGCGCGGGACGGTCTCGCCCGCGCCCTCGGCGCGTGAGCGGTCGGGGCGGCTAGAACAGGTCGTCGTGATCCGAACCGTCCGGCTGGAACCGGGCGAAGTCCGCCGGATCGAGGTTGCGGACGAGAACCTCCCCGCCCGCATGGCGAAGGAGAACATCCTCGCCTCGGGCGGCGACGCCGAGAAGGGCGCCGCCGGGAAGGATCAGGCTGTCGAGGCCCGGCTCGAAATCCCGGATCTCGTCCGCCCCGTCGTTCAGCCTGAAGACGAAGAGATCCGCCCCGGCGCCCCCGATGAGCGTGTCCGCTCCCTCGCCGCCGATGAGCCGGTCCGCCCCGGCCCGGCCTTCCAGCAGGTCCGCGCCCCTGTTTCCGACCAGAACGTCGTCGCCCCGCCCGCCGGTCAGCGTGTCATCCCCGGCTCCGCCGACAAGCCTGTCCTCACCCCGGTTGCTGAAAAGCCGGTCCGCCCCGGCGCCGCCGCGCAGCGTGTCCTCGCCGGCGCCGCCGCGCAGCGTGTCGGCCCCCTGCCGTCCGATGAGCCGGTCATCCCCGCCGAGGCCGCGAATGACGTCGTCCCCCGCTCCGGCCGCGAGCCGCTCCGCCTCCGCCGCGCCCCTGAGACTGGCCGGCGGCGGCTTCGTGAATTCGATCCGCGCCGTCTCGTAGGGGGAGGAGAAGATCAGCGGCAGCTCCGCCGCGTCGCGCAGCCCGGCGAAGTCCAGCGTCTCGACGAACGGGAGCGCGTTCGGGTCAAGCGGGTCCGTCCCTTCGGCGAGGAGCCGGGTGAGCGTCGCGCCGCGGAACGGCGCGTCGATGGAAAGCGTGACCGGCTCCCCAAGCCTCTCCTGCGGGAAGTCGTAGGCGGAGATGAAGACGACGAGGCGCTCACGGTCGCCGAAGCCTTCGACGAGCAGTTCGGAGGCGAAGCGGCCCGGCTCGTCCGCCCCGTCGATGTCGACATCGAGCTCCCCGAGCGGCCGGAGGCCGACAAGGCTTTCCGACATCAGCCTGAACGCCTCGCCTGCCAGCGTCAGGCTCCGCTCACTCAGCCGCGGCGCGTTGGCCGCCGTCTCGCCTTCGTCCCCCGCCAGGTCGCCGGGCGTGTTCTCCTGAACCGGCCAGACGCTCGCCCTGCTGACGCCGGCCCGGAGGAAAAAGCCCGCCATCTCGATCAGCGCCGCCGACCGCGCCATGCCCAGCTCCTGATCGGCTTCCGTGAGGATGCGCCCCGAATCGTTCCGGAAGTTCGAGGCGAGATTCCATTCCGAAAGGAAGATCGTGCGGGCGAGGCCCTTCTCGATCCACGCCGCCGCGAGGTCGGCGTAAAGCCCGGCCTGCGGCTCGATCTCGGCCAGGGTCGGCGGATAGGCGTGCACGATCACCGCGTCGACGAGCCCGGGCGAGAAGGCGGCGGTGACGATGTCGTTGCCGCCGCGCGTGTGACAGGCCTGCGCCGCGATCTGGACCGTATCGCCGAAAACGGCGCGGATTTCCTCCGCGAAAGCCGCCGCGACGGGCGCATGGATCGTCGCGTTCTCCTTGCCGGTGAAGCCGGGGAAGGAGAAATACTCGTTCCCGATCTCGATCACCGCAGGCATGGCCGGGCCGAACTCGCCGGCCTTCAGGCGCAAGAGGAAGCCGCGAAGCTCCGCGAGCGCGTCGTCGATCCCGATCCGTCCTGCGGCCACGTCATGCGCAGCGTCATTCACCGGGATCACCAGCGACCAGGGAAGCGCCTTCGCGGCCGCATAGCCGACAAAGCCGGACAGCGGCTCGAGCGGCCCGCGCGCGCCCGGCGCGGAGGTCCTATCCGGGTCCGAGAGGTCGAAGAACCGCTCCGCCACGCCGCCGCCCGGATAGCGAAGGAAGGTGAGGCCGAGCGCGTCGGCCTTCAGGTCGAAGGTCCCGCCGATCTCGGCCCGGTCCCGGTCGAAGAGGAAATTGCCGCCAAAGAACTCCGCCGCGACCGGTCTGCCATTGGCCGCGTATACGCCCGATGAAATTCGGATAGCGGCCATGGCCTCCGTCCGGGCGAATCGGCGTCGCGGGATAGCGGCGCGCTGTTTCCGCCAGCCGGAATGGCTATCCAGATTTCCCGCATTGCGCGAATCTTTCTTCGCCCCGCCTCAGAACAGGAAGTCCCCGTCGCCGAGCGCGTCGACCGATACGCCCTGCAGCAGCGCGGAGCCGCCGCGCCACGAGACGAGCGCGCCGCCCGGCCCGTCCTCCGTCGAGAGGTCGCCCGGCGCGAGGCCGCCCTCGAAGGCGAGCCGGTCGAGCCCCGGCGCGAAATCCTTCACGATGTCGGCTCCGTCTCCGGGGCGGAAGACGAAGAGGTCGGCGCCGCCGCCGCCCTTCAGAACATCGTCGCCCTTTCCGCCGGCGAGGGTGTCTCCGCCGCCGTTGCCGATCAGCTTGTCGGCGCCGCCGCCGCCGCGCAGCGCATCCGCCCCGCCCCCGCCGCGCAGAAGGTCCGCGCCCGGCCCGCCGATCAGGAGATCGTCGCCCCGCTGGCCGACCAGCCGGTCCGCGCCGCCGCCGCCGCGCGCGAGGTCGTCGCCGTCCCCGGCGCGCAGCGTGTCCGCGCCGCGCCGGCCGACGATGATCTCCTCGCTCTCGCCGCCGCGGAGCCGGTCATCCCCCGAGCCGCCGACGATGCGGCCGGACGAGGCGTCAGCCCTTGGCTCGGGCTCCGGCGCGAGGTCGAAGACGACCCGCTTGATCTCGTAGGAATCCGAGAAGACGAGCGCGAGGTCGCCCGCGCTCCGCACCCCGTCAAGCCGCGCCTCGGCCACCAGCGCGGGCGCATTGGGGTCGAGCGGGTCGGGCCCGCCCGCGCGCAGCGTCGTCACCGTCGCGCCGGCGAAGGCGCCGTCGATATCAAGGCGAACGGTCGAACCAAGCTGCCCCGCCGTCAGCGCGAAGGCGGAGACGAAGACGACGAGCTTCCCCTCCCCCTGAAAGGCCTCGATCAGGAATTCATCGCGAAAGCGCGCCGCCTCCGCCGCGCCGTCTATGTCCAGATTCGCCGTCTCCAGCGGCTTCAACCCGGGCAGGACCTCGGACATCAGGCGAAAGCTCTCGCCCGCCAGCGTGAGGTTGCGCGGGCTCAGCTTCGCCTCACCGGAGGCCCATTCGCCCTCGTCGCCGCCAAGGTCGCCTGGCGTGTTCTGCTGGATCGGCCAGACCGCCGCGCGGGTGACGCCGGCCTTCGCGAAGCCGGAAAGAAGCTCGATCATCGCCGCCGCCTGCGCCATCCCGCGCTCGATCTCCGCCGTGGAGACGGGAACGCCGCCGACGGCGAAATCGTTCGCCATGTTCCATTCGGAAAGGAAAACGCCCTCGGCCAGCCCCGCCGCGCGCCAGGCGTCGGCGACGGCGAGCCGCTGCTGATGGTGCCAGACGACCTGATCGACCGTCCACGGATAGGAATGGACGATCACGCTGTCCACGAGGCCGCCCGCGCCGGCGAAGGCCTCCAGCACCGTCCCGTTCGCAGCCTCCGTCCGCCCCGCCTGGACGGCGATCTCCACCGCCCCGCCCATCACGGCGCGGATCTCCTCCGCGAAGGCGCGGGCGGCAGGGGCGTAGACCGCGGCGAGCGCCTCCTCGCCCATCCCTGCGTAGTCATAGAACTCGTTGCCGAGCTCGATCACCTCAGGCATGTGTGCGCCATAGGCGCCGGCCTTCAGCGCCTCCAGAAATCCGCGAAGCTCCGCGCGCGCGGCCGCCATCGTCATCGCGCCGGAGGCGACGGCGTGCGAATAGTCGTTCATCGGCAGAACCAGGGCCCACCCGGCTTCCCGCCCTGCGGCGTAGGCGATGAAGTCGGAGAGGGGTTCGAGCGGGCCATGCGCGCCCGCATCGGCCGTCCGGTCCGGATCCGTGATGTCGAAATGCCGCTCCGCGATGGTGCCGCCCGGATAGCGCAGGAAGCTCGCGCCGAGCGCTTCCGCCTTGGCGTCGAAGCTGCCGCCGGAGACGGCCCGATCCCGGTCGAAGAGGAAGTTGCCCCCGAAGAGGTCCTCGCTCACCGCGGGCGCGCCGCCGCCAAGATGTTCCGCACGCACGTCCGCCGAATGAATGCCGGCCATCACCCGCAACTCCCCACACACCGGGGCGGCTTCACGGCGGCGGCCTCTCACACGCGAGGCCGGCGAACTCCGCTCAGGTCGCCCGACACAACGCGGTGAAATTGCGATTGGCGGAATAAGCTGTGGTTAACAGCGTTAGTCACGATGAAAGTCATCTGCTCATTTTTGTATTTCGTTTAATCTATAGTTTTATGAGTCTTTCTCTCGAAGTCGGAAAAGTCGAAGGCGGCGTCGACGGGCGTCTCCGGCCGCGCTAGGTATCGACGGAAGTGCGGCGGCGGCGCGTTGACCGGATGGCGCGGAGCGGGGCGACACATGGCGATCTGGCGACAAATCCTGATACTGCTTGTGCTCGCGGGCGTGGGCTTCGGCGGCTACGAGATCTGGCGCAGCGAATTCGGCGCCGGCGAGGGCGCGGCGGACTCTCCGCGCCGCGGCGCGCGGGCCGCCTCGGTTGAGGTCGAGGCGGTGCGGCTCGCGGTCATGGAGCGGACGGTGGAGGCCGTCGGCACCACCCGCGCCCGGCAATCGGTGGAGGTGCGGCCCCTCGCCTCGGGCCGGATCGTGGAGCTGGCCATCAATACCGGGGAGCAGGTGGAGTCAGGCTCCATCCTCGCCCGGCTCGACGACGAGATCGAGCGCGCGGACCTTGCGGAGGCGGAGGCGCTGGTCATGGAGCAGCGGCAGGCCGCCGAGCGGGCGGAGACCCTCCGCCGCTCCGCCGCGATCCCAGAAAGCGCGGTCGAACAGGCGATCTCCCGCCTCGCCGTGGCCGAGGCGACGCTGGAGCGCGCCCGCCGCCGCCTGGCGGACCGGACGATCCGCGCGCCCTTCGACGGGCATGTCGGCCTCACGGACGCCGATCTCGGCGCGCGGGTGGACGAGGGCGACGTGCTGACGCGGATCGACGATCTGAGCGAGATCGAGGTCGAGTTCGCCCTGCCCGAGGTTCTCTACGCCGAGATCGCCATCGGCATGCAGATCGAGGCGATCACCGCCGCCTTCCCGGAGCGGACCTTCATCGGGGAAATCGCCGCGGTGGACAGCCGGGTTGATCCGGTGGGCCGCTCATTCCGCACGCGCGCGACCATTCCCAACCCGGAGGGCGAACTGCCGGCGGGCATGTTCATGTCCCTCTCCATCACGCTCTCCTCGTCGGAGAAGCTCGTCGCGCCGGAAGAGGCGATCGTGGCCCAGGCGGCGGACACCTACGTCTTCGTCGTGGAAGAGGGAAAGGCGCGGCGCAGCGCCGTCGTCACCGGGCTCCGGAAATCGGGCGTCGTCGCCATCGAATCCGGCGTGGCGGCGGGCGACCTTGTCGTCACCCGCGGCCTGCAATCGGTGCGGGACGGGGCCGAGGTCAACGTGATCGGCGGGGCCGCGGTCGAGGAGGCTCCCAAGTCATGACGCTCTCGGACATTTCCGTCCGCCGCCCCGTCCTCGCGGCCGTCGCCAGCCTCCTCATCATCGTCTTCGGAGTCGCGGCGCTTCGCGAACTCCCGATCCGCGAATTGCCGGACGTGGACTCCGCCGTCGTCACCGTGACGACGACCTATCGCGGCGCCGCGCCGGAAGTGGTGGACACCGACATCACCGAGGTGATCGAGGGCGCGGCGGCCTCCATCGCCGGCATCCGCTCGATCTCCTCCACCAGCCGGCAGGGCCGGAGCCAGACCACCATCGAATTCGAGACGGGGCGGGACGTCGACATCGCCGCCAACGACGTGAGGGACGCGGTGGGCCGCGTCACCGCCCAGTTGCCGGAGGAGGCGGACCAGCCGCAGGTCGTCAAGTCGGACGCGGACGCGGACCCGGTGATGCGCCTCGCCATCACCTCGACCCGGATGACGACCGCGGAAATCACCGACTACGTGGACCGCTTCGTGCGGGACAGGCTGGCGACGATCGACGGCGTCGCGAACATCCAGATCTATGGCGAGCGGCCCTTCGCCGTCCGCATCTGGCTCGACCGGCGGGCGCTCGCCGCGCGCAACCTCACCGTGGCGGATGTGGAGGCCGCGCTCCGGCGCAACAATGTCGAGCTGCCGGCCGGCGACGTGAAGTCGGTGGAGCGGCAGCTTTCCGTCCGCCTCAACAGCCGCCTCCGCAGCCTCGACGATTTCCGCGACGTGGTGATCGACCGCGTCGCGGGCTATCCGGTGCGGCTCGGCGACGTGGCGCGGGTGGAGGCGGGCGTCGAGGACGACAGCACCATCGTCCGTTCTGACGGCGTGGACGCGATCGGCGTCGCCATCCTTCGGCAATCCCAGTCCAACACGCTGGCGATCTCGGAGGCGGTGCGGGCGGAAATCGCCGCGCTCTCCGAGTCGCTGCCGGAGGGTATGAAGATCACCGTCGGCTCGGACGACGCGATCTTCGTCGGCGCCTCGATCCGGGAGGTGACGACGGCGCTGATGATCTCGCTCGGCCTCGTCGTGCTCGTGATCCTCGTCTTCCTCCGCTCCTTCAGCGCGACGATGGTGCCGGCGATCACCATTCCCGTCGCCCTGGTCGGCTGCTTCATCCTGATCGGCGGCTTCGGCTTCTCGATCAACACGCTCACGCTCCTCGCGCTCCTCCTCGCCATCGGCCTCGTCGTCGATGACGCCATCGTGGTGCTGGAGAACATCCAGCGCCGGATCGAGGAGGGGGAATCGCCGCTGGCGGCGAGCTTCAACGGCGCGCGGCAGGTGACCTTCGCGGTCCTCGCCACATCCGTGACGCTCATCGCCGTCTTCGTGCCGCTCTCCTTCCTCCCCGGCCAGGTCGGGCGGCTCTTCATCGAGTTCGGCTGGGTCATGGCCAGCGCCGTCGCGATCTCCACCTTCGTCGCCCTCACCGCCTGCCCCGCCCTCGCCTCGCGGCTCCTCTCCGGCCGGCAGGCGAAACAGGCGCAGGAGAGGGGCGAGGTCGGCAAGCGGCGGGAAGGATTGATCGCCCGCGCCTATCGCCGTGCGCTCGGCGCCGCAGTCCGCGCGCCGCTCGTCGTCCTCTCCCTCGCCGTCGTCGCGGCCGCAGGCGCCTGGCCGCTCTATGAATCCCTCCCGCGCGAGCTGACCCCGCGGGAAGACCGGGGCGTCGGCTTCGTGCCGCTCACCGCACCGCAGGGCTCCACGCTCGAACATACGGACATCGCGGCGCGGCAGGTGGAGGAGATCCTGATCCCCCTGCGCGATACAGGGGAAATCGCCGCGATCTTCACCTTCTCCGGCTCCTTCGGCCGCCCCTTCCGCTCCTTTGTCGTCTTCCGCCTCGCCCCGTGGGAGGAGCGGGAGCGGAACGTGGCGGAGATCGTGCGGGAGATCGCGCCGAAGATGGGCCAGGTGACCGTCGCCCGCGGCTTCCCCGTCACCCCCGCGGGCCTCGGCCTCCGCGGCTCCTCGACCCCGGTGCGCATCATCATCGGCGGCCCGGATTTCGAGCTGGTGAAGGAATGGGCCGAGGCGCTGCTCGCCGCCGCCCGCGTCAATCCCGGCCTCGTCAATCCCGAGCTCGACTACGAGGAGAACCTGCCCCAGCTCGACATCGAGATCGACCGCGAACGGGCGGACGATCTCGGCGTCTCAGCCGAGATCATCGCCTCGACCCTCCAGACCATGTTCGCCTCCCGCGAGGTCACGACCTTCGTGAGCCGCGGGCGGGAATATCCCGTGCTCCTCCAGGCGGAGCGGGATGACCGGCGCACGCCCTCGGACATCTCCAACATCTTCGTCCGCTCCGGCGACGGCGCGAGCCTCGTCCCGCTCGGCGCCCTCGTGACGATGACGGAGAACGCCGCCGCGCCGGAGCTTCGGCGCTATGACCGCCTGCCCTCGATCGAGCTTTCCGCCGCCCTCACCGAGGGCTACAGCCTCGGCGACGCCCTCGCCGCGCTGGAGGCGGAGGCGCGCGCACTCCTGCCCGCGGAGGCGGCGATCGGCTATGAGGGCCAGTCCCGCGCCTTCAAGGATCAGGAGGCGGGGGCGGGCTTCGTCTTCGCCCTCGCGCTCCTCATCGTCTTCCTCGTCCTGGCCGCGCAGTTCGAGAGCTTCGTGCACCCGATCTCGATCATGCTCACCGTGCCGCTCGGCGTCGCGGGCGCCGTCTATGCGCTCACGCTCGGGGGGCTGACGCTGAACATCTATTCGCAGATCGGCGTGATATTGCTGATAGGCCTCATCGCCAAGAACGGCATCCTCATCGTCGAATTCGCCAACCAGCTTCGCGACGAAGGGCTGGAGGTGCGGGACGCTGTGGTCAACGCCGCCGTGCTCCGCCTCCGCCCGATCATGATGACAGCCGTCTCCACCGTCCTCGGCGCCACTCCCCTCGTCTTCGCGAGCGGCGCGGGGGCGGAGAGCCGGGTGGCGATCGGAACCGTCATCATCGCCGGCCTCTCCCTCGCGACCGTGCTGATGCTCTTCGTCACCCCCGTCCTCTACGACCGCCTCGCCCGGCTGACGAAGCCGCGCGGCCATGTGGAGAAGATGCTGGCCCGGGAGCTGGGGGGCGCTCCGGCGGAGTGAGGGGCTTCAGAACCGCCGCGGCTGCACGAGATACCCCTCGATCTTCGTCTCGCCGAGCGCCTTCGCCGCCTCCAGCCGGTGCAGCCCCTCGACGAGCACGAACCTGTCCCCGTCCGCCCGCACCATGATCGGCGTCTTCTGCCCGTTCTCCAGCATGTCCTCCGCCAGCGCGGCGACCTTTTCGGGCTCCAGCGTCTTCGCCCGCTTCACGGGAACGCGGATCGCCTCGATGCTGAACGACTGCGCGACCTGCATTTTCACCCTCCGGCGTTGACGGCGCCGCCACGGCGCCCTTTGACTCTTTCGGCCCTATCTTCGCAAGAAAGCACGAAGAGCGGCCCAAAGGGAGCGAACGCATGGCGACCAAGGTTATCGAAGGCCGGATCCCCGAGCCCCCGAAGTCCCCCATCATCGGCAACATGCTGACGGTGGACAAGGACCGTCCGCTCCAGAACCTCATGGAGATCACGCGGGAGATGGGGCCGATCTTCCGGCTCGACATGATGGGAACGCCCCTCGTCGTCGCCTCCGGCGCGCATCTGATGGACGAGCTCTGCGACGAGAGCCGATACGACAAGGCGGTGCGCGGCGCCCTCCGCCGCGTCCGCTCCATCGCGGGGGACGGGCTCTTCACCGGAGACACGTCCGCCCCGAACTGGAGCAAGGCGCACAACATCCTGCTGCCGACCTTCGGGCGGCAGGCGATGAACAACTACATGCCGATGATGCTCGACGTGGCGAACCAGCTCGTCACCAAATGGGAGCGGCTGAACGCGGATGACGAGATCGACGTCGTCCACGACATGACCGCCGTGGCGCTGGACACGATCGGCCTCTGCGGCTTCGACTATCGCTTCAACTCCTTCTACCGGCAGGATTACCACCCGTTCATCGACGCGCTGACGCGGTCACTCGAAACCTGCATGGTCCAGCGCGGCCTCCCCTTCGAGCAGACGATCCTCCGCGCCCGCCTCCGCCAGCTGGAGGAGGATACGGCCTACATGAACAAGCTGGTGGACGACATCATCGCCGAGCGGCGGAAGGGCGGCGGCGCGGCGACGAACGACCTCCTCAACTACATGCTCCAGGGCGTGGACAAGGTGACGGGGGAGAGCCTGTCGGACGAGAACATCCGCTACCAGATCAACACCTTCCTGATCGCCGGGCACGAGACGACCTCGGGCCTCATGTCATTCACCCTCTACTACCTCCTCAACCATCCCGACGTGCTGGAAAAGGCGTATCGGGAGGTGGACGAGGTGCTGGGGCGGGACATCGCGGTGCAGCCGACGATTCGCGAGGTCAACCGGCTCACCTATATCCAGCAGATCCTGTTCGAGGCGCTGCGCCTCTGGCCCACCGCGCCGGCCTTCGGCCTCTATCCCTATGAGGATCAGATGCTGGCCGGGAAATACAAGCTGAAGGCCGGCACCTTCATCACCGTCCTCTCCCTCATGCTGCACCGGGACAAGGCGGTCTGGGGCGAGAACGCCGAGGCGTTCGACCCCGAGCAGTTCAGCCGGGATGCGGTCGCGTCCCGCCCGGTCAACGCCTACAAGCCCTTCGGCAACGGGCAGCGCGCCTGTATCGGCCGGCAATTCGCGATTCAGGAGGCGACGCTGGTGATCGGCATGATCCTCCAGCGCTTCCGCCTGATCGATCACAAATCATACAAGCTGAAAATCCGCGAAAGCCTCTCGATCAAGCCCGAGGGCTTCACCATGCGCGTAAAGCTGCGGGAGGAGGTGACCCGCTCCCGCCTCGTCCCCGGCGGCGTCGGCCCGGCGGAAGAGGGCGCGGAAGGGCTCGCCCGCGCGGCGGAGCGCCCCACCCACGGCGCGCCGGCGCTCGTTCTCTACGGCTCCAATCTCGGCTCCACCGAGGAATTCGCGCGCGAGGTGGCGAACCGGGCCGAGGCGAACGGGTTCGAGACCGTGCTCGCCCCGCTCGACGAGTATGCGGGCAGAATGCCCACGCGCGGCGCCGTCGTCATCGCCGCCGCCTCCTATAACGGCGCGCCGACGGACAATGCGGGGAAGTTCCTCGAATGGGCGGAAAGCGCGCCCGCCGGCGCCGCTGCGGGCGTGCGCTACGCCCTCCTCGGCTGCGGCCATTCGGACTGGGCCGCGACCTTCCAGGCGATCCCCCGCCGGATCGACGCCGCGCTGACGCGCCTCGGCGCGACGCGCATCGCCGATACCGCGGAAGTGGACGCCAAGGAGGATATCGACGAGGCGGTGCAGGGCTGGATCGGTGGCCTCTTCCCCGCCATCGCCAGGGCGCTCGACCTGAAGATCGACTTCGCCGCCGCGCCCGCCGCCGGGCCGCGCTACCAGGTCGAGTTCCTGTCGGAGGCGCCGGAAAACGCCCTGATCCGCCAGATGAGCGCCAAGCGCCTGAAGATCATGGAGAACCGGGAGCTTCAGGCGGCCGGCTCGCCGCGCTCCACCCGCCATGTCGAGGTGAAGCTGGAGCCCGGCATGACCTACCGGGCGGGGGACCATCTCGCCGTCGCGCCCCGGAACGCCGCCGCGCTGGTCGGGCGGGTCGAGGCGCGGTTCGGCCTCAATGCCGAGACGCGGATCAAGCTTTCCGCCCCCGCCGGCGGCCATGCGCAGCTCCCGCTCGACGTCGCGCTCTCGACGCGTCAGTTGCTGACGGAGCTTCTGGAGCTTCAGGCCGTGGCGAGCCGGAAGGAGGTCGCCGCGCTCGCCGCCGCCACCGAATGCCCGCGCTCGAAACCGGCGCTCGAGGCGCTGGCGGGAGAGTCGTACCGCGCCGAGGTTTTCCTCAAGCGCGTCTCCGTCCTCGACCTGCTGGAGCGCTTCCCGGCCTGCGAACTGCCCTTCGCCGCCTTCCTCGAAATGACGCCGATGCTGGCGCCGCGCTACTATTCCATCTCCTCCTCGCCGCTGGCCTCGCCCGAGACCTGCACGATCACCGTCGGCGTGGTTGACGGGCCGCATCTCTCGGGCGAGGGCCGCTTCCGCGGCGCCTGCTCCACCTTCCTCGCCGGGCGCGTCGCCTCGCGGAAGATCTATGCGGCGCTGAAGGAGACGAAGGCGAATTTCCGCCTGCCCGACGATCCCTCGACGCCGCTCCTGATGATCGGTCCCGGCACCGGCCTCGCCCCGTTCCGCGCCTTTTGTCAGGAGCGGGCGGCGCTGAAGGCGCAGGGCGCCGCGCTCGGCCCCGCCATGCTCTTCTTCGGCTGCCGCAAGCCCGAGGAGGATTTCCTCTACCGAGAGGAGCTTGAGGGCTGGGCGGCCGAAGGGATCATGGAGCTCCGCACCGCCTTCTCCCGCGCCGGGGAGAGCAAGACCTATGTGCAGGATCTCTTGCGCGAGGAGCGGGCGAACGTCTGGCGCCTGATCGAGGGCGGCGCCCGCATCTTCGTCTGCGGCGACGGCGCCCGCATGGAGCCCGACGTGCGCCGCACCCTCATCCGCATCCACCATGAGGAGACGGAGGGGCCGGCGGAAGCCTCGGAGGCCTGGCTCGAAGGACTGATCGCCTCGGGGCGCTACAATCTGGACGTCTGGGTCGGCGCCTGAAGCGCGGGAGCCCCGGGCTCGGTCCGGGGCTCTCCCACGAATATTTCAAAGCCGATCACGAAAAAAATCCTGCAAAATCAAGCCTCCGAACCCGATAACCATGGTTATGGCCTCCTGGGCCCCTTATCTCCTCCCGGTTGCGCGCCCGTTCCGGCTCCCCTACCCTGCCTGCAGGCGCCAACGGCGCGTGAGACCCCGAACGGGGCCAGACACGGGAGACGACGCATGAAACAAGGGTTCGGCCTTCTCGCCGGGGCGCTCGCCCTCGGCCTTTTCTCCGCCTCGGCGGCGGAGCTTCCCCGCGGCGACGCTGGGGCGCTCGGCTTCGACAAGGCGCGCCTCGCCGCGCTCGACGCCGCGATCTCCGCCCGGATCGAGCGCGGGGATTTCCCCGGCGCGATCATGATGATCGTCCGCGACGGCCAGATCGCGCATCTCTCCACGATGGGCCTCCGCCGCCCCGGCGGCGACCCGATGACGGAGGATTCGATCTTCCGCATCTATTCGATGACGAAGCCCGTCACCTCCGTCGTCGCGATGATGCTGGTGGAGGAAGGCAGGCTCGACCTTTCCCATCCCGTCCACGCCTACCTCCCCGAATACAAGGAAATGAAGGTTCTGACGGAAGAGGGCGAGGCCCCCGCCCGCCGCGCGATGACGGTGCATGACCTCCTCCTTCACACCGCCGGCCTGACCTACGGCTTCTTCGGCGCCGGCCCGGCGCGGGACGCGCTGAACGCCGCGAATGTCGAGAACGGCGGCTTCGACAACCGGGAGGTGGCGCGCGTCATCGCCGGCCTGCCGCTCGAACATCACCCCGGCGAAGTCTGGGAATACAGCCGCTCGACGGACGTGCTCGGCGCCCTCATCAAGGTAGTGGAGGGCAAGCCGCTCGGCCAGGTGATGGAGGAGCGCGTATTCAGCCCGCTCGGCATGAAGGACACCGGCTTCTGGGCCGACCGGGAGGATGAGCGCGCCCGCCTCGCCGAGGCCCTGGCCGAGGACATGGGCGTCGGCCCGCTGGCGATGTTCGACCCGGCGCAGCCCCGCGTCTTCGAATCCGGCGGCGGCGGCCTCGTCTCCACCGCGCATGACTACGCCCGCTTCGCCCAGATGCTGATGAACGGCGGCGAACTCGACGGCGTCCGCCTCCTCGCCCCCGCGACGGTCGCCTACATGACGGCTGATCACCTCGCCCCGCGCGGGATCAAGCCCGGCAAGTACTATCTCCCCGGCGGCGGCTACGGCTTCGGCCTCGGCGTCGCGGTGCGAGCCGCGGCGGGCGCGCCGGCCATGGGCGTCGTGGGCGAGTACAACTGGGGCGGCGCCGCCGGCACCTATTACTGGGCCGATCCGGAGAACGACATGTTCGTCCTCTACATGATGCAGTCCCCCAAGCACCGCATCCCGCTTCGCGCGCAATTGCGGAACATGGTCTACGGCGCGCTCGTGGAAACTGACGACTGAAACGAAAACGGCCCGCGCCGATGGCGCGGGCCGCTCTCACTGTCCCCTTTCGGGGGTTGGCGCTTACGCGGCCTTCTTGGTCATCGGCAGAACCTCGGCGACGCCCTCGCGGATCGCCTCGGCGCCCTCCGTCACGACATCGCGCGTCTGCGCGAAGGCGTTGCGGGCGCGGTCATAGTTCGCGGTGGCGTACTCACGAACATAGTCGACCTGGATCTGGCCGGCTTCCGTCACCGACTTCGCCTGCGCCAGCTTCTCGACCATCGCGAGCGTGTGCAGCGTGTTGGCGCGGGAAGCGTCGGCGATCTCGGAGAGGATGCCGACATAGCCGGTCACGAGGCGGCTCATCGTCTTCTCGAGGCCGGAATTGAACTTCTGCGCGCCCTCATAGGCGCTCTCGGTCCGCTCCTTGGCGGAGGCGGCGGTGCGCGTCACGAACTCGCGCGCGCCGTCCGCGATCTTGGCGGCGGAGAAATCTTCGGTCTTGGCGGCGGTCTTCTTGGCGGCGGTGGTCATTTCAGGTCCATCCTTGATCTAAGCTATGGGTCGGGCCCGGTCGATGATCGACCCGGGATGCGGTGGATATAGGAGTCACTCTTCGCACTTGCAACATAAAATTCCGCGGCGCAATCGCAAATCTGCTTACGCCTTGCGCTAGTGTGATTATTTCGCGAACGGCAAGGTCAGGAGATACGGCCCGTCGATGCGGAGTTGACCTTTCTATCGCACTGCAACATAGCCTCCGGTCCGGCTGCGCCCATATAGGCCAGGAAGCGCCGAGCAGGAGGAGCCCGCTTGATCGCCATGCTGAACCCGGAGGAGCGGCGCAAGCTCTATGAGCTGCGGCGCGTGAAGCTCCTCGCAACCCTCGCACTGGCGCTCTGCGTCGTCGTGCTGATCGTCGCGAAGCTTCTGGAGCCGCGCTTTCCCTGGCTCGCCTATGTCGCGGCCTTCGCCGAGGCGGCGGCGATCGGCGGGCTGGCGGACTGGTATGCGGTCGTCGCGCTCTTCCGGCGGCCGCTCGGCCTCCCGATCCCCCACACGGCGATCATTCCCCGGAATCAGGACCGGATCGCGGAGAACCTCGGCGCCTTCATCGAAGAGAACTTCCTCGCCCCCGCCCCGGTAGAGGCCAAGCTGAGGGAGCTCGATTTCGCCGGGGAGATGATCGCCTGGCTCTCGGACCGGGACAAGACGGAGGCCCTCGCGCGCTTCGTCGCGCGTCTCGCGCCGCAGATGCTGGCGGCGATGGAAGAGAGCGGGCTGAAGGATTTTGCGGCGGAGCGCGTCGCCATCCAGCTCCGGAAGACGGAGATTGCGCCGCTTGCTCTCGAACTGGCGGAAGGGCTGGCGGAGGGCGGCCGCCATCAGAAGCTGCTAGACGGCGTGATCGAGGCGCTGCAGCGCTTCCTCGCAGACGAAGCGGCGGTGGAAGCGATCCGCCGCCGCGTGGCGGAGGAACTGCCGACCGTCCTCAACATCTTCCGCGCCGACGCGCTGATCCTTCGCCGCATCCTGAAGACGGCCGGCGCGCTCATGGAGGAGGTGAAGGCGGACCCGGAACACGCGCTCCGGCAGGAATTCGAAGTGTTCTTTCGCGCCTATATCCGCCGCGTGAAGCGCTCGAGGACGTTCCGCGCGCGGATCGAGGCGGCGAAGGAGACATTCCTCGCCCGCCCCGAACTCGCGCAGATCGCGGACCAGCTCTGGGCCGCGCTCCGCGCCTTCGCGGAGAAGGACGCAGCCTCCGAATCCTCACAGATCGCAGAGCGCCTCGCCGCATTGCTGACCGACATGGCCCGCGCGCTCCGCGACGAGCCGAAACTGCGGGCGGACGTGAACGCCGGCATGGTCTCCGCCCTTTCCGCTTTCGTCGCGGCCCAGAAGGCGGCGATCGGGCGCTTCATCGCCGAACAGGTGAAGGGCTGGGACCTTGCCCAGCTCACGCTGCTGATCGAGGCGAATATCGGCCGAGACCTGCAATACATCCGATTCAACGGCATGCTGATCGGCGGGCTGGCCGGCCTTACGCTCCACATCCTCCTCGTTCATGTCTTCGGTATTTGATTCCGCGTGGCCGGTCGGCCATGGTGGCGCAAAGCACCCGACGGCGCGAAGGAGCGACCTGCGATGGCCGACCAGATGAAGAACCCATTTCTCGACCTGTTCACGAAGTTCGGGCAGGACATGAACCTGCCAAAGCCCGAGATCGGGAACATCCTCGACCATCACCGGAAGAACCTGCAGGCCCTGCAGGAGGCGGCGGCGATCCAGTCCCGCGGCGCGCAATCGATGATGGATCGTCAGCGCGCTGCGCTGGAAGAGGCGCTGGCCGAGATATCCGAGATGGTGCAGGAGGCGACGAAGGGCGGGGTCGACCCGGCGAACCTCATGTCGCGGCAGGCGGAATTCGCACGCAAGAGCTTCGAGACCACGGTAAAGAACGCGACAGCGATGGGCGAGATCATGCGCGAAAGCGGGACAGACAGCCTCGACGTGCTGAAGACGCGCGTCGAGGCTGCTCTCTCCGAGCTTCAGGGCAAGAAGGGATAAACCCTCACGCGCTCTCGGGCTTGGGATAAACGAAAGTCCTGAGCCCGCCCCGGTCGAACGGCGACCATTCGCCCTCCTTCTGCGCCAGCCGGTCCGCGATGGCGTAGGCCGCGGCGGGATCGTGCCCGAGGCCGCAATGGCTCGACTTGACCTCGATGTTCTCGGCGATGTCGGAGGCCGCCTCGATGCAGGTGCGCCAGTTGCAGACGCCGTCCGTCCGGCTGTAGATCGCCGTCGTCGGAACTGGCGGCGGGGCCGAAATCGCGCCGCCCATGTGGCGGTCCCGGTCGTCCACCTTGTGGCCGGAGGCGAACTGGTAGACGCGCCAGGCGTTGGTGGCCCGCGGGTCGCCATTGAACGGGGAGCCGAGGGTGATCACCTGCCGGACATGCTCCGGCATCATCTTCGCAAGCTGCCGCGCATAGATGCCCCCGAGGCTCCAGCCGATCAGGCTGACCTTTCGGCCATGCGCCTCGGCGAGCGCGGCGAGACGGGCCTTCATGCCATCCTCTATGCCGGGAAGCGGGCCGTAATTGCGCCCGAGGTCCCATCCCTTCGTCGGATAGCCGAGCGTCGAGAGGAGTGAGCGGAGCGGCGCCGTCGCCCTGTCGGACGTCACGAGGCCGGGCAGAACCATCACCGGCTGCCCCTCGCCGCGCGGCGAGATCGCCGCGAGCGTCGGCCAGGAGAGGGTGAACCCGAACAGTTCCGGGATCGCCCGGAGCTCCATCAGGAGAAGCGCCCGGCTCGGCGCGGCGGCGGATTCAGACATGCGGCGGCCCCTTCTTTCGCGCCGGTGTCAATCCGGCTTTACAGAAAGGTAGGCGCGTGCGTGACAAAACGCCATTGCTTCGCGCGCGTCTGACGCTACGTCATTCGACGGTGGGCGGCCTGGGCTTCCGTGCACGTGTCTTCGTCGCCGCTTCGGAGGGCTTCACCCGTGTCTTCCGCGCCGGCTTCGCCGACGGCGGGTTCGCGGTCGTGACGGCGGGTTTGGCGGCTTTCACGCGCGGTTTCCTCGTTGCAGCCTTGGCGAGGCGCTCGCCGGCCGCCTTCGGCTCCGGAGCGGCCGGCGCGAAAACGCGCAGCGCGGGCGGTTGCTTGGCAGGCGGCGCCGAAGGCGCGGGCTTTCCGAGCGCGGCGTCGCGCAGTTCCGCATGGGCGGCGACGAGATCGTCTCCCATCCGTTCGATGTCCGGGACGGAGGCGGCGTCCGCCGTGATGCCGAAATCGAGCGCATCCATATAGCTTTGCACGGTAATGTTCACGCCAACGCCGTGCACCGGGATGGACACCGGATAGAGCGCCGTCACCTTCGCGCCGGCGCAGTAGAGCGGCACGGGCGGCCCGGCATTGTTCGAGATCACGACATTGACCGCATTCGGCGCCACATCCGCAAGCCGCGTCGCGCCGTAAAGCTGCATGAGGCCGGGCAACAGCATCGGCGCGCCGAGAACCGTGTAGTCCCGCGGCGAAAGCTCCTTCAGGCCGCCCGCCACGGTTTTCGATGAACGCGAGTCACGGTTGATGATCTTGAGCCGCTTCATCGGGTCGCCGTAATTCGTGGCGAGCGGGCAGTTCATGCCGAAGACCTGATTGTTGAGGTCCTTGTTCCCCGCCTCGCGCAGCGAGATCGGCACGAAGGCGACGAGCGCGGCGTCCGGGAGCGCGCGGCGGCGGTTGAGGTAGGCGCGGAGCGCGCCGGAGGAGATCGCCATCACCACGTCGTTGATCGTCGTCCCCGTCGCCTTCGCGACGGCCTTCGCCTCAGAGAGAGGCACAGATCGCGCGACATAGGACCGCGCCGCCCCGATCGTCCCGTTGAAGGGCGTCTTCGGCGCGATGAGCTGCGGCAGCGAGAGGCCGCCCTTGAGCGCCGGGGCAAGCAGGTCCGCGATTTGCCCCGCCGCCTTCGGAGCCGCCTCGAAGAGGCGCAATTGCTGGCGGAGGAGGTTTGAGGCGATGTCGTGCAGGCCCAGAACGGCGCGTTCCGGAATGGTTGGAACGCGCTCCGGCGCCTTCGGCTCCGGCGGCGGCACTTCGCGCGGAACAGGCGTAAGGTCGTAGAGCGCCTGTGTGATGACCATGCCCGCCCCGCCGTCGATGGCGGCATGGTGGACCTTCGAATAGAGGGCGACCTGCCCTGATTCGAGCCCCTCTATCACCGTGAAGCGCCAGAGCGGGCGGGTTCGGTCCAGTCGCTCCTCATGGAGAGCGCCCACCAGCTCCTCCAGTTGGCGCTGCGTGCCGGGTGCGGGCAGCCGGCGTCCCTCGATATGCCAGTCGAGATCCGGCTCCGCATCCACCCATCCGGGATGGTCGATTTCGAAGACGCTCTTCGCCAGTTTCTTCCCGAAGATCGGAATGAGGTGCACGCGACCGGCGAAGAACCGCTTGAAATGCTCGTGGAAGGAGCCTGTGAAGCCCGGCGGCAGATCGTAGAGCGTGAGCCCGGCGACATGCATCGGCGTCTCCGGCGTCTCCATGTAGAGAAAGGAAGCGTCGATCCCCGAAAGCTGCTTCATGGCCATTTGCGGCCCCTCCCTGTTTTTCAAGAGCATGGGCCATCCGCCCCGCCTTGGCAAACGCCGCGTGGGGGTTCAGGATCAGCTCGAGGAGGCCGCCATGACCCGATTTCTCTCCACGCCCGACGATCTGGCCGCACTCGTGCCCCACGGCGCGAGCGTCGGCCTTGCGAAGGAGCCGCTCTCGCCCATCGCGCTCGCCCGGGCGCTGATCCGGCGGGGCGCGCGCGATCTCCATCTCGTCACGATCCCCACCGCCTCGATGGTGGCCGACATGCTGATCGGCGCCGGCTGCGTGAAGGTGGTGGAGACCTCGGGCGTGACGCTCGGCGAATTCGGCCTTGCGCCCCGCTTCGTCGAGGCCGTGAAATCGGGCGCTGTCGAGGTGCGGGACGCGACCTGCCCCGCCGTCTACGCGGCGCTTCAGGCCGGGGAGAAGGGTCAGCCCTTCGTTCCGCTCCGCGGAGTCATCGGCTCGGACCTGCTCGCCAACCGGCCCGACTGGAAGGTGATCGACAACCCCTTCGCGCCCGGCGACCCGGTGGTGATCCTGCCCCCGATCCGCCCCGATTTCGCGCTGATCCACGCGCTGAAGGCCGACCGGTACGGCAATGTCTGGGTCGGGCCGCGGCATGAGCTGAAAACTCTCGCCCACGCTGCGAAGCAGAGCCTCGTGACGGTGGAGGAGATCGTGGAGCACGACCTCCGGGAAGACGATGCGGCCTCGCCCAATCTCGTCTCCTCGCTCTATGTCGCCGCGCTCACGGAAGCGCCGCGCGGGGCCTGGCCGACCGCAGCGCCGGGGCTCTATCCGCTGGATGAGGCGGAGATCGCGTCCTATGCCCGCGCGGCGAAGACGGCGGAGGGCTTCGCATCGTATCTCTCCGGGCTCGAAGCTGCGCCGAGGGCGGCCGAATGAGCGATGTGAAGCTGGAGGAACAGCTGATCCACGCCGTCGCCGGGCTCCTCTCCGGCTCCGGCCACATCGCCTGCGGCGTCCTCTCCCCCATTCCGGGCGCGGCGGCGATGCTGACCGCGCGGCGGGAGGGCGCGCGCGTCTCCATCATCGGCTCGGAGCTTCCGGCCTATCGCTGCGACGGTGGGGTGGAGCTCTTCGACCAGGCGGCGCAGGGGCGGGTCGACGCCTTCTTCCTTTCCGGCGGGCAGATTGACGGGCGGGCGAACATCAACCTGCACGGTATCGGCGCCTATCCGCAGATGGACGTCCGCTGGTCCGGCGCCTTCGGCTCCGCCTATCTCTATTTCCTTGTGCCGAAGGTGATCCTCTTCCGGCTGGAACATTCCCGCCGCGTCTTCCCCCAGCGGGTGGACTTCATCTCCGCGCCCGGCGTCTCGGAGCCGGGCGTGCACCGCCCCGGCGGGCCGCACGCGCTCGTCACGAATCTTTGCGTGATGATGTTCGACCGGAAGCAGGGCCGCTTCCGCCTCGCCTCCGTCCATCCGGGCGTGACGGTGGAGGAGGTGCGGGATCAGACGGGCTTCTCCTTCGACCTGCCCGATCACGTGCCGGAGACGGAGACGCCCGGCGCCGAAGACCTGGCCCTCATCCGGGGAGAGATCGCGCGGGACCTCGCGAACCCCTATCCCCGCTTCGCGCGGGACGTTTTCGGGGTCGCCGCGTGACGCGGAAGATCATCATCGACACCGATCCGGGGCAGGACGACGCGGTCGCCCTCCTGCTCGCCTTCGCCTCGGCGGAACTGGAGGTGATGGGCGTCACCTGCGTCGCGGGGAACGTGCCGCTGCCGCTCACCACGCTGAACGCCAGAAAGATCTGCGAGCTGGCGGGGCGCGCCGATTGCGCCGTTTACGCCGGGGCGGACGCGCCGCTTTCCCGTCCCCTCGTGACGGCGGAGAATGTCCACGGCAAGACGGGTCTTGACGGGGCGGACCTGCCGGAACCGGCCATGAAGCTCTGGCCCGGGGCCGTCGATTTCATCGTTGATACGGTGCGCGCCCATCCCGGCGCCGTGACGCTCTGCCCGCTCGGCCCGCTCACGAACATCGCGACGGCGCTGAAGAAGGCGCCGGACATAGCCGGGAAGGTTCAGGAAATCGTCCTCATGGGCGGCGGCTATTTCGAGCAGGGGAACGTCACCCCTTCGGCCGAGTTCAACATCTACGTCGATCCTGAGGCGGCGGAGATTGTGCTGAATTCCGGCGCGAAGATCACGATGCTCCCGCTCGACTGCACGCATCAGGCGCTGACGACGCCGGCCCATGTCGCCGGCTTCGAAAGGATGGGAACAGCGGTGGGGGACGCCGTGGCCGGCCTCACCCATTTCTTCGAGCGATTCGACAAGGAAAAGTATGGCTCCGAAGGCGCGCCGCTGCATGACCCCTGCGTGATCGCATACCTGCTCAGGCCCGAACTCTTCTCGGGGCGCTTCGTGAATGTCGAGATCGAGACGGAAAGCGAACTGACCCTGGGCGCGACGGTCGTGGATTGGTGGCGCGTGACCAAGCGTGCGCCGAACGCCACCTTCATCCGGAGCGTAGACGCTGACGGGTTCTTCGCCCTCCTCACCGAGCGGCTGGCGCGCCTGCCCGTCCGATCCTGAGGGCGAGGAGCGCGCCCGCCGCACCGAGGATGATGACGAGCGCGAAGGGCCAGGGCGCGCTCGTCCCGAAGGCGCCGACGGCGAGGGAGCCCGCCGCGCCGCCGACGAAGCGCCAGAAGATCAGCGCGGCGCCGGCAGCCCCGGCGCGGTCCCCCGCCACGCTCATCAGCCCCGCCATCGTGTTCGCGAGGCTGACATGGAAGACGCCCATCAGCCAGAGCATCACCGCGAAGACGCCCCAGAGCCCCCCTGCCCCGGTGAGGGCCACGGCGCCCATCACGAGGCCGAGGAGCGCGAGCGCAAGGGTCGCGCCTGACAGCATCCGCTCATAACCGAAACGGAAGACGAAGCGGGCGTTGACGATGTTGCCCGCGAAGGCCGCGCAGGAGATCGCCGCGAAGAGCCAGGCGAAGCTGATTGGGCTCATCCCGAAATGCTCGATGAAGATGAAGGGAGCGGAGGCGAGCATCCCGAAGAACATGAAGGCGAAGGCGAAGGTGGAGGCGAAATAGCGGATCGCGCGCGGGTTCCGCATCATCGCGCCATAGCCCGTCAGCACGGCGCCGGGGGCGTAGGGGCGCCGCTTCTCCGGCGGCAGCGTTTCGGGGAGCACCTGGAAGAGGAGGAGCGAAAGCAGCCCTACGGCGACCAGCAGGCCGAATATGCCGCGCCAGCCCGTCAGCTCCAGCATCCCCGCGCCGATCAGCGGCGCCGCGACCGGGCCGATGGTGAAGATCGTCATGAGGACGGAAGTGGCGCGGGAGAGCGCGTCGCCGCTGAAGAGGTCGGAGAGCATCGCCCGCGCCGCCGCGGTCGAGGCCCCGGCGGCGACCGCCTGCACGACCCGCGCGGCGATCAGCGCCTCCGCACTCGGCGCGAGCGCGCAGGCGAGCGAAGCGCCGGCGTAGCCGAGGAGAAAGAGAGTCTGCGCCCGTTTCCGCCCCCAGGAATCCGCCAGCGGCGAAAGGAAGAGAGGGCCGACCGCGTTGCCGATCAGATAGGCGGTGATCGTCATCTGCATCGCCGCGGGGGAAGCCGAGAGCGCCCCCGCCATCTGCGGCATGGCGGGCAGGTACATGTCGATCGAGAAAGGCCCGAGCGAGGAGAGCAGCGCGAGAATCGCGATGAAGCCCAGCCCCCCGGCTTTCATGCCCCGGGTCATGCGAGAACGATCCAGAGATGCCGCAGCCCCAGCCCGGCGAGCATCAGGAGGATGATCCGCCGGAACGTCTCCTGATCCAGCCGCCGCGCCAGCCGTTCCCCGATCCACATGCCGAGGAAGGCGGGGAGCGCGCAGGCAGCGCTCATCGCCGCGCGCGGCCCGTCGAGGATGCCCGAAGCCCAGAAGGCGCCCGAGACGAGGAGGCCGGAGGCGAACATGGCGACCCCCATCGCCCCGATGAAGCGCCGCCGCTCCAGCCCAAGGCCGGCGAACCACATGGCGTAGATCGGCCCCGGCGCGGTGAAGGCGGCGCCGGCGACCCCCCCCGCCATCCCGGCGGCGAAGCCCGCGGGCTTCGCCATCCGATCCGAGACGCGGAGCCGGGGGGCGGCGAAGGAAAGGGCGGCGAAACCGATCAGGAGGAACCCCATCGCGACCCGCAGCGCCTCCTCCCCCACGCTGGCGACCGCGGCGGCGGCGAGGAACACCGTCGCCGCCACGCCGGCGACAAGGGGAAGGCAGATCCGGATATTCGAGAGGGCGGGGCCATAGGCCACGCTCTGCGCGGCATTGGTGATTGGCACCACAAGCGTATTGAGCGCGAGCGCGAGATCGAGCGGCGCGACCAGCGGCAGGAGCGAGATCGTCGTCAGCGGCAGGCCGAACCCCGTCGCCCCCTTCACTGTCCCGCCGAAAACGAAGATCAGCGCGACGAGAAGCGCTCCCGCGGCGGAAAGCTCGGGAACAAGGGGCATCAGGACGGGAAGGTCTGCGGAGCGAACATCCTCGGGCTTTACCCCCGTCGCCCGGGAAAGAACAGCCGCCCCGCGCGTGGCCGGGCTTGCGCGCCCCGGCGCGCCCGGCGCATCATCCGCCGAACCACAAATGGAGGGACGGACGGCATGAGACTCGAAGGCAAGACCGCCATCGTGACAGGGGGCGCGCAGGGCTTCGGCGGCGGCATCGTGGACAAGTTCATCGCCGAAGGCGCGCGCGTGCTGGTCGCCGACATCAACGAGGAGGGCGCGCGCGCCAAGGCGGCCGAGGCCGGCAACGCCGCCACCGCCTGCCATGTCGACGTCGCCAAGGCGGACAGCGTCGAGGCGATGATGATCGCTGCGGCGGAGGCCTTCGGCCATGTCGACATTCTCGTCAACAACGCAGGCATCACCCATCTGCCGACGCCGATGGAGGACGTCAGCGAGGCGGAGTTCGACCGGGTGCTCGCCGTCAATGCGAAGTCCGTCTATCTCACGGCGCGCTACATCGTTCCGCACATGAAGGAGCGGAAGACGGGCGCGATCCTCAACATCGCCTCCACCGCCGGCCTTTCCCCCCGCCCGCGGCTCAACTGGTACAACGCCTCGAAGGGCTGGATGATCACGGCGACGAAGGCGATGGCGGTGGAACTCGCGCCCTTTGGCGTCCGTGTCAACGCGCTCTGCCCCGTGGCCGGCGAGACGCCGCTCCTGAAGTCCTTCCTCGGGGAGGACACGCCGGAAATGCGCGCGAAGTTCATCGCCACGATCCCGCTCGGCCGCTTTTCGCAGCCGGAAGACCTCGGGAACGCCGCCTCCTTCCTCTGCTCGGAGGAGGCCTCGATGATCACGGGCGCGGCCTTGGAGGTCGATGGCGGGCGCTGCATCTGATCGGGCGATGACCGCCTTCCGCCCCGGCCCGCGCAATCTCCTCACGGATGTGCCGGGGCTGCTCGTCGGCAATGCGGAGGACCTTGCGGTCAAGACCGGCGTCACGGTCGTGACCGCCGCGCAACCCTTCGTGGCCGGCGTCGCGGTGATGGGCGGCGCGCCGGGGACGCGGGAGACGGACCTCCTCGCGCCGGACAAGCTCGTTCCGGCGGTGGACGCGCTCGTCCTCGCGGGCGGCTCCGCCTTCGGCCTCGCGGCGGCGGACGGAACCATGGAGGCGCTGCGGGCGGCGGGGCGCGGGCATCCGGCGGGCGGAACGCTGGTGCCCATCGCGCCCGCCGCGATCCTCTTCGATCTCGCGAACGGAGGGGCGAAGGACTGGGCGGCGAACCCCTACCCCGCGCTTGGACGCAGAGCTTTCGCAGCCGCTTCGGAAGCCTTCGCGCTCGGAACCGCAGGGGCCGGCGCCGGAGCGACGACGGCGGGCCTCCGCGGCGGTCTCGGCTCGGCCTCGCTCGTCCTGCCCTCGGGCGCGACGGTTGGCGCGCTCGTCGCGGTCAATGCGCTCGGCTCGGCCGTGGTTCCCGGAACGCGCCATTTCTGGGCCGCGCCCTGGGAGATGGACGCCGAGTTCGGCGGTCTCGGCCCCGCGCCTGCGGCGCCGGGCCCGGCGGAGACCTTCCGCGTGAAGTTCGAGATGCCGAGGGCGGGAGAGGCGACGACCATCGCCGTCGTCGCAACCGACGCCGCGCTGGACAAGGCGGGAGCGACAAGGATGGCATGGGCGGCGCATGACGGGCTTGCCCGCGCCCTCTCCCCCGCCCACACGCCCTTTGACGGCGATCTCGTCTTCGCCGCGTCGACCGGCCTCGGCGCCGCGCCGGCGGGGCCGGCGGAGACGCTGGCGCTCGGCCACGCCGCCGCCTTCTGCCTCGCACGCGCGGCGGCGCGCGCCGTCTACGAGGCGACGCCGCTGCCGGGGGATCCGTTCCCCTGCTGGGCAAGCCTGTGAGCGAGGCGCCGGCCGGCCGCGGCGCGGGCGAGTTCGGTCCGCACCGCGCGGGTCAACCGCTCCAGCGGCGCCGGCTTCTCAAGGAAAACCGAGCCCGGAATGCGCGCGAAGCGCCCCGCCACCACGCTCTCCTGATAGCCGGAAACGATAACGGCCGGCAGATCGGGCCGGTCGCGGCGCGCCTCGCGCAGCCAGTCCGGCCCGTCGAGGCCCGGCAGAGCGACGTCCGTGACGGCAAGGTCCACCACGCTGCGCCGAACGATCTCCAGCGCCGCCTCGGCGCTCTCGGCTTCCATCACGACATGGCCGCAGGCCGAAAGCGCGCGGGCGGCGAGGCGGCGGAAGGGCGCGTCGTCATCCACCAAGAGAATGCGCGCTCCATCGGCCAGATCGACCGGCGGGGCCCATGCCGCCTCCGCCATTTTCGTGCCGTCCCGCATGACGCCGCCTCCCTCGCGTTCCGCTCCGCGTCCCGTCATCGGGACATGGGAAAGCAGACAGGGCGATTCATCGCCCCAAATCCTTAAGAATTTAGGCGAAGCGACGCCTTTCCGCTCCTATCGGAAAGATCAGGCCAAGGCCTCCTGCGGCGCAGCCGCCGGTTCGTCCAGCATCTCGAACCAGATCGGCACCCTGTAGTGCAGGGTCACCTCCTCGCACGGCGCGATGTCGCGCAGCGCGCGCCAGACGATGATGTTGTTCGCATAATCGAACTCGTAGTCGGAATTTGGCGTCTCGCTGTGGTTGCAGAGGGAGATCAGCCCGAGCGCAACGCCCTGGCCATAGCGAGGATCGCACTGGACGAGATCCTTCGTGCGCTTGTAGCGCTCCTGCGGGTCCCATTCGAAGACATAGTTGAAGAGCGTGGTGCGCCGCAGCAGCGCAATCTCCTCCTCGGGAACGACGATCACCGGAATCCGGTCTATGACCTTGCCTGTCGCGATGGCCGCGCGGCAGACGATGTGGCGGCCCCGGCTCTCCGTCACACGGACGGCGACATGTGTCGATCTCACTTCAGGCCATGCTCCCGCTGGCTGACGGCCGCTTATCGGCCCGTCGTCTCGCGATGATCTGGCCGCGACCCGGCATACGGTCAAGGTCATGTGGCGGCGGGAGAAAAATATAACCATCGGGCGAGCCGCGGCCGCCCGGGCTCACTTCTTCGGCTGCATGTCCTCGGTGTAGCGGTCGGTCGGATAGAGCACCTCGTCTCCCTTCCGCTCGCCCCGCTTTCGGCGCGGCGCGCGCGTCGGCTTCGGCCGCCCGAGGAGGCGCCGGAGCAGGCGCAGAATCATCGCGCGCCCCCGTCTCCGAACATGTCCTCCTGGCCCTCTTCGGGGGGCGCTTCATCTTCTTCTTCTTCGTCTTCCGCCTCCGCCGCGGCGCCGCGGTTGTCCAGCAGGCCGGCGTCGCGCAGCTCTTTCACGCCCGGCAGGTCGCGCGGGCTTTCAAGGCCGAAATGATCGAGAAAGCCCTCCGTGGTGACGAAAGTGACGGGCCGCCCCGGCGTCATCCGCCGGCGTCCGAGGCGCACCCATTCAAGCTCGATCAGCATATCCACCGTTCCGCGAGAGACGGAGACGCCGCGGATCTCCTCGATCTCCGCGCGCGTCACCGGCTGATGATAGGCGATGATCGCCAGCGTCTCCACCGCGGCGCGGGAGAGGCGGCGCGTCTCGGATTGCTCCCGCCGCATGAGGAAGGCGAGGTCCGCCGCCGTGCGGATCGCCCAGCCCTGCCCGACGCGGCGCAGCTCCACCCCCCGGCCCTCATAGCGCTTTCGGAGCCGGGCGAGCGCCTCCGCCGGGTCGGAGCCATGCGGCATCCGTTCCGCCATCTCCCGCGTCGTCATCGGCGCGGCGGAGGCGAAGAGCAGCGCCTCGACCATCCGCTCCTGCTCGGAAAGCGGAGGGGCGGCGAAGAGCGCGCCGTCCTCCGGATCCTCAGGCGCGGGCGGCATCCCGCCTCCGCGCGCGGAGGCGCAGCGGCCCGAACGCCTCGTCCTGCCGAAGCTCCGCTTCGCCACGCTTCACCAGCTCCAGCGACGCGGCGAAGCAACTCGCCGCCGCGCTGCGCCGCCGCTCAGGCGCACCGAGCCATTCGGCCGGCAGCCACGCGGAAAGCTCGGTCCAGTCCATCGCGCAGCCGACAAGGCCGGACAGGCGCTTCACCGCCTCGTCCAGCGCATAGACCGGAGGGCGCTTGAAGTGGAGCGGCTCGTAGCTCTCCTTCGTCTTGACGCGGGCATAGGCCTTCAGCAGATCGGCGAGCGTCGCGGTCCAGACCACTTCGCGCCGCGTCTCCACCGCCTCGATCTCGCCGCGGGCGAACCGGTCCCGCCCCAGCTGATCCCGCGCCATGAGGCGCGCGCCGACATTGCGCATCGCTTCCAGCCGTTCGAGCCGCCATGCGAGCTCTGCGGCCATGTCCTCCGCGCTCTGTCCCTCTTCCGGATCGGGCGGAGGCAGAAGGAGTCGGGATTTCAGCCAGGCGAGCCAGGCGGCCATCACGAGATAATCCGCCGCCAGCTCGATCCGGAGCCGCCGCGCCGCGGCGACGAAGGCGAGATATTGCTCGGCGAGCTGGAGGATGGAGACGCGCCGGAGGTCCACCCGCTGCGACCGGGCGAGCGCGAGGAGGAGGTCGAGCGGCCCCTCGAACCCGTCCACATCGACCAGCAGCGCCTCCGGCGCCTCGCCCCTTGCATGCGGGGCGGTCAGGAGAGAGCGCGCGGGCGTCTCGAAATCGGCGGCGGTTCCGGTCTTCTGGTCACGCATGACGCGGCTCCCGGTCCTGCGCCGGGCGGCGGGCGAGATAGCGCCGCTCCACCGCCTCGATGTCGATCGGAACGGGCCTGCGCGGCGCGGCGTCCACCGCCTCCGCCCGCCGGAGCGCCGCGCCTTCCAGCGCCGGGGCCGCGGAGGCGGCCGCCTCCATTTCGGCCATGTCGCCGTTGCAGTGGAGAACCACGTCGCAGCCCGCGCCGAGCGCCGCCTCGGTCCGCTCCGAGATGGAGCCCGAAAGCGCGCCCATCGAGATGTCGTCCGTCATCAGCAGTCCGTCGAAGCCGATCCGCTCCCGGATGAGGTCGATGCAGGGGCCGGAGAAGGTGGCGGGATATTCGCGATCCACCGCCTCGATCAGGAGATGCGCCGTCATCCCCATCAGCGCGTCCCGATGCGCGTGGAACGGGGCGAAATCGCCGGTAAGGGTGGAGAGCGGCGCCTTCACCGCGGGAAGAGAGAGATGCGGGTCCACCGCCGCGCGGCCATAGCCCGGCAAATGTTTGACGACCGGGAGAACCCCGCCCGCCTCCAGCCCCTGTCGCACCGCCCGCCCGAGCGCGGCGACCCGCGCCGGATCGTCGCCGAGCGCGCGGTCGCCGATCGCGTCTGTCAGCTCCGGGGCGGCGACATCGAGCAGCGGGGCGCAGTTCACGTCGATTCCCGCCGCATGAAGATCATGCGCGATCAACCTGTAGCGGAGGGCGAGACTCTCCGCCGCGTCCTCAAGCGGCCGCCCCTGAACCTCGGCCCGCACCGGCGGATAGGCGCGCCAGTGCGGCGGTCGGAGCCGGGCCACGCGGCCGCCCTCCTGATCGACGAGCACTGGCGCCGCCCGCCCGACCGTCTCCCTGAGCGAGGCGGTCAGCGCGGCGAGCTGCGCAGGGTTCACGACATTCCGTGCAAAGACGATGAAACCCCAGGGGTTCGCCTCACGAAAGAAGTCCCGCTCCCGCGCGTCGAGCGCCGGGCCGGCGCAGCCGAAGATCAGCGCCGAGGGCGCGCTCATCGCGCCCGCGCCACGATGCAGTCCTGCCGCCGAAGCGAGAGGGCGCGACAGAGCGCGGCCGCCTCGCCGATGCTCTCGAACGGGCCGGCCCTGAGCCGCCAGAGCGTCCGGCCGCCGGATTGCACGGGCGTGATGGCCCGGCCGAGGGAGCCGAGTAGATCGGCGTTGCCGCCGCGGATCGCGGCCCATTGGCTTTCCGCCACCGCCTCGCTCTCGAAGGCGCCGAGCTGTATCTGCACGGCGCTCGCGGCGACCGCATCCGCGCCCGGCGGCGCCGGGCGGGCGGAAGGGGCGGAGGCCGCCGCCGCGGCGGCGCTCGGGCGCGGCGCGGCGACAGGGGCGAAGCGGGGCGCGCCGTCGCCGGCGTCCTCCGACGGGCTGTCCACGGCCTCTTCGGAGGATGGCGCGGCGGCGAGCGCCTCTGCCACCGCCGCCTCGACCGCCGCGGCCAGCGGATCGGCCGAAGTCTCCGCGTCCGCCGCCGGCCCCGCCGCATCCTCCGTCAGGGCGGCCGCATCGCCCGGGGCCGCAGCCTCGGGCGCGGCGGGAGCCTCCGGCCGCGCCTCCGGTTCGGGGGCGAGGGCCACCGGCGCGACATCCTCCTCCGCCAGCGTCTCCGGCGGCGGCGCAAGCGGCGCCGTCTCGACAGGCTGGACCGGCGCGGAGCCCGTGACCGCTTCGAACACGGCGCGCTCCTGATGCGGGGCGACCTGCCCGCCCGGGTCCTCCGGCCGAACGCGGGTCAATCCCGCCTCCGCCCGGATCACCGGGATATCCGTCGCATCGCGCACGCCAAGCCGGTAGGCCCAGGTGACGACGCCAACGAGAATCACCAGCGAAAGGCCGGCGCCGACCGCCGTCAACGCGCCTGCGCGCCACGAGGGGGCCGCGGTTTTCGCCTCTAAGGCGGAATCCAGATAAGAATCATCCCGCATGGGGTTGTTCGCCTGTGCCTTTGCGCCACCTTATATGGTGGTCGCCTGCTGCTCCAACCCCTAAATGCGCCTGCGTTCACCGCATTTCGGTCGCCGGGGTCACACCGAGGATACCAAGCCCGGCCGAGATCGCAACGGAAACGGCCTTCGCCATCGCCAGACGCGCCGGCGCGCCGGCTTCATCCCCCGCCTGAAGGAAGCGCAAAGCGTCCTCCTCGCGCGCCCGGTTCCAGAGCGCATGGAAGGCGCCGGCGAGGTCATAGAGGTAGAAGGCGACACGATGGGGCTCATGGCTCTCCGCCGCCATCTCCATGAGCCGCGGCCATTCGGCCACCTTCTTCGCGATCTCGATCCAGCCCTCATGGGTCAATGCGGAAAGGTCCGCCGCCCCGATCTCCGCATCGCCGATCCCGGCCTCGGCGCCGCTCCGGAGCACCGAATGCGCCCGCGCGTTCGCGTATTGCACATACCAGACCGGATTGTCCTTGGACTGTTCCATCGCCTTCGCGAAGTCGAAATCGAGCGGCGCGTCGTTCTTCCGCATCAGCATGGTGAAACGGGCGACGTCCGGCCCGACCTGGTCGACGAGGTCGCGGAGCGTGACGAAATCCCCCGCCCGCTTCGACATCTTGAAGGGCTCCCCGTTCCGGAAGAGCTTCACGAGCTGAACAAGCTTCACATCCAGCGGCGTCTTCCTCTCGGACAGCGCGGCGACGACAGCCTTCATGCGGCTGACATAGCCGCCATGGTCGGCCCCGAAGACGTCGATCAGGAGGTCATAGCCCCGGCTCACCTTGTCGAAGTGATAGGCGATGTCGGGGGCGAAGTAAGTCCAGCCGCCGTCAGACTTTTTCACCGGCCTGTCCACGTCGTCGCCATAGGCAGTGGAGCGGAAGAGCGTCTGCTCCCGCGGCTCCCAGTCTTCCGGGGTCTTGCCTTTCGGCGGCTCGAGCACGCCCTGATAGATGAGGCCCTGTTCCGAGAGCCGCGCGAGCGCCGCCTCGACCTTCCCCTCGGCGGCCAGCGCCGCCTCGGACTGGAAGCGGTCCATCGTCACGCCGAGCGCCGCCAGATCCTCCCGGATCATCCCCATCATCGCGGTGATCGCGAACTCGCGCACGACAGGCAGCCATTCGGCCTCCGGCCGATCCAGCAGCGTGTCGCCGAACACCGCCTTCATGGCGACGCCTACGGGCGCGAGATAGTCGCCGGGATAGAGGCCGGGCGCGATCTCGACCGCGCGGCCATGCGCTTCCTGATAGCGGAAATGGGCGGAGCGGGCGAGCACGTCCACCTGCGCGCCTGCATCGTTGATGTAGTATTCCCGCGTGACCTCCCAGCCTGCAAATTCGAGGAGACCGGCGAGCGCATCCCCGAAGATCGCGCCGCGGGCATGGCCGACATGGAGCGGCCCGGTCGGATTGGCGGAGACGTATTCGACATTCACCCGCCGTCCGTTCGGCGCCCCGCGCCCGAAATCCGGGCCGGCGGCGAGGGCGGCGGAAATGGAGCCGAGCCAGACGGACGGAGAGAGCCGGAGGTTGATGAAGCCCGGCCCCGCGACCTCCGCCGCCGTGATCCGCGCGTCCTCCGCCAGCTTCGGCGCGAGAAGGCCGGCGAGCGCGCGCGGGTTTGTCCCCGCAGGCTTCGCCAGCGCCATCGCCGCGTTGGTCGCCATGTCGCCATGGGCCGGGTCGCGCGGCGGCTCCACCGTGACGGCGCGCCGGTCGAGCCCGGGCGGCAGCGCGCCCTCGGCCGCCAGCGCGTCGAGCGCCCCGTCGATCAGCGCGGCGACGGCGGCGAAAGGGTTTGCAGTCTCTGTCATGGTCGGCCTCTCGAGGATCGCGCGCGCTCTAGCACGGGCGCGCCGCGGCTTCCAACTCCTCCGTCCCGCGGCGGCTCCCGGCCGCGCTAGCCGCCCCCGATGCGGCGATGCTCCTGCAGCGCGAACCGGTCCGTCATGCCGGCGATGTAGTCGGAGACGACGCGCGCCAGCGCCGCCTCGCCCCGAGCGCCGAGCGCCGCGCCGCCCCATTCGACTGGCAGCCGCTCCGGCTCCGCCATGAAGCCGGCGAAGAGATCTGAGACGACCTTCGCCGCCTTCTCCCGCATCGCCAGCACCGCCGGATGGCGATACATCCGCGCGAAGAGGAACGCGCGGACCTCCCCCACCCCCGCCTCCATTTCCGGTGAAAAGGCGACGACCGGCGCGCCGAGAGCTCGGAGCGCCGCCGGGCTTTCCGGCGCGGCCGCGGCGAGGCGGTCGCTGGTCTCACCCAGCATGTCCTCCACCATTGCGCCGAAGACGCGGCGGAACGCCTCGCCCGAACGGCGAGGCTCGTCGAGCCCGGGCCAGCGCGCGTCCACCTCCGCAAGCGCCGGCCCCACGAGCGGGAGCCCCGCGAGATCGTCCAGCGAGAAGAGCCGGGCGCGGAGCCCGTCGTCGAGATCGTGGACGTTATACGCCACATCGTCGGAAAGGGCGGCGATCTGCGCTTCGACGCCCGAATGGGTGTAAAGTTCGAGGCTCCATCCCGCCTCCGCCTCCGCGAGCGCTGCCGGGTGCGGCGGCAGGGCGGGGCCGTTATGCTTGGCGATGCCCTCCAGCGCCTCCCAGGTGAGGTTCAGTCCGTCGAACCCTGCGTAGCGATGTTCGAGTTCGGTGACGATGCGGAGCGCCTGCGCGTTGTGATCGAACCCGCCAAAAGGCTCCATCGCCGCCGCCAGCGCATCCTCCCCGGTATGCCCGAAGGGCGTGTGGCCGAGATCATGGGCGAGCGCCACGGCCTCCGCCAGATCCTCGTCCGCGCCAAGGGTCCGCGCTACGGTCCGCGCGATCTGCGCCACTTCGAGGCTGTGCGTGAGCCGCGTCCGGTAGTGATCCCCCTCATGTTCGACGAAGACCTGCGTCTTGTGCTTCAGGCGGCGGAAGGCGGAGGAATGGATGATCCTGTCCCGGTCGCGCTGGAACGGGGTGCGGTGCGCGCTGCCGGGCTCTTCATGCAGCCGCCCGCGGCTTTCGCGCCAGTCGGTCGCGTAGGGAGCAAGGGGTATCCGGTTCATGGCCTCGCGCCTCGCGCCCTTGCCGCTCATCGCACGAACCCATATCTCTTCAGCCGAGACGTGCAAAGCCCGCCGGGAGAGCGCCGCATGAGCCTGACCCTTCCCATCACCGTGACGGAAAGCTGCGCCGCGCGCCTCGCCGCCATCGCGAAGGCGGAGGGCGCGCGGAAGAATCTCCGCGTCGCCGTGCTCGGGGGCGGCTGTTCGGGCTTTTCCTACGAGTTTACGCTGGAGGACGACGCCGCGGAGGATGATCTGGTGCTCCCCGCGGGCGAGGCGGCGGTTCTGATCGACCCGGTCTCGCTGCCGTTCCTCTCGGGATCGAAGATCGATTTCAGGAACGAGCTGATCGGAGCGCGCTTCGCAATCGACAACCCGAATGCGACGAGCTCCTGCGGCTGCGGGACGAGCTTCTCGATCTGAGCGAGGGCGCCGCGCGGCGCCCCCTGCCCCGTCAATCGTCGCGATAGACCTTCTCGCGCCGCTCGTGCCGCTCCTGCGCCTCGAGGGAGAGCGTGGCGATCGGGCGGGCGTCGAGCCGGCGGAGGGAGATCGGCATGCCGGTGTCCTCGCAATAGCCATAGGACCCGTCCTCGATGCGGCGGAGCGCGGCGTCGATCTTGCCAATCAGCTTGCGCTGGCGATCCCGCGTCCTGAGCTCCAGCGCCCGGTCGGTCTCCTCGGAAGCGCGATCAGCGAGGTCGGGAATGTTGCGTGCGTCTTCCTGCATTTCCCGGACAGTCTCACGACTCTCGTTGAGAATCGATTCCTTCCAGTCAAGAAGCTTCCGGCGGAAGTATTCCCGGTGCCGTTCGCACATGAAGGGCTCATCCTCCGACGGGAAATAGTCGGCGGATAGTTCGACATGCTTGTTCATCGATTTCCGGTCCCCAACACGCGCGGCGCAGGGCCGCTCCTGTTCGCGGGCGGGCTATAGCGCGGATCGACGAAGCTGTCGATGGAAACCCTTAAGAAAGGAATCGATTTTCATCCGATGGAGCGTGGCGTTAGAACTCGCCCTTGAGATGTGAAAGGGACAGACGTGCGATTCGACGGAACCAAGGATTATGTGGCGACGGGCGACCTTACGGTCGCGGTGAACGCCGCCATCACGCTCGAGCGACCGCTTCTGGTAAAGGGCGAGCCCGGAACCGGCAAGACGGAGCTCGCGCGCCAGATCGCGAAGGCGCTCGGCCTGCCGCTCCTCGAATGGTCGGTGAAATCGACCACGCGGGCGCAGCAGGGCCTCTACGAATATGACGCGGTCAGCCGCCTCCGCGACAGCCAGCTCGGCGACGCCCGCGTGGGCGATGTCGCGAACTACATCCGCAAGGGCAAGCTGTGGGAGGCGTTCGAGGCGGAGGAGAAGGTCGTTCTCCTGATCGACGAGATAGACAAGGCGGATATCGAATTCCCGAACGACCTCCTGCAGGAGCTCGACCGGATGGAATTCTACGTCTACGAGACGGGGGAGACGATCCGCGCGCGGCGCCGGCCCATCGTCATCATCACTTCCAACAACGAGAAGGAGTTGCCGGACGCGTTTCTGCGCCGCTGCTTCTTCCACTACATCCGCTTCCCCGACATCGAGACCATGCAGGAGATCGTGGACGTCCACTTCCCCGGCGTGAAGAAGAGCCTTGTCCACGCCGCACTGACGCAGTTCTACGAACTGCGGGAGACGCCGGGCCTAAAGAAGAAGCCCTCGACCTCGGAAGCGCTGGACTGGCTGCGCCTCCTGATGGCGGAAGACATGACCGCCGCCGACCTGAAGGGCGACACGGCGGAGGCGCTGCCGAAGCTCCACGGCGCGCTCCTGAAGAACGAGCAGGACGTGCATCTGCTCGAGCGGCTGATGTTCATGAACCGGAGGCGCCAGGGGCAGTAGGTGGGCGCCGTTCTCGACGCCCTCCAGTTCGCCATCCTTCCGGTCTTCGCCTTTCCCGCCATCGGCTTCGCCTTCGGCCTCAGGGGCGCGTTCGGCCGGGGCGCGGCGGAGGGGGTGAACGCCTATGTGGTCGGCCTCGCCGTCCCCTGCCTCCTCTTCCGTCTTATGGCTACGGTCGACCTCGGGGAGATCGACTGGCCGGTTCTCCTCGCCTACGAGGCGAGCCTCGTTCTGCTCTACGGCTTCGGCTATCTCGTCTGCCGCCTCGGCTTCGGCCTTGCGCCGCCGGAGGCGCTGATCGTCGGCATGGCCGGGGCCTTCCCGAACCATGTGTTCTTCGCCCTGCCCATCGCCGAGAGCCTCTACGGGCCGGGCGCGGCGACCCCGATCGCAACGATGATCGCGGTGGACACGCTCGGGATACTCGTCGCGACGATCCTGCTTCTCGAGGCGATGACAGGCAGGGCCGGGACTGCGGCGACGCTGCGCTCCATCGTCGGCAACCGGCTCATCCTCGCGATTCTCGCCGGCTTCGTCTTCAACCTCACCGGGCTCGGCCTCCATGAGGGCGTGGACCGGTTTCTCGAACTCGCCGCCGGCTCGGCCGCGCCGGCCTCGCTCTTTGCGCTCGGCGTCATCCTCTCCGGCGCCGATCTCTCGCGATTCGGCGGCCCGGCTCTCGCGGCGACCGGGATGAAATGCGTCGTCCATCCGCTCCTCGGCGTCGTCCTGCTCGGGGCCGTCGTGGAGCCGACCGCGGCCTGGGCGGGCCCGTCGCCGCTCGTCTTCGCCGCGCCCTGCGGGGCGATGGCCTTCGTGCTCGGGCTCCGCTACGGCGTGAAGGTGGACAGCGCGGCGAAGGCGGTTATCCTTTCGACCGCGCTCTCCGTTCCGGTGACCGCCCTTTTCGCCTGAGGCGCCATGCTGACGATCCGCCCGCTCGAATCCCGCGACCATGCCGATTGGCGCCGGCTCTGGACTCTTTATCTCGCCTTCTACGAGACCGTCCTGCCCGAGGAGATATACGAGACGCACTGGCGCCGCCTCCTCGGCGACGATCCGCAGGATTTCCACGGCCTGATCGCGGAGAAGGACGGTGCGGCCCTGGGCCTCACGCATTACGTTTTCCACCGCCACGGCTGGAAGATAGAGAACACCTGCTACCTGCAGGACCTCTATGTGGACGAGGCCGCGCGGGGAACTGGCGCGGGCCGCGCGCTGATCGAGGCGGTCTATGCCGCGGCGGACGCGGCGGGCTGCCCCTCCGTCTACTGGCTGACGCAGGACTTCAACGCCACCGCGCGGCGGCTCTATGACCGGGTGGCGAAGAAGACCCCGTTCATCGTCTACCGGCGGTGAACGGGCGCGCCGCGCTCCTCCTTCTCGCGCTGGCGGGCTGCGCGGCGGGGCCCGGCCCGGACGAAGTCTATCGCGAGGCGGACCGGTCGCGCCCGCACGAGCTCGCCCCGCGCCCGGATTACCCCGGATACGGAGAGAAGATCGGCCGGAACGGCGGCGACTGGTCCGCCGAAAGCCTGACGGAGGATTTCCTCGAACTCGTCTTCGTCACCGAATGGGGCGACCGGAACGAAGCCCTGCTCCGCTTCGAAGGCCCGGTTCGCATCGCGCTCGCCGGGCCGGAACTGGCGGCCTACCGGCCCTACGCGGCCGATCTCGTCGCGCGGCTGAGCGCGGGCGCGCCGGGCCTCGACCTCTCGCTGGCTGAGGGAGGCGAAGGGGAGATCACGCTCAGGACGGCCCCCGCCGATGAAATGTCGGCCGTGGCGGAGGACGCCCTCTGCTTCTTCCTCCCCTTTTCGGGCGGCTGGCCGGAATTCCGAAAGGCGGCGGCGGAGGGCCGGCCCTTCTGGCGCGGGCTGGAGCGGTTCGAGGCGATCACCGTCTTCCTGCCGGCCCATGCCGCGCCGCACGAGATCCGCGCCTGCATCGAGGAGGAGGTGACCCAGGCGCTCGGCCCGGCGAACGACATCCTGAGGCTCGAGGATTCGATCTTCAACGACGACAACGTCCAGGTGAAGACGACGGCCTTCGACCTCCTCATGCTGCGCGCCCTCTACGACCCGTCGATGCGCGCCGGCATGGGCGAGGCGGAGGCGCGGCGCGCCGCCCGGGCCGTGCTAGCCCCGCTCGCGCAAGGCGAGGCGACGCGGCCGCCCGGCCCGCGGGACGGGGCTTACGCGGCCCTCGCCGCCCGCGCGGCCACGGCGGAGGCGTCGGCGGAACGCTTCGTCTGGGCCCGGCGGGCGATACGTGAGGCGGAGGCCTTCGGGCCCGAGGATCACCGGCTGCCCGCCGCAATTCTGGAGGCGGGGCACATCGCGTTCTTCGCCGGGCGGGAGGCGGAGGCGGCGGCGCTGCTGCGGGAGGGGGAGCGGCTGCTGCTCCGCCGGCTCGGGCCGGATTCGCTGCGCCTCGCCGATCTTCGGGGCGATCTCGCCGCCGTCCTGATGCGCCGGGGGGAGCCCGCCGAGGCGCTCGCCGCGCTCGACCCCGCCGTCACCGTCCTCGCCCGGCACGGGGCCGACTGGCGGCTCGCCCATGCGCTGCGCTGGCGCGCGCTGGCGCTCTCCGAACTCGGTCGCGGCTCGGAGGCGGCGCGTGAAGCCCGAAGGGCGCTCGACTGGGCCGCCTATGTCTATGGCGGGGACAGCCGCGCGCTCGCCGCCTGGCGGCTCGATTTCGCCGCCGCGGGGCTGTCCGGCGCCTGAAGGCGGCGCGCCCCGCGCTTGCATCGCGGCCGCCCGCGGCTAGAATGCGCGCCTTCCGCCGGGGCCTCCGGCGAGACGATCAACCGGAGCGAGCCATGTCCTGGACCGACGAGCGCGTCGAGATGCTGAAATCCATGTGGAACGAGGGCCAGAGCGCGAGCCAGATCGCGAAGACCCTCGGCGGCGTGACGCGCAATGCGGTGATCGGCAAGGTCCACCGCCTTGGCCTTTCGAACCGGACGGCGGGCGGCAAGACCGAAGCCGAGGCGAAGGCGGCTCCCGAACCGGAGGAGACGCCCGTCGTCGTCGAGGCGCCGGAGCCGGAAGAGGCCGCCGCGCCGGCTCCGGAGCCGGAGCCGGAACCCGTCGCCTCCCGGGCGCCCGCCGCCCAGCCCGCGCCCGCCGCCGCCGCGCAGACCGGCCGGCGCGAGCCGCCGCCCCCCACCCCCGCGATGATCGAGGACGCGCAGCGCACGGCGGAGACGCTGGCGCTGATGGAGCGGAAGGCGAAGCGCATCACCCTGCTCGAACTCACGGAGCGGACCTGCAAGTGGCCGATCGGCGACCCGGCGACGGATGATTTCTTCTTCTGCGGCCTGCCCTGCCATCCCGGAAAGCCCTATTGCGAGGCGCATGTCGCCGTCGCCTTCCAGCCGATGTCCTCCCGCCGCGACAGGGACAGGAACCGCGTCCGCTCCGGCGGATTCCGCTGAGATGCGGGAGGCGGATGATTTCCGCGCCGAATCCCGCGCCCTCGCCGCGATCCTCGCCCCGCTTGACGACCACGCGCTGAAGGCGGAGACGCTCTTCAAGGGCTGGACGATCGAGGAGGTGCTGGGCCATCTCCACATGTTCAACATCGCGGCGCAGCTGAGCCTGCAGGAGGACGGCGCCTTCGACGCCTTCCTCAGCCCCGTCTTCGCCGCCATCGCGGAGGGGCGCTCGATGATCGCGGCGCAGGACGCATGGCTGGACGAAGGGCTCGGCGGCCTCCGCGGCGCGGCGCTCCGCGACGCCTGGGCCGAGACGGCGGAGCGGACGGCGGACGCCTATCTCGACGTCGATCCGAAGCGGCGCCTGAAATGGGCCGGGCCGGACATGTCCGCCCGCTCCATGATCACCGCCCGCCAGATGGAGACCTGGGCGCACGGGCAGGAAGTGTTCGACATCCTCGGGCGGGAGCGGGAGGAGGCAGACCGGGTGCGCAATATCTGCCATCTCGGCGTCGCGACCTATGGCTGGACCTTCGTGAACCGGGGCGAGACGCCGCCGGAGCCCGCGCCCTTCGTCCGGCTGACCGGCCCCTCCGGCGCAATCTGGGAATGGAACGAGCCGCGCGAGGACGAGCGCGTGGAGGGCTCCGCCGTCGGCTTCGCGCAGGTCGTGGCGCAGACACGGAACGTCGCCGATGTCGACCTCCGCGCGACCGGGCCGAACGCGGCGCGCTGGATGGCGGTCGCGCAGTGCTTCGCCGGCGCGCCGAACGACCCGCCCCCGCCGGGGCTCCGCCGGAGGGCGGGTTCGTGAGCGGCTTCTTCCGGCTTGAGCGGCCCGCGGAATTCGGCGGCGCCGTCGCGCATCTCGTCATGGCCCGCCCCGACAAGGCGAACGCCATGAGCCCGGAGTTCTGGGAGGAGCTGCCGGCCCATATCGCCGCGCTGGAGGCGGACGCGTCATGCCGCGCGCTGGTGATATCGGGCGAAGGGCGGCACTTCACCGCCGGTATGGATCTCTCCGCCTTCGAGGGGATAACGAAGCTCGCCGAGGGGGAGCCCGGGCGCGGCGCCTATGCGCTCCGCGCGCTGATCCTCAGGCTCCAGCGCTCGATCACCGCGCTGGAGGACGCGCGCTTCCCCGTCATCGCAGCCATCCACGGCGCGTGCATCGGCGGCGGAATCGACCTCGTGACGGCGGCGGACATCCGCATCGCCTCGGTCGAAGCCGTCTTCGCGGTGGAGGAGATCAATATCGGCATGGCGGCCGATGTGGGCACGCTCCAGCGCCTGCCGCGTCTCATTCCGCCAGGGATAGCGCGCGAGCTTTGCCTCACCGGCCGTCGCTTCACCGCCGAGGAGGCGCGGGGCTGGGGCCTCCTGAACGCGCTCCATGACGGACGGGAGGCGACAGTCGCCGCGGCGCTCGCCATGGCGGGTGAGATCGCGGCGAAATCCCCGCTCGCCGCCGCAGGGGTGAAGCGGTCCCTCGTCTACGCCGCGGAGCATTCCGTCGCGGACGGGCTGGACCAGATCGCGACATGGAATGCCGGCGCGCTCCGCGCCGCCGACCTCACCGAGGCGATCACGGCGCGGGCGCAGAAGCGGCGCGCGCTCTTCCCGGATCTCCCAGCAGCCTGAAAGTCGTCTCGCCGGAAAAAGATGGCGCGTCGCCCCGTAGCGCGCCATGCGCGTGCGTGCGCCGCGTGCTGACGGATGAAATCTCACGGCTTCGCACGGATAAGCGCAAGGCCCGCCTTGGTTCGCTACTGATCGCGAGCAATAAAATACAAAGAAAATAGAATTTTGCAAAAAATACTTGATAAATGACATTAAGCTTGTGATCCGCTCCGAGAGGGCGCGTGCATCCTCACAAAGCGCATTTCGAGGTCATAGGCAGAGGTGGCTCGGCTTGTCTGAACACCGTCCGGGGTGTTTGTGAGTGGGTCGGCCGCCCCTTTCAGGCTGCCGCCGGGATCGGCGTCGCCAAGTTGATGTATGCTTGGTCGGGGGTTTTCCCGCCAAGCGATGAATGCGGCCTCTTGCTGTTGTAGAAACCGAGATGCCGGCTGATCGAAGCGCGGGCTTCGGAGACGCCGGCGCAGGCACTGAGATAGACCTCCTCGTATTTGATCGTCCACCAGAGCCGTTCGACGAAGACATTGTCGCGCCGTCGGCGTATGCGCCGCCCCCTTGTCGTCCATGCTGATCCCGATTTCGGCGGCCTTCAGAACCTTGGTGAAGTCGGTAGAGGTGAACTGGCTTCCCTGGACGCCCTTCTGTGTGTCAAGCGGCGATGCGGGCCTGACGGATCTCCTTCTGCCGATCGCGGATCAGGGCGAACCCCCGCGCCATGGGCACGTAGGTGATGTCGGTCGCCCAGACCTGGTTGGGCCGTGTCACCGCCAGGTTGCGCAGCAGATATGGATAGATCTTGTGCCCCGGCGCCGGCTTCGACGTGTTCGGCCGCCGGCAGGCTGCCTCGACGCCCATCTTTTTCATCAGCGTCGCAACGTGCCTGCGGCCGACCTCGCGGCCTTCCGCCTTCAGCATGTCCCGCAGCATCCGGCTGCCGGCGAACGGATGATCGAGGTGCAATTCGTCTATGCGCCGCATCAGCGCCAGGTCGGCCTCCGAGGCTAGGCGGGCCAGATAGCAGACGCTGCCCCGGCTGATTCCGAGCGCCTTCGCTTGCCCGCTCAGCGGCAGTCCATGGGACCTGTCGATCATCGTCTTGCGCTCGCCGGCAGTCCGGCCTTGCCGAGCGCGCCCTCTAAAAAATCGTCGGCCAGCGTCAGCTCGCCGAGCTTCGCATGCAGGACCTTCACGTCGACCGCCGGAGCCGCGTCGGCCTTGGCGCCATCACCGAAGACCGCCGTCGCACCCTCCAGAAGCTCCCCGCGCCATTGTGTGATCTGGTTCGCAAGCACATCGAACTGCTGCGCCAGCTCCACCAGCGTCTTCTCCCCCTCGATGGCCGCAATCGCCACCTTCGCCTTGAAGGCCCGGCTGTGGTTCCGGCATGGTCGTTACGTAATGGTCGCTCCTCGCTTCTCGGCAATCTTCTTGCCGATCTCGAGCGGCTTCACCACTCAGAACTCCCGTTCAGATTTCCCGAGCCAACTCTCTTCTCGATGGCATCATCGCCCGCCCTTCGCGTGAAGCGAGACTAGCGGGATACGTCAGGCGGGCCCGTCGGCCGGCGAGGCCGATCGAGGCGTGACGGGGGCTCCCGGGAGGTGAATCGTGGCTGTCGTGCCCACATGAAGCGTGGATCGAAGCGACAAGGTTCCACCGTGACGTTCAATGAATGCCTTTGCCACAGTCAGGCCGAGGCCGGCGCCTTCGAAACCCCGGCTCGCAGATTTGTCGACCTGCTCGAAGGGCTCGCAGCAGCGCGCAAGGAACGAAGGCGGCATGCCGAGCCCATCGTCAGAGATGACGATGTCCGCGCCGCCGTTCGCGGCCTCCCCCACAGTGATCCGGACGGCGCCTCCCGCTTCTGAAAACCGGATCGCATTGCTCAGGATGTTGCCGATAGCCTTCTGGATCGCGAGCCTGTCCACATCCAGCGGATACTTCGGGCCGGCCGCCGAGAAGGCGACGTCGATCCCCGCCTGCTCCGCCCGAGCGCTCTGGAGCCTGACGGCCTCCCGGGTCAATTCGACGATGTCGACCGGCGCCGTGTCGATGGTCAACCTGTCTATCTCCGCGTTGGCGTAGTCGAGTATGTGCGTGAGCAGCCTGAGGAGGCGCGCGCCGCTGTTCCTGATCTCGCCCGACATCTGCTTGTAGGCGTCGGCCCCGAGCGGGCCGAAAGCCTCATCGTTCATGATGCTTGAGAACCCGATGATGGAGTTCAGCGGGGTCCGGAGTTCATGGCTCATCGTCGCCACGAACTCCGTCTTCGTTCGCGTCGCCGCTTCCGCCCTGACCTTCAGATCGCGAAGCAGCGCCTCGCGCCGCCTCGCCGCGCGCTCCGCCTGCACGATCCCTGTCACATCGCGAACGAGAACGATCCAGACCCGGTCGCTCTCCTCGTCGATAGAGGTCACCGCGACCTCGGCGTAGAAGCGTTCCCCGTTCTCTCTGGCGCAGACGGCCCTGCGGCGATGGCCGTTCCAGGATCCATTTGTCAGGGCTTGGCGCATGTCCTCCAGATCTCGAAGTCGCGGCCAGAGGCAGTAGCTGCCGATGGCAAGCGACTTCGCAACATCATCGCGATCCACGAGGAATAGGTCCGAAGCCGCGCGGTTGAGCGTCTTCACCGCTCCCGACGAGTCGAGCGTGACGAGACCGTCTTCAAGGTTTTCGGCGACCCGGCTCATGAAAAGGTTGGCCCGGTTGAGGGCCAGCGACTTGGCGAGAAGACGTATATCGAGTTGGGCGACTCGGCCCGCGTAGGCGACCGGCACGCTCAGGGCGAGGGCGACGACCGCAGGCGCGACATCGAGGATGAGCGGCCATTGCGCCTGCGTCAGCACCGATGCTGAGAAGGCGAGGCCGCCGCCTCCGCTCAGGGAGGCGATCACGGAGCGCAGGTTCGCTTGCAACTGGGTAAGCGCCGCGAGGAACGCGACCAGCGCGGTGAACGCGGCAACAAGCAGCGCCGGGGCGCGCTGCAACTGCCTTCCATCATCAATGCTTTGCGCCGCCAGAATCTGGATCACCGGCCCCGGCAGCGAGCCGAAGCGCGGGGCCGGCGCGATGTCTCCGAGCTCGACGGCCGTTGCGCCGATCAGAATTCGACGTCCCTTGATTTCCGCTGGATCGAAGCGGCCCGCGGCGATGTCGACGAAGGGGATGACGGAGATTGTTTCCGGATCGAAGCTGAAGTCGATCCAGAAGGGCTCCGGCTCCGGGTCCATCTCTGCGAGTTCGACGAACATTGCGGCCATCGCGCCGCCGCGGAACGTTCTTTCCGGGATGGCGCGCCAGATTCGACCGTCCTCTTGCAGCGGCATGAGGACCGAGGCCGGCTCCGCTTCGTTCAGCAGGTCGTCCATCGGCGCGACTTCGGCGCCACCGTCCGGGTCTGAAAAAGCCGCCAGAAATACCGGGGCCTCGGCCCGCGCCAGCGATCGCGCCAACGCCGCATCCTCTTCCGGGATTGAGCGCGCGCTGAAATCGACGTCAAAAGAGACGGAGGCCGCCCCGGCCGCATCGAGTCGGTCCAAGGCGAGGCCGTGGATGCGCCGCGGCCACGGCCAGACCCCGATCTCGTCGAGGCTTTGGCGATCGATCTCGACGAGCAAAATCTCTTCGGAGACGACGCGTTCCGCAAATGCGAAGCGGATCTCCAGCAGGCGCAGTTCCGCGAATTCCAGAAAGCCGGAAGCGTAGAGCGCGATCGCGACGCCGGATGTCAGGATCGCACGTCGCGTCGCCCTCAGGCTAGTTGAGAAGAGCGAACCCGCTCCGGCTTCGGTCGCCTGCGCTCCCTTCGCCGTTGAACGATCGCCGGCCGGAGATGGCGATGGACTTGGAGACAAGGCCTCGATGCTTCCTGTGCTTGACGTCGACAAGGTTCAGCCGCCCTTGCCGCCACCCTGACCGCCGCCGGAACCGCCGCCCTGGCCGCCGCCGGAGCCTCCACCCTGGCCGCCGCCGGAACCGCCGCCCTGGCCGCCGCCGGAACCGCCACCCTGGCCGCCGCCGGAACCGCCGCCCTGGCCGCCGCCGGAACCGCCGCCCTGGCCGCCGCCGGAGCCTCCACCCTGGCCGCCGCCGGAACCGCCGCCCTGACCGCCGCCGGAGCCGCCGGAGCCGCCGCCGGCGCCGCCGGAGCCTCCACCCCGGCCGCTGCCGGAGCCGACACCGACCGCCGCCGAACGCCGCCTGACCGCCGCCGGAACCGGCCGTGACCGCCGCCGACCCGCCGCCCTGCCCCCGCCGGAGCCGCCGCCCTACCGCCGCCGCGCCGCGGCCGGCGCCGCCGGAGCGCCGCCCTGCCGCCCGCCGGCCGCCGCCGCCCTGGCCGCCGCCGGCCCGCCGCCCTGACCGCCGCCGCGAGCTCCGCCCCGGCCGCGCCGCCGCCGCCGCCGCTGACGCCGCCGGACTCCGCCCCGCCGCCGCCGGAGCCGCCGCCTGACCGCCGCCGGACCGCCGCCCTGACCGCCGCCGGACGCCGCCCTGGCCTGCCGCCGGAGCCTCCACCTGGCCGCCGCCGGAGCCGCCGCCCGCCGCCGCCCCGGACCGCCGCCCTGCCGCCCGCCGGAGCCGCCTGCCTGCGCCGTTCGCGCCTCCGCCTGGCACCCCCGCCGCCGCCGCCGCCGCCGGCCGCGCCGCGCCCCGCCGGCCGCCGCCCGCGCCTCCACCTGGCCGCCGCCGGCGCCTCCGCCCTGCCGCCGCCCGCGCGCGCCGCCGCTGCGCGCGCCGCCGCCCTGCCCCGCGCCCGAGCCGCCGCCGCTGCCGCCGCCCGCGCCCCGCCCTGGCCGCCGCCCGCGCCTCCACCCTGGCCGCCGCCCGCGCCGCCGCCCTGGCCGCCGCCCGCGCCTCCGCCCTGGCCGCCGCCGGAGCCGCCGCCTTGGCTTCCGCCCGCGGTCGACCCGCTAGACCCTCCACGAGCGCTCGACGATGCGCCTACCGCAGCGTCATTCGAGGTGGCTGCCGGACCGGTCACTCCTGAATTCGACGCTGCGGCAGGACCGGCCGTCGCCGCCGCCGCCGCCGGCGCTGCCGCATCTGTCGCCGTCGCTGCTGCAGGGGCCGCCGCCGCCGGCGCGGCGCTCGACGCTTGACTCGCCGGTCTGCCGGCCATCGACGAACTCGTCCCGGCAAAGGATCCGCGCGAAGCTGCGGCGGCACCGACGGAAATACCGCCATTCGCGCCTGCGGTCGAAGCTGACATTCCCGCCGAAACGTCGGCCGTGTCTCCTCTTGCGCTCTCAACGGAGACCGCGCCGTCGAAGACGCTGACCGACTCGACTCCCTCGGTCGAGTCGACCGCGAAGCCTGTTCCCTTCACGACGACCGTCATCGTCGGCGCTCGGACCTTGAACCGGCTCGCGGATCGCTTTCCGACTTCGTAGATGGCGCGTCCCTGCGGCTGGTCGACCACGACGTCGCGCCCGTCGTCCGTCAACTCCACGATCGTGGAGGCTTCGACTTCAATGGAATCGAATCCCCTCGCAAGAACGGCTAAGCCGTCGGGACCCGTCCTGACGGTCGATCCGAGAGGAAGGGTCTTCAGTTCCGAGGCTTGACGCCATGGCGCCGCTTCCCGCGCGCGGTATTCTACGAGCCCGGTGGCGCGGAGCACCGCCCAACCGTCCTCTGCAGCGCGCACAGGCGACAGAAGCATGAAGAGGGCCAACAGACCGATGAGCGGGATCGATACCGCGAACGACGCTCGTCGCGCCTTCGCCAGAACAAACATCGACACCATGCACCCTACTCCACCAGATGCTTCCCAAGAGACTTGGCCTCTGGTGCACTTGAGGAATTAAGATCCGGTCTCCTTTCGTGCGGTCTGGCCGATCGATCACGGGGGAATCCGATCAAATCCTTTTCATTCTGACCTAGTCGCCCTCAGACCAGAACATCCGGGCGCGCAGGGTCATGTCATCGTCGCTCATCAGGTGCCTGAGAGCGTGTGTTGGACGGTTTGCGCCCACCGCTTGACAAGGGTCACGACTGTGGAGACTAGGAAGAGGGTTTAGGCGACGCGGGCTAGCTGCTCGTAGTCTTGGGCGAGGCGGCAGCGCTTCATTGACTAGGCGAAGCTGCGCTCGAACACGCAGCCGCTGCCCGGGAGCGGTTTGCTCGCAAACCGCGATAGGTGCCGACGAATTACTGCGAAACCTGTTATCCAGGGCCTATGATGGACGATCTCGAACGTGACGTGAGCCTCGTCCTTCGCCTAGGGCGACTTCCAGGTGGTCTTCACCGATCTTTACGCCCGGAGCTGCGCGGTAACCCAGGAGCCGACGCTTCCGGCTCTGGAAGCGGCGCACATCCGGCCTGACGCCGAAGGCGGGGCGCACGGGCCGAGCAACGGCGTTCTGCAGCGGCGCGAAATGCATAGCCTCTTTGACGCTGGGTATGTGACGATCACTCCCAGCCTGCGCCTCGAAGTCAGCCCGCGCATCCGCGAGGAGTTCGACAACGGGACACACTATTTCGCTCTGCGTGGCAGAGAGATCGATCAGCCCACTGACGCAAGGTGGCGTCCCGATCCAAAGGCGCTCCGTTGGCACAACGATAAGCGGTTCAACGGTTAGGCCGAAAAAAACCGGCGAAATTTCTCTCGGGGGCGATCAGAGACTTGAGGCGGCGCGGTGGGGAGCCCGGCTGGGGGTGGCGGCCCCTCCGGCCCGGCGGTCGATCCGATCCGGCCGCGCTGCGACCTAGCCCCCGACGCTGGAGCGGCGGGCCCGCCTGCCGGCGCGAGTTCGGCGAGAGGGTCGGCGTTGCTGCGGCGGGGCTGTCTCCCCTGCCGGGCGAGCCTGCCGCGCATCTTCTCACTGCGCAGAGGGCGGAGAGAAGAGCGAGCCGCGGCCCGCCCCCTGTCACGTAACGTCAGACGCACTTGGCGAGGCGCTCGCGCAGCACGTCCCACCGGTCAACGTAGGCGTCGCCAAGGAACAGGAGCGTGTGCGCCATCAGGGCGAGGTCAGCCGTGCAGGTGATCGGCGCGCAGACCAACTGCATCGCCAACCCGCTCGCCTCCTTGACCGCATCGCTGTCGCCTTCCTCGTTCGCCCGGTCCTCCGTGGCGACCCATGCGAGATAGAGCCGCCGCGCCTCCGTGTCGGGCCGGGTGCCTGTCACAGCACAGGCCGAGGCTGCGGCGACGAGGATCGAGCGCGCGGCCCGCTCCACCTTGCCGACCGCGCTGTCAGGCTCCGGGGCGTTGGCAGTCGCCGCGGCGATAACAACCGCGGCGAGGTCAGCCAGTGTCGTGATCGGCGCGGCCAGCACCGTATCAAGCGCCGCGTCGGCCTCGTCGTCGGAGCCCTGCGGCCCGTCCACCCGCGCCTCTGCATCCATCAACGCCCGGAAGCGCCGCGCGGCCTCCGTCTCTGCGCCGGGGAGCAAGATGGGGGCGGAGGTCGTCTCAAGCATCGTCGTCATCGGTTCGTCATCTCGGGATCGGGTTTCATGGTGCAAAGCCGAGGAATCCGGGAGCGCCCCGAGAGGGGAAAGCATGGGCGAACTGTCCCCCAGTTGTCCCTCAAAGAGGCTAGGTTGCAGATCATCGCCGACTGCGCAGCACATAACCCCTTGAAAGATTTGGTACGCCCTGCGGGACTCGAACCCACGACCCACTGATTAAAAGTCAGTTGCTCTACCAACTGAGCTAAGGGCGCGCCGAGGGGAGCCATAGGAACGGCGGCGACTGAGGTCAAGGCCGAATCCGGGCTTCTGGCGCCGCGCGCCCCGCGGCTGTATATGCGCGGCATGAGCGCCTCCCTTCCTCCCCCCGGCTTCGTGAAGATGCACGGGCTCGGCAACGACTTCGTCGTGATCGACGCGCGCGGGCGCGCCGATCCGATGTCGCCCGCGCGCGCCCGCGCGATAGGGGACCGGCATCGCGGCGTCGGGTTCGACCAGCTCGCCGTCATCCTCGACGATGCGGAGGCGGACGCCCGGCTCGTCTTCTGGAACGCGGACGGCACGACAGCCGGCGCCTGCGGCAACGCCACGCGCTGCGTCGCCTCCCGGCTGATGGCGGAGCGCGGCGAGCGGAGCCTCATGCTCCGCACCGAGCGCGGCCTCCTCGCCTGCGCGGGGCTGGCGGACGGCCGCATCCGCGTCGACATGGACGCCCCCCTCCTCGGCTGGCGCGACGTGCCGCTGGCGGAGGCGTGCGACACCGCCCGCCTGTCCCTCCCCGGCGCGCCCGCCGCCTGCTCGATGGGCAACCCGCACTGCACCTTCTTCGTGGAGGACGCCGACGCCGTGGACCTCGCCGCGCGCGGGGCGGAGACGGAGCGCAATCCGCTCTTCCCCGAGCGGACCAACGTCCAGTTCGTGACCGTTCTGGCGGAAGACCGCGCCCGCGTGCGCGTCTGGGAGCGGGGCGTGGGCGTGACGCTCGCCTCCGGCTCCTCCTCCTGCGCCGTACTCGTCAATGCGGTCCGCCGCGGGCTCATGGGCCGCCGCGCGGCGCTGATCCTCGACGGCGGGGAGATCGAGGTCGAATGGCCCGCCGACGATGCGGGCGTGCTGATGACGGGCCCTGTCGCCACGGTTTTCGAGGGCGTGCTCGGCCCTGCGATCTGGGAGGGCGCGGAATGAACGCGCCAATACGCTCAAGCAGCGCAAAGCGCGATAGCGCGGTAAAGAATCCGCGCTCAAGCAGCGCGAAGCGCGATAGCGCTAACAAGACTACTCCGGTGTTCGAAACCTTCGGCTGCCGGCTGAACCTCTACGAGACCGAGGCGATGAAGGCCCTCGCCGCCGAGGCGGGGCTGGAGGGCGCCGTCGTCGTCAACACCTGCGCGGTGACGGCGGAGGCCGTGCGGCAGGCGCGCCAGCGCATCCGCCGCCTCCGGCGGGAGAATCCGGAGGCGCGCATCGTCGTCACGGGCTGCGCCGCGCAGACGGAGCCCGGAACCTTCGCCGCGATGCCGGAGGTCGATCTCGTCCTCGGCAATCTCGAAAAGATGAGGGGAGAGAGCTGGCGCGCCCTCGCCGCGCCGGATTTCCGGCCGCCGACCGAGAAGATCCTGGTGGACGACATCATGTCCGCGCGGGAGACGGCGGGGCACCTCATAGACGGGTTCGGCACGCGCGCCCGCGCCTATGTGCAGGTCCAGAACGGCTGCGACCATCGCTGCACCTTCTGCATCATCCCCTATGGCCGCGGCGCCTCCCGCTCCGTTCCCGCCGGGGTCGCGGTGGAGCAGATCGCGCGGCTCGTCGATCAGGGCTATGCGGAAGTGGTGCTGACCGGGGTGGACATGACCTCCTGGGGCGCGGACCTGCCCGGCGCGCCGCGCCTCGGCGACCTCGTGCAGCGCATCCTCCGGCTCGTCCCCGGCCTCGCGCGTCTCCGCATCTCCTCCATCGACTCGGTGGAGGCGGACGAGGCTCTGATCGAGGCGATGCAATCCGAGCCCCGGCTCATGCCACATCTCCATCTCTCGCTCCAGGCGGGGGACGACATGATCCTGAAGCGGATGAAGCGGCGGCACCTCCGGGATGACGCGATCCGCTTCTGCGCCGATCTCCGCGCGCGCCGGCCCGGCATGGTGTTCGGGGCGGACATCATCGCCGGCTTCCCGACGGAGACGGAGGCGATGTTCGAGAATTCGCTGCGGCTGGTGGAGGAATGCGGCCTCACCTGGCTCCATGTCTTCCCCTATTCGCCGCGGAAGGGCACGCCCGCGGCGCGGATGCCGCAGGTCGAGGGCGGCGCCGTCAAGGAGCGGGCGGCGCGCCTTCGCGCGGCGGGCGCGGCGCGGGAGGCGGCCTATCTTGCCTCCGAGATCGGCGCGGAGCGGACGATCCTGATGGAGAGCCCCCGCCGGGGCCGGACCGAAGGCTTCGCCGAGGTGGAGCTGGCGGAGGATCGCCCGATCGGCGCGCTCGTCCCCGTGCGGATCGCGGGGCTCGGGCCGAAGGGCCGGCTCACCGGCGCGGCGCGAGCAGCCTGAGCCCGAGCCCGGCGAAGACGATCAGCGCCAGCCCCGCCGCCGCCAGAATGTCCGGCAGGTCGCCGAACGCCGCCCAGCCGAGAAAGGCCGCCGAGGGCAATTGCAGATAGATGAGCGGCGCCAGAACCGCCGCCCGCTCCCGCGCATACGCCATCACGAGGAAGAGATTGGCGAGGGCGGAAAAGAGCCCAGAACCGATCAGGAGCCAGGGCGCCTCTCCGACCCGCCCGATCTCCGCCGCGCCGAACGGCAGCGCAAGCAGGCAGCCGAAGACGAGCTGCCCCGCCAGCTGCCCGAGCGGGCGGCCGAGCGGCGCGCTCCACCGTGTCGCCGCGTTGAAGGCGCCGTAGCTGAGCCCGCCGAAGAGCGCCCAGAGGAGGCCCGGATTCATCTCCGCCGAAGGCCGCGTGACGAGGAGGACGCCGAGGAGCCCGAGCCCGAGCGAGAGGAGGTCGCGCTGCGTCACCCGCTCCCCGAGCAGCGCCCAGGCGAGCAGCGTCGCCGCCGCCGGCGCGATGAAGAAGGCGCCGAACACATCCGCCAGCGGCGCATGGCCGACGGCGTTTACCATCCCCGTGATCCCGCCCGCGACGCAGAGCCCGCGGAGCGCCTGCGCCGCGAGGAAGCGCGGGGTCAGAAGCGGCGCCTGGCCGAAGGCGATGGAGAGAGGGAGGAAGACGGCGGCGCCGAGGAGGAACCGCGCGAGGATCACCGGCGCCGGCCCCATCTCCGTCGTCCGCTGGATCTCCTTGGCGAAGGCGTCGCCGACCGGAATGGTCAGCGCGCTGAGGCACATGAGGAGAAGCGCCAGCGCGCCCGGCCGCATCTCAACCGCGCCAGAAAGCGCGGGTGAAGAGGACGAGGACGGAGAGAAGCTCGAGCCGCCCGATCAGCATCGCGGCCGAAAGCACCCACTTCGCCGAATCCGGCAACCCCGCGAAATTGCCCGCCGGCCCGATTTCCGGCCCGAGCCCCGGGCCGATATTGGCCAGCGCCGTCGCCGCGCCGGAGATCGCGGTGATCGGCGCGAGCCCGATCATCGAGAGAATGACGGAGAAGACGCCGAAGATCAGGAAGAAGAAGAAGAGGAAGCTCATGACGGAAGAAATCACCTCCGGCTCGATCGGCCGGCCGCCGAAACGGGGCGTGAAGACGCCGTGCGGCGATTGCAGCCGCCGCACCTGCGCATATGCCGCGGCGAAGAGCACCTGATAGCGGAAGATCTTCGCCGAACAGACCGTCGAGCCGGAACAGCCGCCCACGAAACCGAGGATGAAGATGAGCGTCACCGGGAACGCCCCCCAGGTCGTGTAGTCCGCGCTGGCGTAGCCGGTGCCGGAGATGATCGAGACGGCGTTGAAGAGCGACTTCCGGAACGGCTCCTCCGTCACCCCGTCGTTGTCGATGAAGAGATAGAGCGTCAGCACCGCGACGGAGACGGCGACCACGCCGAGGAAGGCCCGCACCTGCGGATCCTCGAGAAGCGGGCGCGGCGCGCCGCCCGCGATCTGCACGAAGCGGATGAAGGGCAAGGCGGCGAGGATCATGAACAGCGAGGCGATGTACTCCGAGGCCGCGCCGTAGGAGGCGAAGGACGAATCCGTATTGGAAAAGCCGCCCGTCGCCAGCGTCGTCATCGCATGCACCGTCGCGTCGAGCGTGGACATGCCCGCGGCGGCATAGGCCAGAAGGCACATCAGCGTGAGCGCGAGATAGACCCAACCGATCGACTGCGCGATCTCAGCCGCCCGCGGCAGGATCTTCCCCAGCGTGTCGAACGCCTCCGCCTTGAAGAGCTGCATGCCGCCGACCTTCAGCGCCGGCAGGAAGGCGACGGCGAAGATGATGATGCCGAGCCCGCCATACCATTGCAGGAGCCCGCGCCAGAGGAGGACGCCGGGCGGCATCCGCTCCAGCCCGGTGAACACGGTGGAGCCCGTCGTCGTCATCCCGCTCATCGCCTCGAAGAAGGCGTCGACGAAGCGCGCGTTGGGCGCGCCGAAGACGAAGGGCAGCGCGCCGAAGAGCGGCAGCGCGAGCCAGGAGAGGGTCGTGAGGAGGAAGGTCTGCTGGATCGTGAGCCCCGCGCTCCTCCCTTCCCGGCAGGCGAGCACCGCCGCGCCCCCGAAGAAGACGGAGATGACGCCGGAAAGCGCGAAGGCGCGCCAGTTGGCCGAGCCATGCGCCGCATCGACCAGCGCCGGGGCGATCATGGAGAGGCCGAGCCCCAGGATGAGAAGGCCGATCACGTAGGCGATGGGGCGCGGGTCGAGCATCGGGCCGGAGCCTTGGCGGCGCCGCGGCGGCTGTCAAGCGCCGCGGGCAGGCGCGAGCGGCCGCTGCATCGCCGCCGCAAGCGCGCCGAGCGCAAGAACGAGCCCGCCAGCGAGCAGCCCGTCGCCGACATCGCCGGTGATGTCGCCGATCAGCCCGGCGACGACCGGCCCCGCCGTCTGGCCGAGCGCGAAGACGAGCGTGAAGAGGCTCACCGCCGCGCCCCATCCCGCCTCCGGCAGGTTGCGGCGGGAAAAGCTCGTCACCGCCCCCGGCGCCATGAAGACCGTAAGCCCGAAGAGCGCGCCCGAGAGCAGCGCCCCCGCCGGGCCGAGCGGCAGGAGCGCCGGCATCAGCGCCCCAACCGCCAGCACCGCCATCACGAGCGCGAGCGGCGCGCCCGAGGAGAAGCGGGCGAAGACCGGCCGCCAGAGCCAGGGCGAGGCCGCGATGCCGAGCCCGATCACCGCCCAGAGGAGCGAGACGAGGCCCGGCCCCGCCCCCCGCTCCTGCATCGAGGCGACGAGGAAGGTGATGTAGACGATGTAGCCGAGCCCGAAACAGGCATAGCCCGCAATCTCCCATCCCATCCGCCGGAGCGGCGGCGGCGCCCCCCGCGCCGGCCGCCCGGGCGGCGGGCGGAGCCGGGCGGCGGACCAGAGGCAGGCGGGGAGGAAAACCAGCGAAAGCACGCCGAGCCCGATCCAGGCGAGGGGCCAGGCCCCCGATCCTTCGAGCGCGAAGAGCCACGGGAGCGCCGCCGGCGGCAGCATCCCGAGCCCGCCGCCGACCCCGAAATAGACCGCGATGGAAAGCGCGTTCCGCCGCGGGTCGTCCCGCCACAACAGCGCCGAAAGCGCGCCCCCGGCGATGAAGGCCGCGGCGCCGCAGATCCCCGTCAACACCCGCCAGAGCGTCAGCAGCGCGAAATCGGAGGAGAACCCGGTCGCGAGCAGAAACAGCGCCGTCCCCCCCGCCCCCCAGGCGAAGAGCCGCGCGGCGGAGACGCGGCGGACGAGCGCCAGCGTCCCCGCCGCGCCGATGACATAGCCGAGCGCGTTCGCCGTGTTGATCCACCCCGCCTCCGCGTAGGTCCAGCCAAGATCGGCGCGCATGGCCGGCAGGATCAGGCCGTAGGCGAAACGCGCGAAACCGTTGGTGACGGCGACGCCGAGCGTGAGGCCGAGCAGCACGGCCCAGGGGCGGGCGACGACGGGGGCGGCGGAAGCGGTCATGGGAACCATCGGGAAGCCGCCCCCTTGTCGCGCCGCCGCGCCCGCCTGTCCACCGCCCTTGCGGGGCTGGACATCGCAGCGCGCCTGTCGTTTCTGAGGCCATGAACCAGCGGGCGAGACCGGCCTGGGGCGCCTTCCGCCCCGATGACGCGCGCGTCGCGGCGGCGGGCGCGGCGCTCGCCCTCGCCGCCGCTTTGTGGCTCCTCGCCGTCTCCGCGATGGGCGGCGCCGATTCCTGGCTCGTGGAGCTCTGCCGCGCCGCCTTCACCGGGGAGGCGGTGAGCGCCGCGCCCGCGCCGCCCCTCTCCCCGCTCCTTTTCGCCGAGCTCTGGGCGATGTGGGCGCTGATGATGGCGGCGATGATGCTGCCGGCGATGGCCGCCGTCCTCGCCCCCTTCGCGGACATTGCGGGGATCGGCGCGCGGGGCGCGCGCTTCTGGGGCCTCGTGAGCGCCTTCTCGGGCGGCTATCTTCTCGTCTGGGGCGGCTTTTCCGGCCTTCTCGCGGCCGCGCAGCTCGCGCTGCGCGAAGCGCGGCTGATCGGCTTCGACGGGGCGGCGGCGCCCTTCGCCGCCGGCGCGCTCCTCCTCCTCGCCGGGGCCTGGCAGTTCAGCGCGGTCAAGCAGGCCTGCATGGTGAAATGCCGCGCGCCGATGGCCTTCCTCATGGCCGAATGGCGCCCCGGCGCCGCGGGCGCCGCCCGGCTCGGCCTCCGGCACGGGATGCACTGCCTCGGCTGCTGCGCGGCGCTGATGGGGTTGATGTTCGTCTTCGGCGCGATGAACCTCTGGTGGATGGCGGCGATCTCGCTCTACTGCCTCGCGGAGAAGATCGCGCCCGGCGCGGAAAGATGGGGCCGCTGGGCCGGGGCCGCGATGCTCGGCGCCGGCGCGGCGATGATCGGGATGCAGGTCTGAAGGAGAAGGGAATGGCGAAGGCGGCGACGAAAGAGCGGGCGGAGGCGAAGGCCGAGCGTCCGGAATGGCGGGTGAAGGGCGAACTCGCGCTCAACTGCAATTGCGACGTGTTCTGCCCCTGCGTCGTCTCGCTCGGGCAGGCGCGGCCCTCGATGGGCTATTGCCAGGCGTGGCTCGGCGTCCGGATCGACAAGGGCCGCTATGGCGACGCGGACCTTTCGGGCCTCCACATCGCCATGCTGCTCGACATTCCGGGCCGCATGTCCGAAGGCAACTGGACCGCCGCGCTCTATGTGGACGAGCTGGCGGATGACGAGCAATACGAGGCGCTGGAGCGCATCATGTCCGGCCGCGCCGGGGGCACGACCGGGCTCTTCACCATGCTCGTCGGCAATTTCCTCGGCTCCCGGCGCGAGGCGGTGACCTATTCGACTGACGAGGCCGGGGTCCGCACGATCACCGCCGGGCGCGCGATCTTCGGGCAGGTGAAGCCCGTCGACGGGGCGGACAAGGGCAAGCCCGTCAACATCGAGAATACGGGCTACTGGATGGGGCCAACCGTCACCGTCGGCGTCGGGCTCAAGTCCAAGCTCAGGGATTTCGGCCGGGTCTGGAATTTCGACGGCAAGTCGGCCGAGATCTGCTCCATAGACTGGCGGGGCCCGTAAGCCTTTGGAGATCGTCCTCTACGGCGTCGCCGTCTCCGCCTTCGTCGCCAAGGTCCGCATCGCGCTGGACTGGAAGGGACTGCCCTATCGGGAGGAGACGCCGCCCGGCGGCTACGGCTCGCCGGAATACCGCGCCCTCGTGCCCGCCGGCTCCGTGCCGGGTATGGTGATCGACGGCCAGGCCTTCCACGGCTCCAACGCCCTTGTCGAGCTGATCGAGGAGCTGGCTCCCGCCCCGGCGCTCCTCCCCGCCGATCCTCTCGGCCGCGCCCGCGCCCGCGCCCTGCTGGACTTTCACGACAACCGGGTCGAGGCCGCCGCCCGCGCCATGTTCCCGCTGGTGAAGCGGGACTGGCGGGCGGAGCCCGCTTCGGTGGAGGAGGGCGTCGCCGCCGTGGAGGCGGCGCTCGCCCGCCTCGCCGATCTCGTCGCCCCCGCGCCTTTCCATCTCGGCGCGGAGCCGACGATCGCGGACATGGCCTTCCCCGTCACGCTCCAGATGGCGGAGATGATGGCGGCGGAAATGGCCCGCCCCCTCGCCCTCCCGCCCGCGCTGGACGAATGGCGGAAGGCCGCCTCCGCCCTGCCCCCCGTCGCGCGCTCTCTCGGCATTGCGGGCGCGGCGATGGAGACATGGCTCGCCGGCTTCCGCCGAGGGTGAGACTGGTGGCGCGAACACAGGGATAGCCGGCTTCAAGGTGCCCGCCAGCCCCGGGCAGGAACACTTCGCCGCAGATGAGCTGGATGGCCGCCAAGGGTCAGGAACGGCGAGCCTATAGCTCGACGAGCACGCCGGGCGCGCAGCTTTGCTACTCCAGAACGAGACCGGAGACCGAGGCGCGGATACGGCTGTCCGTGTCGTCGCTGTCCGCCGAGACGGCGAGACCGACCAGCGCCAGACCCTCCGCCCCGAATGCGCGTTTCAGGTCTTCGGCAAGATCCACCTGCTCCATGTATTCGCCGACGCCCGCCGGACGCAGCATCACCGCAATGCCGCGCTCCCCGAGATAGGGGCTCGCCACGAGCGCGTCACGGTCGTAGTCGCCGCCCCAGATATAGGTCAGCGTCAGCGCGCTCGGCTCGTCCAGAATGGCGGCCACGCTTTCACCGCGCAGTCGCTCCGCGTCGCCCGGCGGCAGGAACACGGCGTAGATCGACAGGTTCCGGTCGTCCGCACCTTTGCGCGCAAGATCCGTCGCCGGCGCGCTCTCCTCCACCCGCCAGGACCATCGCGCCGTCCGCATGTTCCACGAATCCGGCTCCAGCATGGTGTAGATCAGCGACACCGAGTCGTCCGACACGACGTCGAGGCGCGGGCCTTCCCGATGATAGTCGTTGTTGGAGAAGATCGAGAAAGGCTGGTGCGTCCAGTCGTCAAAGCTGATCTCGTTCGCCGTCGCCGGACTGGCGACGGCGGCGAGCATCATCGCAGTTCGAAGGGACGTCTTCATCTCCATCTCCAGAACGCGTTCCTTCCAGAAGAAAGACCGATCCGTGGACGCGTCAACCATGCGGTTCGCGCACGGGCGCCCGCCGGATCGGAGAGGGAGCCCGGTTCGCCATCGAAATCCGGACGCCCGGTGACGAGTCGGGGCCAGTTCCGTGAGCCGCCGCATAGACAAAAGGGGCGACAGATATGGGTCTGGTCTCTTCCGTCAGTGCGCTTGCGGCCGACTGTCACCAAAATGTCATATTTCAGAATAGTCTTTTACGCCAGATACATGACCCCCCTGCGCACTGTGCGCACACATCTTCACCCGAACCCCTTGCCCGCCTCCGCGTCGCCCAGGCGGATCAGCCGGCTGTCCGCCACGGCGGCCTGCCGGTGCTTCACCGCCTCGCGATAGATCGGGTCCGTGACCATGGCGAGGAAGGCGGCGGCGGAGGGGTAGCGGGCGATGAAGACATGGTCCCAGGCCTCGTCCTCCGGCCCGATCAGCACCGCCTCGAAGTCGCCGCGCCAGAGGATCGACCCGCCCACCTTCGCGAAGACCGGCCCGCTCTCCCGCCCGTAGGCGGCGTAGGCCTCCGCCCCCGTCGCCTCGCGACCGTCCGGGTAATCCGCCCGCTCGCGGAGGCGGACGAGGTTCAGCATGTTGATCGGCTTGTCCCGCGGGAGCGCCTTGAAGGCGTCGAATTGCGGGCGGGTCGGGTCGATGTGCATGGCTGGCTCCGGAACGGAAAGGGCCGCCCATTCCGGCGCGGCCCCCCTGCCCTGTCAACCCGAAGGGCTCAGCCGAGCGCGGCCTCAAGCTCCGGCATGATCTTGAAGAGGTCGCCAACGAGGCCGTAATCGGCCACCTGGAAGATCGGCGCCTCCTCATCCTTGTTGATGGCGACGATGACCTTCGAGTCCTTCATCCCCGCCAGATGCTGGATCGCGCCGGAAATGCCGACGGCGATATAGAGCTGCGGCGCGACGACCTTGCCCGTCTGCCCCACCTGCCAGTCGTTCGGGGCGTAGCCCGAATCGACCGCGGCGCGGGAGGCGCCGACGGCGGCGCCGAGCTTGTCCGCCACCTTCTCGACGATGGTGAAGTTCTCCTTCGAGCCGATGCCGCGCCCGCCGGAGATGACGATCTTGGCCGAGGTGAGATCCGGCCGGTCGGAAGCCTGCACCTTGTCCTCCACGAAGGCGGAAAGCGCCGGGTCCGCCGCGGCGGAAATCGCCTCGACCGGCGCCGACCCGCCCATCCCCGCCGCGCCGAAGCCGGCGGTGCGGATGGTGAAGACCTTCTTCGCATCCGCGGTCTTGACGACCTGCAGCGCGTTGCCGGCGTAGATCGGCCGCTCGAACGTGTCGGCGCCCTTCACGACGGTGACATCGGAGATCACCATGACGTCGAGGAGCGCCGCCACGCGCGGCAGGATGTTCTTGCCGTTGGCCGTGGAGGGGGAGGCGATGTGCTCGTAATCCCCGGCGAGCGAGGCGACGAGCGCCGCCGTCGGCTCCGCCAGCATCGCGCCATATAGCGCGTCGCCGGCATGGAGAACCTTCGCGGCGCCTTCCATCTTTGCGGCCTCCGCCGCGGCTTCGGACGGGCCGCAGACAAGGATCGTCACCGGCCCGAGGTCATTCACCGCGGTCAGCGCCTTGGCGGTCTGGTCGACGGAGAGCGCGCCCCCGGCGACGTCGGCGAGAAGAAGAACGGCCATCAGAGCACCCCCGCTTCGTTCTTGAGCTTGGAGACGAGTTCGGCGACGTCCGCCACCTTCACCCCCGCCTTGCGCGAGGCGGGCTCGGAGGTCGAGACGACGGAGAGCCGCGGGGCGACGTCGACGCCGTAATCCGCCGGCGTCTTCTCATCCAGCGGCTTCTTCTTCGCCTTCATGATGTTCGGCAGCGAGGCGTAGCGCGGCTCGTTGAGCCGAAGGTCGACGGAGACGACGGCCGGCATCTTCACCGAGATGACCTGGAGCCCGCCATCGACCTCCCGCGTCGCCTTCGCCTGTCCGTTCTCGATCTCGAGTTCGGAGGTGAAGGTCGCCTGCGCCCAGCCGAGAAGGGCGGCGAGCATCTGCCCCGTCGCGTTCATGTCGTTGTCGATCGCCTGCTTGCCGCAGAGGATCAGCCCCGGCTGCTCCGCATCGGCCACCGCCTTCAGCAGTTTCGCGACGGCGAGCGGCTCGATATCCGTGTTCACGTCATCGGCCGCGACGATGAGGATCGCGCGGTCCGCGCCCATGGCGAGCGCCGTCCGCAGAGTCTCCTGCGCCTGCTTGACGCCGATGGAGACGGCGACGATCTCCTCCGCCTTGCCGGCCTCCTTCAGACGGATGGCCTGTTCGACCGCGATCTCGTCGAACGGGTTCATCGACATCTTCACATTCGCGAGATCGACGCCCGATCCGTCCGCCTTCACGCGGACCTTCACGTTGTAGTCGATCACGCGCTTGACCGGCACCAGCACCTTCATGCGCGTCTCTCCTTGTCGCGCCCCTCCCGGGGCGATTCACTTTGCGGCGGTTCTACGCCGCTTCCGCCTGCGGGTCATCGCCTGAATCCGGCCTTTCCGGAGCCGAATCGCCGCTTCGATGAGTTCCGACTTACTTGACGTTAACGTAAGCGTCAATATTCAACCCTTCGCCGCTCCGCCGCTTCGGGCTACCGTTCCGGATGAAGACACGGGAGCCCACGCCATGAAACGCAAGTCCGCCGCCGATTTCGACCCATTCATTCTCGAACTCTTCGACGGCTACGTGCACGGCCGCGTCACGCGCCGGGAGTTTCTGGACCGTGCCGGCGCGGTCGTCGGCGTCGCGGCGGCGGCCGCCGCGCTCGCGGCGCTCTCGCCCGACTACGCCCGTGCGAATCAGGTTCCGCCCGACGATCCGACAATCGAGTGGAGCCGCGTCGAGTATCCCTCGCCCGAGGGCCACGGCGCGATCAGCGGCCTGATGGCGAAGCCCGCGGGCGCCGCCGGCCCGCTCCCCGCCGTCCTTGTCGTCCACGAAAACCGGGGCCTCAATCCCTATATCGAGGACGTGGTGCGGCGCGCGGCGAAGGCCGGCTTCCTCGCCCTCGGGCCGGACGGCCTCTCTGCGTTGGGCGGCTATCCGGGAACAGACGAGGAGGGCCGCGCGATACAGGCGAGCCTCGACCCGGCGAAGCTGATGGAGGATTTCTTCGCAGGCTTCGAGCATCTGCTGACGCATCCCGAAAGCACGGGCAAGGTCGGCGCGGTCGGCTTCTGCTATGGCGGCGGGGTCTGCAACGCGCTCGCCGCGAACTATCCCGAAATGGCCGCCTCCGTTCCCTATTGCGGGCGGCAGGTCGCGGCGAAGGAGGTTCCGGCGATCCGCGCGCCTCTCCTCCTTCACTATGCGGAGAACGACCCGCGCATCAACGCCGGTTGGCCCGCCTATGAGCTTGCGCTCCGCGAACACGGCAAGACCTATGAGGCGCATCTCTACCAGGGGACGCAGCACGGCTTCCACAACGACACGACGCCCCGGTATGACGAGGAGGCCGCCGCGCTCTCATGGGAGCGGACGCTCTCCTTCTTCCGGACGCATCTGGCCTGAAATCATCGGCTCTCCCCGCCCTCGGGAGAGTCGGGAACGTCAAGCTCGCGCACGGGCGCCGAAGGGCGTTCGGCAGCCGGCGGCGCAGCGGCCGCGGGCGGCTCGGTCGCGATGTGAAGCGGCGGCGCCTCCCCGCGCTTGTCCACGCCGAAATAGATCGTCTGGTGCGGGAAGGGGATCTCGATCCCCCGCTCGTCGAAGATGCGCTTGCAGATCTCGTTGTAGGCGCGGCCCGTCCCCCATTGCGTCCCTGGCGCGCACTTGATCCGCGCGCGGAGCACCACGGCGCTGTCCGCCAGCGCCTGGAGGCCGAACCACTGGAGCGGCGCGAGGATGTTCGGCGCGTGCTCCGGGTCCTGCTTCAGCGCTTCGAAGGCGTCATGCATGGCCTGCTTCGCCTCAGAGACGTCCTCCCGATAGGCGATGCCCATGTCTGCGACGAAGAAGGCGAACTCCTTCGTGAAATTCGAGACCATGTCGACCGAGGAGAAGGGGATGATGTGGAAACAGCCCTCCACGTCCCTCAGGCTCACCGAGCGGATGGTCAGCTTCTCCACCACGCCGGTGGTTCCGTTGAGGGAGACGACGTCGCCCACGTTCATCGCGTTCTCGAACTGGATGAAGACGCCGGTGATGATGTCCTGCACCATCTTTTGCGCGCCGAAGCCGATGGCGAGGCCGAAGACGCCGGCGGAGGCGATCAGCGGCGCGATATTCACCCCGATTTCGGAGAGGATGAACATCGCCGCGAAGACGACGATGATGATGGTCGCGGCGTTCTTGAGGAGGGAGAGCAGCGTCTCCTCCCGCGAGGTCGGGCGGGCCCCGTATTCCGGGTTCAGCCGGTAGTCGATCCATGAGGCGAGCGCGACCCAGAGTGCGAAGGTCAGGGTCAGGATCAGGACGACCGAGACCAGCGCCGAAGTCAGCCGGGCGCCGCTCGCGCCCGAAAGCCAGCCGCCGAAATCGAAGAGCCCGGCCGTATCGAGCGCAAAACCTGCCACGACGATCACGATCAACGCCCGCGCGAGAGACAGGGCCTTCGGGACGAAAAGGTTGAGCCTTTGCTCGAGGAGCGGCAGGCGATGGCGCATACGCTCCGGCAGGTGCACGCCGCGAGCGATGGAGCGCGAGAGCAACGCGGCCGCGACAGCTCCGGCGACGATGGCCGCCAGCACCTCGGCGGAAGCCGCGAGTACCGGCCAGATCACGCCGTCCGGCCGCGCCGCGATCACGACGAAGAGCCCGAAGAGCCAAACGAGCGCCGGAAGATGCCAGTTCGCCGCGACAAGGCGGGCGAGCCCGCCCCGCTCCCCCTCATGCTCGCGCTCCAGCAGCCAGGCGGCGACGGGCCGCCGCCCCTTCAGCACGAGCCGGACAGCGAGAAGGATGGCCACCAGCGCGAGAAGCGTCGAGACTGCCGCCCCCCCGGCGGCGGAGATCTGCCGCGCGGCGACGGGCGCGATCAGGAGCTGGCCGTAGCCGATGATCGAGGCGATGAGCCCGAGTTGCCACGCCAGTATCTCGGCCCCGGAATCCGGAATGCGGAGCAGGCGCAGCTCCGGAGCGGAGGGCGAAAGAATGGCGCGGAGGCCGACCCGGACGAGCCCGATGAGAAGAAAGGCGTTGAGATAGAGCGCCTGCCGCACGCCGACCTCACCCGCCGAACCGATCAGCCCGAAGGCCGCGGCGTAGCCCGCGCCCCAGGCGATGCCGACGATCGCCGCGTCGATCAGGACGGAGACCACAACGAGCGCGACGAGGCGCAGAACGCCGCCTGACGCCGCCTCCGCCCCGATCCGGCGGAAGCGCGGCTTCGCCAGCGTCCGCAGCGCGTAATAGATCGCCACGGTCACGACGATCACGAGGGCGAGATCGGTGAGCGCCTGGATCAACTCCTCGATTTCATCGAGGCCGAGGGCGCGAAAGGCTTCGGGAATGCGGACGATCTCGGCCCAGAGGCCGGTCGCCGAACCGGCGGCCTGCTCGACCGCGCCCTTGGACAGCTCCGCGAGGCGACGCCCTATGGGAACGGGCTCCGCCTCCGGCGCGGCTTCCGCCGCCGCCTGCTCCAGCCGCTCGATCAGCGCGGCGCGGGCGGCGTCATCCTTCAGGATCTCGGCGAGGGCGGCGGAAGGGTCCGCGTTCGTCTGCGAGAGGGCCGGGACCGCGATGAGAACCAGAAGGGGAAACACAAGCGCGCGAAGCAGGGTGAACATCCATTATCCTTTCCCGCGGCGGGCGGCCCGCCGCGTCGATTGTCACGGGAGCCGGCGCCGCGCGCTCAGTCCTCGATGTCGCGCCCGAAACCGATCAGCCGCTCCGCAAGGCGTTCGGGCCGCTCCAGCGGCACGAGATGGCCGCAATCCTCCCATTCCTCGCGCCGGAGGTCGGGCAGGAGGGCGGAAAGCTCGTCGATCACCTCCGGGTCGCGGAAGACCCTGTCATGCCAGCCGGTGATTGAAAGAACAGGCAGTTCGAGGCTCGCCCAATCGAACTTCCAGTCCGTGTTCGGCGAATTGCGCATCAGGTTCATGTGGCCGTGCGCCGGGTCGAGCGGCTCGTATCCGCCCTTCAGGAAGTTGGGGCGCGCCGCCGCGAGATATTCGGGGTTCACGATCAGCGGGAAGGTCGCGTCCATGAACATCCGCACCCCGCCCTCGGCGACGACGATGGGCAGGGCCTCGTTCATCCAGGCGATCCTCGGCCCGATCTTCCGCAAGGTGTTGAGAAGAACGAGCCCGGCCGCGTCCAGCCCCGCCCTCCGCGCCTGCGACGCGAAGAGCCCGCCGATCGAAAGGCCGACGAGGATCGGCCGCTGCGGCCGCAGCGCCTCGTTCAGCCGCAGGATGTCCCCCACGATCAGGGCGTTCGTGAGTTCGAGCCCGGGCGAGAAGTCGCTCCCCGCCTGTCCGCGGAAATTGTAGCTGAGCGTGCCGAAGCCGGCCGCGCGCAGGGCCGGGCCGATCTTCGCCTCCCAATGGTCGGTCGAACCGGTCAGTGCATTGACGAAGAAGAAGGTCGGCGCGCCCTCGCGCGACGGCGGCTCGTGAAGATAGAAAAGACTGTCCTGAGGACCGATCTCGAGTTTCATTGGCGTTTCCCCTCGGCTTTTCGGATTTCGCAGCCGAAGGCTACACCCCGTTCCGCCTCGGCGCCACGATGCACTAGGCGGTTGGGCGCTCAGCGGTTGGCGCCGGGAACCCAGAGCACGTCCCGCGCGCCGTCGTCATTGGCGGCGCGGGAGGCGACGAAGAACCAGTCCGACAGGCGGTTCAGATATTTCAGCGCCGCAGGGTTAACGGGCTCGGCCGCGGAAAGTTCCGTCGTCAGCCGCTCGGCCCGACGGCAGACCGTCCGACACAGGTGAAGATGCGCGGCGAGCGCGGAGCCGCCCGGCAGGACGAAGGAACGGAGCGGCGGGATGCGCTCGTTCATCGCGTCAATCTCCCGCTCCAGACGCTCGACCTGGGCCTCGGTCATGCGGAGGCGCGGATACTCCGCTGTCGCGTCCGATTCCATGTCCGGCACGCAGAGATCGGCGCCGAGGTCGAAAAGGTCATTCTGGATCCGGCCCAGCGCGTCGTCCATCGCCCCGGCGGCGTGGAGCCGGGCGAGGCCGATGCAGGCGTTGGTCTCGTCCGTCGTTCCGTAGGCGGAGACGCGGAGCGCATGTTTCGGCACGCGCGCCCCGTCGCCAAGCGCGGTGTCGCCGCCATCGCCGGTGCGTGTGTAGATGCGGTTGAGAACGACCATCTCAGCCTCCCTGCCGAGCGAGCACCGCTGCGAGGATCAGCACGACCGCGATCGCCTGCGTGACGATGCGAAGCCGCATGATCTTGTTGGCGTACTTCTTGTTGAACTCCCCGCCCTTGGCGAAGGAGAACACCCCGACCGCGAGAACGGCGAGGACGATGAGGCAGGCGGCGATAGCCGCATAGAAGAGCGTGGTGGCCATGCCCGCTACGTAGCGCGAAGCGCGGCGCATGGCCAGCGCGAGGGAAAGGGAATGGTCGGAGCGAGAGGATTCGAACCTCCGGCCCTCTGCTCCCAAAGCAGATGCGCTACCAGGCTGCGCTACGCTCCGACGACGCTTCAATACCCGGTTCGCGCGCCGCGGGAAAGCCTGCGATCAGAGCCGGGCGAGCCAGGCGGCGAAGAGCGCGGCGCCCTTCGCCTTGTTCGCCGCCCAGTCCGCCGCCGCGCCCTCGTCCGCCGCGTCGGTGACGTATTTCAGGCAGCGGAAGGGCACGGAGGCGCGGAGCGCGGCCTTCGCCAGCGCATAGGCCTCCATGTCCACGAGGTCGCAGGCAAGCTCCGGCCGCGCAGCGGCGAAATTGTCCCCCGTGCCGACGACGGGCCCCTGCGCCCAGCGCAGCAGAGCCGGCTCCGCATCCCCGAACGTCTCGCCGAGGGCGAGGCCGAGGGGGCGGATGTCCATGTCCCTCTGCGCCGCCGCGCCGGCCTCGATCAGCCCGGAGAGGCCGGGGGTCACCGCCCCGGCCGTGCCGTAGTTCACGGCGAGGGGCGGGCGCGAAGCGGCGAAGGCGGCGGCGGCGGCGAGGGCAGCGTTCACCTTGCCGACGCCGGTATAGATCACGCGGTGGCTAGGAACTGCCGAGGCCGGCAATTCGTCCTCCAGCGCCACGAAGATCAGAGCGCCCTGCATCGTTCCTCCCATAACCGTTCCGCCATGCGCTCGGCCTCCGCCAGCGTTCCCGCCCCGGCGACATGGAGCGCCGCGCCTGCAGTGGCGAGGACGACGGCGCGCGCGAACCCGTCCTCCGCCGCGCCGGACCAGAGCGCGGCGAGCGCCGCGGGGCTCGGCGCCGCGCCCTCCTCCCGCATCCTGCGCGGCGCGATCTCCTCCGTCGCCGGCGCCTCGTGCGCGAAATCGCCCTCCGGCCGGAAGCCGAAGAGCGAGACCGCCTTGCCCGGATGCCTCTCGAACTCCCCGCCCCCGCCCTTCAGCACGCCGACCGCCTTCTGCCCGAGTAGCCGCGCCGCGTCCGCCTGGAGCGCGCGGTAGGGCGGATGGAACACGCCCTGCACGCTGGCCGGGGCTCCCGTGGGATTGAGCGCGCGGAGCGCCGTGTTGACCGGCGAGCGGAGGCCGAGCACCTCCCTGAGCCGCAGGAGGCGCAAGGCCTCCCCGTCCAGCGCAGCCAACGGGACATAGGCGATCCCCTCCCCGGCCAGCGCGGCGCGCGTCGCCTCCGGGCTCTCGGCGACGGGAACGCCGAGCGCCTCGGCCCCGAGGCGGGTCGTCACCGGATGGTCGAGATGGGAGTTCCAGCCATGCAGAATCACAGGCCGGCCCGAAGCCGCGACCAGCCGCGCCGCGAGAAGGAAGAGCGGCAGGCCGCGCGTGCGCCCCGCGGCGTAGGAGGGCCAGTCCACCGCCGCGCCGATGCCCGCCCAGGCCGCGAGCCGCGCGCGGAGCGCCTCGACGAAGCCCGCAATCTCCTCCGCGCTCTCGCCGCGATAGCGCATCAGCATCAGAAGCGCGCCCGTCGCCTCCGGCGCAGCCTCGCCGGCGAGAATGGCGGCGAACGCTTCCCGCGCCTCCTCCCGCGTCAGGCCGCGCCCGCGGGAAGGGCCGCGCCCCATCGCGCGAACCTGCGCCGCGATGGCGTTCCCGGCCATGCGCCCCGCTTCCGCCGGGCTCATTCGCAGGCCCAGACCGGATCCAGGATCGCCGGATGGCGGACGGCGGCGCCGCGCCTTAGCCCCTGCGCCGCCGCCTCCCCCGCATTGACCTCGAGCGCCACCTGCGCTGCGCAGCCGGAGGGGATCGCCTCCTCGGAAAAGGGCGTCGTGTTCTCCGCAATCCCGCAGATCACGCCGCGCCTGCTTATGAAGACGATGTCGAGCGGCAGCGGCGTGTTCTTCATCCAGAAGGCCATGGGCTGCGCCTCGGGATAGACGAAGATCATCCCGGCGTCCCTCGGCATCTCCTCCCGGAACATCAGGCCGCGCGCCCGCTCCTCCGGGTCGTCGGCGATCTCGACGCTGTAGCTGACGGATCCCGTGTCGGTCCGGATGTCGATCCGGTCGGCCGCGCAGGGCTCATCTCCCGCCGCCCCCGAAGCCGCAAGGGCGAGCAGGCCGGCGGCGCCGGCGACGAGCCGACCGGCGCCGATCAGTCGCCCTCCGCAATCACGAGCGGCATCGAGTCCCAGGCGCAGACCTCGGAGGCCATGCGCCCGCGCGGCCCGTCCGCCACGCGAACGGCGATCGCCTCGCCGGGCGCGAGATCGGGAAGCCCCGCGGCGCGGACCAGCTCCATATGGACGAAGACGTCGGCCTCGTCCCCGAAGATGTTGGCGAAGCCGAAGCCTTTCGCCCGGTCGAACCACTTGATCCGCGCGGCGCACCAGCCGGAGGCGTTGGTGAGCTCGGCGAGCACTTCGGTCGGCTTGGCGGGTTTCGGCGGCTCCGGCGCCGTTACCGCCGCCACGGCCGCCGTCGCCGGCTGCTCCACCTCAAGGACGATATGCGCCTGTCGCCCGCGGTCGCCGCGGAAGGCGGTTAGGCGGATGCGCGCGCCGTCCGCCACGGACGCGAGGTTCGAGCGGCGGAGGCAGTTGGCGTGCAACAGCACGTCGCCGCCGCCGTCATCGGTCGCGACGAAGCCGTAGCCTTTTCCGGCGTCGTACCACTTTACGCGGCCCAGCACCTCCTCGGCGTCGCTCGTCATCGTCTCGCTCAAACCTTCACCCCACCGGACGCAAATCCGAAAACCCGCAAAATCTTGGTGTATCGAAACACCTGCGGCTTCCTCTGGCCAAATAATCCCCTCGCCGTAAGGTGGCGTCAATAGCCGATACGGGCGGAAAGGGTGAGCGGACCGAAATGATTCGCGTCATGATTGCAAGCGGGTGCGCCGCGATGCTGACAGCCTGCGCCGCGCCGGGCACCGGGGTTGGCGGCCTGAGCGGGCCGTCGCCGGCCGACCTCGCACGGCTCGCCGCGCCGGAAGCGCCGCCGGCCTACGAGGCGAAGACGGCTGCGGAGGCGCGGCTCGCAGGCTCGAGGGCGGCGGAGGCGGCGCAGCGGATCGGGGCGGAGTCAGGCCCGCGGCGGGTCGAGGTCGCGGCGGCGCCTTGGATCCGCGCCTCGCCCGAGGGCGCGGCCTTCCTCGCCTCCGCCTACCCGCGCGCGCTGGCGCGCGGCGCCCCGCCCGCCTCCTGCCCCGCCGCCGCCGCCTCGCCGCCCGCGCCCGACGCCGCTTCGGCGGCGGAGGCCGCGCTGACGGCCTGCCTCGCCCAGCTTGAACGGCGCGGGGCGGAGCCGGATTGCGGCTGCCGCGTCGTCGCGGCGGATGGCGCGCTGCTCGCCCCCCTCGAAAGCTTCGCCTTCGCGCCCGCCGTCTCCGCCTTCCTGATCGGCCCCGAAGGCGCGCGCCGCCTCGTCGCGGAAGCGCTGAAGCCGATCGGTCGGGCGGAGATCGTGAGCTTCCGCGATCTCACAGGGGAGAAGGCGCGCGCCGCCCTCATCGACGAATCGGCGGAATTCGCCTTTCTCGACAAGCCGGAAGCGCGCTGGCGCGGCGCGCGGGAGCCCTTCGGCTGGCGCCGCGGGCGGCTCGCCGAGCGGCTGAGCCTGACCGGACCTGCAGGCGAGCGGCTGACGCTTCTGATCGGGGTGGAGGCGCGGGACGTCATATCCGATTGAGCCGGGCCTTGCGGAACGGCGCCGCGCCGGTCCACCGTGACCGGAAGTCAGGCAGGCGGAGCGAGACCCATGTTCCAGACATTCGAAGCCCCGGTCGCAGCGGCGGACCGGAGCGCGCGGCTCGCGCGTCTCCGCGCGGAACTGGCGCGGCGCGGGCTGGACGGATTCCTCGTCCCCCGCGCCGACGCGCATCAGGGCGAATACGTCCCGCCTTCCGACGCGCGGCTCGCCTGGCTCACCGGCTTCACCGGCTCGGCGGGCGTCGCCGCCGTGCTGGCGGACAAGGCCGCCCTCTTCGTCGACGGGCGCTACACGCTCCAGGCCGCGTCACAGGCGGACGGCGCGCTCTGGTCGCTCCAGCCGCTCCATGAGGCGCCGGTCGGCGCGTGGATCGCCGGCGCGGCGAAGACGGGCGCGAAGATCGGCTTCGACCCCTGGCTGCACGGCGCCGCGGAGGTGGAGGCGCTGAAGACCCGGCTGTCCGCCGCCGGAATGGAGGCGGCGCCGGCCGAAGGCAACCCGCTCGACGAGGTATGGGACGACCGGCCGGCGCCGCCCGCCGCGCCCATCCGCCCCTATCCGGACGCTCTGGCCGGGCGGAGCGCGGCGGAGAAGCGGGAGAGCGTCGCAGCCGCGATCCGGGCGGCGGGGGCCGACGCCGCGGCGCTCACCCTGCCCGACAGCGTCGCCTGGCTGCTCAACATCCGCGGGGACGACCTGCCGCGCCTCCCCGCCCCGCTCGTCTTCGCGCTGATCGACGCGGCGGGCGCCGTGACGCTCTTCCTCAGGCCGGGGCAGGAGGCGGAGGGACTGCGCGCCCATCTCGGCAAAGGCGTCGTCATCCGCCCGCGCGAAGACTTCGAGGCGGCGGTCGGCGGCTTCGGCGGCAAGGCGCTTTTGTTGGACGGGCAGAGCGCCCCCTTCGCCCTCTTCCGCGCGGCGGAGGCGGGCGGGGCCCGGATCGTGAAGGGGGACGATCCCTGCCGCCTGCCGAAGGCGATCAAGACGGAGGCGGAGGCGGCGGGCGCCCGCGAGGCGCATCTGCGGGACGGAGCCGCCATGGCCCGCTTCCTCTGCTGGCTGGACCGGGAGGCGCCCGGCGGCGGCCTCACCGAGATCGCCATCGCGAAGCGGCTGGAGGCGGAGCGGCGGGCGACGAACGCGCTGATGGACATCAGCTTCGACAGCATCGTGGGCTCCGGCCCCAACGGGGCCATCGTCCACTACCGGGTCACCGAGGCGACGGACCGGCGGCTCTCGCCGGGCGAGCTGATGCTGGTCGATTCCGGCGGGCAATATCTCGACGGGACGACGGACATCACCCGCACCGTCACGGTCGGCTTCCCGCCCGAGGGCGCCGTGCGAGCCTTCACGCTCGTCCTGAAGGCGATGATCGCCGTGACGCTGGCGCGCTTCCCCGAGGGAACGACGGGGCGGGATATCGACACGCTGGCCCGCGCCCCGCTCTGGCGCGCCGGGCTCGACTACGACCACGGCACCGGCCACGGCGTCGGCGCCTATCTCGGCGTCCACGAGGGGCCGCAGAGCCTCTCGCGGCGGGGAGCGGTCCCGCTGAAGGCGGGCATGCTCTGCTCCAACGAACCCGGCTATTACCGCACAGGGGCCTTCGGCATCCGGATCGAGAATCTGGTGCTGGTAGAGGCCCCAAACATCCCCGAAGACGGCGAGCGCCCGATGCTCGGCTTCGAGACGCTGACGCTATGCCCCATCGACCGCCGCCTGATCGACCCGGCGCTGCTGGACCGGGCGGAGCGAGATTGGCTGAACGCCTACCATGCGCGGGTGGAGGCGGCGCTGGCGCCGCTGCTGGGCGAGGCGGAGCGGGTCTGGCTCGGGAAGGCCTGCGCGGCGCTGTGACCTTCCGGCCTTGCCATCCCTCAACCCTTTGTTAGCCTGCCGCAGCGCAAAAAGCGCCTTGGGCCGCAGGAGTAACCGCATTGGGCGCCATCGACCCCTTCGACCGGCTCGTCGCCGGGCTCGACGGGCTCCGGGAGGGGCTGCGCGTCGCCGTCGTCTATAACGGAGACAAGGAGGCGCAGGGCGCGGTGATCCACAAGGGGCGCAACCCGCGCTCCGAGAAATCATACAAGCCCGTGGCGAAGGACATCAGGAACGGCCTCCGCGCCGCCGGCTTCCGCCATGTCATGCTCCTGCCGGACGATCTGACCCTGCCCGAACGGCTGCGGGAGGAGCGGATTGACCTCGCCTGGCTCAACACGGCCGGGATGCAGGGCTATGACGCCATCGCCCACGCCCCCGCGGTGATGGAGCTCGCCGGCATACCTTATGTCGGCCATCGCCCGCTCCTCGCGCTCACGCTCGATTCTAAGCAGGTCTTCAAGCGGGAGGCGCAGGCGCTCGGCCTCCCCACCCCGCCCTTCCTCGTCTGGGACGGCGTGCGCGGGCGGCTCGATCTGGACGACCCCGCCTTCCGCCGCGCCTTCGACGGGTGGGAGGGCGGCTTCGTCGTGAAGCCGGTGATCGGCCGCGCCTCCCTCAACGTCCACCATGTCGCCGCGCGTCAGGACGTGCCCGGCGTGGTGGACGCCGTCTATCGCGAGACGCTGAACCAGGTGCTGGTCGAGGCCTTCATGAGGGGGGCGGAATATTGCGTCGCCGTTTCCGGCCCCGTCGTCGTGCGCGGCGGGCGCCCGGAGCGCGGATCGGAGCCCTTCGCGTTCTCTGCGGTCGAACGGCGGCTCGCGCCGGGCGAGGCGATCTTCACCTCGATGGACCTGAAGCCGATCGACGGCGGCCGCGCCCGCGCGCTGGAGCCGGGCGACCCGGCGCGCACGCCGCTCCTCGCCCTTGCGCGTCGCGTGCACGAAGACCTCCAGATCCGCTGCCTCGTGCGGCTCGACGTGCGGGCGGACGCGGCGGGAAGGCTCCATATCCTCGAGGCGAATCCGAAGCCGGACCTGAAGCGCCCCGATGAACGCGGGACGAGCCTCGTCTGCCTCGGGCTGGGGGCGGAGGGGATGGACTACGAGGATCTCCTGCTCTCGCTGCTCCTCGACCGGCTCGATCACTACGTCCGCAACCGGCCGAGCGTCGTCGCCCATCTCGAAAGGCTGCTCGAATGAGGCGAGGCGGCGGGCTCGGCGCCGCCACGGCGGCAGGGCTTACGGCGCTCTTCTCCCTCGCCCTGCTCGTCTATGTCAGCTGGGGGGAGGCGAAGCGGGGCTGGCCGCGGTTCGCGGAGGACAAGGCCGCGGCAGAGGCGGAAGTGCTCGCCGCCGCGCTCGGTCCCCACCTCGCCGCGGGGCTGCCGCTCACCGCCTTCCCGGGCTTCACGCAGATCGCAGCGCCGATCCGCGCCGCCGATCCGGCGCTGGCGGGGATCGTGCTGCGCGGGCCGGAGGGCCGGGCGCTCTTCGCCGCGGGCGAGGAAGGCGAAGCGGCGCGGCCGCCGCCCGGCGCCCGCGAGACGCGGCTGACGGAGACTCGGCTCCTCGTGACCCTCCCGCTCGCCGGCCGCTTCGGCGCGGCGGGCGCGCTTGAATTCAGGCTCGACCGGGAGGCGCTCGCCGCGCGCGCCTCACGGCCCCTGCCCGCGCTGGCGGCGCTTGCCGGGGGGCTCGCCTTCGCCGTGTTCCTCTTCGCGCTCCGGGAAGGGCGACGACGAAGGCTCTTCGTCGCCTTCGCCGCCGCCTTCGTCGTCGCGGCGACGGCGGTTACGGGCAGCCTCGCCGCGCTCTACGCCGAGGGGGCGGAGGCGCGCGCCAAGGCGATCTCGGAATCGCTGGCCGGGCGGGTCGGCCCGCTTTTCGCCTACGGGCTCGACCTCCGGGACGTGAGCGGGCTTGACGCGCTCCTCGGCGAATACGCCCGCGCCAACGAGGATGTCGCCGCGGTCGGCCTCGTCGTCGGCGGCGTTGTCGCCGCCCATGGCGAGCCGGAGGCCGTCGGCCGGCCCTGGCGGGCGCCGGCCGGCGCGCTGGAATACCGGGCCCCGCTTCCGGCGGGGGCGGAGATCGCGGTGGCGCTGCCGGCCGCCGTCGTCTGGCGCGCGGTCGCACGGAGCGTCCGCAACTTCGCCGCCCTTCTGATCGCCTCGGGCCTTGTGGCGGCGACTGCGTTCGGCTTCATCCGGCGTGGCGGGGAGGAGGACGGCGGCCCCGATCCGCGGCTCGCCGCGCTGCGCCCGGTCTTCTTCCTCGCGGTCTTCGCTGATTTCCTGACTGCGGGCTTTCTGCCGCAGCTGGCCGAGCGATGGGCGGCGGAGGCGGGGGCGAGCGGCGGCGCCTCCCTTGTCTTCAGCGCCTATTTCGGCGCCTTCCTCCTCGCGCTCCTGCCGGCGACGGCGCTCTCCGCGCGGCTCGGGGCGCGGCGCGTCACCCTTCTTGGCGCGCTGCTGGTGGCGCTCGCGAGCGCGATCCCCGCCCTCTCGCCCGGCTTCGCGCCGCTTCTCGGCGCGCGGGCGCTGGCCGGCGCCGGGCAGGGACTGCTCCTGATCGGGGTGCAGGCGGCGCTTCTTGCGGCGCCGGCGGGCGGGCGCACGCGCGCGGCGGCGGTCATCGTGCTCGGCTTCAACGGGGGAATGATCGCCGGCGCGGCGATCGGCTCCCTCCTCGTCGCCGATCTCGGCGCCGACGGCGTCTTCATCATCGCCGCCGCCGCGGCGCTCCTCGTCGCCGCTCTGGCGCGCGCGCTCCCGCATCCGGAGGCGGCGCAGCAGGAGGCAAGGGGGGGCGGCGGGCCACGGCTCGCCGACCTGCCGCGCGCCTTCGGCTCCGCCGGCTTTCTCGGGGCCCTCCTTCTTGTGGGCGCGCCGGCGAAGGCTGCGCTGACCGGCATCATCGTCTTCGCGGCCCCGCTCCATCTCTCGGCGCGCGGCTGGGCGGCGGAGGAGATCGGGCAGATCCTGATGCTCTACGCCGTCGGCGTCCTCCTCGCCACCGGGCCCGCCGCGCGCTGGGCGGACCGGACGGGGCGCGCCGGCTTCCTGCTCTTCCTTGGCGGCGCCGGCGCGGCGGCCGGGATCGCGGCGATCGGCGCGCCCGCGATGGTGGAGACGAGCCCCGCGGCGGCGACTGCGCTGGCGCTCGCCGGGGTGTTCCTGACCGGGCTCGCGCATGGCTGCGTCAACGCCCCCGTGATCGCTTTCGTGGCCGAGAGCGGCGCAGCGGCGCGGCTCGGCGCGCCGACGGCGACCGCGCTCTACCGGATCGCGGAGCGCGCCGGGCATGTCGCCGGCCCCGGCCTCGCGGCGGCGGCGTTGGCGGCGGCGGGGGGCGGCGGCGGGTTCCTCTGGATCGCCGGGGCCATTCTCGGCCTCACCTGCCTCTTCGGCCTTGTGGCGGCGTTCGCAGTCCGGAAGGCCGGGACATGAAGGCCGCGGCCCTCCTCTTTACGCTCGCGCTCGCGCTCGCCGGCGCGCGGGCGGAGGCCTTCGACAGGATCGGAGACTGGTTCAAGATCGCCCCGGAGGCCGCCGCGCGCTGGGAGGCGGACCTGCCGGACCCGGCGGACGAGATGCGCGTGCGGATGCGCCTCAAGGGCGCGCCCGAGCCCACCCGCCGCATCTATGTCGTCTATCCGCGGAAATCCTCCGCCTACGACATCGCCATGACCACGCTGCTAGAAGCCTTCGCATCGCGCGCGGACCCGCCCGAAATCATCGCCGTGAACTTCGAGAAGGACCCGGCGCAGGGCGAGGCCATCCTCCGGGAGGCCGCCGAGGAAGGCGCCGCGCTCGCCTTCGCCATGGGATCGGAAACCGTCGAATGGCTGGCGGCCAGGCCCGCTGCGCCCCCCGTTCCCGTCGTCACGATCTGCGCGAAGGATCCGGTGCCGCTCGGCCAGATCGGCGGCTACCGGGAGGGGAGCGGCCGCAACATCGCCTTCACCTCCCTCAATCTTCTCGTGGACGTGCAGGTCGAACATCTTAAGCTGCTGAAGCCCGCCCTGAAGGGCGTCGCGATCCTGACGGACGAGAGCAACGTCAGCGCCGTAGAGACGCAGGCCCGGCCCATCGCCGCCGCGCTCCGCGAAATCGGGGTCGAGACGGCGGATGTCGTGGTCGCAGGCGCGGAGACGGCCCGGTCCGATCTCGAACGGCTGCTGCCGGCGGCGCTGGAGCGGCTTCGCGCCGCCGATCCGGAACTCGATGACAGCCTGATCTGGATCACAGGCGCAACCGCCGTCTTCGCCGAGATCGGGACGATCAACAGGCTCTCCGGCTCCGTTCCCGTGCTCTCCGTCGCCCCGGAAGTGGTGCAGGCGGGGGAGGAGAGCGCGGCGCTCTCCATCGGCGTCAGCTTCGAGTCGAACGCCCGCCTCGCCGCCGCCTACGCCTTCAAGGTCCTCTCGGGCGAGGCTGCGGCGGGCGACCTGCCGGTGGGCGTCGTCTCGCCGCCCGACATCGCGATCAACTTTCTCCATGCGCGGCGGATCGGCCTTTCCATCCCCTTCCCGCTCTTCGAGGCGGCGAGCGCGATCTATGGCCCGGAAGGGGCGCCGGCGCGGCTGAACGGGCGGAGCCTCCCGCCCGGCGGCTGAGGCGGCGCGACCGGCGGACGCGCTTTATCGCGCTTCGTAAGCGCCTATCTCTGCCGGAAGACAGAATCCGACAGGAAGAGGAGACCGCAGGATGACGCGCATTCCGTTCACCCGCCGCGACATGCTTCTCGCCGGCTCCGGCCTCGCGGGCGCCGCGCTGATCGCAGGAGGCTCCGGCCTCATCGCCCCGCTTCGCGCAGGGGGCCTGGAGCCGACGCCGACCATGCGGGGCGGCGCGAACAATTACCGCGCCGGCGCGCCGCTCGTCGAGCGGATCGGCGGCGGCGGGTTCCTGATGACCGGAACCGTGCGCCGCGCGGGGGACGGCGCGCCGCTCGAAGGCGTCCGCATCCAGATCTGGGCGCACACCACCGAAGGCCACGAGCGCGACCCGGAAAGCCACGGCGCGACGCTGACCGACGCGAACGGCGAGTTCCGCATGGACATGCCGCAGATCGTGCCGGCCTTCGGGCAGCCGCACGGGCACCTCGCCTATGACGCGGAACACGGCCGGGGCGGATTCGAGACGGTGTTCCTTCGCCCGATCATGGCCAGCGCGCGGGAGACGACGCTCAGCGCGCATTTCGTGCTGAAGCCCGTCTGACCGGATGCCCCGGCTCCGCGCGGCGCTCATCTGGGCGGCGGTCGCCGCGGCCGCGCTCGTTCCGCTCGCCCTCGCGGCGACGAGCCCGCTCCTCGCCTGGCGGGAGCCGGTCTACATCGCCGCCGGTTTCGCGGGCGTGGCGGCGCTCGCCCTCCTCCTCTTCCAGCCGCTGCTGGCGAGGGGATACCTGCCGGGGCTCCCGGCGCCGCGCGGGCGGTCTCTGCATCGCTGGGTCGGAGCGGGGATCGTGGCGGCCGTCGTCGCGCATGTCGGCGGCCTCTGGCTTACGAGCCCGCCGGACGTGATCGACGCGCTCCTCCTCCGCTCGCCCACGCCCTTCTCACTCTGGGGCGTCATCGCGATGTGGGCGGTGATCGCCACGGCGCTTCTAGCGCTTTTCCGCAGGAAGCTGCGGCCAGCCCTCTGGCGGCTCGCCCATCTTGCGCTCGCCGCGGTGATCGTGGCGGGCGCGGCGGCGCATGCCCTGCTGATCGAGGGGACGATGGAGACGGTCTCGAAAGTCGCTCTCTCGGCGTTCGTGCTGGCGGTTGCGGCGAAGGCCATCGTCGATCTTCGTCCCTGGGTCGCGCTGACCCGCCGGAAGACCTGACCCTCAGGCGTCCCGCTTCGGGGCCGCGGCGGGATCGACGGCGCGGGGCCGCGGCGGGGCGGCGGCGATTTCCGCCTCGATGCGCTCTAGATGCCGGCGCGAGGGCCCGTCCTCCGCGTCCTTCGCCGCGACGGCCTCGCGGAACGCCTCCGCCGCCTCGCCGAAACGCCGCTCCGACAGGAGCGCGAAGCCCGCCTCGTAGCGCTCCGCCCATTCGAAGCCGGGCGCCACGCGGCCGTTCTCGTCCCGCGCGGCGAGCAGCTCGTAGAGCGTCGTCGGCTCATCCTTGCCCTTCACCTTCGCCACGTCCACCCGGCGGGCGAACATGTCGTATTTCACCAGTTCCCAGCACTCGCCGGAGATGAGGATGCGCGTGCTGTACGTCCGGTTCATGCCTTCGAGGCGGGCGGCGAGGTTCACCGGGTCGCCGATCACCGTATAATTCAGCCGCTCTTCCGAGCCGAAATTGCCGACGACGACGCGCCCCGTCGTCACCCCGATGCGGAGCCGCGGGGCGGGGAGGCCCTTCGCCGTCCATTCCTTCCGGAGCCGGTCCATCTCCGCCTGGCAGTCCAGCGCGGCGAGGCAGGCGTGGAGCGGATGATCCTCGTCATAGGCGGGGGCGCCCCAGAAGGCCATCACGCCGTCGCCCATGAACTTGTCGATCGTTCCCTTCCGACCCTCGATCGCCCGGCTCATCGCGCCGAAATAATCGGCCAGCAGCGGCGCGACGCGGTGGCCAAGCCGCTCGGAGATCGTGGTGAAGCCTTCGAGGTCCATGAACATCACGGTCATCGTACGCCGCTGCCCGCCGAGCTCGGCCACCACGTCACGGTCATGCAGGGCGCGGACGAGATCCATAGGGATGTAGCGGCGGAAGGAGCCGAGGCCGCGCGCCATGCGCCCCACAGCATCGGAAAGCGCCGCGACCTCCACCACCGCGCTGTCCACCGGTCGCACGGCGTCGAGATCGAAGCGGGCCACCTTTTCCGTCTCCGCCACCAGCGCATCCAGCGGGCGGACGAGAAGCGAGCGCGAGATGAAGAGCGCGGAGAGGCCCACTAGCGCGAGCAGCGCGCCGACGATGAGCGCGAGCCGCGCCTGGTTCGCCTTGATCACGCCCATGAAGTCCGCCTCGGGGATCACGGTGCCGACGATCCATCCCTCCCGGGCCGCGGGCGCGAGGGAGAGGAAATGCCGCTCCCCGGCCAGATCCTCCGCGACGATCTGCACCGGCTCCGCCACCGTGGCGAGGCTGAGCCCGCCGGCGGCGAGCCCCTGCGCGGCGAGGGCGAGCAACGGATGATTGCTTTCCTTGAGCGGCCGAAGCTCCGGCTCAGACCCGTCCGCCGAGAGGCGCGTTACCTCCGAAGGCTCGCCGAAGGCGACGAGCCGCCCCTGCCGGTCCGCGAGGAAGGCGCCGCCCGAGCGGAGCGAGGGCAGCCCGGCGAGATAGCGGGAGATGCGCTCGAGCTCGATCGCGATGGAGACGACGCCCATCCGCTCGCCCGTCGCCGCGCGTTCCGCCGTCACGGCGGTGTTGAGGCCGGGGCGGCGTGAGGCGCTGAAGACATAGATGTCCGTCCAGACATGGCGGCCGGGCGCGGCGACCGCCGCCTTGAACCATTCGCGGGAGCGGGAGTCGTAATCGTTCACCTCCCGCTTCGTCACAGTCCGGCTGACGCGCACGCCGTCGTCCACAAAGTAGACCTCGACCCGCTCCGCCTCTCCGCGCTCCGCGTTCCACCGGCTTTCCGCGATGCGGAGATTGACCTCGTCGCGCCGCTGGGCGCCGAAGAAATCGCCGTTCGGCGCGCCGAAGCTGACCCAGGAGAAATGCTGATGCGCCTTCAGCACGGCGAAGAACAGCGCGTCACGCTTCGCCTTGTCCTCGATCTGGAACACCTCCGCCTCGATCGCGCCGCGGAGCGATTCCTGAGCGGATTCCGCGCTCTCGAACAGCGTCGCCAGCTCCCGGTTCACGCCCGAGACGATTTCGGCGTTGAGCTGGCGGGACATGTCGGCGACATTTTCGCGGCTGATGAAGAACCACGGGAGATGCACCGCGGCCGAGGTCATCGCCACGGCGCCGACCATGACGAGCACCACGCTCACCCGGAGCGAGATGCGCCAGCGGCGCTTCGACGTCGAGATCGGCTCCTCAGGCAAGGGCGCCTCCGGGCGATTATAGATCGGATGCATGGGCTTGCACCGCTTTCTTCATACTAGCCGAAATCTCCTCCCGCCTCAATTGACGGATCGCACATCATCATAGCCGCTTAATCCTTACCAGGATGCGACGACGGAAGCCCTGGCGCGAAGCGGATTGACAGCCGGGCCGCGCCGCTCCGATCATCAGGCCAGCCTGAGGGACAGACCGATGACCTACGCCGCCCCCGCCACGCTGGAGGACGCGCTCTCGCTGATGCGCGAGGGGGCGGGCCCCGCCATCGCCGGAGGCACCGACCTCTACCCTGCGCTCGGCGAGCGCCCGGCCCCGGCCCGGCTGCTCGATCTCACGGGGATCGCCGCGCTGCGCGGGGTCGCTGAGGGGCCGGAAGGCTGGCGCATCGGCGCGCTGACGACCTGGGCGGAGATCGCGGCGCACCCGTTCCCGCCGGCCTTCGACGGGCTCCGCGCGGCGGCGCGGATGGTCGGCTCCGTCCAGATCCAGAATGCGGGGACCATCGGCGGCAATCTCTGCACCGCCTCGCCCGCGGCGGACGGGGTTCCGCCTCTGCTCACCCTCGACGCGGAAGTGGAAATCGCCGGGGCGGAAGGATCGCGCCGTCTGCCTCTCTCCGAATTCCTGACCGGGCCGCGGCGCACCGCGCTCAGGCCCGGCGAGCTCCTCGTCGCCCTCCATATCCCGCCGCCGCCGAAGGGCGCGGCGGGCGCCTTCGTGAAGCTCGGCGCGCGGGCGCATCTCGTCATCTCCATCGCCATGGCGGCGGCGCTCGTCGCCCCCGGCGCGGGCGGTCGGATCGGCGCGGCGCGCGTCGCGGTCGGCGCCTGCTCGCCGGTCGCCGCGCGGCTGACCGGGCTGGAGGCGGCGCTGGCCGGGGCGGAGCCGGGCGCGCTCCATAACCCGGCGCTCGCCGCGCCGCATCTCGGCCCGCTCGCGCCGATCGACGACGTGCGGGCGGATGCAGGCTACCGCCGCGCCGCGGCGGCGGAGATCGCGCGGCGCGCGCTCCGCGAGGCGGCGGCGGGCGCGGGGCTCCTGCCTTGAACCGCGCCGCCCCCGCCCCGCTCGCCTTCCGTCTCAACGGCGCGCCCGTCGCGGCGGAGCCCCGCGCGGGCGAGCGGCTCTCGGAGACGTTGCGGAGCCGGCTCGGCGCGCTCGAGGTCAAGGTCGGCTGCGATGCGGGCGATTGCGGCGCCTGCACCGTGCTGATCGACGGCGCGCCGGTCTGCGCCTGCCTCACGCCGGCGCGGCGGGCGGAAGGGCGCTCGGTCGAGACGGTAGCCGCCCTGCGGGAGAGTGCGGAGGGCCGCGCCCTCGCCGCCGCGTTCGAGGCGCGGGGCGCCGCGCAATGCGGGATCTGCACGCCCGGCATGATGGTCTCCGCCGCCGCCCTGCTCCGCGTCGAGGGGCCGAAGGGGGAGGCGGAGATCGAGCGGGCGCTGGCCGGCGTCCTCTGCCGCTGCACCGGCTACCGCAAGATCGTCGCCGCGGTGGCGGACGCCGCCGCGGGGCGCATCGCGCCCGCGCCCGTGGAGGGCGGCGTCGGCGCGGGCGTGATCCGGCGCGACGGGGCGGAGAAGGTCGCGGGCCTCACCCGGTTCGGGGACGATCTCGCGCCGCCCGGCGCGCTCGTTCTTCGCATCATCCGCTCTCCCCATCCCCGCGCCGCCTTCGCCTTCGGCGACCTCGAAGCATGGGCGGCGGCGCGGCCGTGGGTCGCCTGCGTGCTGAGCGCGGCGGACGTGCCGGGGGAAAACCGCTTCGGCGTCATCCCCGCCTTCGCGGACCAGCCCGTCTTCGCCGTCTCGGAGGCCCGCTTTCGCGGCGAGGCCGTGGCGGCCGTCGCGGGCGAGGCGGAGGCGATGGCGCGGTTCGACCCGGAGGATTTCCCCGTCTCCTGGGCGCCCCTGCCCGCCGTGGAGAGCCCGGCGGCGGCCCGCGCGCCGGGCGCGGCGGCGCTGCATGAGGGGCGGCCCGGCAACCAGATGTGCCGCGGCTTCGTCGCCCGGGGCGACGCCGAGGCGGCCTTGGCCCGCGCCGCGCATGTCGTCGAGGGCCGGCTGGAGACGAGCTTCGTCGAGCACGCCTATATCGAGCCCGAGGCCGGCTTCGCGGAGATGAAAGAGGAGCGGCTGGAGGTGTCCGCCTGCACGCAGGCGCCGGGGATGGACCGGGAGGCGCTGGCGCTCATCCTCGGCTGGCCCGAAAGCCGCATCCGCATCCGGCCCACCGCCGTCGGCGGCGGGTTCGGCGCGAAGCTCGATCTCTCCGTGCAGCCCTATCTCGCTCTCGCCGCGATCCGCACCGGCCGGCCTGTCCGCATCGTCTGGAGCCGGAGCGAGTCGATGCGGGCGAGCACGAAGCGCCATCCCGCCGCCATGCGGGTGCGGATCGGGGCGGATGCGGACGGGCGGCTCTGCGGCCTCGCCTTCGAGGGCGAGTTCGACACCGGGGCCTACGCCTCCTGGGGGCCGACCGTGGCGAACCGGGTGCCCGTCCACGCCTCCGGCCCCTATCTCGTGCGGGATTATCGCGCGGAGGCGCAGGCGATCCACTCCAACAACCCGCCTTCCGGCGCCTTCCGCGGCTTCGGCGTGCCGCAGGCCGCGGCGGCGGCGGAGCCGCTGATGGACGAGCTGGCCTTGAGGCTCGGGCTCGACCCGCTCGAATTCCGCCTCCTCAACGCGCTCCGCGACGGGGAGCCGACGGTGACGGGGCAGGTCTTCGCCCATGGCGTCGGCATCGCCGCCTGCCTCGAAGCGCTGCGCGCGCCATGGAAGGCGCGGCGGGCGGCGGCGGAGGCTTTCAACGCGGAGGCCAAGGGCCCGCTCCGCCGCGGCGTCGGGCTCGCCGTGGGCTGGTATGGCTGCGGCAACACCTCCCTCCCCAATCCCTCCACCATCCGCGCCGGGGTCACGCCGGAAGGGCGGATCGTGCTGCATCAGGGCGCGATGGATATCGGCCAGGGGGCGGACACCGTGATCCCCCAGATCTTCGCCGAGGCGCTCGGCGCCCCCCTCTCCGCCATCGAGATCGTGGGCGCGGACACCGACCTGACGCCCGACGCCGGCAAGACCTCCGCCTCCCGCCAGACCTTCGTGACGGGGAACGCCGCGCGCCTCGCCGGCCTCGCGCTCCGCGCCCGCCTTCTCGCGCTGGTCAACGCGGGGGAGGGCGCGCGGATCGGCTCCGGGCCGGAGGGATTGACCGTGACGGAGGCGGGCGTGAAGCACCGCCCCTCCCTCTCCGCCCTCCCGCCCGACGATCTCGGCTACGCGATCCGGGTGGAGGAGACCTATGACCCGCCGACGAAGCCGCTTGACGCTTCGGGCCAGGGCGAGCCCTACGCCCAGTTCGGCTACGCCGCGCACATCGCGGAAGTGGAGGTCGATCTCGCGCTCGGAACCGTCCGCCCTCTCGGCTTCGTCGCGGCGCATGACGTGGGGCGGGCGATCAACCCGCTGCTGATCGAGGGGCAGGTCGAGGGCGGCATCGCGCAGGGGCTCGGAATGGCGCTGATGGAGGAATACATTCCGGGGCGGACGGAGAACCTGCACGATTATCTCATCCCCACCATCGGCGACATGCCGCCGGTAGAGACGGTCATCGTCGAGGCGGGGGACATGCACGGGCCCTTCGGCGCCAAGGGCCTCGGCGAACACGCCCTGATCCCGACCGCGCCCGCGATCCTCAACGCCATCGCTCATGCGACGGGCGTCAGGCCTTCCAAGCTGCCGGCGACCCCGGCGCGGCTCTTCGCGGCGCTCCGGAAGGACGGCGCATGAGCGACGCGCCCGAGGTCGCCAAGATCCGCTGCGACGCCTGCCCGGTGCTCTGCTACATCGCGGAGGGCCGCGCCGGGGCCTGCGACCGCTACGCCAACCACGGCGGCGAACTCGTCCGCCTCGATCCGCTCACCGCCATCGAGGCGGGCGCGCCCGCCGTGCCCTTCCTCGGCGAAGCCTGGGACGGCGGCATCGTCCGCGGCCGGCCCTTCCTCACCGCAATCGGCGCCGGAACCACCTATCCCGACTACAAGCCCGCGCCCTTCATCGTCTCCGAAGAGGTGGAGGGGGTGGACATGGTGACGGTCGTCACCGAGGGCATCTTCTCCTATTGCGGCGTGAAGCTGAAGATCGACACCGACCGCCATATCGGGGAGGAGCGCGCAATCGTCCGCGCGGAGGGCGAGCCGGTCGGCCATGTCACAACCTCCGAATACGGCTCCCGCATGCTCTCCCTCGGCGGGGTCGAGCATCTGACCGGGGGCGGCAAGGCGGAGGGGCGCGTGACCTGCGCCACGCTCCTCGCCCTCTGCAACCGGGAGGCGGTGGAGCTTTCCGTCGAGGGCGGGGCGACGATGGTCGTGCAGGCCGGGCGCGCGCCGCTGATCGACGGGAAGGAGGAGCGGCTGATGCGCGTCGGCTGCGGCTCCGCCGCCATCGGCATGTTCGCGAAGCAATGGGCGCCCCATGCCGACGAGGTGATCGTGGTGGACGACCACATCACAGGCGTCCTCTCCGAACATCAGGCCGGGCGGATGCTCGGGCTGGAGCCGACGGGCATCCGCGTGAAGGGCCGCCGCTCCACCCCCGGCCGCTATTTCCAGGTCGCCGAGCCCGGCGCCGGCTGGGGCGGGACGGACGTGACCGACCCGCGCGCGATCCTCCGCCCCTCCGACCCGAAGAAGGCGCGGCCGGGCATGACGCTCTTCATGGTCTCGACCACGGGGGAGGACGCCGCCTTCTTCCGCCTGAACGAGGCGCTGGAGCCGGTGGAGGAGGATCTGCCGCCCGCCCTCCTCGCCTCGGCGGAGCGGGTGCGGGAGAATTGCGAGCCCGCGCTGACCTCGGTCCTCTTCATGGCCGGCGCCGGCGGCTCGCTCCGCTCGGGCGTGACGGAGAACCCGGTCGGGCTCACGCGCGCCGTGCGCGGGATGCTCTCCAACGTCACCATCGGCGGCGCGCCGGCCTATCTCTGGCCCGGCGGCGGCATCACCGTGATGGCGGACGTGACGGAGACGCCCGCCAACGCCTTCGGCTATGTGCCGACGCCGGCGCTCGTCGCGCCCATCGAGTTCACGCTCCGCCTCTCGGATTATCTCGCCCTTGGCGGCCACGCCGATGAGGTGCGCCCGCTCGCGGAGGTGATCGGCGGGGCGCGGCGGGAGGCGTCGGCGGCGCCGGACCCGCGGGCTTCGCGCAATTTCCGGTGGGGCCGGTGAGGGAGAGGCCCGTCTCCGCCCCGCTCCCCGGCGGGCGGCTCTCGCTCAGGCACGGGCCCATCGACCTCGTGATCGGGGCGGAGGGGCCGGGCCGCGCCGCCGCGCTCGAAGCCGCTGAGGCGCGCTTCGCCACGATCCTCGAAGAGCTTTGCGCGGAGCTGCCGCTCCTCCGCCGCCCGGTTGCGGAGCGGCCCGAGGGCGAGACGGCGCGGCTGATGTGGGCGGCCACAAGGCCCCATGCAGACCGCGCCTTCGTCACCCCGATGGCGGCGGTGGCGGGCGCCGTGGCGGAGACGGTGCTGGCCGCCATGCGCCGCGCCGGGCCGCTCGCCCGCGCGCATGTCAACAATGGCGGCGACATCGCGCTGCATCTTTCGCCGCGGGAGACGTTCGACGCCGCGATTCGCGCGCCGGACGGGCGGGAGATCGGCCGCTTCCGTCTCTCTGCCGGCGGCGGGATCGGCGGCGTCGCCACGTCGGGCCGCGGCGGAAGGAGCTTCAGCCTCGGGATCGCGGAGAGCGTCACCGTGCTGGCGGAGACAGCCGCGGCGGCGGATGCGGCGGCGACGCTGATCGGCAACGCCATCGACCTGCCCGGCCATCCCGCCATAACCCGCGCCCCGGCGCGGAGCCTCGCGCCGGACAGCGACCTCGGCGAGCGGCCCGTGGTCACCGGCCTCGGCCCGCTCTCTCCCGCGGAATCCCGCTGCGCGCTCGCCGCCGGGCTCGCCGAAGCGCGGCGGATGCGGGCCGCCGGCCTGATCCGCGGCGCCGTCCTCGCCCTCGGCGGCGAGACCCTCATGCTCGACCCCGAGGAGCGCCTCGCCCATGCCTGACCCCGAAATCCGCAAGACGCTGACGCTGGTGGAGGAGACCTTCGCGGAACCTTTCCGCCCCCTGCCCCGCCCGATCCGCCGCGCCGTCGCGCTCGCCGTCGTCGCGAACCCGTTCGCCGGGCGCTATGTCGAGGATCTCTCGGAGCTGATCGAAACGGGCGCGCTGCTGGGCGACAGGCTCGGCCGCCTCGCCCTCGCCGCGCTCGGCTGCGCGCCCGAGGCGGTGGAAGGCTACGGCAAGGCGGCTCTCGTCGGCGAGGACGGGGAGATGGAGCACGCCGCCGCGCTCCTACACCCGAAACTCGGCGCGCCGCTCCGCGCCCTGATCGGCGGCGGCGCGGCGCTCATCCCCTCGGCCAAGGGGCGGGGCGGGCCGGGCCGGAGCTTCGACGTGCCTCTCGGCCACCGGCATGACGCATGGTCCCGCGCGCATTTCGACGCGATCACGGTTTCCCTGCCGGACGCGCCGCGGGCGGGGGAGATCGTCGTCGCGGTCGCGCTGACGGATGGCGGCCGCCCCCTGCCCCGCGTCGGCGGCGGCCCGCCGAAGCCGCCGCCCGCGGGCTGAATCCGGGCGCGGGGTTGACCCGCCGCCCGGCGCTCCGCGATAAGCCGTCACCAGATCTGGACATGAGAGAGTCGCCCCGTGGACATCGCCGCCCTCCGCGCCGCCCATCCTGACCACTGGCGCCGCGCCGCCGCACTCCGCGTCCTTGCCATGGACGCGGTGGAGGCGGCGAATTCCGGCCATCCCGGCATGCCGATGGGCATGGCGGATGTGGCGACCGTGCTCTTCCGCGACCACATGAAGTTCGACGCCTCGGCCCCCCACTGGCCGGACCGGGACCGGTTCGTGCTCTCCGCCGGCCACGGCTCGATGCTGCTCTACGGCCTCCTCCACCTCACCGGCCATGCCGACTTCCCGCTCGACGAGCTGAAGCGCTTTCGCCAGCTCGGCGCGCGGACGGCGGGGCACCCCGAATTCGGCCACGGCGCGGGAATCGAGACGACGACGGGCCCGCTCGGGCAGGGGCTCGCCACCGCCGTCGGCATGGCGATGGCGGAGCGGTCCATGGCCGCGCGTTTCGGCAAGCAGGTCGTCGATCACCATACATACGTCATCGCCGGGGACGGCTGCCTGATGGAGGGCGTGAGCCAGGAGGCGATCGGCCTCGCCGGGCGCCTCTCCCTCGGCAAGCTGATCGTGCTCTGGGACGATAACGGCATCTCCATCGACGGCGCCGTCTCCCTCTCCGACGTGACGGACCAGCCCGCGCGCTTCCGCGCCTCGGGCTGGGCGGTGATCGAGATTGACGGGCACGACCCTTCGGCCATCGGCGCCGCGCTGGAGGCCGCGAAGGGCTCGGCGCAGCCCACGCTCATCGCCTGCAAGACGCATATCGGCCTCGGCGCGCCCACCAAGCAGGACAGCGCGAAGGCCCACGGCTCACCGCTCGGCGCCGCGGAGATCGCGGGCGCCCGCGCCGCCTATGGCTGGAGCGAGGGGCCGTTCGAGATCCCGGCGGACATCGCGGCGGACTGGGCCGGGATCGGCCGCAAGGGCGCCGCGGCGCGGGAGGCGTGGGAGGCTCGCCTCGAAAAGATCTCCCCCCGCCGGCGCGAGGAATTCGAGCGTGTGGTCTCCGGCGCCGCGCCGAAGCGGCTCGCCGGCGCCATCCGCCGCTTCAAGAAGGAGGCGAGCGAGAGCCGCCCCTCCGTCGCGACGCGCAAGGCCTCCGAAAACGTCCTCGCCGCGGTCAATCCGGTCATGCCGGAAACCATCGGCGGCTCGGCGGACCTGACGGGCTCCAACAACACGCTCACGCCCGATCTCGGCGTCTTCTCCGCAGAGAATCCCGCAGGTCGCTACGTCTATTTCGGCATCCGCGAGCACGGCATGGCGGCCGCCATGAACGGCATGGCGCTCCATGGCGGCGTCGTTCCCTATGGGGGCACCTTCCTCGTCTTCGCGGATTACGCCCGCGGGGCCATGCGCCTTTCAGCGCTCATGGGCCAGCGCGTCGTCTATGTGATGACGCATGACAGCATCGGCCTCGGAGAGGACGGGCCGACGCACCAGCCGATAGAGCATCTCGCCATGCTGCGGGCGACGCCGGGCTTCTGCGTCCTCCGCCCCGCCGACGCGGTGGAGACGGCGGAGGCATGGGAAATCGCGCTGACCCGCAAGGGGCCGAGCGTTCTGGCGCTCACGCGGCAGAACCTGCCGACGCTGCGGACGGACCACACCAACCGCAACCTCTCCGAACAGGGCGCCTATATCCTGGCGGAGGCGGAGGGGAAGCGGCAGGTCATCCTCATGGCCACCGGCTCCGAGGTCGAGATCGCGATGGCCGCGCGGGCGGCCCTGCAGGCGGAGGGGATCGGCGCGCGCGTCGTCTCCATGCCCTCCTGGGAGCTCTTCGCCTCAATGGACGAAGGCTATCGCCGCAAGGTCCTGCCGCGCGGCCCCGTGCGCGTCGCCATCGAGGCCGCGGTCGGCTTCGGGTGGGACCGGTGGCTCGCAGGCGAGCGGGGGGACGGGCGGAAGGCCGCCTTCATCGGCATGGAGGGCTTCGGCGCCTCCGGCCCGGCGCCCGAGCTCTACCGGCATTTCGGCATCACGGCGGAAGCCGCGGCGGCGGCGGCGAAGGCGCTGCTCTGAGCCGGGGCGCCGAGCGGCGCCACGCATGCTAGCCTGAAAGCCGGGCGCATTTCCGCGCCCGCTGCGAAGCGGGCGCGCCGATGGCGGAGCTGAAGAAGCCCGGCGTCCATATCGTCGAGAAGAACGCCTTCCCGAACAGCATCGTCCAGATCGATACGAGCGATGCCGCGCTCCGCCTCCAGGACCTTCGCGGCCTTGTGTGCGGTCATGGCGACGACCGCGAATCTCCTGCCGCCATCAGCCGCCATGGCGGGGCTCTATGCCGAGACGGACAATGCGCGCGGCGTCTGGAACGCACCGCCGAACGTCTCCGTCAACGCGATCCGCAGCTTCCCCGGCCGGGGCGTCCTCGTCCGGGGCGCACGGACGCTCGACGGGGCGAGCCTCGACTGGCGTTGCATCCCCGCTCGGCGCACGGCGATCATGCTCGAAGGGTCGATCCGCGCGATGGTCGCGAACTTCCTGACCGGCCTCTGGAGGGCCGGCGCCTTCGCCGGAGCGGCGGCGGAGGAAGCCTTCTCTGTCCGGATCGGCGACGGCGAGATGATGACGGCTGAGGACATCGCCGACGGCTGCATGCGGCTCTCAATCCGCTTCGCGCCGGTGCGGCCAGCCGAGTTCATCCTGCTCCGGTTCGAGCAGAAGATGGCGGCGAACTGAGCAGACTCCGGAACGTCGCGAACCGGCGTTAACGAAAGCTTGCAACGGGCTCTGCGCTGGTGAAACCTGCGCCCGACGTCGCGCGGCGCAAGCGGTCTCGTCCCGCTGCGCTGCCGCGAACAAGAGGGCGCTCCGGTCAGCGGGGCGCGGCCGCCAACATGGAGCGTTCGATGACGATTTCTGCGAAACTTCCCCTCTCCCGCCGCCGGTTCCTCGGAACCGCGGCCGCGGCGCTCGCCGCGCCGGCCTTCGTGCGGAAGGCCAACGCCTCCTCGGGCGAGATCAACGTGATGATGTGGTCGGACTATCTGCCCGACGCGTTCAAGGACGCGTTCAAGGCGGAGACGGGGATCACCATCAACCACACCCCGATCGGCTCGAACGAGGAGATCATCAACAACATGCGCACGAGCCGGGGCCGCGGCTTCGACCTCGTCTCGCCGACGAACATGCGCTCGCCCCAGTGGGAGCCGCTGGAGCTGCTCCAGCCTTTCGACATGGCGCGCGTGCCCGTCGCCGCGCTCAACCCCGCGCTGGTGAAGATCGGCGAGGACGAGTGGAACTTCGGCGGCGCGGGCTCGCACTGGCTGCCGCAGCTCTGGGGCACCGAGGCCATCGCCTGGCGGACCGACCAGTGGACGCCCGAGGGCGGCGTTCCCTCCTATGGCGATCTCTGGTCGGACGCGATGTCCGGCAAGATGATGGGCCGCCCGCATTCGATGATGCTCGGCGCCGGCCTCTACATGGAGACGATCGGGGAGCTTGAGCCCGGCGCCATGAAGGCCGCCTACGCCTCCGAGGAGGCGATGCGCCCGATCTGGCAGAAGGTCACGGACTGGACCATCGCCCGCAAGGGCCATGTGAAGAAGTTCTGGAACGACGCGGACGGGCAGAAGACCGGCCTCCTCAACGAGGGCGTCGTGATCGGCCAGACATGGGACGGCCCGATCCTCGCGATGAAGGCCGCGGGCGACCCCGTCACCTACCAGGCGCCGAAGGAAGGCGCGCTGGCCTGGGTGGACGGGCTTTCGATCCCCGTCGGCGCGGAAAACATGGACGAGATCTACGCCTTCCTCGAATTCTCCTTCCGGCCGGAGAACGGGGGCATGACGGCCAATCTCACCGGCTACAATTCCTGCGTGCTCGGCGCGGACCAGCATCTCACCGAAGTCTCGAAGAAGAACTTCGCGGAGGCCTATCCGGGCGACGCGCTCGACAATCTCTGGGCCTGGCCGCGGGAGCCGGAATGGTATGCCGGCGTCCGCACGGAGTATGTCGACCGCTTCCAGGCGGCGTGACCTTCGCGTGACCGGACGGGGGCCGGCCCGGCGCCGGCCCCCGAACATCGCAGCGCGGCGGGGGCCTTTCGATGAGCGCAGACGTTCAGCTCGACCGGATGAGCATCCGGTTCGGCGAATTTACGGCGGTGAAGAACGCCGACCTCCTGATCGAGGGGGGCGAATTCTTCTCCTTCCTCGGGCCCTCGGGCTGCGGCAAGACGACGATCCTTCGCGCCGTCTCGGGCTTCCAGGAGCCGACGGAGGGCCGCGTCCTGATCGGCGGGCGGGACATGGCGGGCGTCGGCCCGAACAAGCGGCCGACCGCGCTCATCTTCCAGAACCTCGCGCTGTTCCCCCTGATGAAGGTGTGGGAGAACATCGCCTTCGGCCTCGAAGTTCGCGGCGTCCCGAAGGCGGAGCGGCGCAAGCGGGCCGATGAGCTGCTTGAGCTCATCGCGCTCTCGGGCCAGGGCGACAAGCTGGTGAGCGAGCTTTCCGGCGGGCAGAAGCAGCGCGTCGCCATCGCCCGCGCCCTCGCCGTGAAGCCCGAGGTGCTGCTGCTCGACGAGCCCCTCTCCGCGCTCGACCTCAAGCTCCGCCAGCACATGCGGACGGAGCTGCGCGCGATCCAGCGGCAGGTCGGCGTCACCTTCATCTACATCACGCATGACCAGGGCGAGGCGCTGACGATGTCGGACCGGGTGGCGGTGATGAGCCACGGCGAGATCCAGCAGGTCGGGAGCGGCGAGGCGATCTACCGCGATCCGAAAACGGCGTTCGTCGCCTCCTTCGTCGGGGAGAACAACGCCCTCCGCGGCCGGGTGGCGGAGATATCCGGCGGCTATGCGCGGGTGGAGACTGAATTCGGCCCGATGCGCGGGCGCGCCGGGCCCGGCCTCTCCGCCGGAGCGAAGGCGATCCTCTTCGTCCGGCCCGAGGCGCTGGAGCCGCGAGAGGCGGCGGAGAACGCGATCTCCGCGCCGGTCCTCTCCTCCGAATTCGAGGGCCATGCGACGCATGTCTTCCTCGCGCGGAAGGAGGGGAAGCCGATCATCGTCACCCGCTCGGGCGGTGCGGCGGGCGCCGCGCCGCCCGCGCCTGGCGCCGCCTTTCCCGTCGCCTTCGATGCGGAGCGCGGGGTGGTGCTGCCGGAAGGCGAGGTGGCGAGTGAATAGGCTCCGCCTGCCGACCTTCGGCGGCCTTGGCGCGACGGTCGGCATCGTCTTCAGCCTGCTGGCGGCGTTCTGGATCCTGATGATGATCCTGCTGCCGGTTTCCTACATGGTGGATTTCTCGTTCCGCTACGATCTCCCGCCCGGGAAGATCGGCGGGCCGGAGGATGTCCACACGCTGGACAATTACCGCTTTCTCCTCTTCGGCCCGAAGGGCTCGCCGGAGACGCTCTCGATCCTCGGCTTCGAGTTCAAGGCGAACGTCCTGCATCTCAACGTCTTCTTCAAGACGATCCTCGCCGCCGTCCTCGTCACGATCATCGACTTCTGCATCTGCTATCCCGTCACCTACTACATGGCGCAGAAGGCCGGGGGCGGGACGGCGCGGCTGATGGCGGTCTGCCTCATCCTGCCCTTTTGGGTGAACGAGATCCTTCGCGCCTTCGCCTTCCGCATCCTCCTCGGCACGGGCGGAGTCGTGAACACCACGCTGATGGATGTGGGCCTGCTCACCGAGCCGATAGACTTCATCCGGCTCGACATCGCGCTCTATGCCGGCCTCTCCTACGCCTACATCCTCCTGATGATCTTCCCGCTCTACAACGCGCTCGAAAGCCTCGACCGCAACCAGATCGAGGCGGCGCGCGATCTCGGCGCGCCGACCTGGCGCATCCACTGGCGGGTGGTCATGCCGCACGCGAAGGCCGGCATCGCCTCGGGCTGCACGATGGTCTTCATGCTCGCCGTCGGCGCGCTCGCCATGCCGCAGATCCTCGGCGGGCCGTCGAATCTCTGGTTCACGCAGGTGATCTACGACCGGTTCAACACCTCGCTGAACTGGCCGCTCGGCGCCGCCTACGCCTTCGTGCTGCTGACGACCTGCATCGTCTTCGTCCTCCTCGTGATGCGCCTCTTCCGCGTCAATCTCGGGGAGATCGCGAAATGAGCGCGGCGCGGATCAAGAACGCGATGATCGGCTTCTACGTGCTGCTGTTCTTCGCCTGGCTATTCGGCCCGCTCGTCATCATGTCGGCCTCCGCCTTCAACGCGACGGCGTTTCCGACCGTGACGCCCTGGCGCGGCTTCACGACGGAATGGTTCGCCGAACTCTTCTCGAACCGGGACATCCGCGAAGGGGCGACAACCTCGCTCCTGATCGGGATCGGCGTGGTGCTCGTCGCCGTCCCCATCGGCCTCGCCGCGGCCGTGCTGATGACGAAGCTCAGTTCCCGCGCCCGCTCGATCTACTACGCCGTCGTCGTCTCGCCCGTGCTGATGCCGGGGGTCATCATCGGCGTCTCGACCAAGGTGTTCTGGGACAGGCTCGGGACGGCGACCGGCGCCTCCTACTCCTCCTTCTTCTTCGACGGCTACTTCCTCACCGTGATGGGGCAGGCGAGCTTCATCTCCGCCTATTGCATGCTGATCTTCCTCGCCCGGCTGCAGCGCTTCGACCGGGCGCAGGAGGAGGCGGCGCTCGACCTCGGGGCGAGCCATCTGCAGGTCTTCCTCAAGATCCTCGTGCCGTTCCTCCGCCCGGCGATCTTCTCCGCCGCGGTGCTGGCCTTCCTGACGAGCTTCGAGAACTACAACACCACGGTCTTCACCATCCTGCCGGAAAAGACGCTGACGACGGTTCTCGCCTCGAAAGTCAGGCTCGGCACCGACCCGTCGATCAGCGCCCTCGCCTTCCTCATCATCGCCATCACGATCCTCGGCGCCGTCGCCTACGAGGTGAAGGCCCGCGCCGAAGCGCGGCGCGTCGGCGCTGTGGGCTAAGGCGGTTTCCGTCCTGACCGATCCAGTCAGATCGGAAACCGGTACAGGCGAGCGTTTCGGCTTGTGGCGGTTTCCGCCCCTTCACCGCTCCCTGGCGTAGACCCGCCAGCCATCGCCCTCGATGAGGGGAGCGCCATAGTCGACGCCTTCGAGGCTCGAGCACACGACATAATAGTCGAACCCGGCCGCGAGCGCGTCGGGGCCGCCGCGCTCCTCACGCGTCTTGCGCGCCGTATAGAGTTCGCCTGTGAGGAGGATCGGCTGCTGCGTCGCAATCGCGAAGGTCGGAACGCCGAGCGAGCGCATCATCCCGGCCGCCGGCGCGAGCGGCGCGCAAAACTTGCGGCCCTCCCGGTCCTCCTGCTCGAGCGGGAGCCACGCGGCCATGATCCCGCCGGGCTGCAGCGCCGGAGCCGAGGCGACGAAGTCGGCGTAGCGCGGGGCGAGGCTCGCGTAGCTGGCGATCATCGCGCCGATCTTGACGGCGACGAGACCGGTGAGAAAGACCGGAACCGCCCGCCCCCGCTCCGCCGCGCCGGGCCGCAGCGCCACGGCGAAGAGACAGAGAAGAACGAGCGGGATCCGCGCATCGACCACGCCGACGCCGAAAAAGCGCGGCGGGGTGATGACGACCAGCACCGCGAAGAAGATCAGCGCCGGAACGATCCGGCGGTCGAGCCGCATCGCGCCGCTCAGCAGGAACGCCGCGATCGCGCCCCAGAGCGCCAGGCCGAGCGCGATATCAAGCGCGACGAATCCGGATTCGGACACCCGGAGGAAGCTGTAGGCCCGTTTCCAGACCTCCTGGATCAGCCGCTCCATGAGCTGGCCGGCCTCGGCGTAGCCGACCAGGCTCGCGATTGACGTGGTGATCGGCTCGCCGCCGCCCGCCGTCTCGCTCGCGAGGAAGAACAGGAAGGCCGGCAGCGCGACGGGCGCGAGGCGCAGCCACCGCGCGGGCAGCCGCGCGATGTAGTCGCGCCGCTCCGGCCCGAGCCGCCCGAGTTCGTAGCAGGCGAGCAGCAATCCCCAGACCATGAAGGAGAAGGCGTGGACGACCATGATGAGGAGGCCGAGCGCCGCCGCCACGGCGACCTGGGCGACAGGCCGGTTCTCCATGCGGACCCAGATCGCAAGGCAGAGCATGGCGAGAGACAGGCCGAGCAGGAAGTTCGAGAAGCCCCATGAAAGGATGTGGCTGTAGGATGCGATGGCGAAGATGGCGATCGCCGCCGGCTGCAGGCGGCCCGAAAGCGCCGTCGCCGCCGCCAGGCCCGCCCAGTAGAAACCGCCGACGAGCAGGGCGAAGATGAGCTTCGCGCCGATCAGCGGCGGAAACAGCTGAGCGACGCCCAGCCCGATGATGTCCAGCCCCAGATTCGGCAGAACCTGCCAGTTCGGCTCGTAGAACGCCTCCATGCCCTCGATCTCGCCGGCGAGGACGTAGTAGCGGAGAATGTGGTAGTAAAAGTCGATCACCGGCACGATCGGCGTCGTCAGGATCGGGACCATCAGCGCCAGAAAGACGATAACGGCGACAAGGCGCATTCTGTGGTCCACCATCTTGTCCCTTTGTCAGCGCGTCAGGCCGCAGCGCCGAAAACCCAGAAGCGGTTGATCGCGAAGCTCATGGCCGGCACGATGAAGATCGCCAGCACCGCGCCGACATACGGGTCGAGGCCGAAGAGGTGAAGCGCGGCCCAGAGGATCGCCGCGTGGCTGATCGCCGCGATGCCCAGCGAGACGGCGAACCGCAGGACGCGCGCACGGCTCGCGCCGGCGGCGCGGGCGCCGAACACCCAGTATCGCTGACCGACATAGCTCACCACGCTCGCGAACACCGCCGAGAGGCCGTTGGCGAGCGGCGCATAGAGGCCGCTCACGTCGAACAAAAGGGCGAAGACGGCGAGATGCGTGAGCGTCGCGGCGACGCCGATAACCCCGAATCTGACGATTTCACCCACAAGCATCGGCGCGCCTCCCTGTCAGGAACGGGTTCAGGCCCGCGCATGCCTGGCGGGCGGCGGCGCGGCCTCCCGCGAGCTATGCGCCGGAAACCCCAAGGAACGCTGAACGTAGTAGATGGGCCGCTGCTTCGATTCGACATAGAGACGCGACAGATACTCGCCGATCACGCCGAGGGAGATCAGCTGGATCGCGCCGAGCAGCAGCAGCACGACCATGAGAGAGGCGTAGCCGGGCACGTCGCTGCCGAACATCCAGGTACGCAGGATGATCGTCACCATGTAGACGATCGCCGCCGCCGCGACCGTGAGGCCGACATAGGTCCAGATCCGCAGCGGGATGGTCGAGAAGCTCGTGATCCCGTCCAGTGCGAAATTCCAGAGCCGCCAGTAGTTGAACTTCGTCGTCCCCGCCGCGCGCACCGGCCGCTCATAGGGCACGGCGATGGAGCGGAAACCGACCCAGGCGAAGATTCCCTTCATGAAGCGGTTGCGCTCCCGCAGGGTCAGCGTCGCGTCTACGGCGGCGCGGCTCATCAGCCTGTAGTCGCCGACATTGGGATGGATCTTCGTGTCCGACATCTTGTTGAAGATGCGGTAGAACAATCCCGCGCTCATCCGCTTGGTCCCGGTGTCGCTCTCGCGCGAGACGCGCTGGCCGTAGACGACGTCATAACCCTCGCGCCACAACCGCACGAAATCGCGGATCAGCTCCGGCGGGTCCTGCAGGTCCACATCCATCGGGATGACGGCGCCGCCCGCGGCCCATTCGAGCCCGGCGGTCATTGCGGCCTCCTTCCCGAAATTGCGGCTGAGCTGGATCAGCCGGACATTCGGGTTCTCGCGCGAAGCCGCCTCGACGACGGCGCAGGTGCGGTCGCTGCTGCCGTCATCGATGAAGATGATCTCGTGAGCGAGGCCCAGCTCCCGCAGAATCGGCGGCACCGCCTCAAGGAAGAGAGGAATGGACTCCTCCTCGTTGAAGACCGGCACGATGACAGACAGATCCACCGTCGCCGCGGGCGACTGACCCGCGTCAGCAGCCATGACGCCGCCGCCTATCGCTTCGAGCAACGCTCAACTGACATTCCCCAAGTGACCGGCCCTTCGCAGGTGCAATCTCGCCCGAATCCGCAGCGCGATCAATCGCCTTCCGGGCGAAAAAACGCGCATGGTCGACTTCTTGACCGCGGATCGCTAACCCTTCGCTAAGGCGACGCGAATTCGCCCGCAACCGCATAATGCACACAGCGCGAGGGAGGCGCCCGCCCGGATGACCCGCGAAGCCGCCATCGCCGCCGCCGCAGCCGCCTTTGACAGCGGCGCCTTCGAGGCCGCGCTCGCCCGCCTCGTCGCCCTGCCGACCGAGAGCCAGCGCCAGGGCGCGGAGCCCGATCTCCGCCGCTATCTCGATGAAGCGATCCGCCCGATGCTGGAACCGATGGGCTTCGCGCTCCGAATCGCGGAAAATCCGCGCGGCGGGGGGCCCTTCCTCATCGCGGAGCGGCGGGAGGAGACGGGCCCCGTCATCCTCTCCTACGGCCACGGGGACGTCGTGCCCGGCATGGAGGGGCGCTGGCGCGACGGCCGGTCCCCCTGGATGCTCGACCGGGCGGGGGACCGGCTCTACGGCCGCGGAACGGCGGACAACAAGGGGCAGCACCTCGTCAACCTCACCGCGCTCGACTCCGTCCTGAAGGCGCGGGGCGGGCGGCCCGGCTTCACGCTCCGCCTCGTGATCGAGATGGGGGAGGAGGCGGGCTCCCTCGGCCTCCATGAGCTTTTCGTCGCGGAGCGGGAGGCGCTCGCCGCCGACGTGCTCATCGCCTCGGACGGGCCGCGGCTGGCGCCGGACCGGCCGACGCTCTTCATGGGCGCGCGCGGCGGCCTTTCCTTCGACCTTACGGTCGATCTCCGCGCCGGCGGGCGGCATTCCGGCAACTGGGGCGGGCTGATCGCGGATCCGATGATCCGCCTCGCCCATGCGCTCGCTGCGATCACGGACGCGCGGGGCGCGCTCCGCGTCCCCGAATGGAGGCCCGGAAGCCTCACGCCCGCAGTCCGCGCCGCGCTGGCGGAGTGCCCGGTGGAGGGATTCGAGGAGGGTTGGGGCGAGCCGGGCCTCACCCCTTCGGAGCGCGTCTTCGGCTGGAACAGCTTCGCCGTGCTGGCCGTTGAACACGGGGACCCTGCCGCCCCCGTCAACGCCATCGCCGGGCGGGCGCGGGCGCGCTGCCAGCTTCGCTTCGTCGTGGGCACGGACCCGAAGGAGATTCTCCCCGCGCTCCGCCGCCATCTGGCGCGGGAGGGTTTCGCGGATGTGGAAGTCTCGGACTCCGCCGACGTCGCCTTCACCGCGACGCGGCTGGACCCGGATGCGCCCTGGGCGCGCTGGGCCGCCGCCTCGCTTGAGCGGACGACGGGCCGGCGCCCCGCCATCCTCCCCAATCTCGGCGGCTCCCTCCCGAACGAGGAATTCACGGACACGCTGGGGATGCCGACGATCTGGGTCCCCCATTCCTATTCCGGCTGCTCACAGCACGCGCCGGACGAGCACGCGCTCCGCCCGATCCTGCGCGAGGGGCTGGCGATCATGGCCGGGCTCTGGTGGGATCTCGGCGAGGGCGGGACGCCCGGGCGCGCCTGAGCGAAATATTTCCGGCTTGAAATTTCATGCTTGAAATATCTCCCGGGCGCGTTAGCCTTTACGCAACGACTCGGGGATGGGAGCGCGCGGATGAAGATCGCCTGCCTCGGCGGAGGGCCCGCCGGCCTCTATTTCGCCATCTCCATGAAACGCCGCCGGCCGGATGCGGAAATCACCGTAATCGAGCGCAACCGGCCTGACGACACGTTCGGCTGGGGCGTCGTCCTCTCGGACGAGACGCTGGACAATCTCGCCCGGAACGACGCCGTGAGCGCGGCGGCGATCCGCGCGCATTTCGCCTATTGGGACGATATCGCCGTCGTCCATGACGGCGCCCGCACCGTCTCCCGCGGGCACGGATTCTGCGGCATCGGGCGCATGCGGCTTCTGTTGCTGCTTCAGGAACGGGCGCGCGCCCTCGGCGTCGATCTCCGCTTCGAGACGGAGGTGGAGAGCGCGGAAGACTATGCTGCTCGCTATGACGTCGTCGTCGCCTGCGACGGGCTCAACTCCCGCACCCGGACCGCGCTGGCCGGGACGTTCCGGCCCGATATCGACCTTCGCAAGCTGAAGTTCTGCTGGCTCGGCACGAAGGCGAAGTTCGACGACGCCTTCACCTTCATCTTCGAAAAGACGGAAAAGGGCTGGGTCTGGGCCCACGCCTACCAGTTCGACCCGGAGACGGCGACCTTCATCGTCGAGTGCTCGCAATCGACGTGGGACGCCTACGGCTTCGGCGAGATGACGCAGGAAGAGAGCGTCGCGACCTGTGAGCGCATCTTCGCGAAGCATCTCGGCGGCCACGCGCTCCTCTCCAACGCGAAGCATCTCCGCGGCTCCGCCTGGCTCAACTTCCCCCGCGTCCTCTGCGAGCGCTGGAGCCACGGCAACATCGTGCTGATGGGGGACGCGGCGGCGACGGCGCATTTCTCCATCGGCTCGGGCACCAAGCTCGCGCTGGAAAGCGCCATCGCGCTTGCCGAATACCTGACGACGGAGCCCACGATCGAGTCCGCCTTCGCCCGGTATCAGGAGGAGCGGCGGACCGAAGTGCTGAAGCTCCAGTCGGCCGCGCGCAACTCTATGGAATGGTTCGAGGAGGTGGAGCGCTATCTCCACCTCGCGCCGGAACAGTTCGCCTATTCGCTCCTCACCCGCTCGCAGCGGATCAGCCATGAGAACCTGCGGATGCGGGATGCGGGCTGGCTGGAAGGCGCGGAGCGCTGGTTCCAGACCGAGGCCGGCGTGAACGGAAACGCGCCCGTCCGCGCGCCGATGTTCGCGCCGTTCCGGCTGCGCGACATGGCGCTGAAGAACCGGATCGTCGTCTCCCCCATGGCGCAATACAAGGCGAGGGACGGCGCGCCGACGGACTGGCACCTCGTCCATTACGGCGAGCGGGCGAAAGGCGGCGCCGGGCTCGTCTATACCGAGATGACCTGCGTGAGCGCGGAGGGCCGCATCACCCCCGGCTGCCCCGGCCTCTATGCGCCGGAACATGAGGCGGCGTGGAAGCGTCTCGTAGACTTCGTCCATGCCGAGACCGAGGCGAAGATCTGCTGCCAGATCGGCCATTCCGGCCGCAAGGGCTCCACCCAGCTCGGCTGGGAGGAGATGGACGCGCCGCTGCCCGCCGGCAACTGGCCCCTCCTCTCCGCCTCCGCCCTCCCCTGGTCGCCCGGCAACGCCACGCCGAAGGCGATGGACCGGGCGGACATGGACCGGGTGAAGGCCGAATTTGTCGCCGCGGCGGAAATGGCGGCGCGCGCGGGTTTCGACATGATCGAGCTCCACGCCGCCCACGGCTATCTCCTCTCCTCCTTCATCACCCCCGTCTCCAATGTCAGAACGGATGAGTACGGCGGAACGCTGGAGAATCGCCTCCGCTACCCGCTCGAGGTCTTCGCCGCCATGCGCGCCGTCTGGCCCGAGGAAAGGCCGATGTCCGTCCGCATCTCCGCGAATGACTGGGTGGGCGACGAGGGCGTGACGCCGGAGGAGGCCGTGGAGATCGCCCGCGCCTTCGCCGAAGCGGGGGCGGACGTGATCGACGTTTCCGCCGGGCAGACGACGCCGGCGGCGCGGCCCGTCTACGGCCGCATGTTCCAGACCCCGTTCTCCGACCGCATCCGCAACGAGGCCGGGATCGCCACCATGGCGGTCGGCAACATCTACGAGCCCGACCACGCGAATTCGATCCTGATGGCCGGGCGGGCCGATCTCGTCTGCCTCGCGCGCCCGCATCTCTCCAACCCGTACTGGACCCTTCACGCGGCGATGGCTCTGGGCGATGATCGGGAGCCGTGGCCCCTCCCCTATCTCGCGGGCCGCGACCAGATGCAGCGGCTCGCGGAGCGGGCGGAAATTCCGGGGAAAGTCTGATGACCGATCTACGCGCCGATCTTTCCGGCAAACGCGCCTTCGTCACCGGAGGGGGCACCGGCATCGGAGCCGCCATCGCGCTGGCGCTCGCCGACGCCGGGGCGCATGTCCACATCACCGGCCGCCGCGAAGGGCCGCTGGAGGAAACCGCAGCGAAGAACCCGCGCGTCACCTGGTCCCTGATGGACGTGACGAGCGAGCGCGAGGTGGTGGAGACCATCGCCGCGCAGGGCGTCGTCGACATCATGGTCCCGAACGCCGGCATCGCGGAGACGGCGCCTGTCCACAGGATCACGCTCGATTTCTGGCGGAAGGTGCAGGCGACGAATGTCGAGGGCGTCATGCTCTGCACGCGGGAGGTGCTGAAGCCGATGGCGGAGCGCGGCTGGGGCCGCGTCATCATCGTCTCCTCCGTCGCCGGGCTCGGCGGCTTCGCCTATGGCGCCGCCTATTGCGCCTCCAAGCACGCCGTGCTCGGCCTGATGAAATGCGCCGCCGACGAAGTGCTGAAGACGGGCGTGACGGTGAACGCCCTCTGCCCCGGCTACGTCGCGACGCCGATCATCGACCGCTCGGTGGAGAACATCGTCGGCAAGGCGAAGATCAGCCCGGAGGAGGCGCTGGCGTCCCTCCGCGACGTGAACCCGTTCGGCCGGATGATTGAGCCCGACGAGGTCGCCGCCGCCGCGCTCTGGCTCTGCGGGCCGGGCTCGGGTGCCGTGACGGCGCAGGCGATCCCGATCTCCGGGGGCCAGGTGTGAACGAGGCGCGGCCCATAACGGAGGCCGCGTCGAAGGCGCGGCTCCGGCTCTGGCTGCGGCTCCTGAAGGCGACCCGCGCCATCGAGGGGGAGCTGCGGGAGCGGCTCCGGGCGGAGCACGGCTCCACCCTGCCCCGGTTCGACGTCCTCTCCGCGCTGGAGCGCAACCCGGGCGGCCTCCGCATGAGCGCCCTCTCCGCCGCGCTCCGCGTCTCCAACGGGAACGTGACCGGCATCGTGGAGCGCCTCGCCGCCGAGGGCCTCGTGGAGCGCCGGGCCGTGGAGGGGGACAGGCGGGCCTTCGAGGTGCGGCTGACCGAGGCGGGGGCGGAGGCCTTCGCGGCGATGGCCGCGGCGCATGAAAGCTGGATCGACCGGCGCCTCGCCGCCCTTTCGCCCGAAGAGGCGGAGGCGCTGAGCCGCAGGCTGGACGACGTGACGAGACAGGGGGCGGCATGACCGCGATCAGGGATACGCAGCCGAAACACTTCCGCCTCCGCTTCGAGGGGGACGTCGCCGTGGTCTCGCTCGACCGGCCGGAGCGGAAGAACCCGCTGACCTTCGAGAGCTACGCCGAGCTTCGCGACTGGTTCCGCGAGCTTCACTATGCGGAGGACGTCGGGGCCGTCGTCTTCGCCTCGAACGGCGGCAACTTCTCCTCCGGCGGCGACGTGCATGACATCATCGGGCCGCTGCTCGACATGGACATGAAGGGCCTCCTCCGCTTCACGCGGATGACCGGCGACCTCGTGAAGGCGATCGTGAATTGCGGCAAGCCCGTCCTCGCCGCCATTGACGGCGTCTGCGTCGGCGCCGGGGCGATCATCGCCATGGCCTCCGACATCCGCTTCGCGACGCCCGAGGCGAAGACGGCCTTCCTCTTCACCCGCGTCGGCCTCGCGGGCTGCGACATGGGCGCCTGCGCGATCCTGCCCCGGATCATCGGGCAGGGCCGGGCGGCCGAACTCCTCTATTCCGGGCGCGCGATGAGCGCGGAGGAAGGCGAGCGCTGGGGCTTCCACAACCGCATCGTCCCCGCCGACAGGCTGGAGGCGGAGGCGGTCGCCTTCGCGCAGCGCATCGCGGAGGGGCCGGGCTTCGGCCACATGATGACGAAGACGATGCTGGCGCAGGAATGGTCGATGTCCATCGAGCAGGCCATCGAGGCGGAGGCGCAGGCGCAGGCGATCTGCATGCAGACGAAGGATTTCCGCCGCGCCTATGACGCCTTCGTCGCGAAGGCGAAGCCGGTCTTCGCGGGGGATTGATGCCGGACCGCTCCTTCCTCGACTGGCCCTTCTTCGAGCCCCGCCACCGCGAACTGGCGGAGGCGCTGGACGCCTGGTGCGCAGCCAACCTCGCCGCCATCGACCATGCGGACACCGACGCCGCCTGCGTCGCGCTGGTCCGGATGCTGGGGGAAGGCGGCTGGCTCCGCCATTCCGCCGTCGACCCGGACGCGCCCGGCGCGCTCGACGTCCGCTCGCTCTGCCTGATCCGGGAGACGCTGGCCCGGCATGACGGCCTCGCCGACTTCGCCTTCGCCATGCAGGGGCTCGGGACCGGCGCGCTCTCCCTCTTCGGCTCGCCCGAGCAGCGCGGCTGGCTGCGGAAGACGCGCGCCGGCGCCGCCCTCTCCGCCTTCGCGCTTTCCGAGCCCCGTTCGGGCTCCGATGTCGCGAACATGGAGACTGTCGCCTACTACGACTCCGGCGAGTACCGGATCGACGGCGAAAAGACCTGGATCTCCAATGGCGGCATCGCCGATGTCTACTGCCTCTTCGCCCGCACCGGCGGGCCGGGCGCGAAGGGGATCAGCGCCTTCATCGTCCCCGCCGACTCACCCGGCCTTACGGTCGCGGAGCGGCTGGAGACGGTTGCGCCCCATCCGCTCGCACGCCTGAAATTCGAGGGCGTGCGCGTTCCCGAAGCCGCCCGGATCGGGGAGGAGGGCGCGGGCTTCCGCATCGCCATGTCGGTGCTGGACGTCTTCCGCTCCACCGTCGCAGCCGCCGCGCTCGGCTTCGCGCGCCGCGCGCTGGACGAGACGCTGGCGCGCGTCCGCTCCCGCCAGCTTTTCGGCGCCCCGCTCTTCGATCTCCAGATGGTGCAGGGCCACATCGCGGAGATGGCGCTGGACGTGGACGCCGCCGCGCTCCTCGTCTACCGCGCCGCCTGGACGAAGGACATGGGCGCCCCGCGCGTGACGCGGGAGGCCGCGATGGCCAAGCTATACGCGACCGACCGGGCGCAGGTCGTCATCGACAAGGCCGTGCAGATCCATGGCGGGGACGGCGTGCGGAAAGGCGGGATCGTCGAAAGCCTCTACCGCGAAATCCGCGCCCTCCGCATCTACGAGGGCGCGTCGGACGTGCAGAAGGTGGTGATCGCGCGACAGACGATAGGGGGGTGAGCATGCTGGGGCCGAGCGCGCATATCGACAGCTTCGCGCGGGACAATCTGCCGCCCGAAGAGCAATGGCCGGGCTTCCGGCTCGAAGGCTTCGACTATCCGCTCTACCTCAATGTCGGCGTCGAACTTACTGACCGGATGGTGGAAAAGGGCTTCGGTGACCATACGGCCCTGATCGGCAACGGCCGCCGCCGCACCTACAAGGAACTGACGGACTGGACCAACCGCCTCGCTCATGCGCTGGTGGAGAATTTCGGCGTAAGACCCGGTGACCGCATCCTGATCCGCTCCGCCAACAACCCCGCCATGGTCGCCTGCTGGCTCGCGGCGACGAAGGCCGGCGCCGTCGTCGTCAACACGATGCCGATGCTCCGCGCCGGGGAGCTCGGGCAGATCGTGGACAAGGCGGAGGTGAAGCTCGCCCTCTGCGACACGCGGCTGATGGAGGAACTCGCGCTCTGCGCCAAGGCGAGCCGCTTCCTCAAGGCCGTGATCGGCTTTGACGGCACCGCGAACCATGACGCCGAGCTCGACCGGGTGGCGCTGACCAAGCCCGTCCGGTTCGAGGCGGTGCGGACGGGGCGGGACGATGTGGCCCTCCTCGGCTTCACCTCGGGCACGACCGGGTCGCCCAAGGCGACCATGCACTTCCACCGCGACCTTCTCATCATCGCGGACGGCTACGCGAAGGAAGTGCTGAAGGTGACGCCGGAGGATGTCTTCGTCGGCTCCCCGCCCCTCGCCTTCACCTTCGGCCTCGGCGGGCTCGCGATTTTCCCGCTCCGCTTCGGCGCGGCGGCGACCCTGCTGGAGACGGCCTCGCCCCCGAACATGATCGAGATCATCGAAACCTACCGGGCGACAGTCTGCTTCACCGCGCCGACCGCCTACCGCGTGATGCTGAGGGCGATGGACGAGGGGGCGGACCTCTCCTCCCTCCGCGCCGCCGTCTCCGCCGGGGAGACGCTGCCCGCCCCCGTCTACGAGGAATGGCTGGCCAAGACCGGCAAGCCGATGCTGGACGGGATCGGCGCGACCGAGATGCTGCACATCTTCATCTCCAACCGCTTCGACGATCACCGCCCCGCCTGCACGGGCCGCCCCGTGACGGGCTACGAGGCGAAGATCGTGGACGAGGCGGGGAACGACGCGCCGGACGGGACGGTCGGCCGCCTCGCCGTGCGCGGCCCCACCGGCTGCCGCTACCTCGCGGACGAGCGGCAGGCGAAATACGTCCAGAACGGCTGGAACATCACGGGGGACAGCTTCGTGCGCGATGCGGAGGGCTATTTCCACTTCGCCGCGCGGAACGACGACATGATCATCTCCTCCGGCTACAACATCGCCGGCCCGGAGGTGGAGGCGGCGCTCCTCGCGCATGAGGCCGTGGCGGAATGCGGCGTGGTCGGCGCGCCGGATGAGGAGCGGGGCATGATCGTGGAGGCGCATGTCGTCCTCGCCCCCGGCTTCGACCCCGGCCCGGCGACCGCGAAGCTCCTGCAGGAGCACGTCAAGGAGACCATCGCCCCTTACAAGTACCCGCGCCGCGTGCTCTTCATCGAGGCGCTGCCGAAGACCGAGACCGGGAAGATCCAGCGCTTCCGGCTCCGTTCCGCCTGAGGAGAGACCATGACCTGCGTGTTCGTCCAGCTCCGCTGCCATCCGGGCAAGACCTACGAGGTGGCGGATGCGATCTACGAGCGGGAGATCGCATCGGAACTCTATTCGACCTCGGGGGATTATGACCTTCTGATGAAGCTCTACATCCCCGAAGGCGCCGATGTGGGCCGCTTCATCAATGAAAAACTGCTGACCATTCCGGGCATCGCCCGTTCCCTGACGACGCTGACCTTCAAGGCGTTCTGAACAAGAAAAAACTGCAACAGGAAGGATGAAACCGATGAAACTGAAGGCGAAACTCGCCGCCGCCCTCTCCGCCCTCGCCCTCTCGGCCGCGGCCGCGTCGGCCGAGGCGGTGAAGGTCGGCATGATCACCACGCTCTCGGGCGGCGGCGCCGGGCTCGGCATCGACGTGCGGGACGGATTCCTGCTCGCGCTGAAGCAGGCCGGCTCGGACGTGGAGCTGATCGTGGAGGACGACCAGCAGAAGCCGGACATCGCGGTCCAGCTCGCGGACAAGATGATCCAGTCCGAGAAGGTGGACATCCTGACCGGCATCATCTGGTCCAACCTAGCGATGGCGGTCGTTCCCTCCGCCGTCAACCAGGGCAAGTTCTACCTCTCCCCGAACGCCGGCCCCTCCCAGCTCGCCGGCGCGGGCTGCCACCCGAACTATTTCAACGTCGCCTGGCAGAACGACAACCTGCACGAGGCCGCGGGCGCCTACGCCTCCAGCGCGGGCTTCAAGAACAGCTTCATCCTCGCGCCCAACTATCCGGCGGGGAAGGACGCGCTCTCGGGCTACAAGCGCTTCTTCACCGGCGACTACGCCGGCGAGGTCTACACCCAGCTCGGGCAGACGGACTACGCCGCCGAGATCGCGCAGATCCGCGCCTCCGGGGCCGACTCCGTGTTCTTCTTCCTGCCGGGCGGCATGGGCATCGCCTTCATGAAGCAATACGCCCAGTCCGGCGTCGATATCCCGCTGATCGGCCCCGCCTTCTCCTTTGACCAGGGCATCCTCCAGGCGGTGGGCGACGCCGCGCTCGGCGTGAAGAACACCTCCCAGTGGTCGAAGGATCTCGACAACGCCGCGAACAAGGCCTTCGTCGAGACCTTCCAGGCCGAATACGGCCGGCTCCCCTCGCTCTACGCCAGCCAGGGCTTCGACACGGCGAACCTGATGCTCTCCGCGCTCAAGGCCGCCGCCCCCTCGGATGCGGACGCCTTCCGCGCCGCGCTGATGAAAGCGGACTTCGCCTCCACCCGCGGCGACTTCAGGTTCGGCCCGAACCATCACCCGATCCAGGACATCTATGTCCGCGAGGTCATCAAGGAGGGCGACATCTTCACCAACAAGGTGATCGGCGTCGCGCTGGAGGATCGCGGGGACGCCTACGCGGCCGACTGCAAGATGTGAAGCGGCCCGGAAAGCGCCGGCCCCGGACCTGATCCGGGGCCTCGATCTCAAGAGCGCATGTCGTCGAGGCCCCGGCTCGAGGCCGGGGCCGGGATACAGGAAACCTCATGTCCACCCTCCTCCTGATCGAGCAGATCCTGAACGGGCTCCAGTCCGGCGTCATGCTGTTCCTGATGGCGGCGGGACTGACGCTCGTCTTCGGCGTGATGGGGCTCATCAACCTCGCGCACGGCTCGCTCTACATGGTCGGCGCCTTCGCCTGCGCGACGGTGGCGCTGCTCACGGGCTCGTTCTGGCTCGGCCTCGCCGCCTCGCTCGCCGCCGCGGCGGCGGCGGGGGTGCTGGTGGAGGTGACGGTCCTCCGCCGGCTCTACCGGCGCGACCATCTCGACCAGGTGCTGGCGACCTTCGCGCTGATCCTCATCTTCTCGGAAGCGATCACCTTCACGCAGAAGCAGCTCACCGGCACCTCCCTGCCGATGTATCTCGATCCGCCGGCGCTGCTCGCCGGGGCGGTCAGCCTCCCCTTCGGCATCCAGTACCCCGCCTACCGCCTCGCGATCATCGTCGCCGGGCTTCTGGTGGCGGTCGGTCTCTTCCTCCTGATCGGGAAGACGCGGCTCGGCATCCGCATCCGCGCCGGGGAGAGCGACCGGGAGATGATCGCCGCGCTCGGCGTCGACATTGATCGTCTCTACACCCTCGTCTTCGCCCTCGGCGCCGCGCTGGCGGGCTTCGCCGGGGCGATGGTGGGGGCGATCCAGTCCGTCCAGGTCGGGATGGGGGAGCCCGTGCTGATCCTCGCCTTCGTCGTCATCGTCATCGGCGGCGTCGGCTCGATCCGCGGCGCGCTCTGGGGCGCGCTGCTGGTGGGGCTGACGGATACGCTCGGCCGCTTCCTGCTGCCGATCGGGTTCGAGGCGCTGATGGACCCGGCCTCGGCGCGCGCCGTCGGCGCCTCGCTCGCCTCGATGCTGATCTACATCCTGATGGCGCTGGTGCTGATCTTCCGGCCCACGGGCCTTTTCGGGGCGCGGCCATGATCCGCGAGCCCGTCCTCAACGCCCTGATCCTCTCCGCGCTCCTCCTCGTCCCCCTGGGCGCGCTGGCGATGGACGAGCCCTTCCTCATCACGCTGGCGACGAAGGTCGCGATCTTCGCCCTCGCCGGCGTCGGGCTCAACATCGCGCTCGGGCTCGGCGGCATGGTCTCCTTCGGGCACGCGGCCTTCTTCGGCCTCGGCGGCTACGCGACCGGCGTGCTGGCGAGCCATGCGCTCAACTACGATCCGCTGATGACGGAGCCCTTCCTGATCGAGGGGACGACGCAGATGCTCGTCCACTGGCCCGTCGCGCTCCTCCTCTCGGGCGCGGCCGCCCTCGCCATCGGCGCGCTCTCGCTGCGGACGAGCGGCATCTTCTTCATCATGATCACGCTCGCCTTCGCGCAGATGATCTTTTACTTTGCGATCTCGTGGCCTGCCTATGGCGGCGAGGACGGGCTCTCGATCTATGTCCGCTCCGAATTTCCCGGGCTGAACACGCTCGACCCGATCCAGTTCTTCGCCATCGCCTTCGCGCTCCTCGCCCTCGCGCTCGGCTTCTCCTCCCTCCTCGCCCGCTCCCGCTTCGGCCTCGCGCTGCAAGGCGCGCGGCAGAACGAGGCGCGGTTGCGGGCGACCGGGATCGGCCCCTACCGCATCCGCCTCGTCGCCTTCGTCATCTCCGGCATGATCACCGGCCTCGCCGGCGCGCTCTTCGCCGATCTCAACCGCTTCGTGAGCCCCGCGATGATGAGCTGGCAGACCTCGGGGGAGATCATCGTCTTCGTCATCCTTGGCGGCGTGGGGCGGCTCTTCGGCCCCGTCGCGGGCGCCGGGCTCTACATCCTTCTCGAACACAATCTCGGCGGGCTGACGGAATACTGGAAGCTGCCCTTCGGCTTCCTCCTTCTCGCCGTCGTCCTCTTCGCCCGCGGCGGGCTGATCGGGCTCCTCTCGGGGGAGAAGCGCGATGGCTGAGCCCGTCCTCTCCATTTCCGGCCTCCGGAAGAGCTTCGGCGCCCTCACGGCGACGGACGACGTGACGCTGGACCTGCGGCCCGGCGAGATCCACGCCCTGATCGGCCCGAACGGCGCGGGGAAATCCACCCTCATCAAGCAGATCGTCGGCGAGCTGCGGCAGGACGCGGGCGAAATCCGCCTCCGCGGCGAGGAGATCAGCGCCCTCCCCGCAGAGGCGCGGGCGCGGAGGGGGCTGGCGCGGAGCTTTCAGGTCTCCTCCCTCGCCCCCGAATACACCGTGCTGCAGAACGTCGTCCTCGCGGTGACGGGCGCGCAGGGGCGGGCCTTCGGCTTCTTCCGCCCCGCCATCTCCGACCCATCGCTGACCGGCCCCGCCCGCCGCGCCCTCGCCCGCGTCGGGCTGGGCGAGCGGGAGGGGGTGCGCGCCGCCGATCTCAGCCACGGCGAGCGGCGGAGCCTCGAAGTCGCCATGGCGCTGGCGCTGGAGCCCGCCGCCTTCCTCCTCGACGAGCCGATGGCCGGCATGGGGCCGGAAGGCTCGGCCCGCCTCACCGAACTCCTCTCCGGCCTCCGGTCCGAGGCGCCGATCCTCCTCGTCGAGCATGACATGGACGCCGTCTTCGCGCTGGCGGACCGCATCACCGTCCTCGTCTACGGCGCCGTGATCGCCACCGGCCCGGTCGCGGAAATCCGCGCCCATCCGGAAGTCCGCCGCGCCTATCTCGGGGAGGAGGAATGAGCGCCCTCCTCGAACTCGAAGGCGTCACCGCCTTCTACGGCGCAAGCCAGGCGCTCTTCGGCGTCAGCCTCGAAGTGCGGGAGGGGGAATGCCTCGCCCTTCTCGGCCGCAACGGCATGGGCAAGACGACGACGATCCGCGCCATCGCGCGGATGCTGCCGCACAAGGGGGGGACGATCCGCTTCGCCGGGGAGGACCTCGGCCCCCTCCCCTCCCACCGCGCCGCCCGCCTCGGAATCGGGCTCACGCCGGAGGGGCGGCGCTGCTTCCCCAACCTCACTGTGGAGGAGAATCTCGTCGCCGCCGCCCGCCCCGGCCCCTGGTCCTTCCGCACGGTCGCGAAGCTCTTTCCCCGGCTTGAGGAGCGGCGCGGGCAGCTCGCCGCCTCGCTTTCCGGCGGGGAGCAGCAGATGCTCGCCATCGGCCGGGCGCTGATGACCAACCCGCGCCTCCTGATCCTCGACGAGGCGACGGAAGGCCTCGCCCCCGTCGTCCGGCAAGAGATATGGTCCGCGATCCGCCGGCTGAAGGCGGAGGGCGGGCTCACCATCCTCCTGGTGGACAAGTCGCTGAAGGAGCTCCGCACGGTGGCGGACCGCTTCGCCATACTGGAGAAGGGGGAGAGCGTCTGGTCCGGCGAGGGCGCGGCGCTGAACGCCGAAGTCGTCGAACGCTTCCTTGGGGTCTGAGATGATCTTCGCCCATTCCGTCCCCGTCCGCTTCCACCACTGCGACCCGGCGGGGATCGTCTTCTACCCCCGCTATTTCGACATGGCGAACGAGGCCGTCGAGTGCTGGTTCGCGGCGCGGCTTGGCGCGCCCTTCTGGGCGCTGCACGGCCCGATGGGCCTCGCGACGCCGACCGTCTCGATGGAGGTCCGCTTCACGGCGCCGAGCCGGCACGGGGACCTGCTCTCCGTCGCCATCCGCGCGCTGCGGGTCGGCCGCGCGAGCCTCGACATCTCGACAAGGATCACGGCGGAGGCGGAGACGCGGATGGAGATGCGCTCCACCCTCGTCCTCACGGCGCGGGACGGCGGCCGCCCCCGCCCCTGGCCGGAAGACCTGCGCGCCCGGCTTCTGGCCGAGGCGAATCTGGCGGAGGAGGAAACAGGATGAAGACGATCCAGCCGGAAGGATGGGCGAAGCCCCGCGGCTACGCCAACGGCATGCTGGCGCCGGACGGAACGCTCCATGTCGGCGGGCAGATCGGCTGGGAGGCGGACCAGGTCTTCCGCGCGCATGATTTCGTCGGCCAGTTCGAGCAGGTGCTGCGGAACATCCTCGCCGTGGTCGAGGCGGCGGGCGGGCGCGCGGAGCATGTCGCGCGCCTCACCTGGTTCGTGAAGGACAAGGCCGAATACATGGCCCGCCAGCGCGAGGTCGGGGAGGCCTATCGCCGCGTGATGGGCCGCCACTTCCCCGCCATGAGCGTCGTCATGGTCGCCGACCTCGTGGAGCCCGAGGCGCTGCTTGAGATCGAGGCGACGGCGCACATTCCGCCAGCCTGAGGCTTACCGCCGGCGCGAAAGCCCCGGCAGCCCCACCGGCAGCCCCGCCACCGGCCCGCCCCGCGCGCCCGGAGCGCGAACGCGGGCGAGCGCCGCCTTCGGCCCGGCCATCAGGAGCTGCGCCAGCGGATTCTTCTTCAGCGCGGCCTTCGTCTTCTCGAAGCGCATCACCCCCTCGATCCGCCGGTCGAGAAAGGCCCAGGTGTTCGCGAACCCTTCGGACTGGTCGCCAAGCCAGTAGAGCAGCGTAGAGGAATAGACGCCGGAGAGGATCGCCCGTTTCGAATACCAGTTATAGTCCTGAGACGTGTCGCCGAGCGCCGTCCAGATCGCGTCGGCCGTGCCCCAGATCAGCCGCGCGCCTTCCGGCGCGTTCATCGGCAGGGAGAAGAGCGTCGCCCCGCGCCGCACAGCCTCGCGCTCCCGCGCCGCGACTTCGAGCCGGAGGCGCACGAGCCGCGCCACCCGCTCCGAATAGCGCAGCGCGCCGAGATCGGTCTCCGCCGCCAGCCGCGTCATCTCCGCATCGCCGGCCTTGTGGAAGGCGACGGCGAGGTCGAGCCCCCGGCGGGGCGTCGCCGCGCGCGCCGTCGCCTCGTCGATCCCCGAATCGGCGACCGCGGCGCGCCAGGTCGCGTCGGACCAGCCGTCGAACGGCGCATGGGGGAGCGCGGCGGCGAGGAGCCGGGCGCGGACGGCCTCCATCGAGTCGCCCGCGGGGTCGGTCGTGTCGGTCGCTTCGGTCATCTCGTCTCCACGTGTGCACACAGGCGGTGGACAGGGCCGCCTCGCTTGGCTATATAGCGCCCTCCTGCAAAAACCGAAACTCGAACACTGGAAAGGTGGTGACGTAAGTGCAGGTTCTGGTTCGCGACAACAATGTCGATCAGGCGCTCCGCGCGCTGAAGAAGAAGATGCAGCGCGAGGGTATCTTCCGCGAGATGAAGCTTCGGCAGCATTATGAGAAGCCGTCCGTGAAGAAGGCCCGCGAGAAGGCCGAGGCGATTCGCCGGGCGCGCAAGCTCGCGCGCAAGAAAGCGCAGCGCGAAGGCTCGGTCTGACGGCGATCTCCGTTCGACGGCGTTGACGATGAACCCCCGGAGCCGGCTCCGGGGGTTTTCGTTTGCGCGTGGCCCTCAGTCTTTCGGAAGTTGCGGCGGCGCGGGATTTGGGAGCCCGCCGCCGCTTCACTCCCGGGCGGCGGCCTTGCCGCTTCGCCCGCCCTTCCCGCGCCCTTGGTGGGTGTCGGCGCGGAACGCTGGGCGGCTTCCACACTCATGGTAAGAGAATGCGCCCACGCCCTTCGCGCGCAAGCCCGCCTTCACGAGCGCGCGGCGCTTTGCGCCGGCCACGCCGGCGCCGGGCAAGTCGCGCGCCATCCGTTTACGCGCCTGCCGGCTTCGGCTAGTCTCGCACTTCATTCATGCGTCACGAATGGGGAAGGACCTGAAAATGAACCGGGATCGGGGCCCCCTCGCGAACGGCGCGCTCCTCGCCCTGGCGCTCGCGCTCATCCTCGCCGCCCATGAGGTGAACCGGCAGCCGGGCTGGACGCTGATCGGCGTCTACGTCTACTGGTTCTGCCGGGTCGGCATGGCTTATCTCATCATCGTCGGCGCCTATGCGGCGCTGGCGCAGGCGCTTCCCGAACGGTCCTCGCCCTATGCCCATGTCGGGCTGGCCACGGCGCTCTCCTACCCGCCCTTCGTCATGGCGGTGACGACGCTGGACCTCATCATCGGCGACGTGACCCTTCTCGGCACGGCGCCCGACGTGCTGGTGAGCCGCCTGGGGCTCGAGGCCGCGTCGCTCATCGACAATCACCTGACGACATCCGCGCTCCTCCTCACGCCCTATCTGCGCAATGCGCTGGCGCCGGCCGCGCCGCGGCCCGCCCTGCCCTATGCGCCGCCGCGCGAGGCGGCCGCCGCCGCCGCTCCGCCATCCGCGGCGTCGGCGGAGCCGGAGCCGGATCGCGCGCGGCTGGAGGTTCCGGGCCTCCTCCTCGCCTCTCAGCCCCCGGTGGAGGGCGACCTCCTCGCCGCGGAGGCGCAGGAGCATTACGTCAAGCTGAAGGCGACCGGGCAGGGCGGCATGGCGCTCTACCGCTTCGGCGACGCGGTGAGGGATCTCGCACGGTATCCCGGCATGCAGATCCACCGCTCGCACTGGGTGGCGGATCCGGCGGTGGCGGCGGTGATCGGCAAGCGCGGCTCGATGAAGCTCGAACTGTCGACGGGGGAGGTCATCCCCGTATCCCGCCGCTACGAGCTGGAGGTCGAAGCCCGATATGCGGACCGGGAGCGGCGCGCCGAATAGCGGCAGAGCGCCGGAAGGCGCGCCCCGGAACGCCGCGAAGGCTTGCGCGGGGCGCGGATTCCCCGCTCTATCCCCGGATCGCGCCCCGGAGCCCTCCGCCATGCAGCCCCTTCTAGACCGCATCGAAGCCGCCGCCCGACGGACCGCCGAAGACGGGCGCACGGCGCAATACATCCCCGCCCTCGCCCGCGTGGACCCGAAGAAATTCGCCCTCGCCGTCGTGACGAAAGAGGGCGCCGAATACACCGCCGGCGATGCCGACGAGCCCTTCTCCATCCAGTCGATCTCGAAGCTCTTCACGCTGGCGCTGGCGATGGAGTGGATCGGAGAGAGCCTGTGGGACCGGGTGACGCGGGAACCCTCGGGCATGCGCTTCAACTCCATCATACAGCTGGAGACGGAGAACGGCGTGCCGCGCAACCCGTTCATCAACGCCGGCGCCATCGTGGTGACGGACGCGCTGCTGCACACCCGCCCCTCCATCGCCGTCGGCTTCCGCAACCAGATGCGCCTCCTGAGCCGGGACGAGAGCATCCGCTATGACAGCGAGGTCCACCGCTCCGAGATCGCGACGGGGGACATGAACCGCGCCGCCGCCTTCCTCCTGAAGGCGAAGGGTAACCTGACGGAGGACCCGATCGAGGCGACCAACGTCTACTTCCAGTTCTGCTCCCTTGCCATGAGCGCGCGGCAGCTCGCCCGCGCCGCGCTCTTCCTCGTCGCGCCGCAGCCGGGGGACGCGGCGCTGGCGAAGGGAACCCATGCGCTCCGCCTCCGGGCGATCATGCGGACCTGCGGGCTCTACGACCAGTCGGGCGAATTCGCCTTCCGCGTCGGCCTGCCCGCGAAATCGGGCGTGGGCGGCGGAATCGTCGCGGTGAACCCGGCGAAGGGCTATGCGGCCTGCGCCTGGTCTCCCCCGCTCGACAAGTTCGGCAATTCCATCGCCGCGACCGAGGCGCTTGCGCTCCTCGCGGCCGAGACCGGGGTCTGAGGCGCCATGAGGCGGATCTGCGTCTATTGCGGCTCGCGCGACGGGGACGATCCGGCCTTCGCCCGCGCGGCCGAGGCCGTCGGCGCCGGGATCGCGGCGCGCGGCTTCGGCCTCGTCTACGGCGCGGGCGATGTCGGCCTCATGAGCCGCGTCGCCGCCGCGGCGCTGAAGGGCGGGGCGGAGGTGATCGGCGTGATCCCCCATCACCTCCGTACGCGGGAGATCGAGCGCTCCGGCCTCACCGAGCTCATCCGCGTCGCCACGATGCATGAGCGGAAGACGATCATGTTCGAACGCGCGGATTCATTCGTCGCCCTGCCCGGCGGGCCGGGGACGCTGGACGAGCTGATCGAGCTTCTCACCTGGCGGCAGCTCGGCCTCCATGAGAAACCCGCGCATCTCCTCAATCTCGGCGGCTACTGGGATCCGCTGCTCGCGCTCTTCCGCCAATGCGTGGACCGCGGCTTCGCCTCGCCCGGCTTCCTCGACTATCTCGCCGTGCACGAAACGCCGGAGGCGTTGCTCGAAGCGCTCTGACTCAGCGGCCCTCGACGCGCCAGGCCGCGACCATCAGGCCCGCGGAGAGGAGCAGCATCAGCCAACCGGGCGCGAGCGGCGTGAGCCGAACATCCTCCACCGCATAGGCCTCCCGCCGCGCGAGCCCCGCCCAGCCGCGGCCCGAGGCGGCGCGGCCCTCGCCGACCCGGCGGATATCCGGCGGCCCGTCCTCCAGCCAGTGCGCGCCGCCGCGCGTCGCGGTCAGGAGCGCAGCGAGCGGCTCCGCGCTCGCCACCGCGCGCTCGAACTCCACCGGCGCCGGCGGCCCGATCGCCGCGATGGAGGAGAGCGCGCCGTCGGAGAGGAGATGCAATCCCTGCTCCTCCGCCTCGAACACCGCGCGCCAGAGCCCGGGCCCCGCCGCTTCGAAGGGGACGACGGACCGCGCGCCGGAGGGTGCGACGATCTCCAGCCGCTCCGGGTTCTCCTTCACGGAGCGGCGCGTCACGGTCAGCCGCGCGCCCTCCGCCACGGCCGAGAGCGCCTCCTCCTCCAGCTCCGGCTCCTTCATCAGCCAGTGCGCGAGGCGGCGCAGAAGCTCCGCCTGCGGCCCCCCGCCCTCATAGCCGCGGGACCAGAGCCAGGCATGGTCGGAGCCGAGCACGGCGACGCGCCCCTCCCCGACCCGGTCGAGCACGAGGAGCGGGCGCTCGTCCGCCCCCGCCATCACCACCTCGCCGGAAAGGCGCTCCATCTCGATCTGCCGCATCCACCGGCCCCAGGCCGGCGCGCCCGGCGCCCCGCCGTTGAAGAGGTCGAGCCCGGCGGTCACCGGGTGCCGCGCGCCCGGCTCCGTGACGGTCGGCAGATAGGGCGCCTCGATCAGCCCGCCCGTCGGCGCCACGGGCAGGATCTCCGCCAGCGGCGTGCGATAGAGGCTCTCCACCCCCGCGAACCACGGGCCGGCCGCGATCAGCACCGCGCCGCCGTCGCGCACATAGCGGGCGATGTTGGCGATATAGGGGGAGGGCAGCACGCCGCGGCGGCGGTAGCGGTCGAAGATGATGAGGTCGAACTCGTCCACCTTTTCGAGGAACAGCTCCCGCGTCGGAAACGCGATGAGCGAAAGCTCGAAGACGGGCGTGCCGTCCTGCTTCGTCGGCGGGCGAAGGATGGTGAAATGGACGAGATCGACGGAGGGATCGGCCTTCAGCAGGTTCCGCCAGGTCCGCTCCCCGGAATGCGGCTCGCCCGAGACGAGGAGGACGCGCAGCCGGTCCCGCACCCCGTTCACGGTGAAGGCGGCGCGGTTGTTCCGCTCCGTCGCCTCGCCCTCCGCGACTTCGAGCGCAAGCTCGACGATGTTGGCCCCGCCATGCGTGATCGGAATCGTGAGCGAAGCCTCGCGGCCCGCCGCCACCGCCGTCTCCCCCGCCGGCGCGCCGTCCACCGTGATCGAGACGCGCGCCGCCGGCAGCGCCGCGAGCCGCGCCTCCGGGCCGAAATCCTCCACCCGGAAACGGAAGGTCACGTCCTCGCCGACGATCCCGAAGGCCGGCGCGGCGCTCACATGGAGCCGCCGGTCGAACTCGCCCCGCGCCCCGGTCAGGAGCGCGTTGACCGGGCCGGGAAAGCTCTCCAGCAGCTCCGCGTCATGCGCCTGCCCGTCCGTGACGAGGAGCGCGCCCGCGATCCGGTCCTGCGGAACCTCGGCCGCGGCGGCCGTGAGCGCGGAGAGGAGCCGCGTGCCCGGGTCCGCCACCGGCCCGCCCTCGTTCCGCACGCGGACGACGCGCGGCTCGACAGGGTTCTCCGGGTCGCGCGCGTTCAGCGCCTCGATCGCGGCGAGCGCCGCCGCCTCCGCCTCCGCCGCCTGCGCCGTCCGCTCGCCGATTGACTGGCTCTCGCTTTCGTCCACCACGACGAAGGCGATGTCGGTCAGCCCCTGCCGCACCTCCCGCACGAGGGAGGGGTTGGCGAGCGCGAGGAAAAGCGCGCCGAAGCCGAGCGCGCGGAGCGCCCATGCGGGCGAGCGCGCCAGGGCGGCGTAGACGCAGAGCAGCAGCGCCACGGCCCCCGCAAGGATCAGGACGAGCGGCGAAAGCGCCGGGTCGAAGGCGATCGCGGCGTTCAATTCCCCAGCCTCTCAAGCAGCGCCGGCACATGCACCTGATCGGATTTGTAGTTGCCCGTCAGCGCATAGAGCACGACATTGACGCCGAAGCGGAAGGCGAGCTCGCGCTGGCGGAAGCCGTCCGCCCGGCCCACCGGGGCGAGGAAGTCGCCGCCCTCGCTCACCGCCCAGGCCGCCGCCCAGTCCGCCGCGCCGATGACGACGGGGGAGACGCCGTCATTCGGGTCGGAGATCAGGCTCCGCCCCTCCTCCCCCTCCGGCGCCGGGCGCGGCGCTTCGAGCCAGACCTCGCCGCCGGTCCACCGCCCCGGAAACCGGTCGAGAAGGTAGAAGGTGCGCGTGAGCACGTGATCCGCCGGAACCGGCACGAGCGGCGGCAGGTCGAGCGCGGCGACGAGCCGGCGAAGCGCGCCGGCGTTGGGCCCGGAGGCGGAGCCGCCGCGGGCGAGATGCGCGTCCCGCGTGTCGATCAGCAGCATCCCGCCGTTCCGCATGTATTCGTTCAGCCGGGCGGAGGCCTCGTCGGAGGGCGTGGGCTGCCCGTCCGTCACCGGCCAGTAGAGGATCGGGTAGAAGGCGAGCTCGTCCGTCTCCAGGTTCACCGCCATCGGCTCGACCGGCTCGACCGCCGTGCGCGCCGCGAGCACGCGGGAAAGGCCGCGGAGCCCCGCCTCCGCCATCCGGTCAACCTCGGCGTCCCCGGTCAGGATATGGGCGAGCACGGTCTGGTTCGCCGCGATCACCGCGCGCTCCTCCTCCGCGCTCTGCGCCTCCGCCCTTTGCGGCGCCCCGATCCCGGCCCCGAAACCGGCCCCGAATCCGGCGGCGAGCAGCAGCGCCGCCACGCCGCGGCCGAGCCGCAGCCGCCGGCCGGATAGCCGCATCGCGGCGATCAGGTCCGCCATGAAGAGCAGCACCGCGAAGCCGAGCAGCCAGTGCGCCAGCGGCCGCTCCGTCCGCCCGCCCAGCGTCTCGACTCCGGCGGAAAGCGGCGGCGACGGCGCCAGACTCAGCGCCTCGGGCTCCGGAAACAGGTTGTAGGCGAGCCGCGCCGTCTCCCCCGCATAGAGGCCCGGGGGCGCGTCCGGCCCCGCCGGTTCGGCGAGCCGCGCGGCGGGCACGGCCGCCGCGTCCCCCGCCGCCGGCGCCGCGCGGCCGAACCCGTCCAGCGCCGCGACAAGGCGCATCGGCGCCTCGGGCGGCGGCGCCTCGCCCGCCCCGCCCCCGGCCGAGAGCGCGATGAGCCGGCGCTGCATGTCCACGAACAGGCCCGAAAGCGGGAGGGAGGACCATTCGGCGTTCGCCGTCACATGAAAGAGCACGACCCGCCCGTCGCCGAGCGGCGCCGCCGTCACCAGCGGCGTCCCGTCCTCCAGCGTCGCCCAGGTCTTGTCCGCGAGGTCGGGGCCGAGCCGGGCGAGGATCTGGCTCGAAACCGTCACCTCCCGCGGCGCGGCGAGGCCGAAGAACGGGCTCTCGCGCGTGAAGTCGCGGATCGCCTGCGGCGCGCCCCAGGCCATCGCGCCGCCCACAGCCCGCCCCCCGGCGCGGAGCGGAACGGGGAGGAGCGGGTCCTCCTCCGCCGCATCCGCCGCGCCCGCCGCGGCGAGGTCGGCGCCGCGCGCCAGCCGGGGCCCCGCGAAGCGGACGAGAAGGCCGCCGTCGCGCACGAATTCCTCCAGCGCCTCCCGCTCCGGCCCGGCGATGCGCCCGATATCGGCGAGATAGATCGCGTCAGGATTGGCGGCGATGAGGTCGGAGACGCTCCCCTCCACCACTTCCGCGTTCCGCTCCAGCGCGGTGCGGAGATAATGGAGCGAGGAGACGAGGCGCAGCCCGCCATCCTCCGCCGCCCCCGCGGCGAGGCCGACGCGCCGGCGGCGCTGGCTTTCGTCCGTCAGCGCGACGGCGCCCGCGCTCTCCTCCTCGATGAGGGCGAGGCGCGTGATCTGGTTCCGGAGTTCGAGCGGCAGGTCGATCTCGGCGTCCGCGACGTCCTCGTCCGGCGAGAACAGCGCCTCCGCCGTCGCCAGCCGCCGCTCCCCCTCGCCCTCGCCCGGCGCCCGGCCGAAGACGGCGACGCGCGCCGCCCGCTCCGGCCCGCCGCCCGCGCGAAGGACGGAGACCATCATCCGCCCCTCCTCCAGCCGCGGGGAGGAGAGCGCGGCGGCGGTCGCCTCGGGCCCGATGACGCGCAGCCCGCCCAGCCCGTCCAGCGCCCTCGCCAGCGCGCCGGAATCGCCATGCGCCAGCCCGTCCGTGATGAACACCACGTCGAGCGCGCCCTCTTCGTCCGAGGGCCGAACCATGCCTTCGAAAGCCTCGGCCCAGTCCTCCCGCAGCGGCGCCCAGGGCGCCGGCGTCAGCGCCTCGACGACGCCGCGCCATTCGCCCGCGGGCCGGGGCGTGATCCGGAAATCGGGCGGAACCGGCTGGGCGACGACATGGAGGGAGACGGGCCGCCCCGCCCGCTCGGCCCGCTCGATCTCGGCCAGCGCCGCCTCGCGCCTCAGGTCCCAGTCCGGCGCGCTGGCCCAGCCGCCGTCCATGACGACCACGACCGGGCCTGATCCCGCCAGCCGCTCCTTCGGGTTCAGCACCGGCTCCGCGAAGGCGAGGATCAGCGCGGCGGCCAGCGCCATGCGCAGGATCAGGAGCCAGAGCGGCGTGCGGTGCGGCGTCTTCTCCGGGTCTTCGAGCCCGAGGAGGAGCCGCACGCCGGGGAAGGAAATGCGCCCGGGGGCCGGCGGCGTCGCCTTCAGCAGCAGCCAGAGCGCCGGCAGCGTCGCCAGCGCGGCCAGCAGCCACGGGTTGAGGAAGGCGAGCGCGCCGAGGGTCAGCATCAGCGGCGCCCCCCGGCGAGAAGGGCGTAGAGCCAGAGCAGCGCCTTCCGCGGGCTCTCGTCCGTCCGGTGGACGAGCACGCGCCAGCCGCAGCGCCGGGCGAGCCGCTCAAGGTCCGCGCGGCGCTCCGCCAGCCGGTCTCTGTAGGCCTGCTGGAGCCCGCGCGCGCGGTCCGTCTCGAACTTCACGCTGCGGCCCAGCGATTCGAAGATCAGCCGCCCGTCGAAGGGAAAGGTCTCCTCCGCCCGGTCCACCACCTGCACATAGGCGCCCGAGACGCCGGCGGCCGCGGCGTGGATGAGCGCGGGGAAGATCTCGTCTCGCGCCCCCATGAAATCGGAGAGGAACACCGCCTGCCCCCCGCGGGCGAAATCCGCGCGCGGCGGCGCGCCGAAATCCGGCCGGCTCGCGCGCGTCTCGGTCAGGATCGCGCCCATGCGGATCAGCTGGCTCTCCCCGCTCGCCGGCCTTGCGGCGTCCGTGCCGAGGAGGCTGACCCGCTCCCCGCCCCGGATCAGCAGCACGCCGAGCGCGAGCGAGAGGAGCGCCGCGCGCTCCGCCTTCGTCCGCACCGCGCCTTCGGAGCGGAAATCCATCGAGAGCGCGTCGTCGCGCCAGATCGAGACGGTCTGCGCCGCCTCCCACTCCATCTCGCGCACGAACATGTGATCGGACCGGGCGGAGCGCCGCCAGTCGACCGACTGGTGCGGGTCGCCCGGCAGCGCCTCGCGGAACTGCCAGAACGCCTCGCCCGGCCCGGCGCGCTTCCGCCCGTGCACCCCGGCTGCCACCGAAGCCGCGAGCCGCTCCGCCTCCGCCAGCAGCGGCGGGAGCGAGCCCGAAATCCGCTCCGCGTCGCGCCGGAGCCAGCCGGCGCCGACCCGTTCGACGGGCTTCGGGGCGGCCGGAGCGGCCATCAGGCCGCGTCTTCCGCCGCGCCGAGCGCGCGCGCGGAGAGCGCGTCGATCACCCGTTCGAGGCTGTCGCCCTCCGCCCGCGCCGCGAAGGTCAGCGCCATGCGGTGGACGAGCGCGGGCCGCGCCAGCGCCGCCACGTCGTCGATATCGGGGGCGAGCCGCCCGTCCATCAGCGCCCGCGCGCGCGCGGCGAGCATCAGCGCCTGCGCCGCCCGGGGCCCGGGGCCCCAGTTCACCGCGCGCTCCACGAAATCATAGGCTTCCGGCTCGCCCGGCCGCGCCGAACGCACCAGCCGCAGGATCGCGTCCACCACCCGCTCGCCCACCGGCATCCGCCGGACGAGCCGCTGCGCGGCCATCAGCTCCTCCCCCGTGAAGACGGGCGCGGCCGTCGCCTCGCCGAGCGAGGTCGTGGCGATCAGGATCTCCCGCTCCGCCGCCAGCGTCGGATAGACGACGTCGATCTGGAGGAGGAACCGGTCCAGCTGCGCCTCCGGCAACGGATAGGTCCCCTCCTGCTCGATCGGGTTCTGCGTCGCGAGCACATGGAAGGGCGGCGTCAGGTCGCGCCGCTGGCCCGCGATGGTGACGAACTTCTCCTGCATCGCCTGGAGCAGCGCGGATTGCGTGCGCGGGGAGGCGCGGTTGATCTCGTCCGCCATCAGGAGCTGGCAGAAGATCGGCCCCTCGATGAAGCGGAAGGAGCGGCCGCCGCCCGCCGTCTCCTCCAGCACCTCGGCGCCGAGAATGTCCGCCGGCATCAGGTCCGGCGTGAACTGGATGCGCTTCGCATCGAGCCCCATCACCACGCCCAGCGTCTCCACGAGCCGCGTCTTGGCGAGGCCCGGCGCCCCGACGAGGAGCGCATGCCCGCCCGAGAGCATCGCGTTGAGCGCGAGGTCGACGACCGTCTCCTGCCCGATAACGCGCTTGGCGATCTCCGCCCGCGCCGCGCGGAGCTTTTCGCCGACCGCCTCGATCTCTCCGATGATGTCCGGCTCTGCGCTCATGGGCCACGCTCCCTGCAATCCGGCGCCGTCGATGCGCCCCGGCCAGACAACCTATATGGTGTGGACCATAATGCGAGTCACCGGGATGTGAAAATGACCGAGACGAAAGTCACGCCGGCGCCCGACGATCTGGCGAAATCCGTCGCCGAAGCCGCGAAAGCGGGCAAAAAGGGGCCGCCGCCCGTCCATCTCTGGAACCCGCCCTTCTGCGGCGATCTCGACATCCGAATCGCGCGGAACGGGCAATGGTTCTATCTTGGCTCCCCCATAGGGAGAGAGCCGCTGGTCCGCCTCTTCGCCTCCGTGCTGAAGAAGGAGGGGGATCGGCACTTCCTCGTCACCCCGGTCGAGAAGATCGGGATCGTCGTGGAGGACGCGCCCTTCGTCGCCGTGGATTTCGAAGTAGAAGGAAAGGGCAAGGGGCAGGTCCTCACCTTCCGCACGAATGTCGGGGACGAGACGGTCGCCGGCCCCGAAAACCCGATCCGCGTGGAGCGCGACGCGGAGACGGGCGAGCCCTCGCCCTATGTCCATGTCCGCCGCGGGCTGGAGGCGCTGATCGACCGGAAGAGCTATTACCGCCTCGTCGAGGCCGGCGAGGTGGAGGAGGCTGCGGGCCGTCGGATGTTCGGCCTCCGCTCCTCCGGGGCCTTCTTTCCCTTCTGCCCGGCGGAGGAAGTCGGGCTGTGAGCGGCGTCCCGGCGGGCCTCGCGGAGCGCATCGGACGCCATGCGCAGGCCGGCCGGCTCGAATGGATCGGCCTCCGCCCCGCCCGCCGCGAACCGATGGAGGAGCCGGAGGCGGCGGAGATCGGCCCCGCCGGGCTGATCGGGGACCATCGCGGCGCCGGCGCGCCCGGCCCGCGCGCGGTGACGCTGATCCAGTGGGAGCATCTCCCCGTCATCGCCGCCCTCTCGGCCCGGGCGGAGGCCGCGCCCGCTCTCCTCCGCCGCAACCTCGCAATCTCCGGCGTCAACCTCGCCGCCCTCCGCCACGGGGCCGTCCGCATCGGCGGCGCCCTCCTCCGCATCACCGGCCCCTGCCCGCCCTGCTCCCGCATGGAGGCGGCGCTCGGCCCCGGCGGCTGGAACGCGATGCGCGGGCATGGCGGCTGGTATGCGGAGGCGCTGGAGCCCGGCGCGCTGCGGCTCGGGGATGCCGTGGAGCCCGCCTGACGCTTGCCTTCCGCATCCCCCGGGCGCAAATGGGGCGCATGTCAGGGCTCAGCCGATCCGAGATCGAACGCGCCGTGCGCCTCGCCGGCGCGCGCCGCTCGGATTACGACCTGAACCCGGAGATCAAGCGCGCCCTCAACGGCGCCCGCCCGCTCCGCCCCGCCGCCGTGCTTTGCGGCGTCGTGGAGCGGCGGCACGGTCTCTCCGTCATCCTGACCCAGCGCCCGACGACGATGCGGGAACATGCGGGGCAGATCGCCTTTCCCGGCGGCAAGATCGACGCGACGGATGCGGACGCCGTCTCCGCCGCCCTTCGTGAAGCCGAGGAGGAAGTCGGCCTCCCGCGCGCGGCGGTCGACGTTCTGGGCGTCATCGACCCCTACGAGACGGGGACCGGCTTCCGCGTCGAACCCGTCGTCGCGATGGTGGACCCATCGGCCCCGCTCCGGCCCGAGCCCGGCGAGGTCGAGGAGATCTTCGAGGCCCCGCTCGACTTCCTCATGGACCCGGCGAACCTGAAGCGCCACAGCGGCGAATGGGGCGGCAAGACGCGGCTCTACTACGCCATCCCCTGGGAGGGCCGCTACATCTGGGGCGCCACCGCCGGGATGCTGAAATCCCTGGCGGACCGCATCGCCGCCTTGCAAGGCGTCCGGGCCGCGGAATGACGCGGATCGCGCCCGCCTGGCTCCCGGACCCGGCGGTGCAGGCGGCGATGGCGGCGCTCGCGCCGCTCCGCCCGCTCTTCGTCGGCGGCTGCGTGCGGGACGCGCTGATGGGGCGGCCGGGCGCGGATGTGGACATCTGCGTCGCCGCCCCGCCCGAGGAGACGATGCGCCGCGCCGCCGAGGCCGGCCTCCATGCCCACCCGACCGGGATCGACCACGGCGTCGTCACCCTCGTCGCCGGGGGCCGCCCCTTCGAGGTCGCGAGCCTCCGCCGCGACGTGGAGACGGACGGGCGGCGCGCCGTCATCGCCTATACCGAGGCCGTGGCGGAGGACGCGGCGCGCCGCGACTTCACCCTGAACGCCCTCTATGCGGACGCCTCCGGCGCGGTGCTCGACCCGACGGGCGAGGGCCTCGCGGACCTCGCCGCCCGCCGCCTCCGCTTCGTCGGGGAGCCGCGGCGCCGGATCGGGGAGGATTATCTCCGCATCCTCCGCTTCTTCCGCTTCCACGCGCAGCTCGGCTTCGCCTTCGGCGATCCGGCCGCCCTCGCCGCCTGCCATGCGATGGCGGAGGGCCTCGCCCGCGTCTCGCAGGAGCGGATCGGGGCCGAGATGCTGAAACTCCTCGCCGCGCCGGACCCGGAGCCGGCGCTCGCCGCGATGGGCCCCGTCCTCCCCCTCGCCCTGCCCGGCGCCGCGCCTTTCACGGGCCTCGTCGCGGCGGAGCGGCTTGAGGGGGAGGCGCCCGCCCCGCTCCGCCGCCTCGCCGCGCTCGGCGCCCCCGGCGCCGCCCGCGCGCTCCGCCTCTCGCGGGCCGAGGGGGCGGCGCTCGGCGCGATCCGCGCCGCCTTCTGCGGGCGGCAGAGCCCCGCCGAAGCCGCCTGGCGCCACGGCGCGGAGGCGGCGCGGGACGCGCTCCTGATCCGCGCCGCCGGGGGCGAGCCGCTCCCGCCCGGCTGGCGGGCGGAGATCGCCCGCGGCGCGTCGGCCTCCATGCCGCTTTCCGCCGCCGACCTGATGGAGGCCGGCTGGCGCCCCGGCCCCGCCCTCGGCGCCGCGCTGAAACGGGCCGAGGTGCGGTGGATCGAAGCGGACTTCGCGTCGGGCCGCACCGCCCTGCTCGCCGCGGCCGGAACGCCGGAAGACGGCTGACCGGGCGCGCCCCCGTCTCCGCCCCGCCGGCATGGACAGCGCCGCCGCGCCCCTTATCATGGGCGCGCGGGCGGCGAAGCGGCGGAAGGCGGGGCATATGGGCGGGCGGATCGCGGATGTCCTGATCTGGCTCGGCGAGGTCTGGGCCGCGCTGGCGCCGGAACGCCCGCCCGTCCGCGCGCTCGGCCTCGTCGTCGGGGCTCCGACACTGCTGATCCACGACGGCGCCGCCTACCGGCCCGAACGCGCCGCGCAGGCGGGGGATTCGGCGCCGCTTCTCCTCGGGGAGGAGGAGGCGCTCTCCCTCCGGCTCGAAATCCCGGCGGAGGCGGCGCTCCACGGCGCCGGCGCGGCGCGGCTCGAGGCCGGGCGCCGGCTCCCCTTCGCGCTGGCGGAGGCGGACTGGGCGCTCGCCCGCGCGCCGGAGCCCTGGGCCCCGGCGGCGATCCGTCGCCGCCGCGCCGCGCGGCGCGCGTGGCGCGCCGGCGCGCTCCTGCCGCCGGGGCGCGGCCCGCGCGCCTTCGCCTCCGGCGGCGCGCGCCTTCCTGTCGGCCCGCGCCGGCCCCTGCGCCTTGTCGCCGCCGCGCATTCGCCGCGCCGCCCTCGCCGGCGCGCCCCCTCCTCTCCCTCGCCGCCGCCGCCGGATCGAGGCGCGGGCCGAGGCGCGGCTGGCCGAGGCCCGCGCCGCGCTCGACGCCGCCGAGGCCCGCGGCGGCGGAGCCGCCGCCGTCGCGAAGCCGCCGCGCCGATCCGCACCGGCGGCGGCGCGCGCCCTTCTCGCCGCGCGCCGCCCGCCGCGCCGCCTCGCCGCCCTCGCCGCCGCGACGCCGGACGAGGCGCATGCGCTCCGCCTCCGGATCAACCCCGGCCGCGTCGAGGGCGAATTCGCCGCGCCCGACGCCGCCGCCCTCGCCGCCGCGCTGGCGGAAGCGCCGGGCTTTTCCGGCGCGCGGCTCCGCACCGGCGCCCGCGCGGCGGAGGCCGGGCTCCAGCGCGCCGCGATCGAACTGACCCCGGAGCCCCGCGAATGAGCGCCGCGCCCCCCTGGCGCCGCCTCGCGCCCGGCTCCGCCGGGGCGCGGCTCGCGCTCCTCGCCGCGCTCCTCGCCGCCGCCGCCCTCCTCGCCCTTCTCGTTGTCGCCCCCCTCCTCGGCGGTCTCCGCGCGGCGGAGGAGCGGGCGGCGCGGCTCGACCTGCGCGCCGGCGCCCTCCTCGCCGCCGCGGCGGAGCGGCGGGCCGAGGCCGGGCTCGCCGAGGCCGACCCCGCCGCCGCCGCCGCCGCCGAGGCCTGGCTCGCCGAAGTCGCGCCGGAACGGGGGCGGGAGGCGGCGATGCTCGACCTTCTCTCCGCGCTCCGCCTTCTCGCCGGCGCCGCCTCGGTGGAGCTCGTCTCCGCCGCGCCGCTCGAACGCGCCGCCGCCTTCCCCGCGCCGGAGGGCGGGCCGGTCGGAATCGTCGCCGCCGAGGCCCGGATCGTGGCGGATCATGCGGGCCTCGCCCGGTTCCTCGACGCGGTGGAGGCGGCGCGCCCCGCCCTCCGCGCCGCCGCGCTCGACATCTCCGCCGCCAGCCCCGCCGCGGGGGCGGAGGCGCGGCGGCTCAGCGTCTCCGTCACGGTCGGCGCCCTCTTCCGGCCGGACGGGGGCTGAGCGTGAAGGGCGCGGCCTCCCTCCTCCTCGTCCTCCTCGGCCTCGGCTTCGCCGGCCTCGCCGCCCTTCCCTGGCTCGGGGCGCGCGGCGCCCCTCCGCCGCCGACCGCGGCCGAGGCCGCCGCCGCCGCGCCCGCCGCCTTCGCCGCGCCGGAAGAGGCGACGACGGACCTCTCCGCCTTCCTCGCCCGCCCGCTCTTCTCCGCCGCCCGCCGCCCGCCGCCGCCCGAAGCCCCGGGCCTGCCGCTTGCAGACCCGAACGCGGGGCTCCTCTTCGGCGCCTACGAGATCGCGGGCGTCGTCGTCCTCGGAGACTCCGCCCTCGCCATGCTGCGGGACCGGGAGGGGCGGCTCCTCCGCCTCCGCGCCGGCGACAGCGTGGAGACGCCGGAAGGCGCGGCGGAGCTGATATCCGTCGGGCTGGACGGCTTGACCTTCCGGCATCTCGGCGCGACGGTCGTCGCGCCGGTGAGACGCGAGGGGGCGAGCACGGAATGAGACGGACCAGCGGCGCCTTCGCGGCCCTCGCCCTGATGCTCTCGGCCTGCGTGGAGGGCGAGGGGCTCCAGCCCCCCTTCTCCACCGCCGGCCATCTCGACGGCGGCGCCGCAGCGGCCCCGGCGGCCGAAGGCGCGCCGACGGCGGCCGTGGTGGCCGAGGCGGGCGGCGCGCGGGGCGGCGGGGCGACGCTCCTCGGCCAGTCCCGCGCCGCCGCGCCCGCGGGCGCGCGGCTCGCCGGCGCCCCGGCGCTGACGGGCGAGCCGATCTCCCTCGCCTTCGAGAACGCGCCGGTGGCGGACGCGGCCGCCATCGTGCTCGGGGAGGCGCTCAACCTGCCTTACGTGGTCGATCCCTCCGCAGCCGGCCTCGTCAGCCTCTCGGCGCCGGCGCCGCTGCCGCCCGACGCGCTCCTCTCCGCCTTCCGCGGCGCGCTGGAGGCGCAGGGGCTATCGCTCCAACGTGTCAACGGCGTCTGGCGGGTCGCCCCCGGCGGGGCCGCCGCGGGGGATGCGGAGCTGATCCCGCTCCGCTTCATCGCGCCGGAGGAGATCGCGAACGCCCTCGCCCTCACCCTTCCGCCCGAACAGGTGCGGACGGTGACGGGCCCGGGCGGAAACGCCGTCATCGTCACCGGCACGGCGGAGGAGCGGGACGTGGCGCGCGCCACCGTCGCCGCGCTCGACATCGACGCGCTGGCGGGCAATTCCGTCATGCTCGTCGGCCTCACCAACGCGCCGGCGGACGCGCTCGCCGCCGAGCTTTCCGCCATCTTCGGCGGGGACGCCTCGCCCGGCGCGCGGGAGGGGGACGGAGGGACGCTGGACGCCGGCGGGCTCCGCATCGTCCCGCTGGACCGGCTCGGCGCCGTCATGCTGCTGGCGCGGGACGGGGCGACGCTCGACCGCGCCTTCGAATGGGTCCGCCGGCTCGACCGGCCGCGCGCGGCGGAGGCGCAGCGGCTCTTCGTCTACCGCGTGCAGAACCGCCCGGCCGCGAGCCTCGCCGAGGCGCTGAACGCCCTCTTCGCCGCCGAGACGACGGAGGAAGGCGCCCCGCCGGGCGAGGGCGCGCCCCGCATCGTGGTGGACGCGGAAAAGAACGCCCTCGTCATCGCCGCCGCCTCCCGCCAGTTCGACACGCTGGTGGACCTCATCCGCCAGCTCGACAGCGCGCCCATGCAGGTGCTGGTGGAAACCACCATCCTCGAAGTCACGCTGGGGGACAGCCTGCGCTATGGCGTGCAATACGCCTTCTCCGTCGGCAATCTCTTCAACGGGCGGCAGGGGGGCGTGACGCTGACCAATTCCGGCGCGAACATCACGCCCGAATTCCCCGGCTTCGCCTTCACCGTCGGCACCAATCTCGGGCCGGAGGCGATCATCGAGGCGCTGGACGACGTCTCCGACGTCACCGTCATCTCCTCCCCGAAACTGCTGGTGCGGGACGGTCAGGCCGCCACGCTCCAGATCGGAGACCAGGTCCCGATCGTGACGCGGACGGCGGAGGGGTTCGACGACACGTCCCGCATCGTCAACTCCGTCGAATACCGGGATACCGGCGTCACCCTCCGCGTCACCCCGCGGGTGAATTCCGGCGGCTTCGTCAGCCTCGGCGTCGATCAGGAAATCTCCTCCGTCACGCCGACGACGACCTCGGGCATCGACAGCCCCACCATCTCCCGCCGTTCCGTGACGACGGACGTGACGATCCGCTCGGGCCAGACTGTCGTTCTCGGCGGTCTCATCCAGGACAATTCGACCGTGGGCCGCCGCGGCATCCCGGTGCTGGGCGAGATCCCCGTCCTCGGCGCCGCCTTTGGCCGGCGGAACCAGAGCGCGGGCCGCACGGAACTCCTCGCCCTCCTCCGCCCGCATATCCTCGCGAGCCCGGAACAGGCGGAGGACCTGACCGCGAGGCTCCGCGCGGAGTTCGAGGCGATCAGCCGCGCCGCCGCCGTCCGCCTCCGCCGCCCCGGCCGCACCATCCTCCCCGATTTCAGCCAGGTGAACGGATGACCTTCTCGCGGGAGGAATACGCCGCCCGGCTCGAAGGCGTCCGCGCCGCGATGGCGGAGGCCGGGCTAGACGCGCTCGTCGTCGCGGACCCGTCCAACATGCACTGGCTGACCGGCTATGACGGCTGGAGCTTCTACGTTCCGCAAGCCGCCATCGTGACCGGTGCGGGCGAGCCCCTGCTCTGGCTCCGCCCGATGGACGCGCCCGGCGCCTGTCTCACCGCCTGGATCGGGCGGGAAAGCGTGCTGACCTATTCCGAGGAGCTGATCCAGAACCCGCCGCGCCACGCCTTCGACAGCCTCGCCGCGGACCTCGCCGCGCGCGGCGTCTCCGCGGGGCGGATCGGCGTGGAGATGGACAATTACTATTTCTCCGCCGCCGCCTTCGAGGCGCTGAAGCGCGGCCTTCCGCAAGCCCGCTTCGCGGACGCGACCGGCCTCGTGAACTGGCGGCGGATCGTGAAGTCCCCCGCCGAAATCGCGCTGATGCGGAAAGCGGGGGAGATCACCGCCGCCATGCACCGCGCCGTCAGGGAGGGGATGGCGGAGGGGCGCCCGAAGCACGAGCTTGTCGCCGACGTGCAGCGCGCCGCGATCCTCGGCGCCCCCGGCGCATGGGGCGACTATCCCGCGATCCAGCCCATCGCCCCCTCGGGCGTCGAGGCTTCCGCGAGCCACATCACCTGGAACGACCGCCCGATGGCGCAGGGCGAGGCGACCTATTTCGAGATTTCGGGCTGCCACCGCCGCTATCACTGCCCCGTCAGCCGCACCTACCATCTCGGCGAGCCCCCCGCGATCCTCCGCCGGGCCGAGGCCGCCGTGATCCGCGCGCTCGAAGACGCGATGGCGGCGGCGAAGCCCGGCGCGCTCTGCGAGGACGTGGCGCGGGAAGTCTACGCCAGCCTCGCCCGCGCCGGCTTCGAAAAAGCCAGCCGCACCGGCTATTCCATCGGCCTCTCCTACCCGCCGGACTGGGGCGAGCGCACGATGAGCCTCCGGATCGGGGACCGGACGGCGCTTCGGGAAAACATGTGCCTCCACCTCATGCCCGGCCTCTGGACGCCGGAATGGGGCGTGGCGATCACCGAAAGCTTCGTCGTCACGCCGAAGGGCGGGGAGCGGCTCGCCGACATCCCGCAGGAGATCTTTGTGGCGGCGTGAGCCGGCCGGGCGGGGGCGCGGCGCTTCCCGTTCGCCCTTTGGCCCGGGCGACAAGCCCGGGCCGCGGCCTCCCTCCCCCCAGGGAGGCCGCGTCGCGACGGCGCAAGATGTGCAATCGTTCGAGTTCCTGACGCCATAAACCGCAGCAACCAATCGCTCCGGGGCGACCTCCCGAGGGAAGCCGCGCCCCTTCGCGCATCGCTCCGAGCGCGGCCGGCCTCGCCCCTACTTCCCCGGCCGCGGCAGGAAGATCTCCACGAAGGCCCAGATCAGCCAGATCGGGAAGAGGAAGATCACGCAGAGGATCGCCACCACCGGCTGCCGCCGGAAGGTCTGCACCGCCCCGCCGAGCATCAAGACGACGCCAACGAGGAAGATCGCGAGGATGATGAGGATCGTGAACGGGTCCATGCGCCCCTCCCCTACGCCGCCGCGCCCTCGGTGAACTGGAGCCGCGCGAGCCGGGCGTAGAGCCCGCCCTCCGCCACCAGCGCGTCATGCCGGCCGGAGGCGACGATCCGCCCCCCCTCCATCACAACGATCCGGTCCGCCTGCTTCACCGTAGCGAGGCGATGCGCGATGACCAGCGTCGTCCGCCCCGCCGCGAGCCGGGAGAAGGCCCGCTGCACCGCCCGCTCCGATTCCGCGTCGAGCGCGCTCGTCGCCTCGTCCAGCAGCAGGACCGGCGCGTCGCGCAATATCGCGCGGGCGATGGCGATGCGCTGCTTCTGCCCGCCGGAGAGCATCACCCCCCGCTCCCCCACGAAGCTGTCATAGCCCTCGGGCAGCGCGGCGATGAACTCGTGCGCCGCCGCCGCCTTCGCCGCCGCCTCCACATCGGCGTCGGAAGCGCCCGGCCGGCCGAAGCGGATGTTCTCCCGCGCCGAGGCGGCGAAGATCACCGGCTCCTGCGGCACGAGCGCGATGCGCGCGCGGAGCGCCGCCGGTGCCATCTCCGCGATGTCCGCGCCGTCGACGAGGATGCGCCCCGCCCCGATGTCGTAGAACCGCTGGAGAAGCTGGAACACCGTCGTCTTTCCCGCCCCCGAAGGGCCGACGAGCGCGACCGTCTCTCCCGGCTTCACATCGAGGTCGAAGCCTTCGAGCGCGGCGACGAGCGGCCGCTGCGGATAGCGGAAGTCCACGCCCTCGAAGCGGATCGCCCCCCGCGCCGGCTCCGGCAGGGGCAGCGCCGCGGCGGGCGCCGCCACCGGGTCCGGCGTCTCCAGCAATTCGACCAGCCGCTCCGTCGCCCCCGCCGCGCGCTGCAGCTCGCCCCAGATCTCGGAAAGCGCGGCGACGGCGCCGGAAACGATCACGGCGTAGATCAGGAACTGCGCCAGCTCCCCCGGGCTCATCGCGCCGGAGCGCACGTCCCGCGCCCCGATCCAGAGCACGCCGACAATGCCGGTGAAGACGAGGAAGATCACGATCGCCGTCATCCAGGAGCGGACGACGACGCGCCGCCGCGCCGCGTCGAAGGCCTGCTCCGTCAGCGCGCCGAACCGCGCCCGGCTCGCGCCCTCGGCGGTGAAGGCGAGCACGGTCTGCGCCGCCAGCAGCGTCTCCGAGGCCTGCGCCGAACTGTCCGCCACCCGGTCCTGGCTCTCCCGGCTGAGGCTCCGCACCCGCCGGCCGAGGATCAGGATCGGGAAGATCACCAGCGGCACGATCAGCAGCGCGAAGCCCGCCAGCTTCGGCGAGGTCCAGATCATCAGCGCCATGCCGCCCGCGAACATCAGCGTGTTGCGGAGCGCGATGGAGACGGAGGAGGAGATGACGGAGAGCAGCAGCGTCGTGTCCGTCGTGAGGCGGGAGATCACCTCGCCCGTCATCGCCCGCTCGAAAAAGCCGGGGCTCATGCCGATCACATGGTCATAGACCGCCCGCCGGATATCGGCGATCACCCGCTCCCCGAGCCGGGTGACGAGCCAGAAGCGGAGCGCGGTCGCCACCGCCAGCAGCGCGGCGATGCCGATGGCGCCGGCGAAGTACCGGTCCATCAGCGCCGCGCTCTCTTCCGCGAACCCGTCCACGACCCGGCGGACGGCGAGCGGCAGGATCAGGCTCAGCACGGCGGTGGAGACGAGCGCGGCCAGCGCCGCGAACACCGTCCCGCGATAGGGCGCAAGGAACGGCGCCAGCGCGCGGAGCGGCTTCACGGTCTTCGACTTGGCTCTGATCTCGGTCATCGTCCCTCCCGGCGGGCCGATCTAACCGGCGGGCGGGGCAAGGGGCAAGGCGCGGGCAAGGCGGCGGGCCGCGGCTTGCGGACGCGCACATGCGAATCACCCCGTTTTTGCGCTATATGAAGCGCATTCGCCGAGTGTTCGTCGCGTATTGGAAAGGCGCAGCGTACCGCGCCGCCGCAGCGGAAGCCCCGATGGTCTCGATGATCCTTCGCGACACGGTCGACGCCGCCCTCGCCGATCCGCGGGCGACGGAGGGATTCCGCCGCCGCGTCTCCGCCCTCGCCGGGGCGCAGGGCGTCGCGCTGGGCCCGGAGGACGAGGCGGCGATCGCAGAGATGGGCGCCCGCTACGTGCGGGAGACGGTGCGGCTCATCGAATCCTGCGCCACCGCGGCGGGGCAGGCGCGGGCGGACGCGATGATGAAGCCGCTGACCGGCGCGGCGGAGGGCTTCTTCCTCCGCCCGCCGCCCGGCCTGCCGGAGCCGCGCGGGCTCTTCGGCATGATCTGCGCCGCCTTCCTGGCCCGCTCCACGCTCCGCGCCGTGTCGGAGGCGATGCGCCTCCGCCGCGGCTTTCCGCTCATCGCGGCCGACCCGCATCCCGAGGCGGGGACGATCCGCGCCCTCCTCGGGGAGGGGCTCGCCCGCTCGCTCGACGCGATGCTGGAGGATGCGCTCGCCGCCCCCGGCCTCCGGCATTTCGCGAACATGGCGTGGAGCCTCCAGAACTCGCTGCACGCGACAGGCCGCATCTCCGAATGGGGCCCGACCTGGGCGGACGAGATGGCCCGGCGGAGCGCGCGGATCGGCTTCAGGCTGACCTGAACGCCCGCGGCGGCGCCACGATCTCCCCCGCCCGGATCATCGCCTTCAGCACCGTCGCCGCCCCCGCCTGGCGGGAGACGGCCTCCGGGTCATAGACCCCGTCCTTCACGTATTTCCCCGCCCGGTACTGGTTGGAGAAGCTCCAGAGATAGGGCGTCGGCGCCGCGCGGCGGCGATAGCCGAAGCCGTTATAGCGTTCGAGCTCGAACAGGAGCCGCGCCAGCGTCCAGTCCCGGATCCGGTGGAGCCCGTGGCCGCGGAGCGCGTCCGCCGCGCTCGCTTCCCAGGAAAAGGGCGGCTGGCCCGCGGCGGGCCGCCCGGCGGGGACGCGCACGGTCCGCGCCGTCAGCGGGTCGCCGTTATGGAGATGGCGGGAAAAGTCGAACCCCGCCTCCAGCCCGTGCGTGAGCCCGGTGAAGATCCACGGCACCCCCGTCTCCGCCTCCGCCGCGCGATAGGCGTCCGCTCCGCGCCGGAGCCGGGCGCGGAAGGCGGCGATCTCGTGCGCGCGCTCGGCGAGCGGCTCGGCCGCGTCGAACATCGCCTCGTATTCCGCCCCGATCTCCTCCAGGCGTGTGGCGCGGGAGACGGCGGGCGCGCGCGACGCCGTCGCCGGCTGCGGCGCTTCCGGCTCCGGCTGCGGCTCCAGCGCCGCGCGGGCGCGGGAAAGCGTGTCCGCGCGGATGCCGCGCAGCGCGTCCCGCGCCGCCTCCCGCCGGGGCCGCGGGGAGGCGGGATCGCGCGCGAGGGCGTAGAGCGCGGCCATGTCCAGCCCGGCGAGGTCGATGCGGTTCATTCTTCGGTCTCCTGTGCGGCGAGTGAGGCTTCATAGGCGGCGAGGGCGCGGAGCGGGGCGGCGGCCCGCGCCGCGGCGGCGCTCCAGTCGGCCCGCGCCGCCTCCGCCGCCGCAACAAGGGGGCCGAGCGCGGCGGCCTCGGCGGCGCGAAGCGCCGGGCCGTCCGCCGCCATGACCGAAGCGAGGGAGCCCGCGCCCCAGCCCGGCCCCGGCGCGGCGAGCAGCGCGGCGAGCCGCCGCTCCGCCGCCGCGAAATCCCGCGCCGCCACGCCGCCCGAAGGCGCGGACCGGCCCGCGAGCGGATCGAAAAGCGCATCCATGGCGGCGAGGAACCGCGTCTCCTCCGCCGCCGCGCCCACAGCCGCCATCGCCGCGGCGAGCGCGCGAAGACGCGGAAGATCGGCGACGAGCGCGGCCCTGTCCCCCGCCAGCGCGACGCATCGCGCGCGCAGCGCCGCGATGGCGTAGCGCATGGCGCAGTCGGCCTCCGTGGGTCGCGCCGCGCCGCCGAAGGCCGGCGCCAGCGCGTCGAGCGCGAGGAGCCCCGCGCGCCGCGGGCCGATCACGACCGGCGCGCGCTCCGGCGTCCCGTCTGGCGCCCCGTCTGGCGCCCCGTCGGGCGTCCAGTGAGGCGCGCAGGCGGAGAGGAGGAGCGCCGCGCCCGAAAGGGCGGCGCGAAGGGCGGGGATGTTCATGGCTCTCTCCGGTTGCTGCGGAGAGCAGGGTTAACGGAAGCTTCCTAATTTCCGGCGAATCGAGCCGTTGCGCCCGCCCCCGCATCTCCCCGCCTCGCCCCCCGCTCGCCCCCCGCCTCGCCCTCGCCGCCGCAATCCGCTATAGCGCCCGCACCTGCTTCGGAGGCCTCGATGGCGCGCATCCTCATCACGTCCGCCCTGCCCTATATCAACGGGATCAAGCATCTCGGGAATCTCGTCGGCTCGCAGCTGCCGGCGGACCTTCACGCCCGCTACATGCGCGCCCGCGGCCACGAGGTGCTCTTCATCTGCGCGACGGACGAGCACGGCACCCCGGCGGAACTCGCCGCCGCGAAGGCCGGGGAGCCCGTGGCCGAATACTGCGCCCGGATGTGGCGCGTGCAGAAGGACATCGCGGACGGGTTCCGCCTTTCCTTCGACCATTTCGGCCGCTCCTCCTCGGACCGTAACCGCCGCCTGACCCAGCATTTCGCGGAGCGCCTCGCCGCCGCCGGGCTGATCGACGAGGTGATGGAGCGGCAGGTCTATTCGAAGGCGGACGGCCGCTTCCTCCCCGACCGCTACATCGAGGGGACCTGCCCGAATTGCGGCTACGAGAAGGCCCGCGGAGACCAGTGCGAGAACTGCACGAAGCAGCTCGACCCGACCGACCTCATCAACCCCCGCTCAGCCATATCCGGCTCCACCGATCTCGAAGTCAGGGAGACGAAGCACCTCCATCTCCGCCAGTCCGCCATGCGCGCGCATCTCCGCGAATGGATCGACACGCGGGAGGGATGGCCGATCCTCACCACCTCCATCGCCCGGAAATGGCTGGATGACGGCGAAGGGTTGCAGGACCGCTCCATCACCCGCGATCTCGACTGGGGCATCCCCGTGCAGAAGGGGGAAAAGCCCTGGCCCGGGATGGAGGGCAAGGTCTTCTACGTCTGGTTCGACGCGCCCGTCGAATACATCGCCGCGACGGCGGAATGGGCCGACGCGCACGGGCTCGGGGAGGACGGCTGGCGCCGCTGGTGGCGCGCGGACGAAGGGGCGGGCGATGTCCGCTACACCCAGTTCATGGGGAAGGACAACGTGCCCTTCCACACCCTCTCCTTCCCCGCCACGCTGATGGGCTCGGCCGAACCGTGGAAGCTCGTGGACTACATCAAGAGCTTCAACTATCTCAATTACGAGGGCGGGAAATTCTCCACCTCCTCCGGCCGCGGCGTGTTCATGGACCAGGCGCTAGAGATCCTCCCCGCCGATTACTGGCGCTGGTGGCTTCTCTCCAACGTCCCCGAAAGCTCGGATTCCGACTTCACCTGGGAAAGCTTCCAGAACGGCGTGAACAAGGATCTGGCGGACGTCCTCGGCAACTTCGTCTCCCGCATCACGAAGTTCTGCCGCGCCCGCTTCGGCGAGGCGCTGCCCGCGGGCGGCGCGCCGGGGCCGGAGGAGGCGGCGCTGGCGGCGGAGCTTGCCCAGCGCCTTGGCGATTACGAGCGCGCGATGGAGGCGATCGAGGTCCGCCGCGCGGCGCAGGCGCTCCGCGCGATCTGGGTCGCGGGCAACGAATATCTGCAGCGCGCCGCGCCCTGGACGAAGGTGAAGGAAAACCCGGAGGAGGCGGCGATGATCGTCCGCACGGGCCTCAACCTCGTCCGCCTCTACGCCATCCTCTCCCGCCCCTTCATCCCGGACGCATCGGGCGCGATGCTCGCCGCGCTCGGCCTGCCGGAGAACGAACCCTGGCCGGAGAGCGCGGAGGCGGCGCTCGCCGCCCTCCCCGAAGGCCACGCCTTCACGACGCCGGACGTCCTCTTCGCGAAGCTGGACGACGAGCGGCGGGAGGCGCTGGAGGCCCGCTTCGCCGGCAAGGGCTGAGCCGCCGCGTGCAGCCCTGCACTCCCGCCCCCGCGCGCGCCGCGCTATCTGCGGTTGAAGGCAGGCGGGCGAGGGCGACATGCAGGCGATCATGGCGGAGACTCTGGCGGGCGGCGGGTGGCTCCTCGCCTGCGCCACGCTGGCCTATATCCTCGGCTTCCTGTTCCGGGACCAGGCGGCGCTCCGCACGCTCCTTCTCCTCGGCTCCGCCTTCTACATCGCCTATTACTACATGCGGCCGGAGCCGCTCTGGGGCGCCATCGCGGCGAGCCTCGCGATCAACGCCGCCAATCTCTTCGGGCTGCTGCGGCTCCTCTACAGCCGCCACTTCACCATCCTCCCCGCCGCCTCCCGCCCCGTTTTCGCGGCGATGCGCGGGCTTCAGCCGGGCGAGTTCCGCGCGCTCATGCGGCTCGGCGAGCCGGTGGAGCCCGCCCGCGCGCTGAAGCTGACGACGGAAGGCGTCACGCCCGAATATCTCTGGTTCGTCACGCGCGGCAAAGCGACGGCGGAAAAGGCCGGGCGCCGCTTCGCCCTCCCGGCGATGACCTTCATCGGGGAGATCAGCTTCGTGCTGAAGGAGCCCGCCTCCGCCACCGTCGCGCTCGAAGCCGGCGGCGCCGCGATCCGCTGGCGGAGGGACCGGCTCGCCGCCGCGCTCCGCCGCGCGCCGCAGCTCGAACGCGCGGTGGAGGCCCTCATCGCGCGGGACATGGCGCGGAAAGTGGCGGACGGGGTCCATATCGGCGCCGGCTTCAGGGAGACGGGCGCCCGCGAGGCTGGCGCTCCCGCCCCGCGCGACTTATCTTCGGCGCATGTCGCATGACGGCCTGATCCAGGAAATCGAGAGCTGGCTGATCGACCGGTCGCTGGGCGAGCCGGATATCGAGCAGTTGTTCGAGCAGCTCTGCGCCCGCCTCGCCGGCATCGGCGTGCCGCTCCAGCGCGCGGCCCTGACATGGCCGACGCTCCATCCGCTCTTCCAGGCCGAGCAGATCTTCTGGAACCCGGAGGAGGGCGCGAAGCTCCACCAGTATTCCCACGCCAACCGGCAGACGGAGGGCTGGCTCAGGAGCCCGTTCTACCACGTCCTCACCCACGGGCTGAACCGTCTCCGCCGCCGCCTCGTCGGGCCTGACGCGCTGCTGGATTTCGACGTGCTGCACGAGTTCCGGGAGCAGGGCTATACCGACTATCTGATGACCGCCTCCAGCTTCCGCATCGCCGAGGTGCAGCAATTCGAGGGGCGGGGGACGGGCATCATCGGCTCCTGGGCGACGAAGCGGGAGACGGGGTTCACCCGGGCGGATATCGAGGCGCTGAACCGCATCCAGCGCAGTTTCGCCGTCGCCTGCCGCGTCGCGATCCAGCAGCGGGTCACGGTCAACCTCGCCCATACCTATCTCGGGCCGACCGCGGGCGCGAAGGCGCTGGCCGGGGAGATCCGGCGCGGAGACGGAGCGAAGATCCGCGCCGTCGTCTATTACGTCGATCTCCGCGGCTCGACCCATCTGGCCGAGAGCCTGGAGCCGGACGTCTATCTCACGCTTCTCAAGACCTATTTCGATTGCGCCGCCCAGCCGGTGATCGACGAGGGCGGCGAGATTCTCGACTATGTGGGGGATGCGGCCCTCGCCATCTTTCCGATCGAGGGGGATATCGGCGGGCCGGAGGCGGCGCGCGCCGCGCTCCGCGCGATGGAAGCCGCCCTCCTCCGGCGGGAGGCGGCCTTGGCCGAGACGCCGGACCTGCCGCTCCGCTTCTCCATCTCCATCGCCGCCGGCGAGGTGATGTTCGGCAATGTCGGCGTGCCCGCGCGGCTCTCCTTCTCCGTGATCGGCGCGGTGGTGAACGAGGTGGCGCGGATGGACGACGCCTCCAAGACCCTCGGCCGCGCCGTGCTGGTGACGAAGGAGATCGCCGCGGTGGAGCCGGATTGCTGGGCGAGCCTCGGCCCGCAGGCCCTCGCCGGCGTGCCCCAGCCGGTGGAGCTCTTCATCCGCCGCTGCGAGCGGGACGCGTTCTCGGCGGACTACGTCCGCGCCGCCTCCTGAGCGACTGTCCGGCCGTCGCGCCGGGCGTCCTCACCCCCCGAGCGCGCGGATCCGCTCCAGCAGCGCCGGGTCCTTCGCCCCGAGCTCGAAGGCGCGGCGATAGCGGGCGTTCGCGTCCTCCCGCCGTCCCACACGGTCCAGCAGCCGCGCCGAGGCGAGCCACGGGTCGGCCCATTCGGGGGCGAGCGCGGCGGCCTCGTCGTAATCGCCAAGCGCCGCCTCGGGCCGCGCCGCCTCCCGCGCCCGGGCGCGGTGGAAGAAGGCGCCCGAATCGCGCGGATAATCGCGAATCACGGCGGAGAAATCCGCCTCCGCCGCCCCGTCCCGCCCGAGCGTGAGCAGCGTGAGCCCGCGGTTGAAACGCGCATCCGCATCCCCCCCGTCGAGCCGGAGCGCGGCGTCGAACTCCTCCAGCGCCGCCTCCCCCTGCCCGAGCCTGAGCCAGAACGCCCCGCGCGCCAGCCGCACGTCGACGCTGCGGGGCGCGAGCGCGAGCGCGCGGTCGAACGCCGTCGCGGCGGCGCGGCGGTCCCCCAGCGCCTCCTCCGCGCGGGCGATGCCGAGATGCAGCTCCACGCGGTCAAGCCCCGCCTCCCGCCCCGTCTCCGCCGCGGCGGCGAAGGCCGCCTTCGCCTCCCCCGCCCGGCCGAGCGCGATGAGCGCGTCGCCGAGATTGAGCCCGGCGGCGAAGGCCTGTTCGGCCCGCAGCCCGCCCCGCTCCAGCGCCCGCCGGCAATGATGCGCCACCTCCGCCGCCGGGGCGGAGAGCGCGCCGCAGCGGGCGAGAGAGCCGTCCTGCGCCGCGGCCGGAGCCGGCGCGGCGAGGACAAGCGGGAACAGGAGAAGAAGCGCGCGTTTCATCCCGGCACCATAGGCCGCCCCGGCCCGGGCGCCAATCGCCCCGCAAGAGCCTTGGAAGCGCCCATTCCCCGCCGCCGCCCCGCCCCCTTTCGGCCATCACGCGCGCTTAACGAAAACTTGCGCGGGGCGGGGGCCTCACGCATCATCCGTCACCCTTCGGGGCCAACAAGAACCTCCGGGGCGATGCGCCGCCGGACAGACAGGGAATGACTATTATGGTCGGGGAAAACGATACGTTCGAAGTCTATCAGGACAAGCGTGGCGAATGGCGCTGGCGGCGGAAAGCCTCCAACGGCCAGATCGTCGGCGCAGCCACCGAGGGCTACGAGAAAAAATCCGATTGCGAAGCCAACATGAACCGAGGGCCGAACCCGAAGGACAAGTGGGAGTTCTACGAGGACAAGCGCGGCGAATGGCGCTGGCGGCGCAAGGCCGTCAACGGGAACATCATCGGCGCCGCCTCCGAGGGCTACAAGAAGAAGTCCGATTGCGAGGCGAACGCCGCCCGTCAGGGCTGGCAGGGCTGAGCCCGCGATTGCGGGCTCGCGCCGGCGCCGCTAAGACGACCCTGCGCCCCGAGGAGCCCGCATGACCAGCCTGACGATCCGCCGCCCCGACGACTGGCACCTCCATCTCAGGGACGGGGCCATGCTGGAAGCCGTGACGGCTGAAAGCGCGCGCGATTTCGCGCGCGCGATCATCATGCCCAATCTCGTCCCCCCCGTCGTGACGGGGGCGGACGCCCGCGCCTATCGCCAGCGCATCCTCGCCGCGCCGGGCGCCGCGGGCTTCACGCCGCTGATGACGCTCTACCTCACCGAGGCGACGGAGGCGGATGACGTCGCCGCCGCCCATGCGGAGGGCCTCGTCCACGCCGTGAAGCTCTATCCCGCCGGGGCGACGACCAATTCCGCCTCCGGCGTGCGGAACTTCGACAAGGTGCAGCCCGTGCTGGAGCGGATGGCCGAGATCGGCCTGCCGCTCTGCGTCCATGGCGAGGTGACGGACCCGGCGGTGGACATCTTCGACCGGGAGGCGGTCTTCATCGACCGGGTGCTGGACCCGATCCGCCGCCGCAACCCCACGCTCCGCGTCGTCATGGAGCATGTGACGACGGCGGAGGGCGCGACCTATGCGCGGGAGGGCGGGGAGGGCCTGGCGGCGACGATCACCGTCCATCACCTCATCATAAACCGCAACCACATCCTCGCCGGCGGCATCCGCCCGCATTACTACTGCCTCCCCGTCGCGAAGCGGGAGACTCACCGCCTCGCGCTGGTGGAGGCGGCGACCTCGGGCTCCCGCTCCTTCTTCCTCGGCACCGATTCGGCGCCGCATGTGGACCCGCTGAAGGAGACCGCCTGCGGCTGCGCCGGCTGCTTCACCGCGCCCGTCGCCCTCGCCTGCCTCGCCCATGTCTTCGAGGAGGCGGGCGCGCTGGACCGGCTGGAGGCCTTCGCCTCCCTCAACGGCCCGGATTTCTACGGCATGGCGCCGAACGCCGACCAGATCACGCTGGAGAAAGGCGCCGCCCCCGTCCCCTACCCTGCGAAGCTGGAGACGGGCGAGGGCCCCGTCACCGTCTTCGACCCGGGCTTCCCCCTCCACTGGCGCGTCGCGAGGTGACGATGTTCGCGAATTCCTTCCCCGACGAGGCGCTTATGGCGCGGCAGACCGCGCGGATGCTGCTCGAGGTGCAGGCGGTGCACTTCCGCCCCGACCCGCCCTACAAGTTCACCTCCGGCCTTTCGAGCCCGGTCTATATCGACTGCCGGAAGCTCATCTCCTATCCCCGCATCCGCTCCGCCCTGATGGATTTCGCCGTCTCGAAGCTGATGCGCAACGCCGGGTTCGAGGCGTTCGACGCCGTGGCGGGCGGGGAGACGGCGGGCATCCCCTTCGCCGCCTGGATCGCGGAGCGCATGGGCCTGCCGATGCAATATGTCCGCAAGAAGCCGAAGGGCTTCGGCCGCGACGCGCAGATCGAGGGCGTTATCTTCGAAGGCCAGCGCGTCCTCCTCGTCGAGGACCTGACGACGGATGGCGGCTCCAAGCTGAAATTCGCGGAGGCGATCCGCAAGACGGGCGCGCGCTGCGACCACACGCTCGTCCTCTTCTTCTACGACATCTTCGCCGGCTCGCGGGAATCGCTGGCCGAGGCCGGCCTGACGCTGCACCACCTCGCCACCTGGCGGGACGTGCTGGCCGAGGCCCGCGCCCAGCGCCATTTCGACGAGAAGACGCTGGACGCGGTGGGCGAGTTCCTGGCCGACCCGCACGGCTGGTCCGCCGCGCATGGCGGGGCGGAGACGGGCTGAGCAGGGCTCGCCGCCGACTTCTTCAACGTCGGGACTTCGGCGCTGATCGCAGTCGAAAGAGCCCGGCCGATCAGACCCGCGGCTGATCGGCCCGCGCCCGCCGCCCCCCGGCGGGCGCGTCACCGCGCCCACCGCGGCGGTCACGGCCCGATCTTCAACCGATGCGGCGGCTTGGCGCCCCTCGCCCTGCGGCTTGCGCCTCCGGGCGACGGCCTCGGCATCTCTCCCCCGGAGAGATGCTGATCGAGGCCGGGGACAAGACCGGCGCGCGCGCCAGCCCCGCCCTCCCCCGGCCCGAGCCGAATCCCCTTGCCCGCCCGCCATCTCCGCTTCCCCAGGTCCGGACAACAAGAAACCCGACCGACGAGGGAACGACGATGACGAGCATCATGCAGGGCTTCCCCCCCGCCCTGGAGGACCGCGCGACCCTGGCCAACTGGCGCCACGCGCCCTGGAGCCGCTGGGCCTTCCACCATGTGCGGGAGATCGTGCCCACCGCAGAAATCGCCAATGACCCGGCGAATGTCTGGGCCCTCCCCGAGGGGAAGATCGACCTCTCCGCCGTCAACCTCGAAGCCGCGATGGACGAAACCGCGGCGGACGCGGTGGCGATCATCCACGAGGGCAGGCTCGTCCACGAAACCTACCGCCGCGGCATGAGCGCCGCGAGCCCGCACATCCTCTTCTCCGTCTCGAAATCCATGCTCGGCCTCGTCGCCGGAACGCTGGTCGAGCGGGGCGAGCTGGCCGAATCCGACCTCGCCGCGAAATACGTCCCCGAGCTCGAAGGCACGGCCTATGCCGACGTGACGGTCGGCCAGCTGCTCGACATGCGCGCGGGCGTCCTCTTCGAGGAGGATTACCTCGCCACGGAGGGCCCCATCGTCGACTACCGCTTCGCCGCGAACTGGAACCCCGTCCCCGCCGGTCGTGACGCCGGGGACCTGCGTTCCTTCATGGCGAAAATGACGGAGCGGGACGGCCCGCATGGCGGCCGCTTCCACTATGTCTCCGTCAACACCGACCTCCTCGCCTGGGTGTTCGAGCGGGCGACGGGCCTCCGCTACGCCGATCTCGTCTCCGAGAGGCTCTGGAAGCCCCTCGGCGCCGAGCGCGCGGGCGAGATCACGGTGGACCGGATCGGCGGCGCCCGCGCCGCGGGCGGCAAGAGCTTCACGGCGCGGGACCTCGCCCGCGTCGGCATGATGGTCGCAGACGGAGGGCGGCGCGAGGGGCGGCAGATCATCCCCGAAAGCTGGATCGACCAGATCGAGAAGAACGGGGACGCGGAGGCCTGGAACACGGGCGACTTCTTCGAGCATTTCCCCGGCCGCCCCATGCACTACCGCGCGAAATGGTATGTCCAGCGGGAGGCGGAGCCGCTCATCCACGGCCTCGGCATCCACGGCCAGTTCGTCTTCGCGGACCGGGCGAAGCGCCTTTCCGTCGCCTGGTTCTCCTCCCGCCACGAGCCGACGGACACGCCCACCACCATGAAGGTGCTGGAGACGGTGGACGCGATCCGCCGGGCCGTATCGTGAGCGCGCTCTGGCGCCTCTCCGCCGAAGAGACCGCCGCCCGCGTCCGTTCCGGCGAGGTGAAAGCGCGGGACATGGCGGAGGCCGCCCTCGCCCGCATCGACGAGGCGAACCCGCAGATCAACGCCGTCGTCCTCCGCATCGACGCGGAGGCGCTCGAAGCCGCCGACGCGGTGGACGAAGCCGTGAAGGCGGGCCGCGATCCCGGCCCCCTCGCCGGCGTCCCCGTGACGACGAAGGAGAACGTGGACCAGACGGGCCTTCCCACCACGAACGGCCTCCGGATGCAGGCCGGCCTCGTCGCCGCCGAAGACAATCCCGTCGTCGCCAATCTCCGCCGCGCCGGCGCCGTGATCGTCGGGCGCACCAACACGCCCGCCTTCTCGCTCCGCTGGTTCACGCGGAATTCCCTTCGCGGCTGGACGAAGAACCCCTGGAACCCCGCCCTCACCCCCGGCGGCTCGTCGGGGGGCGCCGCCTCGGCGACCGCCGCGGGCATCGGCGCCATCGGCCACGGGACGGACATCGCCGGCTCAGTCCGCTACCCCGCCTATGCCTGCGGCCTCCACGGCATTCGCCCCACCCAGGGCCGCGTCGCCGCCTTCAACCCCTCGGGCGCGGATCGTCACATCGGCGCCCAGCTCATGGCCGTCTCCGGCCCGAAGGCGCGCTCCGTCGCCGATCTTCGCCTCGCGATGGAGGCGATGATCGCCCCCGATCTCCGCGACCCCTGGCACGTCCCTCTCCCCCTCGCGATGGGCGACTTCCCGAAGCGCGCCGCGCTCTGCGTGAACCCGGAGGGGCTCGCCACCACGCCGCAGGTCGAGGCCGCGCTCCGCGACACGGCCGCCCGGCTCCGGGACGCCGGATGGGACGTGGCGGAGGCCGAGGCCCCGCCCCTCCGCGAACCCGCCCGCCTCCAGCTCCGCCTCTGGCTCGCCGAGATGCGCCGCGCCGGCCCCATCGTGGAGAAGGAGGGGGACAGGGACGCGCTCCACACCTTCGCGGAGATGGAGAAGATCTGCCCCGAACCCTCCCTCTTCGACGTGATGGACGCGCTCCAGGCCCGCCTCGCCTTCCTCCGCCAGTGGCAGATGTTCCTTCAGGACCGCCCGCTCCTCATCCTCCCCGTCTCGGCCGAACCGCCCTTCCCGGACCAGCTCGACCAGACGGATTTCGCGAGGTGCTACGAGGCGATGCTGCCGCAATGCGGCCTGCCGCTGATGGGCGTCCCCGCGGCCAGCGTCTTCACCGGCTTCTGCGACATGGAGGCGGGCCGCGCCCCTATCGGCGCCCAACTCGTCGCGCCAAGGTTCCGGGAGGATATCCTCCTCGCCGCGATGGCGGCGATCGAGGCGCGGGGCGAGAAGCCGGGGATCGCGGAGCCCTGAGAGACGATCAACTGACCGAACACTGCGCGGCGTCGGCCAAAAGCGCCCGGCCGATTTGACCCGCGTCAAATCGGCCCGCGGTCGTCGCCCCCCGGCGACCGCGTTTCCGCGCTCGCCGCGACGACCACGGCCCGATTTCCGACCGACGCGGCGGCTCGGCCCCCCTCGGCCTCCGCAGGGGCTCCGGCCGAACGGCCCCTGCGGCTTTCCACCGGAAAGCCGCTGATCGGGGCCGTGGCGAACGTCTCCCGCCGGGGACCGATGGGGCGGGGGAGAAATGGCGACGGGCAAGCGCCGCCCCGCGCTTCGCAGCCCCCTCGCTTTCAGGCGCCCCACTCCCGCCCCTCCCGCAGCCCCGGACCTGATCCGGGGCCCCGACGAACGAAGCGGACCGCCCGTCGGGGCCCCGGCTCAAGGCCGGGGCCTTGTCTCTCCCACCGCGCCTTCCCGCGCCTCACCCCGCGCCCCGCGCTCCCCCCTCTCGCCTGCGGCGGGGGTCAGGGGGAGGGCGATCCGCAACTCGAAGCGAAGGCGCGCCCCGAAGACGCGCGCGAAGCCCCGCCCCCATACCGCGCCGACAGCGCCATGAGCGCCCGGCTGATCTGACCCGCGTCAGATCAGCCCGCGCCCGCCGCTCCCCCACGTTCAAACGGGCCGGGCGCGTTCCGCGCCCGCCGCGGCGTGCACGGCCCGATCTTCGACGTTCGGGAAGGCTCGGCGCCCCTCGGCCTCCGCAGGGGCTCCGGCCGAACGGCCCCGGCGGCTTTCCACCGGAAAGCCGCTGATCGGGGCCGTGGCGAACGTCTCCCGCCGGGGACGGATGGGGCGGGGGAGAAATGGCGACGGGCAAGCGCCGCCCCGCGCTTCGCAGCCCCCTCGCTTTCAGGCGCCCCACTCCCGCCCCTCCCGCAGCCCGGACCTGATCCGGGGCCGACGAACGAAGCGGACGCCCGGGGGCCCGGCTCCAGGCCGGGGCTTGTCTCTCCCGCCGCGCCTTCCCGCGCCCCCCGCCCCGCGCCCCCCCTCCCGCCTGCGGAAGGGGCAAGGGGGAGGAGCGATCCGCAAGCGCCAGCCCCGATCCATGAAAAATCATGGACCGCCCGCCTCCCTCGCCGCCGCCGCGCCAGAGGCGCTCCCTCTCCCCCCGCCGGGGGAAGGGAGAGGGAGGGGGGCCGCCCGCCGCCAATCCTTCCCGAAACCGCCTGAAACAATCCGATCACGACTTTTATCGTGAAAAATCAACGCTCCGAGCCCGATTTCCATGGAAATCCCCCGAAATCCGCCCGGAATCGGCCTCCCCGAAGGAAGCCCCCCGCCCCTGCAAGCGGGAAGGGAGGGAGAGGGCGGCGGGCCGCTCGCCCTGACCCCCCTGAAACAATCCGATCACGACTTTTTTCGCGTCAAATCAACGCTCCGAGGCCGATAACCATGGTTATCCCCCGAAAACCGCCCCCCTACTCCCCCTCCACCGTCACGAACGTCGCCAGTTCCGGCGCGGCGAGCCCGAGGCTCATGCCGCACATCACCCCCGGCACGAAGGCGGCGTCGTAGATCTCCATCACCGCCCCGTCGATCCGGAACCACTCCGCCACCGAGCCCGTCGAAAGGTCGATGATCTGCGCGCCCGTCCAGGCCTCGCTGTCCGCCGCCTTCAGCCTCCCGTCGAGCGCCAGCCCCTCGAACCGCTTGTAGCGGGGCCTTGAGAGCCCGACGACGGCGTATCCCCCGTGGAAGGAAAGCCCCCTCACGAAGCCGGGGCAGAAGCAGATCGCCGTCTTCGCCCCCGTCTTCCGGTCCACCTCCATCAGTTCCCCCGTGCCCGAATTGAGCACGAAGAGCCGCCCCTGATGCACCCGCGGCGAATGCGGCATGGAAAACCCCGTCGCCACGACCTCCCCGCTCGCGACCTCGACGATCACCCCGCCATCCGCCCGCCTGTCCCGCCACCCGTCCACCGTGTCGGAGCGGGAGCAGGCGGTGACATAGGCCGGCGCCCCCGCCTCCATCGCCATCCCGTTCAGATGGCACCGGTCCTCCGCCACGAGGCGGGAGATGAAGGGCGGGCGCCAGACGGGCCGGAAACTGTGCGTCTCGGAAAGCGTGGCGAGGCAGTTCCACTTCGTGACGACAAAGACGGGCCGCCCCTCCGCATCGAACCCCACGTCATGCGCATCCACCGCCCCGACCGGGGAGATGCGGCGCGGCACGAAGCAGGCGTCATAGATCTCGTTCACCCGCTGGTCGGGCGAAAGAGACGAAACCATCTCGATGATCGCCCCCTGCGTGGCGAGCGCGATCCGCCTGCCCGCAACCGCGATCCCCATCGCCTGCTGGAACAACCGCTCGTCCACCAGCAGCCCGCCGCGCGGATTCCGCCCGATCAGGTAGAACTTGCCGGACTGGTAGGAAGAAAGCGCCAGCGACACCCCCGCCTGCGCCAGCCATCTCACAAGGCCGGGCGACATCGAGTACGTCACCTGCTGCGGCGCGGCGATCCCCTGCACCGCCGCCGGTTGCGGCTGCTCTTCGGCCATGATCCCCTCCGCTGCCTCGCCGCAAGGCTACGGCGCCGGCGCGGCGGCTTCAACGACGCCGAGGCCCGTGCTAGGCCGGCTGAAACGGAGGAAGCGGACATGAACGATCTTTCCGGGCGCATCGCGCTCGTCACCGGGGGCGGCACGGGGCTCGGGCGCTCGATCTCGCTGAAGCTGGCGGAGCGGGGGGCGACCGTGCTCGTCAACTATTCGCGCAGCGCGGCCGAGGCGGAGGAGACGGTCGCCGCCATCGCGGCTGCGGGGGCGCAGGGCCGCGCCGTGCAGGCCGACGTCTCCACGCCGGAGGGCGCGGCGGCGCTCCGCGCGGCGGTCGAGCCCTTCGGGCGGCTCGACATCCTCGCCTGCAACGCCGGGATCACGAAACAGGCGCGGAACCACGCCGATCTCGACGCTCTGTCGAAGGAGGATTTCCTCGGCGTCTATGCCGTCAACGTCGTCGGCCCCTTCCTCGCCATGCAGGCGCTGAAGCCCCTGCTCCTCGCCGCCCATGAGGCGAGCGGGCGCGCGAGCGCGGTGGTGAACACCTCCTCCATCGCCGGGCTTTCCGGCATCGGCTCCTCCGTCGCCTACGCCGCGTCGAAGGGCGCGCTCAACACCATGACGATCAGCCTCGCCCGCGCGCTCGCGCCCGCAATCCGGGTCAACGCCGTCTGCCCCGGCTTCATCGGCACGCGCTGGTTCCGCGACTCGATGGACGAGGAGACCTATGCGGCGACCGTCCGCTCCGTCGAGGAGAGAACGGCGCTCGCCGCCGCCTCCGGGCCGGACGAGATCGCCGATGTCGCCGTCTTCCTCGCGACGGACGCCTCGCGGCACATGACGGGCGAGCTGCTGCGCGTCGACGCCGGCCTCCATCTCGGCCCGTCGCCGCTCCGGCGGGGCCAGTGACCGTTCTCTATGTGGACGCCGACGCCTGCCCGGTGAAGGCGGAGGCGCTGCGCGTGGCGGAGCGGCACAAGGTCCGCGTCGTCTATGTCGCCGATGGCGGCCTCCGGCCGAACCCGCATCCGCTGGCGGAGGTGGTGATCGTGCCAGGCGGGCTCGACGCGGCGGATGACTGGATCGCGGAGCGGATCGGGCCGGGCGACATCTGCGTCACCGCCGACATCCCGCTCGCCGACCGCTGCGTGAAGGCCGGCGCCCGCGCCATGCGGCCGGACGGGGAGCTCTGGACGGCGGCGAACATCGGCAATGTCCTCGCCACGCGGAACCTGATGGCGGAGATCCGGGCGGCGAACCCGCTCAACCAGGGCGGCGGCGGCCGGCCCTTCTCGAAGGCGGACCGCTCCCGCTTCCTCGAGGCGCTGGAGCGGGAGATGCGGCGGCGCTGACGGTCAGGCCGCCCGCTTCGCCATGATCTCCTCATAGGCCTCGTTGATCTCGGAAAGCCGGCGCGTCGCCATCTTCACGGCTTCCTCCGGCACGCCGCGGGCGATCATCCGGTCCGGATGCGTCTCCCGCACCAGTTCTCGCCAGCGGCGACGGATCTCCGGCGTGGGCGTGTCCGGCGAGACGGAGAGAATGGCGAACGGATCCCTGTGGCGGGGCGAGTAGCGGGCGCGGATCGCCGAGAATGCAGTCTCCGAAACGCCGAAGATGCGCGCGACCTCCGCGAGAAAGGCGTCCTCGTTCGGATGATACTCGCCATCCGCCAGCGCGATATGGAAGAGGCCCTCCAGCACATCCTCCAGAACCGGGCTCTCCGGGCCGAAGAGCCGCGCGATCTGCGCAGCGTAGCCGTCGAAGCCGGCGACGTCGGAGCGGGCGAGGTTGAAGACGCGGGCCGCGTTCTTCTCCTCGTTCGGCGGGATGTGGAAGACCTCGCGGAAGGCGTAGACCTCGTCCTGCGTCACCCGTCCGTCGGCCTTCGCCATCTTCGCCCCGAGCGCGATCACGGCGATGGTGAAGCCGACGGATTTCTCGGGCGGGGTGCGGAGCTTGCCGAAGACCTCCGAAAGGCTCTCTCCGGCTGCGAGGGCGGCAAGAGCTTCGGCGATGCGGGACCAGATGGACATGCGCCGAAGCATAGCCCGTCCGTCGCCGCCCGGCGAGGGGGCCATGCGCTGCGGCGGGGGCAGCCATGCGCGGGGCGCGAAAGGCTGGCCCCCCGCGCGGATCGGCGTATATCTGGACGACCCGAAGGAGCGTCGATGCCTCTCTCCCTCCTGCCGCCAGAGATGAGCCTCGCCGAAGGGCGGGCGCTGCCGCGCTGGCGGCGGCCGGAGACCATGCTGGCCGTCATGGCCTTCGGCTCCATGCTCGCCTTCTCCACCTGGATGGCGGTTGCGGCGAACTTCGTGATCGAGGTCGTGGCCTTCGACGGGTCGGACAACGGCTGGATGCATACGGTGCGGGAGATCCCGGGCTTCCTCGCCTTCCTCGCCATCTTCATCTTCGTGCTGATCAAGGAACAGAGCTTCGGCCTGATCTCCCTATTCCTGCTCGGCCTCGGCTCCGCGCTGACGGCGGAATTCCCGACCTTTCAGGGCGTGCTCGTCGTCACGTTCATCTCGTCGCTCGGATTTCACTACTACGAGACGGTGGCGCAGAGCCTGCAGCTTCAGTGGCTGACGAAGTCCGAGGCGCCGAAGAAGCTGGGCTGGATCGTCTCCGCCGCATCTGCAGGGGCGCTGCTCTCCTACGCGCTGATCCTGACGACATGGGAGGCGTTCGATCTCTCCTACCAGACGATCTACTGGGCTTCGGGCGGGTTCTGCATGGCGGTCGCGCTCTTCTGCCGCTTCGCCTATCCGCAGTTCCGGTCGGACACGGTGCAGACCAAGGGCATCGTGCTCAAGCGGCGCTATTGGCTCTACTATGCGCTCGTCTTCATGTCGGGCGCGCGGCGGCAGATCTTCGTCGTCTTCGCCGCCTTCATGATGGTGGAGCTCTACGGCTTCAAGCTGAGCCACATCGCCGGGCTGATGCTCGCTAACTACTGCGCGACGATGGTGGCCGCCCCCTATATCGGCCGCATGATCGCCCGGTTCGGGGAGCGGTTCGCCATGCTCGTCGAGTATTCCGGGTTGCTGACGATCTTCCTGCTCTATGCCGGGCTCTACTGGTTCGGATGGCCGTGGGAGGTGGCGGCGGCGCTCTACATCGCGGATCACATCTTCTTCTCGATGGCCTTCGCGCAGAAGACCTATTTCCAGAAGATCGCGGACCCGGAGGACCAGGCGCCGACGGCGGCGGTCGCTTTCACGATCAATCACATCGCAGCCGTGTTCCTGCCGGCGGCGCTCGGCTATCTCTGGCTCGTCTCGCCCTCGTCCGTCTATTCGCTCGCGGCGGCGATGGCGGGCGTCTCCCTCTGCCTCGCGACGCTCATTCCCAGGCATCCGGACAAGGGGCGGGAGACGACCTTCGCGCCGCCGCCGGTCGCGCAGCCGGCGGAATAGCGGATGGCGGAGGGGGCGGAAGGCCGGTTCGTGACCGGCTCCACGATGCGCCATGTCGCGGTGATGACGGCGACGGGATCGGTCGGCCTTTCCTTCATGTTCCTCGTCGATTTCGCGACGCTCTTCTACGTCTCTTTGCTGGGGGACGAGACGCTGACGGCGGGGGTCGGTTTCGCCTGGGCGATCCAGTTCTTGACCGTCTCGGTCGGGGTCGGCCTCTCAATCGCGGCGATGGCGCTTGTCTCCCGCTCCATCGGGGCTAGGGAGCGGGAGAAGGCGCGCGGGCAAGCGACAGCGGCGCTTCTCATCTCCGGCGTGGTGCTGACGGGGACGGCGCTGCTGATCCTTCTCCTTCGCCGCCCTGTCCTCGACCTGATCGGCGCCGAAGCGGAGGCGGCGGAGGTCGCGGCGCGGTTCCTGCTGATCTCCGTCCCCTCGCTGCCGCTCGTCGGGCTCGGCATGGTCGCCGCCTCCACGCTGCGGGCGGAGGGCGCGGCGCGGAAGGCGATGCTGGTGACCGTATCGAGCGGCACGGCGGCGCTCATCCTCGACCCACTCCTCATCTTCGGGCTCGGCCTCGGGGTGGATGGCGCGGCCTTCGCGATGGTTCTTAGCCGGGGAATGGCGGCGCTGGTGGGCCTTCGCTACTGCCTCGGCCTCTCGCTTCTCGGCCCCGCCTCACTCTGGCGCGCGCGGGCCGTCGCCCCGGCCTTCTTCGCCATCGCGGGGCCGGCGATCCTGACGCAGCTTTCCACTCCGCTCGGCAACATCCTGATGACGTGGTGGATCTCTTCCTGGGGGGACAGCGCTGTCGCCGGCTGGGCGGTGGCGAGCCGGCTGACCGTGCTCGCCTTCGGCGGAATCTTCGCGCTCTCGGGCGCGATCGGCGGAATCATCGGCCAGAACTACGGGGCGCGGCGGGCTGACCGTGTGGCCTCAGCCTATCGCGATTCGCTGATTTTCGCGGCCGGATATGTCGTCTCCGTCTGGGCGCTCCTCGCGCTCTTCGCGCCGCTGATTGTCCGCGGCTTCGGCGTGACGGAGACCGGCGCCTCCGTCGTCTACGCCTTCTGCTTCATCGGGGCGGGCGGCTTCATGTTCAACGGTGCGCTTTTCGTCGCCAACGCCGCCTTCAACAATCTCGGCCGGCCGCTTCTCTCCACCGCCTTCAACTGGGTGAGGGATGCGGGCGTGACGCCGCTGATGCTCCTCGCCGCGCCGGCATCGCTCGGCGCGCCGGGCGTCGTCTATGCGCAGGCGGGGGCCGGCGTCGTCGTCGGCTCCGTCGCGGTGCTGGCCGGCTGGCGGCTGACGCGGAACGTGGCCTTCGGCGCGCCGCCCGCCCCCGCCCCCGCGCCGCTCCCCGGTGGGGCGACGGCGAAAGGCGCCGGGGCGATCCTCCATGCGGCGGATGGCGCGGGCGGCTCCACTGGCGCGGCGGCGCGGCATGATTTAGAGACCGACGCCGGAACGCCGCGCTGACGGGCGGCCGAGGACGCAAGCGAGGGCTTAATGGTCAAGATCACCTATATCGAGCATAGCGGGAAAGAACATGTCGTGGACGTCGCCGTCGGCCTGACGGTGATGGAGGGCGCGCGCGACAACAACATCCCCGGCATCGACGCCGATTGCGGCGGCGCCTGCGCCTGCTCCACCTGCCATGTCTATGTCGACCCCGGCTGGGCCGGAAAGCTCCCCGCCAAGGAGGCGATGGAGGAGGACATGCTCGACTTTGCCTACCAGCCCGGAGAGACGAGCCGCCTCACCTGCCAGGTCAAGGTCACGCCGGATCTCGACGGCCTCGTCGTCCGCATGCCCGAGAAGCAGATCTGATGCCTGAGGACGTGATCGAGGAAGGGTTCTCCGCCACCCATGTCGGCGCCGCGCAGCTGAAATCCGTGGTCGAGCGCATCGAGCGGCTGGAGGAAGAGAAGCGGGAGATCGCGGAGCAGGTGAAGGAGGTCTACGCCGAGGCGAAGGCCAACGGCTTCGACGTCAAGACCCTCCGCAAGGTCGTCGCCCTCCGGAAGAAGGACGCGAAGGACCGGCAGGAGGAGGAGGCGATGCTGGACCTCTATCTCCACGCCCTCGGCATGGCGCCGGCGCCGGAAGCCTGAAGCGCAGGCCCTCAGGCCGGCTCCTCCTCCCCCTTCGTCTTGCGATAAATCGTGGTGCGGCCGATGCCGAGCCGCCGCGCCGCCTCCGACATGGAGCCGTCATAACGGGAAAGCGCCGCCTCCAGCGCGGCGGCCTCGATCTCCGCCAGCGGTCGCACATGCCCGTCTTCATCAAAGAAGGGATGTGCGGCGGCGGGCGCGGCGGAGCCGGGCTCCGGCGGCGAAAGGTGGGAGAAGTCCGCAGGCTCCAGCAACCTGTTCTCCGTCAGCACCACCGCGCGATAGATCGCGTTCTCGAGCTGGCGGACATTGCCGGGCCAGGGCGCGGAGACAAGGAGCGCGCGCGCCGCGTCCGTCAGGCCGACCACGGACTTGCTCTCCTGCGCGGAGAACCGGGCGATGAACCGCTCGGCGAGCGGCGGAATGTCCTCCCGCCGCTGGCGGAGCGGCGGCAGCGTGAGCGGAAAGACGCTGACCCGGTAATAGAGATCCTCGCGGAACCGCCCGGCCGCGACCTCGGCCGCAAGGTCCCGGTTGGTGGCGGAGATGAGGCGGATGTCTGTCTTCACCGTCCGCGCGCCGCCCACCGGATCCACCTCGCCTTCCTGCACGGCGCGGAGGAGCTTCACCTGCGCCTCCGGCGGCAGTTCGCCGATCTCGTCGAGAAAGAGCGTGCCGCCGTCCGCCTCCTCGAACTTGCCGATACGGCGGGCGACGGCGCCGGTGAAGGCGCCCTTCTCATGGCCGAAGAGGATCGACTCGACGAGACTTTCCGGCAGGGCGCCGCAGTTGACGGCGACGAAGGTTCGGGCGGCCCGGTCCGAGGCGGCATGAACCGCGCGCGCGAACACTTCCTTGCCGACCCCGCTCTCCCCCTCGATCAGGACCGGAATCGCCGATTGCGCGGCCCGCATGGCGAGGCGGATGGCCTTTTCCGTGGCCGGACTGTCCGCGACGAGGCCTGAAAAGCCCTCCGCCTTTGCGCCGGCGGAGAGGCGGCGCACTTCCGCGGCGAGTTCGTTGAGCTTCAGCGCGTTGCGGATCGAGGTCTCCAGCCGCTCCGGCGCCACGGGCTTTATCAGGAAGTCGGTCGCGCCGGCGCGCATGGCGGCGACGGCGTTAGCGACGGAGCCGAGCGCGGTAAGGACGATGACGGGCAGGTTGGGGCGCACCCGGCGAAGCCGCGTCAGCGTCTCCACGCCATCCATTCCCGGCATGGCGAGATCGAGGAGGACGAGGCGCGAGTCGGCTCCAAGCGGGCCCGACAGAAGGTCGAGCGCCGCCGCGCCGCCCGGCGCGTCCAGCCAGGGGCGGTTCGCGGCCGTCAGCATCGCGCCGGTCATCCGGCGTTGCGCAGGGTCGTCGTCCACGATCAGAATCATGTCATGCCCATGCCGCTCCGCATCGCTCCCCCCAATGGCGAGGAATAGGCGCAGACGGTTAACAAGAGCAGACTCCGCGACTGCGCGCCGCCTGACGTTCCGGCGGGCGGGACTGGCCGCGCCTGCACATTTTGCGTTCACGCGCGGAAAATGCCGGCTTGCCGCCATCGAAAACATGGCGCCGACGCGCTGCCGCGCTAACCTGCGTCGACTTTGTGACAAAGAGGAGGATTCCATGCGTCTTCGCGCCCTCGCCTTCGCCGCCGCGCTTCTCGCCCCCGGGCACTCCCCCGCCACGGCGGAGACAGCGATGCCCTTCGCGCTCGACTGGAAGTTCGAGGGGCCGGCCGCGCCCTATTTCGTCGCCATCGACAAGGGCCATTTCGCCGCCGCCGGCCTCTCGGTGGAGGTGACGGCCGGCCAGGGCTCGCTCGACGCCATTCCGAAGGTCGCGACCGGCGCCTTCCCGGTCGGCTTCGCCGATATCAACAGCCTCGTGAAGTTCCTCGACCAGAACCCGGGCGCGCCGGTGATCGGCGTGATGATGGTCTATGACAAGCCGCCCTTCGCCATTGTGGGGCGGAAGAGCCTCGGCGTCTCCGCGCCGAAGGATCTGGAGGGCCGCGTGCTCGGCGCTCCGCCGCCCGACGGCGCATGGGCGCAATTCCCCGCCTTCGCCAGCGCCAACGGGCTTGACGTCTCGAAGATCACGGTGGAGCCGGTTGGCTTCCCGACGCGGGAGCCGATGCTCGCCGAGGGCAACGTCGCTGCGGTGACCGGCTTCTCCTTCTCCTCCTTCCTCAACCTCGTGCGGCTGGGCGTGCCGGAGGAGGACATTTCCGTCATCCTGATGGCCGATCACGGGCTCGCGCTCTACGGCAACGTCATCATCGCCAACACGGACTGGGCGGCGGCGAACGGCGACGCGCTGAAGGGCTTCCTCGCCGCAATCGCCGCCGGCTGGAAGGACGCGATCGCCGACCCGGCGGCGGCGACGGAAGCGCTCATCTCCCGCAACCCGGCCGCGGACGCCGCGCTGGAGGAGCGCCGGCTGCGCCTCTCCATCGAGGCGAACGTCCTGACGGACGCCGTCAAGGCGAATGGCATGGGCCTTGTCGACCCGGCGCGCATGGCGAAGGCGCTGGAGCAGATCGCGGAGACCTACACGTTCGAGACGGCGCCGGACCCGGCCAAGATCTTCTCGGACGCGTGGTTGCCGGCGGGCGGGTTCCCGCTCCAATGAGCGAGGGGCTGATCGAGCTTCGGGGCGTCAGCCTGGCCTACAGAACGGCGTCGGGCCCCCTGCCCGTGCTCGACGATCTCTCGATCAGCGTGCCCGAAGGCGGTTTCACCGCCTTCGTCGGCCCCTCGGGCTGCGGCAAGTCCACGCTCACCCGGCTCATCGCCGGCCTGACGAAGCCGGACCGGGGCGAGGTCCGGCTCCACGGGGAGCCGGTGCGCGGACCACGTCCGGTCGTCGGCATGGCCTTCCAGAACCCGGTGCTGCTGGAATGGCGGACGATCCTCCGCAACGTGCTCCTGCCGCTCGAGATCACGCGCACCGCGCTCTCGAAGCGGGAGCAGGAGGCGCGGGCGCGGCGCCTCCTCGCCCTCGTCGGCCTCGAAGGCTTCGAGGAAAAGCGCCCCTCGGAGCTTTCCGGGGGGATGCGCCAGCGCGCCTCTCTCTGCCGCGCTCTGATCCACCAGCCCGAGATCCTGATCCTCGACGAGCCCTTCGGCGCGCTCGACGCCTTCACGCGCGAGGACCTCTGGAAGCTGATGCACGAGCTGAAGGCGGAGGAGCCCTTCACTGGCGTCCTCATCACCCATGACCTCCGCGAGGCGGTGTTCCTCGCGGACGAAGTTGTCGTGCTCTCCGGCCGCCCCGCCACGGTGCAGCGTCGCGTGCCTTCCGGCGCGGCCGGGCGGCGGGACATCGAGCATCTCTATACGGCCGAGTCCGCCGCGCTCCTCAATCTCCTGCGCCGCGAGATCGAGATCGCGCAGGGCCGCGCGCCTGCCGAAAGCCGCGCCGCATGACCGCCTCCAAGGTTGCGGCGCCCGCCGTCGCGCTTGCGCTCACGCTCGGCTTCTGGGAATGGCTCGTGTGGGTGAACGGCTGGCCGGACTACAAGATGGCCTCGCCCTCGGACCTGTGGCCGGCTTTCTGGAAATTCCGCCATCTCTTCCTCGTCCAGGGTTGGGAAACGCTCTGGCGCACGGTTGCCGGGCTCGGCCTCGCCGTCGTCTTCGGCGTGCTGGTCGGCATGGCGATGGGCCTCTCCCGCATGGCGAGGGACGGGCTTTATCCGCTGCTCGTCGGCTTCAACGCGATCCCGAAGGCGACGGTCGTTCCGATCGTAGCGCTGATGTTCGTCGGCTGGCACGACTTCAACACCGTGCTGATCGCCTTCATGATCTCCTTCTTTCCGATCGCCGTCTCCGTCTCCATCGGCCTCTCGACGCTCGAGCCGGAATACCGGGACATCCTGCGCGCACTCGGCGCCTCGCGCTTCACGGTCTTCCGGAAGATCGCCCTGCCGAAGACGCTGCCCGAATTCTTCGGCGCGCTGAAGGTGTCGGTGACGCTGGCCTTCATCGGGACAAACCTGATGGAGATCGTCTCGCCCCATGGTCGCGGGCTCGGCGCGCTCTTCGACAGCGCGAAGACGAATTCGGACTATCCGCTGATGTTCGCCGTCCTCTTCGCTCTCGCTGCGCTCGGCATCCTGCTCTACTATGTCGTCGTCGCGCTTGAGCGGACCTTCGCAGGCTGGGCGGAACGCCCCGCGAGCTGACGACCCCTTGCGCCGCCCATCCAATGACGCTATCTCGCGCCTCGGCGGGTGATTAGCTCAGTTGGCAGAGCAGCTGACTCTTAATCAGCGGGTCGAAGGTTCGAGCCCTTCATCACCCACCAAAACCTCTAAAAGGTTAGCGGCTGGCGGCGTCTCTGATCGGGGCGCCGTATGTACTCGTTCTCGCCTTGGAGTCGGATCTCTCGCATTTCGGCGCGGCGAGACCTGATCCCGGCAGAGCAAGGTGGACCGCATCATCGAGTCGAGCCGCGATTGCGGCTCTCGGTCTCGAAGGCGGCCCGGTCCTGACGGGCGAAGAAGGCGCCCCGACCGCCGCCCTTGTCCGGGTCGTGCGCTGCGCGCTGATGGGCGGCCTGGCCGGGCGCCACTCGAATGGCGGCACAGCTCCCGCCCGGGCGAGGCGCTCCAAGGCGGCTTCGGCGCGTCAGGAGGGCGACAAGACATGCTCTATCGACTAGGCTTCGGCAGTGACGCGGAACCCTGCGAAACGACCCCGAAGGTATGTGAAGCGTCTGCTCCGCAATTGCGCTAGACCCCCTCGAAAATCGGGGGCCAGTCTCGCGCCGGGCAATTGTCATGAGGACCGCTCGCGCAAGCCGGCGCTCCCCTTCGTCGGAGAGAAGGCCGGGGGAAAGATGGAAGAGCCGTGGCGGTGGAGCGAAGAGCGGTGGCGCGCGATCGTCGGCAAGATTCGCGCTGGGCGATCTCTCAAGCCGGATGGCTGGCCCCATGGCGCCCGGTGCGCCGTCGCCCTCTCGTTCGATTCCGACCATGAGACGCTGACGCTGCGCTCCGGCGACACGTCGCCCGGCCGCCTCTCCGCGGGAGAGTATGGCGCCCGCGCCGGCGTTCCCCGGATTCTCGACCTGCTTCGCCGCCACGACATTCCCGCCACCTTCTTCGTGCCGGCGGTGACGGCGACCCTCTATCCCGATGAGCAACGGCGCGTCGTCGACGAGGGGCACGAGATCGGAATCCATTCCTGGATCCACGAGTTCAACTCGACGCTGGCCCCCGAGGCGGAGCGCGACCTTCAGTTTCGCGCCGCGGACAGGCTCGAGACGATCTGCGGCGTAAGGCCGGTCGGCATCCGCACGCCGTCATGGGATTTCTCGGCGCATACGATGGCGATCACGCGGGAGATGGGCCTTCTCTACGACAGCTCGCTCATGGCGGATGACGATCCCTACGAGATCGTGGAGGATGGCGTGCCAACCGGCGTGGTCGAGCTTCCCGTCGAATGGATAAGGGACGATGCGCCCTACTGGATGGTCGACTGGAAGCGGGGCGTTCTCCCCCACATGCCGCCCTCCTCCGTGGAAGAGGTGTTCAGGCGGGAATTCGACGGGGCGCGGCGTGAGGGCGGCCTCTTTCTCCTGACATGCCATCCCCATATCATCGGCCATCGCTCGCGCGTAACCGTCCTCGAATCCCTCATAGAGCACATGCGAGAGGCCGGGGATGTGTGGTTCGCGACGCATGCGGATGTCGCCCGGTGGTGCCTCGCGCAGGCAGGGCGAAAAACGGGAGGCGCCTAGATCATGGCGGGCGGCTGGGCGCGGGACGGCGCGGTGAACGAGCAGATCGAGGCCTCCATCGCGGAGGAGCTCGAACGGATGCACGTAGCCCGGGCGCCGGACAGAGAGAGCCGTGAAACCTGCGCCGAGTGCGAGGAGGCGATTCCGGAGGCCCGGAGGTGGGCGCTGCCCGGCGTCATGCTTTGCATAGACTGCCAGAGGGAACGGGACGCGCTTCCCGTCCACCGCGGCGGGATCAACCGGCGCGGCTCGAAGGACAGCCAGCTGAAATAGGCCCGGCCCTCAGCCTCGCATCCGCGCGCCGTCCGCATCGAAGAGGGGGGCGGAGAGCAGCCGGGCGGGTCGCCGCTCGCCAAGGATCTCGATCTCGGCCTCGAGCCCCGGCGCGGCGAGCGCGGCGGGGACGAGGCCGAGCGCGACCGAGACGCCGGCCCAATGCGACCAGCCGCCCGAGGTGCAGAAGCCCTGCACCTGTTCCCCGATCCAGATCGGCTCATAGGCGACGACGTCAGCGTCGTCGGCATCCACAGCGAAGGCGACGAGGCGGCGGGACGCGCCGGCGGCCTTCTCCGCCTGGGCCGGGGCCTTGCCGATCCATTCCGCGGGTTTGTTCCAGGAAACGAACCGGTCCATCCCGGTCTCGCCCACGGTGTAGTCGGGCGAGTATTCGCGGAGCCAGGAGCCGAAGAACTTGTCGAGCCGGAGGCTCATCATCGCCCGCATCCCGAAGGGCCGCAGGCCGAGCCCCTCCCCCGCTTCGGTCAGCGCGGCGAAGAGGGCGCGCTGATCCATCGCGTCCACATAGATCTCGAAGCCGAGATCGCCGGTATAGGAGACGCGCTGCACCATGGCGCGGGTCAGGCCGACATCCATCTCCCGCGCCGCCATGAAGGGGAAGGCGGCGTTCGAGACATCCGCGCGCGTCGTCCGCGAGAGAAGGTCGCGGGCGTTCGGCCCCGCGATCTGGAAGCCGAGCCGCGACGTGGAGACATTCTCCACCCGCACCCCATCGGGGGGCAGGTTCGCCTCGAACCAGCGCATGTGGAAGGCCTGGGCGGAGAAGCTGGCGGTGAGCTGGAAGCGGTCTTCCGCGAGGCAGGTCACCGTGAAGTCACCGATGATCCGGCCCTTGGGGGAGAGCATTGGCGTGAGGGAGAGCCGCCCCGGCGCGGGGATGCGGCCGGCCATGATCCGGTCGAGCCAGGCGCGGGCTCCGGGGCCCGTCACCATGTATTTCCCGAAATTGTGGATCTCGTTCAGCCCCACCGCCTCCCGCACCGCGCGAACCTCCTCGCCCACGGCGTCGAAGGCGTTGGAGCGGCGGAAGCTCGGCGTCTCGAAGCGGGCTTCGCCCTCGGGGGCGAAGTAGTTGACATGCTCCATGCCGAAGCCGGCGCCGAAGACGGCGCGGCGCTCGTCCCAGAGGGCATAGGCCGGGGTTGTCTGGAAGGGCCGGGCGGCCGGCAGCTCCTCGTTCGGGTAGGAGATGGAGAAGCGGCGCTGGTAGTTCTCGATCACCTTCGTCCGGGTATAAGCGGGCGTGACCCACCGGCCCGCGCGCCGGTCGATCCGGAGCTCGCCGAAGCGGGAGACGTCCATCGCGAAGACGTTCCGCTCCGCCTCCCCCTCCACCATCCACTGTGCAAGGGAGAGGCCGACGCCGCCGCCCTGAGAGAAGCCCGCCATCACGCCGCAGGCGGACCAGTAGTTGCGAAGGCCGGGAACCGGGCCGACGAGCGGGTTACCGTCCGGCGCGAAGGTGAAGGGGCCGTTGATTACGGTCTTGATCCCCGCCCGTTCCAGCACGGGGAAGCGGCGATAGGCGAATTCGACCGAGTCCGAAATCCGGTCGAGCTTGTTCTCCAGCAATTCGTGGCCGAAATCCGCCGGCGTGCCGTCCACCGCCCAGGGGTCGCAGGGCTGCTCGTAAAAGCCGATGCAGAGGCCCCTGCCCTCCTGCCGCAGATAGCTTTCCCCGCCCGGGTCCATCACATGCGGCAGTTCCTTCTCCCGCTCGTAGACCTCCGGCGTCTCCTCGGTGACGAGATACTGGTGCTCCATCGGGTGGAGCGGCAGGAAGAGCCCGGCGAGCGCGCCGACCTCGCGGGCCCAGAGCCCGCCCGCGTTGACGACATGCTCGGCGCGGATCGTTCCCTCCTTCGTCACCACCTCCCAGGAGCCGTCGGGCATCGGGTTCGTCTCGATGACCGGGTTTCGGAGCACGATCTCCGCCCCCGCCATCCGCGCCGCCTTCGCATAGGCGTGGGTGGTGCCGGACGGGTCGAGATGGCCGTCGAGCGGGTCGTAGAGCCCGCCGATCACGCCCGCGGTGTTGGTGATGGGGGAGAGCTTGCGGATTTCCTCCGGGCCGACCAGTTCCGTGTCGAGGCCCATGTAGCGGTGCTTCGCCCGCTCCGCCTTCAGGTAGTCCCACCGCTCCGGCGTGTCCGCCAGCGTGACGCCGCCGACATGGTGAAGCCCGCAGGACATGCCGGTGATCGCCTCAAGCTCCCGGTAGAGGCGGATCGTGTAGCCCTGGAGCGCGGCCATGTTCGTGTCCGCGTTCAGGGTGTGGAACCCGCCCGCGGCATGCCAGGTGGAGCCGGAAGTGAGCTCGGAGCGCTCCACCAGCATCACGTCCGTCCAGCCGAGCTTCGTCAGGTGATAGAGCACGGAGCAGCCGACGACGCCCCCTCCGATAACGACGACGCGGGTATGGGATTTCATGCTGGGGCTCCACTCAGGCTTTGGCCCGAGAGAGGGGGAAGCGGCGGCGCGGCGCAAGCGGGAATGCGGCGCCCGGCGGCGCGGATCGCCTATCGGCGGCGGCGGAAGAGGCTGCGGATCAGGTCGAGAAACGGCGCGAGGGCGCCGCGGCGGGAGCGGATCGACCATGCGGGGCGGGAGGCGAGCCGCCAGACCTCCTCCCGCTCCACCCCGCTGCGCGTGTGGGTCCTGAGATCGGGGGGCGGGTCGGCCACTTTCATGACGGTCTCCGGGGCGGGACTATCCCCGTGCGCCAGCATAGGGCCGAAGCAGGCAAGGGCCTATCACGATCTTGCGGGAGGCGGGGAGATGGTGGGCCGGAGGCGCTCCCAAGTCGGCCGCCGCGGCTGTGCGCACACGGCGTGCAAGGGGTTCATGTCTCTGATATAATGAGAATATCGCAAAATCTGGCCTGAAACGAACACACTGGCTTCGCAAACCGACCGTCCCGCCGACAGCGCGGCGACCGGGCCCGGCCGGCCTTGCGCGGCCGGCTTGCCCCAGCCCCCTACTGCGCCCTGTCGAAGGCCGAGGCCGCCTCCGTCGAGAGCGCCGAAAGCGCGGCGCGGACATTGGGATAGGAGGGGTTCGCCGCCGTCTCCGTCGCCGTGGAGAGCACCTTGCCGACGAAGCCGGAGACGGAGGCGGCGAGGACGAGGCGGCCGCCCTTTTCCGCCGCCTTCCGCGCCGAAACGACGAGGGCGCCGAGCGGGCCGGAGGTGAACTGCTTCACCCCGCTCATCTCGATCACGACGCGCCCCGTGGGCGAGTCCTCGATCGCCGCGCCCACCGTCTTCAGCAGCGCGTCCCGGCTGTCCGCGTAATAGGCGGACTTGCGGAGGCTGACGACGACGACGTCGGCGTAGCGGGAAACCGCCTCCTCCTCGCCGCCGCCCTTCCTGAAGAACCCGAAAACCATCTGCGCCTCCGCCGTGTCGGACGGGTCTTATACGCCCGGAAACGAGCGAAAAAAGGGCCGCCGGCCGGCGCCGGCGGCCCCATTCCTCACTTCTGGAGCTCGGTCCAGATCGCCGTGTAGAAGGCCTGCGCCTCGTCCGAGCAGGCCGGGCTGAACTTGCCCGCCGCGACCAGCTCCGCCGGCACCACGATTTCCGGCGCCGTCTTCATGTCTTCCGGCATGAAGGCGTCGGATCCGTCGATCCCGTTCGCGTAGCGGGCGAAGGCGGAGATCATGGCGGCGTTCTCCGGCGCCATGATGAAGTTGAGGAAGAGCTTCGCGTTATCGACGTTCTGCGCGTCGGCCAGGATCGCGGCGCTGTCCATCCACACCGGATAGCCTTCCTTAGGGTAGCCGTAGGCGACATCCGGGTTGTTGTTCCGCGCGCGGAAGGTGGAGCCGTTCCAGTTGACGGAGGCGGGGACGTCGCCGCTCGAGAGCTTCTCCGTCATCCCGTAATCCATCGACATCCATTTCGGCTTCGCCGCCATCAGGACGTCCCGCGCCTCCTTCAGCTTGGCCTTGTCGGTGGTGCAGGGCTCGCCGCCGACATACATCAGCGCGAGGTTCACGACGTCCTGCATCTCAGGCACGACATTGACCTTGCCGACCAGTTCCGCCGGCGGATCGAGCCAGATGGCGGAGGTGTTGATGTCCCCGCCATAGATGGCGGTGTTGACGGCGACGCCCGTCGTCCCCCACTGCCACGGCACTGAATAGCGGCGGCCCGGATCCCAGTCGACGTTCTTCCACGTCTCCGAAACGTGCTTGAAATTCTCCATCTCCGGGATGCCCGGCTCCATGAGCAGGCCCTTCTCGACGAAGATCTGCATGAAGCTGTGCGTCGGCACCACGATGTCGAAGCCGTGGCCGCCGGCCTCGATCTTCGTCAGCGCCGTGGTGTTGCTGTCATAGTCGGTGATGGTGACCTTGACGTCATAGGTCTCCTCGAACTTCTTGATGAGGTCGGGGTTGGTGTAGTTGCCCCAGTTGTAGATGTTGAGCTCGCCCGCCGCCTGCGCGGAGCCGGCCGCGAGGCCCGCTCCAAGGAATGAGGCGATGGTCAGCATTCCGAGTTTCTTCATGTCAGTCTCCCTGTTGCGGCGCGTCTCCGCGCCTTTCAGTCTCGCTTCCGCGTCAGAAGGAAGAACGCGGTCAGCAGGATCACGGTGATGCCGAGCAGCGCGGTCGAGATCGCGTTGACCTCCGGCGTCACAACCCGGCGCAGCTGGCCGAGCATGTATGTGGGCAGCGTATCCTGCCCGGCGGATTTTACAAACTCGGTGATGATGACGTCGTCGAGCGAGATGACGAAGGCGAGCATCGCCCCCGCCGCGATGCCCGGCGCCATCAGCGGCAGCGTCACCCGGCGGAAGGCGCGCCAGCGGCTGGCGTAAAGGTCCGCCGCCGCCATTTCGAGGCTGAGGTCCATGCCTTCGAGCCGCGCCCGGATCGGCAGATAGGCGAAGGGCACGCAGAAGGCGGCATGGGCGAGGATGAGATAGCCGAGGCCGGTATAGCCCGTCGCCGTCTTCACCGCGGCGAAGAGGATGAGGAGGGCGACGGCGGTGACGATCTCCGGCGCCATGAGCGGCTGGTTGATCATCACGTAGATGAAGGTCCGCCCCCGGAACGCCTCGTTACGCGTCGTGCCGAGGGCGGCCATGGTCGCCACCGTCGTCGCGATCGCGGAGGCGAAGGAGGCGATGATCAGGGAACGGATCGCCGCGTCCTGCACCGCCGTGTTCTCCCACGCCGCGGCATACCATTTGAGAGAGAACCCGCCCCAGACCGCCACGCTCTGCGAGTCGTTGAAGGAATAGACGACGAGCGTGAAGATCGGCGCATAGAGCAGCAGGAAGGCGATGATCGCCACGGCGGCGAAGCCCGGCATCCGGGAGGCGGAGAAGTCACGCGCCCTGGCCATGCGCATCCTTTCGCGTCGAAACCCGGACATAGGCGAGGAGGGCGACCATCACGATCATCAGCAGGAGCATGGAGAGCGCGGCGCCGAGCGGCCAGTTTCGCCCCTGCCCGAACTGCAATTCGATGAAGTTGCCGATCATCATGTTCTTGCCCCCGCCCAGCACCCGCGGCGTGACATAGGCGCCGAGCGAGGGGACGAAGACGAGGATGCAGCCGGCGACGACGCCAGGCCGCACAATGGGCAGCACGACGCGCCGCATCACGCGCCAGCGGCTCGCATAGAGGTCATAGGCGGCCTCGGCGAGCCGGAAGTCGAACCGGTCTATTGCGGCATAGAGCGGCAGGACCATGAGCGGGAGGTAGACATAGGCCATGCCGATCAGCACCGCGGCGTCGGTGTAGAGAATCTGGATCGGCGTCTCGATCAGGCCGAGCGCCATCAGCGCGGTGTTGAGGAGGCCCTGGTTCCGGATCACCTCCATGATCGCGAAGGTCCGGATAAGGAGATTGGTCCAGAACGGGATGGTGACGAGGAAGAGCCAGAGCGCCCGCTCCTTCTGGGGGCGCGTCGCAATGAACCACGCCATGGGGAAGCCGAAGGCGAAGGCGATGAGCGTCGTCAGCAGCGAGAGGCGGACGGAGCGCCAGAAGATCGTCAGATGCGCGTCGGCCACGCCCCAGGTCTCGTCGAATATGTCCTTCTGGAAGAAGACGTTGATCCAGGCGTCGAAGGTGAAGCGCCAGGAGACGCCGGAATAGTCCCCAGGCTCCAGAAAGGAATAGGCGACGACGATGAGGAGCGGGCCGGAGGCGCCGACGAGGAGGAGGAGGAGCGCGGGCGCGCAGAGCGCCCAGTAGCGCCTCACATCCTCAGCCCGGCTCGCCCGCTCCGCCGCCGAGGCCATCTCAGCCCTCCAGCAACTGCGCCGCGCCGGGCGCGAAGCGAACCGAGACGGCGGCGCCGGGCGCGAGGCCGGCATCCCCCGAAGGCGGGCTCTGGAGCCGGGCGACGAGCGGCGCGCCGCCGGCGAGGCGGAGATGGAGGTGCAGGTCGGCGCCGAAATAGACGCTGTCCGCCACGACCGCGGCGAATCCCTCCTCGCCGGCGGGCGCAAGGCGCACCTGCTCGGGACGGATCGTCAAGGTCGCCGCCGCGCCCTCCGCCGCCGCCCCGTCGGGGAGCGGGATCGCCTCGCCGCCCGCGAGGCGGAGCCGGCCGCCCTCCACCATGCCCTCGAGAAAATTCGTCTCCCCGATGAAATCCGCCACGAACCGGTCCGCCGGCCGGTTGTAGACCTCCCGCGGGGCGCCGACCTGCCGGATCGCGCCGCCGGACATGACGGCGATCCGGTCCGACATCGTCAGCGCCTCCTCCTGATCGTGCGTGACGAAGACGAAGGTGATCCCCGTCTCCCGCTGGAGGCGCTTCAGCTCGCTCTGCATCTCCTTCCGGAGCTTGAGGTCGAGCGCGGAGAGCGGCTCGTCGAGGAGAAGGACCCGCGGCCGCGGCGCGAGCGCGCGGGCGAGCGCGACGCGCTGCTGCTGGCCGCCCGAAAGCTGCGCCGGGCGGCGGCCCGCCATCGGCTCCATGCGGACGAGCGCCAGCATCTCCGCCACCGTGGCGGAAACCTCGGCGCGCGGCTTGTCCAGCATCTCGAGCCCGAAGGCGATGTTCTGGGCGACGGTCAGATGCGGAAAGAGCGCGTAGGACTGGAAGACGGTGTTCACCTTGCGCCGGTTCGGCGGCAGCGTGGTCACATCGGCTCCGCCGAGGAAGATCGCGCCCTCCGTCGGCGTCTCGAACCCGGCGATAAGGCGGAGGAGCGTGGTCTTGCCGCAGCCGGAGGGGCCGAGGAGCGTGAAGAACTCCCCTTCCGCGATGGCGAGATCGACCCCTGCGAGGGCGACGACCGCCCCCGCCCCCTCGCCATAGACCTTGCGCGCCCCCCGCGCCTCGACCGCCGGAACGGCGCTATCTTTCGGCAATGCACAGACTCCCCGTTTGCCTCATCCTGCGGCGGGGTCGCGCGGAATGGCAAGCCTGCGGTTGCCATGCGTGAAAGAAAGGTGTCGTTTGCACTTTGTTTCGACATTGCGCCCGATAAGCTGCCGCCTATGGGACCTGAACGGTTCGGAGTGATCCGCATGAGGCTTGCAGCGCCGCCGGCCGCCATTCTCAGCGCCGCGTTTGCGGATGCAGCGTACGCCGCGGCGCCGGGCGCGGCGATTGCCGCGGAATGGCCGGTATGGCTCGCGCTCGCTCTCGTGGGCCTGTCCGTGATCAAGCTCGTGATCCTCACGATCCAGCGGCGCGACAACCGGCGCCTCCGCGCCAACCTCTCGGAAAGCCGCAGCCGGCTGCGCGCCATATTCGATCATGCGCCGGTGGACATGTTCCTGAAGGATCGCGAGGGCCGCTATCTGATGGTCAATCCGCATTTCGAGCGGATGTTCGGCGTCAAGTCGGATCAGATCGTCGGCCTTGTCCCCGAAGACGTGAGCCACACCACCCCGGAACATGCCCGCAAGATTCGCGCGCAAGACCTAGAAGTCCTTGAGTCAGGGCTTGCGCAGACCCGGGAATACCGGATCATGACTGCCGTCGGCATGCGCAACATGCGAACGGTGAAGTTCCCGATCTTCGACGACCAGGGCAAGGTAGACGGGCTCGGCGCGATCCTGACGGACGTGACCGAAATCGTCGAGGCGCGCGAACGGGCCGAGGCGGCGGAGGCGCGGCTGCTTGAAGCGGTGGAGGCGATGCCGGGCGGCTTCGCGCTTTTCGACAGGGACCGGCGGCTGGTCGTCGCCAACAACACCTACCGGAGCATGACGGCGTTGCCGGCGGAGCAGGTGGTTCCCGGCGTGTATTACCGGGACATACTGGAGGCGGCGGTCGGCAAGGGCTACGTGCCAGAAGCCGAAGAGAATCCGGAGGCGTGGATCGAGGCGCGCCTCGACGTCGGGCCGGACGGAGCCGACGTTCCCGGCTACGCGACGGTGGACGGCCGCTGGTGGAAGCCCTATGACCGCGCAACGGCGGATGGCGGAATCATCGGCGTCCGTATCGACATCACGGAACTCAAGGCGCAAGCCGAAGCTCTGGCCGCTGCGCGCAACCGGCTCGAGGACGTCGCCGCGGACCTACGCGCCAAAACGGACAAGCTCCAGCAAATCGTCCGCCTTTCCGCGGTTGGCGGCTGGGAGACCGACATCGCGCGCGACGTTGTCTGGATGGACCCGCTCGCCATGCGCATCGCCGGCCGGGAACCGGGCGACTACCCCACCGTGGGCGCGGCTCTGGCCCAATACACGGAGGAAACCCGCCCCACGATCTCCGCCGCCTCGCAGACCTGCCTAGAAACCGGCGAGCCTTTCGACGTTCAGGGGGAGCTTGTCGGCCTCGACGGCGTGCGGCGCTGGGTCCGCCTGCTCGGCGAGCCGGTGCGGGAGGGCGGCCGGATCATTCGCATCCAGGGCGTGCTGCAGGACATCAGCGTGCACAAGCGGCAGCAGGCGGCGTTGTCCGACGCCAACGCCGCGCTGCGGGCCGTTATCGCCGAGCGCGACAGCGCGGAGAAGCGCTTCTTCGACATCGCCGCCGTCAGCACCGACTGGTTCTGGGAGCATGATGCGGACTTCCGCTTCACCTACGTTTCGGACGGCTACAAGCGCACGTTCGGCATCGATCCGAATTTCCTTGTCGGTCGAACCGTATGGGAGCTCATGCGAGCCCGTTCCGCAGTGGAGGAGACGGTCGACGTCAAGGCGCTGGAGCAGACCTACGCGCGGCGGGAGCCCATCGTCGACGTCATCGCCCTCGGCTTTGACAGTGAGGGGGGCATTCGCTGGCTGCGGACGAACGGAGCGCCCTTCTACGACGCGGCGGGCGAATTCGCCGGATATCGCGGCGTCGGCACCGATGTCACGGGCCTCTATGACGCGATGCGGAACGCGGAGGCGGCGAACCGTGCGAAATCCGCCTTCCTCGCCAACATGAGCCACGAAATCCGCACGCCGATGAACGGCGTGCTCGGCGTGGCCGAGGAACTCGCGCTCCGGCTCGAAGGACGGGAAGAGGCGCAACTGGTCGAGACGATCCGCGATTCGGGCGAGGCGCTGCTCAACGTCATCAACGACATCCTCGACTTCTCGAAGATCGAGGCCGGCAAGCTCGCCATCGAGACGGCTCCCTTCGACCCGGCGGAGCTGACGCGCCGGGCCGCCCTTCAGCACCGGATGAAGGCGGAGGAGAAGGGCCTGGCCTTCGTGCTGGAGATTGCGGAAGGCGCGGCGGAGACGCGGCTGGGAGATCCGCATCGCGTCCGCCAGATCCTGCACAACCTCCTCGGCAACGCAGTGAAGTTCACCGAGACGGGGGGCGTGCGTTGCTCGATCCGGGCCGGAGCGGCCGGGGGGCTCGAGATCGAGGTTGCGGATACGGGCCTCGGCATGACGGAGGAAGAGATCGGGCGGATGTTCGTCGGCTTCGCACAGGCGGACAGCTCGACGGCGCGCCGCTTCGGCGGAACGGGGCTCGGCATGTCGATCACCCGCAGCTTGATAGAGGCGATGGGCGGCGGCATAGACGTCGAGAGCGAGCCGGGGGCGGGCACGCGGGTGCTGGTCCAGCTGCCCCTCCCGCCCGCCGGGGCGGCGAAGCCGGCGGAGCCCGCGCCCTCCCCCCGACCGCCCTCGGGCCTTTCCGTTCTCGCGGCGGACGACAATGCGACGAACCGGATGCTTGTCGAACTCCTCCTGCGCCGCATCGGCGCGGATGTGGAGCTGGTCGAGAGCGGGCGGGAGGCGGTGGATGCGGCGGCGCGCAGGCGCTTCGACGTCATCCTGATGGACATCTCGATGCCGGGCATGGATGGCGTAGAGGCGCTCCAGGAAATCCGCGATGCGGAAGCCCGCGCCGGGGCGCTTCCGGCGCCCGCCATCGCCGTCACCGCCAATGCGATGACGCATCAGGTCGAGGAATATCTCGCCCGCGGCTTTGACGCGCATGTCGCCAAGCCGATACAGGGGGAGGCGCTCTTCGGCGCGATCTCCGCCTGTATTCAGCGCGGGCAGGGTCCGAAGGTTTCGAGCGCGGCGGCGGCTTCTTCCGCAAGGGCGGCCAGAACGGCCCCGTAGGCGGCGACGAGCCCGGCGTGATCGGCCCCCGGCGCCGGGGCGCGGAGCGCGAACGGGCGCGTCGCGATGCGGTCGCGCGCGGCGGCGCAGGACATGCTCATCTGCCCTTCGAGCCGCGCCTCGCCGCCGAAGCCCCCGAGCAGACGGTCCGCCTCGAGCGACAGGATGATCGCAGGCGCCGCGCCCTGCGGCCACGGGTCGGCGTAGACAGGGCCGCCGCGCAGCATCGCGAGGCGGCGGGCCACGAGGCGCGTGGCGGCGCGCGCAGGCTCCTCCGCCCAGAGATGGTCCTCCGAGGCGGAGACGGCGCCCGCTCCGTCCTCCGCCGCGATCTGGAGGCGGCGCGCATAGAGCGGCAGCGAAATCTCCCGGACGCCGACCGCCTCCGCCCCGCTCCCCGGCGCGACCGGAGCCGCTTGCGGCGGCTCGAGGAGGTAGAGCCGCGGCGCGGGGGGCGCGGCGGCGCAGGCGGAGAGGAGGAGGAGGCCGAGGAAGGCGGCGCGCATCGTCATTTCCCGAGAATGAGGGCGTTCGGCTGGCGCTGGACCAGCGTGGCGAGATCGGTGATCGCGCGGGCGGCGTCCCGGATTTCGCGGATGGCGGCGACCGTCTCGTAGTTCAGCTCCGAGCCGACATCGACCGCGGAGAGGATCGCGTCAGCCCGCGCGGAGAGCTGCGTGAGCTGCGTGACGAGCGCCGGCGTTCCCTCGGCCGCACGGGCGACGGCGCCCGTCGCCTCCCGGAGGCTGGCGAGCGCCTCGGCGGCCGTTCCCGCCAGGTCCTCCTCCCGCAACCGGTCGAGGAAGGCCGCGGTGGAGGAAAGCGCCGCCGTCGCCGCCTCGGGCAGCGCTTCGGCTCCCGGCGCGGCGAGGACGGTGCGGAGCGCGGCGGCGGCCTCCGCCGATTCGCCGGCGAGGCGGGTGAGGCTCGGATCTTCGAGAAGCGCGCGGGCGGCGGCGGCGGCGGCGGCGACCTCCCCGGCCGCATCCTCCGCTTCCAGCCGCTCCAGCACCGCGCGCGCCGAGGCGAGCGCAGCAGCGGCTTCCGCCGTCGCCGTGCGGAGCGCCGGGTCGTCCAGCAGCGCCTGCGCCGAGGCGAGCGCGGCGGCGAGCGCGCCGGGCGCGGCGCGGAGGCCCGGGTCGTCCAGCAACGCGGCGAGCGAGGCCGCGAGCCCGGCCAGCGCCGGGTCCTCCAGCCGGGCGCGTAGTGCTGAGGCCGCGGCGGCGCTCTCGGCCGGGAGACGCGCGAGCGCGGGGTCGGACAGGAGAGCGCGGGCGGCGGCGGCGGCGGCGGCGATCTCCCCCGCCGCGTCCTCCGCCTCCAGCCGCCCGAGCATCGACCGGAGCGAGGCGAGCGCGGCGTTCGCCTCCCCGGGCGCGGCGCGAAGGGCGGGGTCGTCCAGAATGGCGCGAAGCGAGGTCAGCAGGGCGGAAAGCTCGCCGGGCGCGGCGCGAAGGCCCGGATCGTCCAGCAGCGCTGCGGCGGAGGCGGGAAGGCCGACAAGCGCCGGGTCCTCCAGCAGCGCGCGGAGCGACGTCGCCGCCGCCGCCGCATCGGCGGGGAGCGGCGAGGCTTCGAGCGCGGCGGCGATCGCGCGGGCGCTGGCGAGCGTGGCGGCGAGATCGTCCCGCGCCGCGATCATCTCCGGCCCGGCGGCGAGCGCATTCAGCGCGGCGAGAAGGGCGGCCGTCTCGCCCGGAATTTCCGCAAGGCCAGGCGAAGAGAGGAGCGCCGTCGCGGCGTCCAGCGCGGCGAGCGCCCGCTCCGGCGCCGCGCGCGCCGCCTCGGAGCCGACGATGCGGTTGACGTTGTCGAGCAGGGCGACGGCGTTGTCGAACAGGGCCTCGATCGGCAACTGTTCGATGCGGTTCAGCGCGCCCTGCACCGAGCCGGCGAACTCGTCGAGATTGGACGGTATCGACGGCAGAACGGGAGGGCGCCCATCATCCCGCCGCGCGAGCCCTTCGGACGCCGGCCTTTCCGTCGGAATGAGTTGGACGATGAGGGCCCCGGTGATAAAGCTCCCCTGAGCGAGCTGCGCGCGCAGCCCGTTGGCCGCCGCGGCGTCGATGAAAGCCTCCGCGCCCACGACGTCGCCGCGCGCGAGGCCGAGCAGCGACGGCGCGATGGTGATTTCGGTCCGCGTCGCGAACCGCCCAGTGCCCGGGTCGATCTCGGCGGCGATCTCGACCACACGGCCGACGCGGATGCCCTCGTATTCCACCGGCGCGCCGACGCTCAGCCCGCGGACGGAGGCGCCGAAATAGACGTCCAGCACAAGTTGTGCGCCGGGGTCGACCTCAAGCGCGCGTGTCCGCGCGTCGGCCGCAGAGGCGTAGATGTCGAAGACGTAGCCGGTCTCCACCTCGCCGGCCGTCCCGCGAGAGAAGTCCTCGAAAGCGACGCCTCCCTGGAGAAGGGCGGAGAGCGACCCGATGCGCGCCCGCGCGCCGTCCGCCCCGAAGCTCAGCTCGAAGCCGGAAACGATCCAGAAGCGGGTCTCCGGCGTCAGCCGTAGGTCGTTCGGGGCGTTGACGAAGATGTCGAACTCGACAGCGTCCCCCGCTTCCGTCAACCGCTTTGACTCGACGCGTCCGACTTCGACCTGCCGGTAGAAGACCGGCGCGCCGACCGTCAGCGCTCCGCCGTCCGTGGCGCGCAACGTCACGCGGCGGCCCGGCGTATCCGTCGGAGTGAGGGGCGGCGCCTCCAGTCCCTCGAAGGCGCGGCGTGCGGAGCCGCGCGTCGCGTCCCACGCGCCTTCGATGTAGGAGCCGGAAATCACCGTCTCGAGTCCCGAAATGCCGCGCGCCGTCACCTCGGGCCGGACGACCCAGAAGTCCGCGCCCTCGTCAACGAAGGCCGCGACGTCGGCGTCGAGCCGGATGACCGCAACGACGCGGGAGAGATCGGGTGTGAAGCGCAGATCCTCGACCCGCCCGACCTCGACATTGCGATAGCGGAGCGGAGTTTCCCCGGCAACAAGGCCGGAAGCCGTCTCGAAGCTCACCTCGATCACCGGGCCGCGGCCCACATAATCCCGCCAGAGGAGGCCGAGCGTCACCGCGACGGCGACGAGCGGGAAGAGCCAGACGAGGCTGAAGGACCGGACGGGCCGGTCGTCGACTTCGGGGCGCAGCGGGCCGGCCTCAGACATTCGCCGCCCCCGCCCTGTCCCAGATCAGCCGCGGGTCGAAGGCCCGGGCCGAAAGCATTGTCGCCGCCACCGAAAGCGCGAAGAAGGCCGCAGCCGGCCCCGGCGCGAGGCTGGCGAGAAACCCCATCTGCACCAGCGCCGCGAGAATAGCCACAACGAAGACGTCGATCATCGACCAGCGGCCGATGAACTCCACCACTTCGTAAAGCGCCAGCGCGCCATGGGGGCGCATCGGCGCGCGCCCGGAAGCGTGGGCCGCGAGGCGGGCGATGGCGAGGAACTTCGCGACCGGGATAAGGACGCTGGCGACAAAGACGATGAATCCGACCCCATAGGAGCCGAGCGCGAAAAGCTCCAGCACGCCGCCGATGATCGTGCTCGCGCTGTCGCGGCCAAAGGTGGTCGTCACCAGCATCGGCTCGAGATTCGCCGGGATGTAGAGCGCGACGCCGGCGACGAGCCAGGCCCAGACCGCGCCGAGCGGGCGCCGCCCGGCGGCGGGAAGCCGCGCCCCGCAGCGCCCGCAGCGCCTGCCCGCCGAGGCCGTCGGCGCGGCGCGGCCGCAGACCGGGCAGCCGAGCCGGCCCGCGGCCGCCGCCGTCAGGACCGCCGCGCTCATCCGATCAGCCGCCAGACGGTGCGGCGGCAGAGCGCAGCGTCCTCGTAGAAGGCGATGGCCGCCAGCGCGACGAAGATCCAAAAGGCGGCGCCGAAGCCGACATGGGCGATCCCCGCCACCTTCACCAGCGCGACGGCGACGCCGATGACGAAGATCTCCATCATCGACCAGGGACGGAGCTCCACTGCGAGGCGGAACGCCTCCCGCGCGAAGGGCGCGGGAGGCCGGCCGAGCCGGAGCGGCGCCAGCGTCCAGATCAGCGCCAGCGCCCGCGTCGCCGGCAGCGCCACGATGGCGGCGAAGACGGCGAGCGTGAGCGCGCGCGCATCCCCCCCCGCGGCGATGGCGGCGTCGAGCACCGACGCCTCGCTGTGCCGCCCGGCCGCGTCAATAGAGACGAAGGGCAGCGCAACCGCCGCGCCAAGGAGCGCGAGGGTCGAGACGGCGGCGGCGAGAACGCCGTCGAGCGAGCCCGCCCGCTCCGTCGTCAGGACGGCGCCGCAACGCGGGCAGCGCGCCCGGCGCACGCCCGCCGGCGGCTCGAAGAGGAGCGCGTCGCAGGCATGGCAGGCGACGAGCGGCTCGCCCGTCCCCTCCTCGATGGCGGTCATGCCCGGCATCCCGTCTCCTTTCGCTCCCCGACAGGATCAGGGAGGCGCGGGTTCGGGTCAAGCGAGGGTCCGGGCGGGGCCGCGCCCCCCTCAGGCCAGGGCTGCGGCCACGGCGGCGGAGAGCGTCGTCGGCGGCCGGCCGATCAGCCTTGCAAGTGCGCCGCCCTCCTCCAGCAGCCACCCCTCCGCCGCGCCGGCGTCGGCGTCGGCGATGACGGCGACGAGCCCGGCGGGCAGCCCCATGCCGGCGAGCGCGGCCTCGAACTCCGCCCTCGGCAGGTCGGCGTAGGGAACGGGCTTGCCGACCCGCCGCGAAAGTTCGGCGGCGAGATCGGCCATGGTGAAGGCGTCTCCGCCAAGCTCGTAGGTCGCGCCCTCATGCCCCTCGCCCGAAGCGGCGGCGGCGAGCGCCTCGGCATGGTCCCGCCGCGTCGCGGGGGAGACCCGCGCCGCCCCGGCGCAGCCGATGATCGCGCCCGCGGCCGCCGCCGTGGGGAGCGAGGCCGTCCAGTTCTCCATGTACCAGCCGTTGCGCAGGATCGTGAAGCCGAGCCCCGAAGCCCGGAGCGCGGCCTCCGTCTCCCGATGGTCGCCCGCCACGATGAGCGGCGAGTCGTCGGCCTTCACTATCGAGGTATAGACCACCCGCCGCACGCCGGCGGCTTTCGCCGCTTCGATCACGTTGAGATGCTGGCGGACCCGCCCCTCGAAGTCGCCCGAGGAGATCAGGGCGAGCGTCGTCACCCCCTCCAGCGCGGGCGCGAGCGCGCCGGCGTCGCGATAGTCGAAGCCGCGGGTCTCCACCCCGGCGAAGACCGCCCGCTCCGGGGACCGGGCGAGGGCGACGAGCCGCGCGGCGGGCGCCGTCGCCCTCAAGTGTTCGATCGTCAGGCGCCCGAGCTGGCCGCTGGCGCAGGTGATGGCGATGGTCATGTCCACTCTCCCGATTCGTGTTGACGGAAGGGAGGTAGGCGAAGAAATTACGTTTCGTAAGTACGCACAAAAAGGTTAGCATAATGAAGGAAGCGCCGCCCTGGGCCGGTTTCGAGCCGGACGTGCTGAACGAGCGTTGCCCCTCCCGCGCGCTTCTCGCCCATGTGTCGAGCAAGTGGGGGGCGCTCGTTCTGATCGCGCTGGACGAGGACGGGACGCTGCGGTTCAGTGCGCTCCGCCGCCGGGTCGGCGGGGTGAGCGAGCGGATGCTCTCGCAGACGCTGAAGACTCTGGAGGCGGACGGCTTCGTGCGCAGGGTCGCGCATGACGCCGTGCCGCCCCATGTGGAATACAGCCTCACGGCGCACGGCCGGGGCGTGGCGGGCCATGTGAAGGCGCTGGCGCTCTGGCTCGAGGCCAACCTCCCCGCCCTTCCCGCCGGGGCCGGCGCGCCGCAGGGGCCGCGCGCCGGCTGACGGCGCTCAGCGCGCCATCAGGACGGGAACTTCCGCCGTCTTCAGCATGTCCCGCGTCGCGCCGCCAAGCAGCCGCTCGCGGAAACGGGAATGGCCGTAGGCGCCCATGACGATCATCTCCATCCCCGCCTCCCGCGCCGCGCGGTTCAGCATGTGGGCGACGGAGGGGCCCGTCTCCGCGATCACGGAAATCGCGGCGTGGGCGCCATGGCGGGCGAGCATCACCGCCAGCGCGCGGCCCGGATCTGCCTCGTTCGCCTCGTGCCTCCCGGGATCGACGACCGCGATGACGACCTCCTCCGCCGCCGCCAGCAGAGGGAGCGCGGCGCGCACCGCCCGCATCGCCTGCGCCGAGCCGTTCCAGGCGACAAGGATGCGCCGGGGGGCGGGCTCCACCGCCTCGGAGGGGACGACGAGAACCGGGGTCACCGATTCGAACAGCGCCGCCTCGGTGACGATTTCCGGCGTCTCGTCCCCGTCCGGGCCATAGGGCTTAGGCAGGACGACAAGATCCTGATGCCAGGCGGCGTCGCCGACCGCGCGGCCGATTTCGGCATAGCGGACCGCCGCGGTCCGGACCGCCGAGGAGATGACCTCCGCCTGCATGAGCCGCTTCGCCTCCGCCGCGCGCGTCTCCGCCTCGGTCACCGCCGCCTTGTGGAAACTGTCCAGCACCTCCATCGCGGCGTCGGAATAGTAGCCCACCGGCGTCCGGTCGAGCCCGAGGCATAGAATGTCGAGATGGCCGGACGCATCGCCGGCCAGCCGCGTGGCGGCGCGCAGGGCGGTGCGGCTCTCCTCCTTGCCGTCCCAGACAGTGACGATCGACTTGAAAGCCATGTCAGTTTCCTCCTGTGGTTGGATGATCCGAGCCTAGGCCCGCCGCGCAGCCCCCGTATTGACGTGGATCAAGGCGACGAAGAGGACGAAGCCGCATTCCCTCACCATGCCAATGCCGCGCCGCGTCATCGCGACGGCCCGGCCGAAGGAGTGAGATGGATGCAGGACGGTTTGAAACTCGGGGTGCTGGCGCTCATCGCCACATTCGCGGCGATCGGCGCGAATTTCGCGCATGACGTCGCCTATCAGGTCCATGCGCTGCTCATCCTCGCGATATCCATCGGGATGTTCGTCTGGGTGCTGCGCGGGATCGGCGGCGCGAAGCCCGCGCCGGAAACGGGCTATATGGACGGCGTGGTGCGCTACGGCGTCGTCGCGACGGCGCTCTGGGGGGTCGTCGGCTTCCTCGTCGGGGTTTACATCGCCTTCCAGCTCGCCTTCCCGGCGCTCAATCTCGGCCTCGAATGGACGACGTTCGGGCGCCTGCGGCCGCTCCACACATCCGCGGTTATCTTCGCCTTCGGCGGCAACGCCCTGATCGCGACCTCCTTCTATGTCGTGCAGCGGACCTCGGCTGCCCGGCTCTGGGGCGGGGACCTCGCCTGGTTCGTGTTCTGGGGATACCAGCTCTTCATCGTGCTGGCGGCGACCGGCTACCTTCTCGGCGCCACGCAGTCGAAGGAATACGCCGAGCCGGAATGGCATGTGGACATCTGGCTGACCATCGTCTGGGTCGCCTATCTCGCCGTCTTCCTCGGCACGATCATGCGGCGCAAGGAGCCGCATATCTACGTGGCGAACTGGTTCTACCTCGCCTTCATCGTGACGATCGCGATGCTGCACATCGTCAACAACCTCTCGCTTCCGGTCTCGGTCTTCGGCTCCAAGTCCGTCCAGGTCTTCTCCGGGGTGCAGGACGCCCTGGTGCAATGGTGGTACGGCCACAACGCCGTCGGATTCTTCCTCACCGCCGGGTTCCTCGGGATGATGTACTACTTCATCCCGAAGCAGGCGGAGCGGCCGGTCTATTCCTACAGGCTCTCGATCATCCATTTCTGGGCGATCATCTTCCTCTACATCTGGGCGGGGCCGCATCACCTGCACTACACCGCCCTGCCCGACTGGGCGCAGACGCTGGGCATGGTGTTCTCGATCATGCTCTGGATGCCCTCCTGGGGCGGCATGATCAACGGCCTGATGACGCTCCAGGGCGCGTGGGACAAGCTCCGCACCGACCCGGTGTTGCGCATGATGGTCACCGCCGTCGGCTTCTACGGCATGGCGACCTTCGAGGGGCCGGTCATGTCCATCAAGGCGGTGAACTCGCTCTCCCACTACACCGACTGGACCATCGGGCACGTCCATTCCGGCGCGCTCGGCTGGAACGGGATGATCACCTTCGGCGCCCTCTACTTCCTCGTGCCGCGGCTCTGGAACCGGGAGGCGCTCTACAGCCTCCGCGCCGTGAGCTGGCACTTCTGGCTCGCGACGGTGGGGATCGTCCTCTACGCCTCCTCGATGTGGGTCACCGGGATCATGGAGGGCCTGATGTGGCGGGAGGTGGACAGCCAGGGCTTCCTCGTCAACGCCTTCTCCGACACCGTCGCCGCGAAGCTTCCGATGTACATCGTGCGCGGGCTCGGCGGGATCCTCTACCTCGCCGGCGCGATCATCATGTGCTGGAATCTCTGGATGACGGTCGCGAGGGGGGAGGCGAAGCGCGCCGCCCCCGCCGCCGCCGCGATCCCCGCCGAATAAGGAGGCCGACATGGCGCTTATCGACAAACACAAGCATGTCGAGCGGAACGCGACGCTGCTGCTCGTCCTCTCCTTCCTCACCGTGGCGGTGGGCGGGATCGTGGAGATCACGCCACTCTTCTACCTCGAGAACACGATCGAGGAGGTGGAGGGGGTGCGCCCCTACTCCCCGCTCGAGATGGAGGGGCGGAACATCTACATCCGGGAGGGGTGCTATACCTGCCACTCCCAGATGATCCGCCCGATGCGGGACGAGGTGGAGCGCTACGGCCATTACAGCCTCGCCGCGGAATCGATGTACGATCATCCGTTCCAGTGGGGCTCGAAGCGGACGGGGCCTGACCTCGCCCGCGTCGGCGGCCGATATTCCAACGAATGGCATGTCGACCACCTGATCGACCCGCAATCCGTCGTCCCCGAATCCGTCATGCCGCAATACGCCTTCCTGATGGACAAGCGCCTGGACGGCGACCTGATCGGCGCCGTGCTGGAGACGAACCGGACGGTCGGCGTCCCCTATACGGACGAGATGATCGCGGAGGCGAAGGCCGATTTCCGCGTCCAGGCCAACCCGGACGGGGACACGGACGGGCTCCTCGAACGCTATCCCGGCGCCGTCGTGGCGAATTTCGACGGCCAGCCCGAACTCACCGAGATGGACGCGCTGATCGCCTATCTGCAGGTGCTCGGCACGATGGTGGACTTCACCACCTTCACGCCTGACGCCAGCCGCTGAGGAGAACCCCATGGAAACCTACACCTTCCTCCGCGAATTCGCCGACAGCTGGGCGCTGCTGGCGCTGACGCTGATCTTCCTCGGCGTGGTCGTCTTCGCCTTCCGGCCCGGCTCCCGCGCGCTGCACGACGACGCGGCATCGATCCCCCTCAGGGACGACCGCGCCCCCTGTTCGGGCGGCTGCCCGGATTGCGGGAACTGCAAGACCGTGGACTTCGGGGTGACGAAATGAGCGACCACAAGGAAATCGACGAGGCGACCGGCACCGACACGACCGGCCATGAATGGGACGGGATCAAGGAGCTGAACACCCCGCTTCCGCGCTGGTGGCTCTGGACCTTCTACGGGACGGTGATCTGGGGGCTCGCCTACATGGTGGCCTATCCGGCCTGGCCGATGCTGACGGAGGCGACCGCCGGCGTCCTCGGCTATTCCTCGCGCGGCGAGGTGGCGAAGGAGATCGACCGGTTCCGGGCGATGAACGCCTCGCTGGACGATGGGCTCGTGAACGCCGAACTGACGGAGATCGCCGCGCATCCGGAACTTGGGCCCTACGCGATAAACGGCGGCGCCGCCGTATTCCGCACCTATTGCGCCCAGTGCCACGGCTCGGGCGCGGCGGGCGCGAAGGGCTACCCGAACCTCCTCGACGATGACTGGCTCTGGGGCGGCGACGTCGAGGCGATCCACGCGACCATCGCCCACGGCATCCGCAACGAGCAGGACCCGGACGCCCGCTTCTCCGAGATGCCGGCCTATGACGACCAGCTTTCGGACGAGGAGATCGCGGCGGTCGTCCAGCATGTCCTTTCCCTCTCGGGCGCGGAACATGACGCGGCGGCGGCGACGGCAGGGGCGGAGGTCTTCGCCGACAATTGCGCCGCCTGCCACGGCGACGGCGGCGAGGGGAACATCGACCTCGGCGCGCCCAACCTCTCGGACGCGATCTGGCTCTATGGCGGCTCGCCCGAGACGATCGAGGAGACGGTGCGCTACAGCCGCGCCGGCGTGATGCCGCCCTGGACGGGGCGGCTCACCGAGGCGCAGATCCGGCAGGTCGCGGTCTATGTCCACGGCCTCGGCGGCGGGGAGTAGCGAAAGGCGGGGGCCGCGCGTGCGACCCCTGCACGTAATACGTGAGCACACCTAGGCTCAGGACCCATAAACAGGATTCCCCTCCGGGCAGAGATGTGATTCAAACTCCCAAATGTTGGGAGTATGCGACGATGGACCACCACTTCTGGCTTTCCGATGTCCAGTTCGCCCGCCTGGAGCCGCTTCTGCCGAACAAGCCCCGCGGGGTTCCGCGGGTGGACGACCGCAGGGTGATCTCCGGGATCATCCACGTGATCCGGGGCGGGCTGATGTGGCGCGACGCGCCGGCCGCCTACGGCCCGCCGAAGACGCTCTACAACCGCTTCATCCGCTGGAGCCGGATCGGCGTCTTCGACCGGATCTTCGCGACGCTCGCCGCCGCGAGCGAGGCGACGGACACGGTGATGATCGACGCCACACACCTGAAGGCGCATCGCACCGCAGCCAGCCTGCTCAAAAAGGGGCTGTTCCCCGCCGTATCGGACGGACGAAGGGCGGCCTGAACTCGAAGCTGCACGCGGTCTGCGACGGCGACGGCAAGCCTCTGATCTTGCTTCTCACCGAGGGCGAGGTCAGCGACTATCGCGGCGCCGCCACCGTGCTCCCGGCCCTGCCGGAAGCCGCCGCCCTGATCGCAGACAAGGGCTATGACAGCAACCGTCTTCGCGAGGCCCTCATCGCACGCGAGATCGAGCCCTGCATCCCCGGCCGAAAGAACCGTAAGGCTCAGGTCCTCTACGACGCTGCTCTCTACAAACAGCGAAACCGCATCGAACGCATATTCGGAAGGCTCAAGGACTGGCGCCGCATCGCCATGCGATACGACCGATGCGCTCATGCCTTCATGAGCGCGATCTGCATCGCCGCAACCGTCATCTTCTGGTTATGAGTCCTGAGCCTAGTTGCCTTTGAATTCGCCTCTTCAATTTTCTTGTTGTGATTTGAGTTCATTATTGTTATATTTCGATTCATATGAGGTGATAAATGAACAATGATCAAAAAAATGTGAGTATATCTGATGTGTTCTCAAGCTTCTCGACATCTCTGGGTGTTTTTGCTCAATGGATGTGGCTAAGAATAAAAATCTTAACCTTTGGCGTGATCGTTGGTATTATTGGAACAACTGTTACGCTTTACCAGTTTTTCTTTGATTCCATTGATGTTGATGACATAAAAAGCGCGTTGCAAGAAGTAATTTTGGAGTTCACTCAGGATAATCCGAAATTGCTTGATGGAATACTGATGAATGCATCGATTCCTCAAGATAAAAGTGCGATTATTCAATTGGATTTTGAGATGAAGCTTGAGTCTTCTGTTTCTTTTGATGTGGGAGAGCAAGCATTTTTTGATGACTATAGGCGCGCAAAAGTTGCCAACACTGCGAGAGAATTTGTCGCACTATTGGCAAACAACGACATCCGGCCGTTTCTTGATATTACTGTAGATTTTTTTGGTTCTTCTGATGGTATCGGGGGTGATGATCTCCTCGCCACCCCTTACAGCGGCGCATTCGGAGATATATACATAGAAGACCCAATTATTAATGGAGCGAATTCTCTACCGCGCAGCTTCAAGAGAGGCCAGAGGATCAGTAATTCCGATCTGGCATTGATCCGCGCTTATTCAATGTTCGTCAATTTTTGGTCATTACTTGAGAGAGATCGAAGTTTGTATTTCGACAGCTTGCGCATCTCTGCAATTACAAACACAGAGATCGGCCACCGATACAGAACTGCTAGAGTCACGATCATAATTCGTGCAAAGGAGTCAGAATTATCTGTGTAAAAGATACTATTCAGCTAATCACTTACTAAGGAAGTACCGGAACGTGCAGCGGGAGGAGCCGGTCATGATCGTCTCCTTCCGCTCCATCCTGATCCGCGGGTCGAACCCTTCGGCGAAGGTTCCGTCCCGCTGGCAGGAGAGGAGATGGCCGACATGGCCGAGCCCCATCTCCCGGTACATCTCGGCGTAGCGGCAGCGGGTGACGTCGAAATCCAGCCGGTCCTCCGTCTCCGCGATGGGTTCGATCTCCAGCGCGCCGCCGGCGGACCAGAGCGGATAGATCTCCTGCAGCGCGCGCATCGAGGGCTCGCCCCCCTCCGCGCGCACCGACTCCGCCATCTCGGCGGCCTGTTCGAGCGAGGCGGCGCGGACGGCGGCGGCGATCGTCGCCTTCGCCGTCTCCTCCCCGTGCGAGGCCGCCAGCGCCTCGTAGACGTGTTTCAGCATCTTCGCCTCGACGCGCCGCTGGCGGAATATCGGGGATTGTTCGGGGCCTTGTTCGCTCATGCGGCGGAGCCTCTCACAGGCCGCGCGCGAAGGCCAGATTCGCTGTAATCTCCGCCGATGCCTCGCCTCGCGCTCCCGCTCTTTCGCATTCTCGCGCCCGCCTTGCTGCTTTGGGCGGGCTGGCTCGCGCTCGCGGCGCTCTTCGCCCTTGTTGCGGGAAGCTCTTCCGGCGCCCTTGTCGCGCCGCTCGTCGCGCTTGCCGCCGGGCTCGCGGCGGAGCGGCACAGGAAGCGGCTCGAGGCGGGGATGGAGACGGACCCGATGATCTTCGGCGCCTGGCTCTTCGCCGCGGTCGGCGGGCTCTTCGCGCTCGTCGGCGGCTGGATCGCGCAGGATTCGCCGGATGGCTGGTTCATGGCGGGCTTCGGCTTCGTCTTCGTCGGGATCGGGCGGCTCGTCGAGGGTCTCATTGGCGGGCGGCTGAAGCCGGAGGCGTTCGAGCCCGCCCCGCCCCGCCCCGCTGCGGCGCCGGCGCCCCTGCGGGTCGACCCGGCCCCGCAGGGGCTCCGGCGCGCGACGCTTCCCGCCGCCGCGGCCGCCGCTTTCGGCGCGCTCCTCCTAACCGCCGGAGCCGCGAGCCTTGGCGGTTTCGGCTTCGCCGTCGCCGCCGCCTTCCTGTGGCGAGCTTCGGGCGGCGCCGCCGCCGCGCGAAAGTTCCCCGCCCCCACGCTCCTCCTCGACTGCCCGCCCCGGCCGGGCGCGGCCCTTGCCGGCGCGGTGGAGACGGGCGCGCCGCCCGAGATGTTCGGGGACGGGCGCTTCCGCTTCGTGATCGAGCGGCGCGGGGGCGCGCCCTGGCGGCGGGCGAAGACGTTTCAGGTGACGGAGGCGGAGCCGGGCCGCCCCGTTCTCGTCCCCTTCGCATTCGATCTCCCGGACGTCGACGCCTCCGGCTGGCGGCTCTCCGTCTTCGCGGCGGCGCCGGGGGTGGACTACGAGGCCGCCTTCGACCTGGCGCCGGATTGACCGCCGCGCCCGGCTCGCTTACCTCGCTCTCATGAGCGTGCTGCCGATCCTGATCCATCCCGACCCGCGCCTGAAGAAGGTGTGCGACCCGGCGCCCGAGCCGGGCGCCGTCTCCGGCCTGATCGCGGACATGCTGGCGACGATGTACGACGCGCCGGGCATCGGCCTCGCCGCGCCGCAGGTCGGCGCCAACACCCGCGTCATCGTGATGGACTGCGCGGGCAAGGAGGCGCCGCCGGAGCCGATGGCGCTCATCAACCCGGAAATCCTCTGGTCCTCCGAGGAGACGAACGAGCATGAGGAGGGGTGCCTCTCCATCCCCGAGCAGTTCGCCTTTGTCACCCGCCCCGCCGCCGTCCGCGTGCGCTGGACGACGCCGGAGGGCGCGGAGGCGGAGCGGCTCTTCGACGGCCTCTGGGCGACGTGCGTGCAGCACGAGATCGACCATCTGAACGGCAGGCTCTTCATCGACCATATCGGCGCGGTGCGGCGGCAGCTCATCACGCAGAAGATGAAGAAGCTGAAGCGCGAGCGCGCGAAGGCGTGACGGACCCGTTCCTGCTCTGGCCCGATCCGCGGCTCCGGGCGAGGGCGGCGCCTGTGGGCGCGGTCACGGAGGCGCATCGCGCGATCTGGGAGCGGATGGAGGCGGCGATGCGGGCGATGCCCGGCCACGGCGTCGGCCTCGCCGCGCCGCAAATCGGCGTTCCCCTCCGCCTCGCCATCATTGATGCGGGCGAGAGCGGCTTGGTGCGGCTCGCCGACCCGGAGATCGTGGAGGCTTCGGAAGAGCTGCGGGAGCATGAGGAGGCGTCGCCCAACCTGCCGGGCGTTTCCGCGCTCGTGAAACGCCCCGCGACCGTCACCGTCCGCTGGCGCGACGAGACGGAAGCGGAGCATGTGCGCCGGTTCGAAAGGCTGGAGGCGACCTCCGTCCAGCACCAGATCGACCATCTGGAGGGCAGGCTCTATCCGGACCGGCTCGGCCCGGTGAAGCGAAAGATGCTGCTGGACCGCTACGCCAAGCTCCGGAGGCGCGGCTGATGCGCATCGCCTTCATGGGCACGCCGGATTTCGCGGTTCCCGTGCTCGACGCGCTGCACGCGGCGGGGCATGAGATCGCCGCCGTCTACACCCAGCCGCCCCGTCCGGCCGGGCGGGGGAAGAGGCCGCGCCCCTCCCCCGTCCTGGCGCGGGCGGAGGCGCTGGGCCTCGCCGTCCGCCACCCTGCGAACTTCCGCGAGGAGGCGGAGCGGGCGGCCTTCGCCGCGCTCGGGCTCGATGCGGCGGTGGTGGTCGCCTACGGCCTCCTCCTCCCCGTCCCGGTGCTGGAGGCGCCGCGGCTCGGCTGCTTCAACCTCCACGCCTCGCTCCTGCCGCGCTGGCGCGGGGCGGCGCCGATCCAGCGGGCGATCATGGCCGGGGATGCGGAGACGGGCGCCTGCGTGATGCGGATGGAGGCGGGGCTGGACACTGGCCCGGTCGCGCTGACCGTGCGGACGCCGATCCGGCCGGATGATACCGCGGGGAGCCTCCATGACCGCCTCGCCGCGCTCGGCGCGCCGCTGATGGCGGAGGCGATGGCGCGGCTCGAAGCGGGAGCCCTGCCGCTGACGCGGCAACCCGAAGAGGGCCTCCTCTACGCCGCGAAGATCGACAAGGCGGAGGCGCGGATCGACTGGACGCGCCCGGCGGCGGAGGTGGACCGCGCGATAAGGGGCCTTTCCCCCTTCCCCGGCGCCTGGTTCACGCTCGGCGGCGAGAGGGTGAAGGCGCTTCTCTCCGCGCCGGCGGACGGCTCCGGCCCGCCGGGAACGGTTCTGGACGAGGCGCTGACCGTCGCTTGCGGCGAAGGCGCGGTGCGCCTCCTCAGGATTCAGAGAGCAGGCGGCGCGGCGATGGCGGCGGGCGATTTCCTGCGGGGCAGGCCTGTTGCAGCAGGCGAGCGTGACCTGAACCTTTGAAGCTCCTCCGGATTTCGGCGGCGTCCGTCGCAAGCCCCTCCTGCACTGAGACTGAAGCTTGGCCACCCGATGGGCGCAGGCTCACGGCGGCCTTTCGAAGGGTCTCGCGGCCCGGCGCAGTTCCCGGATTCCCCGCTCGGGCGCCTTCATCCTCCCGGCCATGTCGTTCGGGATGTCGGCGCGCTCGCCGCTGTCGGCCTCGGCCTTCCTGCCGCAGTCGTTCAGCATGTTCGCCGAGCAGCCGGTCTTCGCGGCGAACGAAGTGATCGCTTGCCAGCAAGAGCCGCGTTGGCCGGAGCCGTCGAAACCCATCCGGACCGCGCCCCGCGCATCTAGGGCCGGTCCTTGTTCATAGATTGGCTCGTGACGCTCAACCCCGTTCGGGCCGTGGAGGCTCCGACAATCCCGGGGCGGTTCAGTTCCGCCGGAAAGGCTGGCTGGGGCGGGAGGATTCGAACCTCCGAATGACGGTACCAAAAACCGTTGCCTTACCGCTTGGCGACGCCCCAGCAGCGGCGCCTGATTACGCGCTCGCCGCGCCGCCCGCAAGCGTCGCGCTGAGGCGCGATCGGGCGTCTCCACGGCGAAGAGCGCCGGCAGGCGCCGCGCGACTTCCTCCCGGCTTTCCCCTTCGTCGCGGCTGGCGAAGACGGAGCCGCTGTCCGCCCCGAAGCAGACGCCCGCGGGCTCCCGCCCGGCCATGCCAGTCCCCGCCGGCCCAGTGCGCGTCCGTCTCCGACTCCCCGACGACAGGGTTGATCGGCCAGCCGCCGCAGAAAGGGCCTGAGACGCGCCAGCCGCTTCGCGCCTCCCCGCCTTCGGGCAAAAACGCGCCCTTGGCCGTTCCGACCTGACGCGTCACGCCCATCGCGATCCTCTGGGCCGCGGGCCGGAGCCCAGCGCGGCGCGGATCGTCGCGAATTCCCTCTCCGCACGCTTGCGCCCGCCCGGCGCCGGCGCTAAGAGAGCCGCGCGGTCCGGAGTGTAGCTCAGCCTGGTAGAGCACTGTCTTCGGGAGGCAGGGGCCGGAGGTTCGAATCCTCTCACTCCGACCATGACTTAGCTCTGGTCAGCCGGGCCGCGGCGCAACGTTTCCGCAATGATATGTCACCGTCGGCGCTCGATCACGGAGCGGGCGCGGGCGTGCGCCTTGGGGCTGTGGAGCCAGTAGACGGCCTCCAGCGTCTCGCGCGACGTCTCGAACCAGCCGACGCCGTCCTCGATGCTCATGCCGCTCTCGAAGGCCCATGTCACCGCCGTGCGCTTCAGGTCGTGCGGCGTGGCGGGCTCGATGCCGGCGCGGCGGACGGCCTCGTTCCAGGCGCGCTTGATCGAGCCGACCTTCGCGCCGCGGTGCTGGATCACCCAGCCCCGCGCCCCGTCCTGGCGCAGCCATCGCCTTGCGTGGAAGGCGAGCTGGCGCGGCATGGGGATCTCGCCGCGGCGCTTCTTCGTCTCGGCCTGGCGCCGCCCGCGGAAGCGGATCACGCCGCGGTCGCAGTCGATCCAGCCGCCGTCGAGATTCGGGGCCCAGCGCAGCCGGAGGATCGACTCCTTCCGCCGCCCGGTCAGCACGGCGATCAAGATGAAGCGGCGGAGATGCGGCGCGGCGGCGCGCATCAGGCGGCGCACCTCCTCCCGCGTCAGCCAGCGCTCCTTCGGCGGCTCGCGTTTCGGGAGGGTGACGGCGACGGGCTGGGTCAACCGCCCGGCCTTGTGCGCCATCGTGAGCGCGGCCTGCAGCGCGCCGAGCTCCCGCCGCGCGGTGCCCGGGCCGACGCCGGCCTCTGCGCGCTGGCGGGCGTAGCGGGCGCAGACGGCCTCGGTGACGTCGGCGGCGGAGAGGTCGCCCCAGAACGGGGCCAGCGCCTTCAGCGCGTAGCGGAGCCGCTCCGGGTCCGCCACCATCTCCCGCCGCGCCTCGAAATATTCGGCGAGCAGCTCGCCGCAGCTCACGCCCTGCGGAGCTGCGGCGGGCTTTCGGCCGCGGGCGAGGATGTAACGGGCGAGCGCCTCGCGGGCGGCGTCTTCAGCATCGCCTCCAGCAAGGCCCGTCCGGTGCTGGCGGCCGGAATCGAGGATGATCCAGGCGCCGTCGTTCCGGCGCCAGAGGCGGGGCGGGAGGGTCCGTCTGGGCATAGCCTGAAGCGCTCCAGCTCTTTCGGGTGGATCAGATAGAAACGCCCGTGGCGGATCGCGCGCAAGCGGCCTTCGCGGCGGGCGCGTCGGAGATAGCTCACCGTCCAGGTCGGCTGGGTGGCGGCGGCTTCCTCGAAGGTGAGGAGGGCGGTCATAGCAGCGTCCCCTGCGCGAGTTGCAAAATGGCGGCGCCCGGCGCGTTGTCGGCGGTCGCGAGCATCCACTTCGCGGGCGCGGGGGCCTCGTAATCGTCGCCGGCGCGGCTCCAGCGAAAATAGCCGAGCTGACCGCGAGCCGGGATGAATTCGATCTCTTCCGGATCATCGAGCACGAGCCCGCGTGGGCCGAAAAACCACGGGCTCGCGGAGGCGGAGACCACGCCGCGAACGGTCACCGCGCCGATCAGCCCGCCGCGGCGGAGCGTCGCGGGCGGAGGGCATGTCACGCCGATCTCCGCCATGAAGGCGGCGGCGCTATCGTATTCCTGCCGCTGCATCTGGCCGGAGGCGTGGATCAGAATCCGGGCCGCAACCATCCCGCCGCGGCGCACCGACTCCCAGTGCCGGTTTTCGATGTCCTTCCCGCCGGCGATGATCGCCCAAGCCCAAGGCTGGCGGACGGAGAGGGCGAATTCGGGTAAGTCGTTCATCGGTTCGCGAGCTCCAGTTCCCGAATGCGGCGCCGAAGGCGGATGTTCTCGTCGAAGGTTTCTTGAGCGAAGGCGGCGCGTCGACGGCCCTTTTCAAGGAGGCGCTCGATTTCCGCGCGAGCGATCCGTGTCGCTTCCTCCGCGCGCTCAAGCGCGCTGCCGGCGATCTCGCAGGTGCAATCGTGCGGGTGGTTCGCCCCGCCGTGGCAGCCGGGAATGTGAAACCAGCCGGTAACGTCGTCGGTCTCGTCGCGATAGTGGTGGCAGCGATCAGGAGGCCCGCGGAGATCGGGTTGCGCAGGCTGAGCAAGCTTGAGCAGAAGCCCAAAATGCTGGGTGGCGGGCGGCATCGGGCGGAATCGAGGGGCGCTCATCGGTTCGCGATCTCCAGCAGGACGTCGGCGTGGCAGGGCTCCCCCGGCTTGCACCAGCAGGCGAGGTCGCGGCCGTGGAGGTCGGGGAGGCGGGCGACGATGCGGGAGGCGTGGGCGCGGAGCAGGTCGCGCGTCTTGCGCCGGCCTTCGGGGGAGAGCTGTGCGGGGAGCGCGGCGTTCACCGGGTCTGGCCCGCCCTCGATCAGGCGGCGATAGAGCGAGACGACGTCCGCCGCGTCCATCGTGCAGGCGCAGATCGCATCGTGGACGAAATAGCCCGGCAGCCAGAACCTCGCCGGCCTGCCCGGCTTCCACGGGTTCCCCCAGATCGACGGGCGGGAGACGACGACGGCGCCCTCGGGCTTCCGCCAGCCGGCGGCGCGGGAGAGCTGGATGCGCTGCGGGGCGGTCATTGCTTCGCCCGAAATGTGCAGCCGTAGGGCTTCTGCGGGTCGTCAGGTCGGGGGCAGTGAATAGCGTCATGCTTTCGATAGCCACAGACCGCGCAAACAGGCTCGCACTGGCATCTCGGGTATTTGCGCGCCTTGCCGCGAAAGTCGAACCGCGTAGGGCAGTCCTCAAAGCGCTCAACCGAGGGTGCATTCCTTGCAGTTTCGGTCATCACTCCCCCTCCCCGCTCACGCTTTGGGCGGCGGCGGCGCGCCGCGGCCGGAGCCGAATTGCAGACCGGATGCATCGGGTTCGTGGCGCGCGCTGCGCCCCTCCAGCCTTTCGACGCGGGCCGCGATGTCCCGCGCGATCTGGTCTAGCGCGCGCTCGCGCTCCTCGTAGGTCGGTGCGCCGTAAGCCCGCAGCAGCGCGTTCTGCTCGTAGGTCAGGCCGGAGCGAATGCCGCTCCAGATGTTTTCGGGCGTGGCCATCACTTCCCCTCCCGCGCCGTGAGCGCCAGGAGGCTGGCCGGCATCGGCGTCGTCACCGTGATCGTGTAGCCCCCGCGGCGGCTCTCGCCGCGGGTGATGCGGGTCGTGACGCCGACGGCGGGTTTCCCCTCCGGGCCGAGGGCACCGATGTTCTCCAGCGTCTCCGCGACGAGGCGGGCGCGCAGCTCCTCCTCCGTGATCGAGGCTGTGAAGCGGATTTCGTGCGGCTTGATCAGTTTCATCTCACCCTCCTTCGCACCAGTCCGGCCGGTCCGCCTCGTCGCACCGCCCATCCCCGCAGCTCGGCCACGGGCGGAGCCAGCCGGATTCGAGGCCGGCGGCGATGGCGCTGCGGCCGTCGATCTCGATGTCGGCGCAGGGGCGGCCCCGGCCGCAGGCCTCGCCCGTCGTCACTATCTCCCAGCGCCCCGGCGAGGCGGCGATGAAGGCGGCGAGCGCCTCGCGCGCGGCGCGGGCGGCGGCGCGGCCGGCCTCGCAGGGCGCGTCCATCTCCGCCGCGTCCACGCCGGGGAAGCGGTAGGTGACGCCGCCGGTGCGGATCGTGTCTCCGTCCCGGATGATGACCTGCTGGCCGTCCGGGATGGCGATGCGCTCCTGCGCCGCGGCGGGGGCGGCGATCAGGGCCGCGAGGATGAGGGGGCGGATCATCGGGGCTCCTCCGTGTAGCGGCGCGCAAGGCGAAACGCCGTGCAATCCTTCATCCCATGACAAAGGTCGCGACCGCCGTCGTTGAACTTGCAGGGGCCTGCCCCGTCGAGATGACAGCGCCGGAAGTCGCCGCATTCGCACAGGTCAAGGGGATGTTCCTCGCTCATGCCGGAAACTCCCGGTGCTCGCGGCCGTCGAGCGTGGCGCCGGCGGCTTTCTTGCCGACGCGGTAGACGAAGCATCCGCCATCGCGCATCGCGTGACGCCCGACGCCGTTTGGGGTCGTGGATGATTCATGTGAGCCGTCGGCGCGGACGATCCACCTTTCGGAGGACATCCCCTGCGGCGCCCACTCCCCCCATTGCTTGAAGAAGAACGGCACGCCCGCCGCGGCGCACTGGTCGCGGAGGCTGCGGGGCCAGTCGGGGTGCATGGGCCGGGCGCCGGGGCCGCTCTCGCCGCCGGCGATCACCCAGTCGAGGATCGGTTCGGGCGCGACGCTCTCGTCAGCGCCGTCGTCCAGCGCATCCCATTCGCCCTCGATCGCGCCGAGATTTATCGGCCCGAGCAGCGGCTCGGCGCTGATGAAGCGCTTCGCGGCGGGCGTGGCGAGGAGGGGCGGGATGCGGGAATCGGCCGCCGCCTGGTCCTCGACGGAGACGCCGAGCCAGACGTTGGGGAGGCCCTCCTTGGTCCAGCGGACGACCGTTTCAGGCCAGATGACGCGAACGCCAGCGCCGGGAAGCTTGTCCGTCGCATCGGCCCAGCGAAGCCCGACATCGTGCCGCGTCAGATAATCCCGCATCCGCTCCGGCCGCTTCGTGAGCACCTGGAACGTGTGCTGCGGGGCGAGGGCCATCACGGCGAAGACGCGGTCGATCCAGTCGTCGGGGATCGCCTCGTGGAAGAGGTCGGAGGTCGAGTTGACGAAGATCCGGCGCGGGCGGCGCCAGCGGAGGGGCTGGTCGAGCAGATGCTCGGCGAGCTTCACCTTGCCCGTCCAGCGGTGATCCCGCTTCCCCGGCGGCCCGACGATCTCCGCCAGCCCCTCGCCCCAGTCCCCGGGGCCGGAGAAGCGCGCGGCCATCACCTCGGCGTAGCAGTTGCGGCATCCCTCGGAGACGCGGGAACAGCCGCGGACGGGGTTCCAGGTGGCGTCGGTCCATTCGATGGACGTGCGGTCAGCCATTGGAGGGCTCCTTCACAGTGATCGCCATGCCGGCGTCAGAGAGGCTCTTCCGAAACGCTGCCGCCGTCTGCTCGATCTGAGCGTCTCGCTTCAGGCCAAGGCGCCGCGCCCAGTTCAGGACGTCGAAAGCGTCCTCGGCCATCAATTGCAGGATCGCCGTGACCTCCGGGGCTTCAGGTTGGTCACCCATCACGCGCCCGCCTCGGCCGCGGCGCGGCCTTCCTCGGTGAGGCGGTAGCCGGCGCCGGCGGGACGGTCGTGGACCTCGCTCCAGAGCCCGTTCGAGAACTCGGCGAGGCCGCGGCGGCGGAGCTCACGGAGCGTGGCGCGGACGATCTCGGGCGAGACCTCGAGGTCGTGCGCTATCGGCGCGATGGGCGAGTAGTGGTCGCGATCCAGCGTCGCAAGCACGAGGATCACATGCCCCTCGATCGCGCGGGCGAGCGCGGCGGCGCTCGGTTTTGTCGTATCCATCATACCAATCCCTCCCTGATCGCCAGCCACTCCGGCAATGTCACCTTCACGACGGCGCCGCGGCGGGGGCGGCCCACGCCCAAGATCGTGATCTCGGAAAGCGGGAGCCAGATGTCCCGCGGCTTCTTCCCGCCGAAGAGCGGGCCGGCCTGCGCCTCTTCCTCGTGAAAGCAGGCGGCGTCTCCCTTCATCGTCTGAAAGATCAGCTCGACCTCGGTCATATCGCCACGTCCTTGGCGCGGATCGGCGCGGGGAGCCATGCGCGCACCGTCTCCGCGATCTCCTCGGGCGGGTCGGCGAAGACGGCCGCCAGCGCCTCGACCAGCTCGGCCTTCTTCATCGTCGCCTTCACGCGGTCGCCCTTCGCGCCGATCTCCTCGGCGACGGCGACGAGCTGGTCGCGGGTGAGGCGCTTGAAGAAGGGCGCGTCGGGCGTCCAGTGGGCGCGGAGGTCGAGGTCGAGCCAGACGGCGAAGTCCTGCGCCTTCGCGCCCTTAAAAGTCGAAGCGGCGACGCAGGCGAGGAGGCGGTTGCGGTGCTTCGCGCCCTTGGCGAGGAAGGCGGCGAAGGTCTCGTCGCCCGTCGCCTTCCAGCCGTCGACCGCGGCGTCGAGCGCGATCAGGCCGGAGCGCGTCGTCGGCTGATGATCGACGGCGAGCGGGCGGTTCCACACGCGCTCGATGGCGAGGCTCCACGCGAGCAGGCTGAGCGCGAGGTCGGGCTTGTCGAGCAGCTGCTCGCGCGCGATGTCGCCGGCGAGGTTGCGAAGATCGGCGACGAGGGCGGCGGGCCAGTCCGCGCCCGGCTCCGGCTCGGAGGCGCGGGGCGGGGTGGCGGCTTCACGCGCTGCGGAGAGGTCCAGCGTCTCGGGCAGGCCGAGGGCGGCGCGCTGATCCTCCGTCGCCTGGTCGCCCGCCGGCGGCAGGAGGCCGCGCGCGCGGGCGGTCTCGATCCCCTCGGGCTCGATCGCGGCGCCGACGATGCGCGGCTCGGAGCAATAGGGCGGCCAGTCGATCAACGCGGTGCCGACGAACAGTTGATCGTTGGACCATCGGTCCGCCTCGGCGCGCTCGGCAAGCTCGTCGGCGCGCTTGTCGTCCTCCTCTCCCAGCTCGTCAGGCCAGCCCTCGCGCGCCTGCAGCGCGGCGAACTCGGCGGCCTCCTCGGCGCTCAGGCCCGGAAGCGCGGGCTTGATGCGGACCCAGTGCTCGCCCGCATCCTCCAGCCACGCCCATTCGAGCCAGCCCGCTTCCTTCGCGAGCGCCGCGGCCCGGTCAACGCGCGTCGCCTCCTCGGCCTTGGCCAGCGCCTCCGGGTTCACCAGCCGGACGCCGCCGAAGAGATCCTCCTCGATCCGCCCGCCGGCCGCCTCGAAGGCCTCGCGGCCGATTTGTTCGAGGCGGCGGAGCTGGTGGTGGCCGTCTTCCAGGATGGCGAGTTCGGCGCGGATCTGGCGGCGGGCGTAATCCGGGTGATGGCGCGCGTCGCGCTCGTATTTCTTCCACATCGAGGCGGCGCGGGCGCCGGCGCTCGCCAGCGCCATCGCGACGTCGAGCGTGATCTCCCGCGCCCTGAGCGCGGCGAGGGGCTCGGCCGGCAGGGCGGCGAGGGCGAGGCGCTGTTTCACGTAGCGCTCGGAGACGGCGAAGGCGGCGGCGATCTCCGCCTCGCTTGCGCCGTCGAGCTTCGTCTGGTGATAGGCCTGGAACTCGTCGACCGGGTCGAGCGGGAGGCGGCTCGCCTGCTCGGCGAGGCCGGCGATGCGCGCCGCGTCGCCCGAGACGAGGATCACCGGGACGCGGCGATCCTCCGGCCAGTCGCCGGACGCCGCAAGGCTCTTCAGCGCGCGGAGGCGGACGCCGCCGGCGACGATCTCGGCCCGGTCCCCGTCCTCGCGCTCGACGCGCACGCCGATCAACGGCTGCAGGAGGCCGACCGAGCGAATCGACCCGGCCAGCGCGGCGACGCGCTCGGCGCTTGGCGGCGTCGCGCGGGGGTTCAGCTTCGAGAGGGCGAGCGCTTCAAGCGGCCAGAGTTCCGGGGCGTTCATTCGTCGTCCTTTCGGCTGCGGTCGGCCATCTGCGCGGCGGCGGCGAGGATGCGGCGGGTCATCTGCGGGGCTCCGCGATGGTTTTCAGGATTGTCTGCGCGTCGAGCGCGACGCGCAGCTCCTCGATTTTCGCCTCGGCGAGGATGCGTTCGCCGCGCGCCTCCTTCAGCTCGCGCTCCAGGTCCGTGCAGCGCCTCGCCAGCTCGGGCCAGGTGTTGCAGCGCGTCGCGATCTCCTCGGCGAGGTCGCGGGCGTCCGCCTTGCCCGGCTCGATCCGCGCGAAGGCGACGCGGCGCTCGTCCTCGAGGCCGCCGTAGCGGGCGGAGGGGAAGAGGCGCGGGAGGGTCATGTCGTTTCCTCGGCCTCGCCGACGATCCGGGCGGCGATCATGTCGGAAGGCGGCTTCCAGCTTTTCGCCTCGGCTACGGTTCGCCGATCCGGCAGGCGCACGATCTGCCGTTTGTAGCGGGTCACGCCCGGCTCCTTCTCGACGTCGAAGGCCGTGGCGAGAGCGTATTCGCCCGAGTCAAAAACGCGGCAGGTCAGAATCTCGCCGCCCGCCTGCAAAAGCGGGTTGTCAAGTGAGACGCCGCCGCGCTGCGCGAACTCGTGCTCCGCCCATTCGAGCAGCTCGGCCAGACTGGCGGTTTCGCAAAGCGCGACCTCCAAGCGCACGCTGACGACGCGCCCCTTGGGAAAGATCTTGGCGTTGGGCGCATCGCTCATAGCGGCCACATCTCGAAAAGCATGTGCGCCACGACGAGCGCCGGCGCGGCGATGAAGGTGACGCGGGCGGGGAGGGTCACAGCCCGGCCTCCCGCAGGGCGCGGAGGGCCTCGTCGGCGGTGACGTCGAGGGCGTCGGCGCGGGCGAAGTCGGCGCTGCGCTCTGCCTCGGTCGTCCGCCCCTCGGCGGCGGCGCGGGCGCGGCGGGCGCGGTCGGCCCAGAGCGTCGCGAGGCCGGAGATCGCCTCCGCCAGCGTCGGCGCGCGGCGCTCGCGCGGCAGGAGGCCGGGTTTCGCCGCCGCGTCGCGGAGAGATTGTTCGAGGGTTTTCATGCCGCGTCTCCCGATCGCCCTGACTTGAACTCCGCAACGGCTTCGGTGAGCCGCGACGTCTCCTGAGCGAACTCGCGGACGGTGTCGGTAAGCTCCCCGAACGCAGGCAGCAGGACGAGCCGCTCGTCATCGCGGATGCAGCGCTCCAGCTGGCCCAGCGCGGCGACAGCGGCGGCCTTCGCGGCGAGGAAATGGTCGAGCGGGTCTGCAGGGTCGGTCATGGTCTCTCCCTCCGGGGGACGTTTTGCGGGATGCTGGTTTCGTGCGACCCTCGTTTCGGAACCCGCGCCGGGCGGGAGAGGTGGAGGGCGTCATGGAAATTCTTGTCGGACTTCTTCTGGTCGCGGGCGTCATTGCGATCGTAATCGCGCGGCGGGCGCGCGAGCGCGAGCCAAGGGTAAAGCGCGAGGAAGCGCCGCCGCCGCCCGTCGAAATCCTGCCTGTCGAGGGTGCGGGCGAGGACGCGCCGACCGCGGGGCAGATCGTTTATCTCTCTACGCGTGGGTTCATGGTTGCCGAGGGCGTTAGCTTCGAGGTCGCCTCCGTCTGGGTTTCCGCCACAAAGGCAGTCGAGGCGGCCATCGACTCCGAGGGCGGCGTAGGATTGCCCCGCGCCCGCTGGGCGCACCTGGTGGCTGAGGCGATGCAGGACGAGGCGTTTCAGGAATTGGCGACCGCCGATTCCCGGCGCTGGATGCAAACGTTCGCCGAGCGCCAGACGCCCGCCCTGACCAAGGCGGCGCGGACTTATCTCAAAGAGAAGCTTCTGCGGCGCGGTCGCTAAAGGGGCGGGCTGCATCAGTCTCTCCCGGTCAGAGGTCCGTCATCGGAGCTTGCGGGGAAGGGTGATATCGCAAATGCGGTATATAGTCAACCGCATTTGCGGTTTTTCAAATAAGCCAAGAGCGCGGCGGCGCGATGGTCGTGGCGCCGGGTTCGGGAGGCCGAGTCGGTTTGAAAGCTAGGCGGTCAGACCTCGCGGCGGAGCGGGCCCTTCGCGACGTCGTGAATCGTGCGGATCAGATGATGATCGCCGTCCCGCATTTCATAGGAGTCGAACGCTAGGCCTCGTACCAACCAGTCAGCCGAAGTGCCAAGCTTCGTCGCCAGCGCGTCGAGCTTGGCCGGGCCAAGCCAGAGTCGTCCGTCCTCGACCGCCTCGATCTCCGCGGGCGTCAGGGTGGTTCCGCGACAAAGCTGGGCAACGGAAAATCCAAGCTTATCCCGCAAGATGACAACACGTTCAGCAAGGTCGAGCATCGCAGCGCGGTCCTCTTCGTCGAGCGGTACGCCCCCGGTCGACGTCGCATCAAGCCGCATCGGCGGCTGGCCGGTCGTGAGCCAGTCTAGCCGAACGCCGAGCGCCTTGGCGATGAGCGGCAGCTTCTTCGAGGTAGCGTTTCGCCCGCGCGCAATGTCAGTGACCGTTGTCTGGCTAATCCCAGCGCGCAGAGCGAGCGGCTCTTGCGTCAATCCAGCCAGAGCCATGGCGTGCTTTAACCGGCCTGCCAGCGTCGAGTCGTCGTGCTTCGTCGTGCCCATGCAAGGCGGCTGCCCGGTTCCGCCGCCGCGATCAAATCGCATATGCGGTTTCCATGCTTGCGAAATAACCGCAATTGCGGTATCTGCGCCTAATGACAACCGCAGACGCCATGAACAGGGCCGCTCAGATCGTCGGATCGCAGGTTCGCCTTGCGGCGGCCATAGGTCGATCCCAGGGGTGGATTTCTGATGTCACGAAGGGGCGGCGAACGATGGTTCCGGTCGATATCGCCTTTCGCATCGAACGCGCCACGGGCGGCGCGGTGAAGGCGGAGGAATTTGCGGGGATCGCCCCCGCGCCAGAGACGGAAGCGGAGCTTGCCTCCCCGGCCGCCGCTTCCCAGCCCCCCGCCGAGCGCCGGAGCCCGGCGGGGGGCGCCTGTTCCGAGGGCGCCGCGTGATGCGCCAAGAGAATCCGCAGGATTCGCGTCGGCCCGCAGCGCTTGCTTGCCAAGCGCGAGAGGGCGCCCTCCCCGAAATCCTCCCGTCCCTCCCACGGGCGGGCGGATGCGTCGGGCTCCGGCCCGGCGCGACTGCTGTCGGAGCGTCTCAGACTGGCGGAGGCCGCGAGGTCTCCGCCCTTTTCGCTCTGGTGGGTCATCGCCTGTCATCGCCGGGCGCCTCCTCGCGGAAAGGCGTCTCACAAGGCGGCGGGGCGAGGCGAGGGAACAAGGTTGCGGGCGGCGAGCGCTCCCGGCAGGAGGCCCGCCCGTGAGCCTCGATCTTGTCGCGCAGCGCGTCTTCGCCGGGCTCGTCGAGCGGGCCGGGGGCGTCGAGGCGGCGGCGGCGATCCTTTCGGCGCGGGCCGGGCGGCCGGTTCACAAGTCCACGATCTCGCGCATGGGCGCGGGGCAGATGGCCGTCACCTTCGAGGCGGCGGCGGCGCTTGAGGAGGCGGTCGGCGTCTTCCCGCTCACGACCCTGCTCTTCGAGCGGATCGGGCGGCGCGCCGCGGCCTCGGGCTCGCTCCAGACGCTCTGCGCCTCCGCCTCGGTCGAGTGCGGCGAGGCCGTCGCCTCGATCATCGCGGCCTTCTCCGCCCGCAGCGCGGACCCGTCCCGGCTGACCGAGGCGGAGCGCGCGGAGGCGGTAAAGGAGGTTTCCGAGGCGCTGGCGGTGCTGCGGGAGATTCTCGACGCGCTGGAAGCGGGCTCCGCGGACGGAGGCGGGCGGTGAACGCCGCGCTCGCCCTGCTCGCGGCGGGGGCCGTCTGGTCCCATCCCGGCGCGGCGCCCTGCGCGGGGCCCCGGGGCAATCCCTGCTGGGATGCGGCGCATGTGCCCGCGGCGGCGCTGGCGGCGGAGCGGGCGGGCGCGGGCGCGCCGGGCGCGATCTGCGACGGCGACGTGATCGCCAATCACGGCGCGCGGGCGGGCCGGGCCTTCGGCCCCGTCCACCAGGTCGCGGCCTTCGACCGGGCCTGGCTCGCCGCCTCGGGCGCGCGCTGGGGCGTGGCGGCGGACGGGCGGGCCTGCATCCCCAGCCTCGTCTACGCCGGAATTCACAAGGCGGAGATCTGCGGCAACCCGATCTTCGTCTTCGAGGGCGGCGCGCCGCCCCCGGCGCTCGTGTTCGCGGCGCGTGCAGGCGGTGTGTGGGGCGGTGTGTGGGGCGGTGTGTGGGGCGGCGTGTGGGGCGGCGGGGCGGCCGGTTACGCCGCGCATGGCGCGCCGCCCGAAGCGCCGGGCGGGCCGGGCGGGGCGGCGTTCGTCCCGCCGCTGCGGCCGGACTACGGCGCGGCGCCCGTCGCGCCCGTGCCTGCGCCATGGTCGGCCGGGCTGCTCGGCGGCGCGCTGGCGATGCTGGCGGCGATGAGATTCAGGAGGCGCGCGTGATTGCGAAAGCGATTTCACCCGCATCGCGCCGGCCCGCGGCGCTTGCCCTGCAAGCGCAAGAGGGCGCGCCTTCGCACGAGGTCCCGTCCGGGAGGTCGGGACAGCCGGAAGGGTCCGGCGTTTCCTCCCTGAACTCCCCTCCGTCCGCGGCCTTCGCGGCGGAGGGGGTTTTTTCGGAGGCGTCATGAGTCTCGACCCGGAACTGAAGGCGGAGATCGAGCGGCGGGTCGCGGCCGGGGAGGTCACGCGCTGCCCGCCGCGGACCTTCGCGCGTGACGTGACGCAGCCGGGCGACTGGAAGGACGGCCGCGACGCGGCGGCGCGCGCCGCCCAGCGCCAGCGCCGGTTTCAGGCGGCGGAGGCGAAGCGGCGGCGGCTGGAGGCGGCGGGGGCGGCGCTCGGGAAGGCCGCGAAGGATTCGGGCACGGGGTCGGTGGTTCCCCACAATGACGCCAAGCCGGGCTCAGCGTTTCCGGAGGAAACGCCCTGCCCGCAGCGCTTTGCGAGCAAAGCGCGAGAGGGGGCGGAGGGGCCCGAAGTCCCGGCGACCGGGGGTCGGCGAGAGCCGCCGGCCACGCGGAGGCCGGCGCCGCGCCCCGAAAAAGACCGGCATCCGGCGCCCGAGACGACGCCCGCGCGCGGGCTGAGCGAGGTCTGGCCGTTCCGGGCGCATCGCGCCGTGGCGGAGATTCCGGAGGCGGCCTCGCCTGCGGGATTGCGCCCCGTCGCGCCCGTCTCGGACCGCAACCTGAAGCCGCGCGCGCCGGGCAAGCGGCCCGCGCTCCGCTGGATTCCGCTCGCGCGGCTCGCCGTCTCGGAGGCCTATCAGCGCGGGATGGCGGCGCGCTCGGTGACGATGATCCGCAAGGCCGTCGAGGCGTTCGACTGGGCGCGGCTCAAGCCGCTCTCGGTCGCGGCGCGGGCGGACGGCTGGTTCGAGGTTCTGGACGGCCAGCACACCGCGACGATCCTCCTGATGGCGGGCGAGACCGAGGCGCCCTGCCTCGTCCTGCCCGACGCGGCGGAGGCGGAGAAGGCGGAGGCCTTCGTCGGGCTCAATTCCTCCCGCGTCCAGGTCACGCCGATGCAGCGCCATCACGCGGCGGTCGCCGCCGGGCGTCCCGTCGCGCTGGCGGTCGAGGCGGCGTGCCGGGCGGCGGGGGCGAATCTCCTCCGCAACGCGAAGCCGGCGGGCCGGTATCTCCCGGGCGAGACGGTCGCCGCGCCGGCGCTCACTTCCATCGCCGGGCGGCGGGGCGAGGCGGGATTGACGCGCGTGCTCGCGCCGCTCGTCGCCGCCGGGCTCGCGCCGATCCCGACCGACGCCCTGCTGGCGGTCGAGCTTCTGCTCTTCGATCCGGGCTGGGCGGGGGAGATCGGCGAGGCGGCGATCACGCGGGCGCTGGGCGACCTGCCGGCGCGGCTGGCTGAGGCGGAGACGCTCCGCGCGCGGGCGCCGCAGCCCCGGCCGCGGGCGCTGGCGGCGGCGATTTTTATTGCGAGCGGGCGATAGGAGGCGGGGATGGTGGACGGAAGCGACGAACTGGCTGGTCAGGTGAAGGCTCATCTTGCGGAGCACGGCGTCGCGGACATTCGCGCCTCGCTCGTCGCCGCGCGGCCGGGCAAGGGGCTGAGGCCCGACGACGACTTCGATGCGGCGGCGATGCGCTCCGCCGGGATCGCGGCGGAGCAGCTCGCCGTCATCGTCGAGCGGATCGAGCGGCTGGAGGAGGCGAAGGCCGACATCGCGCGGGACATCGCCGCAATCTACGCCGAGGCGAAGGCGCAGGGTTACGACGCGCCGACGATCCGCCGCACGGTGAAGGCCCGGCGGATCGACCCGAAGGACCGGGCCGAGGCGCAGGCGATGCTCGACCTCTATCTCGACGCGGTCGGGGAAGCGGGAGCGAGCGCCTCCGAAGGAGGCGCGACGGCCCGCAGCGCTTCCAAGGGAAGCGCGGGAGGGCGCGGCGATGCCTGACTGGATGGATCTCGCCTTCAACGCAAAGCGCCAAGTCGAAAGACTGTCCCACGAGGTCGATGACCGTTGCGAGCTGGTCGGTCGAGATGGCGATGCGGTGATCATCCGGACATGGGGCGGCGCAGAGGGCCGGATCGAGATCGGCCCGATCGCAGCGCTGGTCGCCGCGCTGCGGGCGCTGCCGGAGGCGAAGCCGTGAGCGCGCGCGAGCATTTCGCGACCGCGATGTCGCTCGCCGGGCATCGCTACGCCAACGCGGCGAAGCCGGAGCGCAGCTGCGCTCTGGCGACCTCCGCCGCGCGCTGGTTTTTCGATCTTGACGCCGCCGCGCGGGCGCTGGTCGAGCCGCATCTCGCGGCCTTCCTGCGGCTTCGCGAGACGGACCCGGCGGCGGCCGCCGCCCGCGCCTGGGCGGCCTATGACGCGCTGGAGGCGGAGCGGCCGAAGGCGTTTCCGCGGCAGGAGGGGCGGCCATGATGAAAGACGTTTCGCCAGAATCGCGCCGGCCTGCGGCGCTGGATCGTCAGGCGCAAGAGGGCGCGGACGGGCTTCTCGGAAAGATCTGGGATTGCCGGCCGGAGCGCGCGCCAGACTTCCTGATCGGGCCGCCGGGCGACCCCTACATGGAGCGCTGGTATCTGACCCCGCGGAACGACCAGTTCAACGTCTACTATCACCGCATCCTGCATGACGACGACGACCGGGCGCTGCACGATCATCCCTGGCCGTCGCTCTCCGTCGTCTGCGCCGGGCGGCTGCGCGAGGTGACGGAGGCGGGGGCGCGGGAGCTGGCGCGCGGCGACGTCGTGTTCCGGACGGGCGAATTCGCGCACCGGCTGGAGCTTGTCGGCGGGAAGCCGGCGGAGACGCTCTTCATTACCGGGCCGAACTATCGCGACTGGGGCTTTCTCTGCCCGCAGGGGTGGCGGCGCTGGGATCTGTTCGTGGACCCGGCGAACCCCGGCGCGCCGGGCGCGGGATGCGGGGAATGACGCGGCGCAGTCCCAGCTACTACGCCGCCGCGCCCTGCATCGAGGGCTGCGGCGCGCGGGTGACGCGCTCCAGCAAGTCGGGCCGCTGCGGCGCCTGCGCCGGGCGGCTCAACATGGCGCGGCTGCGCGCCGACCCGGAGATCGCGGCGAAGATCGAGGCGGCGCGGCGCGACCCGGAAATCGCCGCGAAGCGCGGCGCCGCGGTCAGCGCGACGCGGAATCGACGGAGCTGGAAGCGCCTCCTGAGCCCGGCGGAGGCGCGGGAATACCGGATGCTGCACAGGGATTACGGGGTGCGGAAAGCGGACGCGCTGCGCGCGATCGGGCGGGACGACCTGATCGGGGCGCAAAATGTTTCGCCCGAAACATGTCGGCCCGCAGCGCTTGCTCCGCAAGCGCGGGAGGGCGCGCCATGACGCAAGACGTTTCGCCGGCGACCCGGGCGGTTCCCGTCGCCGCCGTGGTCGAGGCGGTCGCCGCCGAGGCGGGGCTGGGGCGCGCGGAGCTGCTCGGCCCGTCGCGGCGGCGCGAGGTCGCCCATGCGCGGCAGGTCGCGATGATGCTGGCGGTCGAGCTCGGGCCGCGGTCGCAATGGGCGGTCGCGCGGCATTTCGGATTCGGACGCTCCACGGTGCGGCGCGGGATGGAATCCCTCGCCCGCCGGATCGAAGCGGGCGCGGCGGCGGAGGCGCGGCTGGTCGAGGCGGCGCGGGCGCGGGCGCGGGAGATCGCGGCGCGGCGGCGCAGTGAAGCGTCGCGGCTCGCCGCGGCGCTGAGCGCGGAAGCGGCGGCGGGCGCCGCGCGCCCGGCGTCCGCAGCGCGCGGAAGCGCTTCGCCCGCGAAGCGCGTGAGCGCGCCGGCCGGGGCAGTCGCATGACGGTTGAGCCAGACCTCTTCTCCGCGGTTCCGGACGCGCCGCCGCGGCTCGGGCGTGTCTGCATGATCTGCGAGGCGGGGAACGCGCCCTTCGGGCTCGGGATGCCGGGGTTCCGGAGCGAGATCAGGCCGGGCGAGCGCGGGATGCTCTGGCATTGCGGGGGCGAAGCGTGCGCGGCGAAGGCGGAAGGCCGGCGCGCGGCGAAATTGGAGGGGCGGCGGTGAGCGGCGAGGGGCTGACCTTCGCGGAGCAGCTCCGCGTCTACGCGGCGACGGCTCCGAGCGTGCAGATCACCGTCAAGGCCGCGCGCGCGCGGGAGATCGCCGACCATCTGGAGCGGGGCGATCTCGCCGACACGGTGGCGCGGGGCTGCCTCGCTCATCTCGCGGCGACCGAGGCGCAGCGGCGGGAGATGATGCGGGACCGCGAGCATCTGTTCTGGATGCTCGTCATGGCGCATCTGCTGCCGCCCGTCGTCGTCGACATCGTTCGGGGGCTCTGGTGAAGGCCCCCTCCGCCTCGGGTCTCGCGAAGGCGCTGGGCGCGGGGCGCGCCCTGCCCCGGCCTCGCGCGGAAGCGGATTTCTATCCGACCGTCGATCCCTCGCCGGTTCACGGGCTGATCCGGGACGAAGGCGCGCGGCTCGCCGCCTTTCCGGCGCTCTGGGAGGCTGCGGTCGGCGCGGGGGACATCGCACGGCCGCTGCGGGCGGCGGGGTTCCGGGTGATCGGGTCGGACATCGAGGACCGCGGCTGGCCGCGCACGCGGAACCTGCATTTCCTCGAAGCCGAGCTTCCGCTGGCGCCGGCGCTGGTGACGAACCCGCCCTTCGCGCTCGTCAACGCCCGCACGGGCGCGCCGTGGATCTGGCGGGCGCGGCGGCTCTTTTCCGCCGGGCTCGACTACATGGCGCTGCTCCTCTCCTGGAGCTGGCCGGCGGCGGCGGGCCTCGCCCCGCTCTGGGCCGCCTTCGCGCCGGCGCGCGTGCGGCTGATGACCTGGCGCGTGGACTGGACGGGCGAGGGCTCGCCGACGATGGCGACGGCCTGGTTCATCTGGGACGGATTCACGCCGCCGGGCGAGACGCGGTTTCTGAGGATGGAGGCGCCATGAGCGAGGTTTATGACGACGGGGTGATCACGGCCGGGCGCGAGCGATGGCCGCTGGCGCGGGGCGAGACGCTCTCGTCGCATGACTGGTTTCCGTTCCACTACCACCAGTTCCTCGGTTCCGGCTTCTTGGCGGAGTGCCTGATGAACGACCGGCGCGGGGCGCTTGGCACCGCGCTGATCTACTGGTGCGAGGCGATGCGGCAGGACCCCGCGGGGACGCTGCCGCTCGCGCCGGTCGAGCTGGCGACGCTCGGACGCTTTCCCAACGTCGAGGCCTTCGAGGCGGAGGGGCGGGCTGCGCTGGACGGATTCCGCGAGGTCGAGGTCGAGGATGACGGGCGGATCATGATCCGGCTCGGCCATGTGAAGATGCTTGAGGAGATCGTCGGGCGCATGGGCCAGCTCGCCCGTGGGCGAAAGGCGAAGCGCGACGCCGGGCTTCTGGCGCAGAAGCGGCATCGCCTGAAGAAGCAGATGCGGGCGATCAAGCTGCCCGGCCACCTCATCGAAAACGACCAGGTGGTGACCGCGCTGATCGACTTCTTCGACCGGACCGACCTCTACATGACGCCCGACAACCTGCGCAACGCGCTCCGAGACGAGCTCGGATGGACCGGAAACGTCGCGCGGCTTGCGCTCCGCGAGGCCGATCCCGGCGACGGGCCGGACGTGTAATCGCACTCAAATCGAAGTGGAATGAGGTGTAATCATGACAGCAGAATTACAGCAGATTTCACGCTCGAACTGTCAGAGTGGTACAGGACAGAACATCACAGAATCTCAGAATAAAATCTCTTCCTCCGACGCGCCCGGCGGCCCGGCCGATGCGGCGGCGGAGGTCGGGCTGGCTGAGAAGCAGGAAGGGACGGATGGCTGGGCGCGGGAGATCGTCGAGCCGCTGACGTCCAGCGCGACGCGGAAGGGCCTGAAGCCGCCGCGGGGCTGGGCGGAGGCGCCCTGGGCGGCGCGGCTGGCGGAGATCGGGCGGCCGCATCGCGGGCGCTCGGTCGCGGAGCTGGAGGCGATCCGCGCGGCGATCAGGCTGGAGGGTAAGGCGAAGGGCGGGCGCTGGCCCGCGCCTCAGGCGCTGGAGCTGCTTGTGAAGGCGGTGCTGGCGAAGCGGAAGGCGGAGACGGGCGGCGATTCGCTGGTGGATCAGCGCGAGGTCGGGCGCGCGCTCGGCTGGTGGGCGCGGGAGGGGACGGCGCCGCCGGCGCGGCTCTTTGACCTTCGGCGGCGCTGCCGGATGGCGGCGGTCATCAGCGGCGGCGTGCCGGCCGAGGCGCTGGCGAAGGCCGGGCATCGGGTGCCGGACGACCTCGCCGGGATCGGCGCGGAGGCGCGGCCATGAAGGGCGAATGGTATGCGGCGCGGGTCGAGACCGGGCGGGAGCGGGCGATGGAGATGGCGCTCCGCTCGCGCGGCTTCGAGGCGATGATGCTCGTGCGGCGCATCTGGGCCCGCCGCTCCCGCCGGGCGAAGGCGCGCGAGCTGGTCGAGCGCTCGCTGTTGCCGGGGTATCTCTTCGTGCGGATGGGGCCGGGCGGCGACTGGCGCGGGCTCTGCGCGATGCGGGGCGTCTTCGGGATCGTCGGCGTCGGCGGCGTGGTGCGGCCGGTGCCGGAGGCCAAGATCAAGGCGCTCAGGGAGATGGGCGCGACGGGGGCCTTCACCGCGCCGGCGCATCATCGCGACATGGCGGCGGGGCGCGAGGTCAACCCGAAGGATCGGGTGGAGATCCTCGGCGGGGCGTTCGACGGGGCGGTCGTCGTCGTCGAGGAAATCTTCGTGCGGCCGGCGGGGACGTTCGCGCGCGTTCCGGTCAACATCTTCGGGCGGGAGACGGTGACGGAGATCGGCGTTGAAAATCTCGCGCTGGTGGGGTAAGGGGTTTCGCATCGCCGATCCGACGTCAGCCTCCGGGCCGAGACGCGGGCGAAACCGGGCAGCCTTCGCCTCCGTGCGATCGGGCAGCCGCCTTGCAGCGCAATGGGAAATCGGAATTCAGCGGGTCCTTCCGGCCGTGTCGACGTATACGGGGGCGGCTTAGCGCATGGGTTTTGGTGCGCTGAACTTTCGCGGAAAGCCTAAACTCTCGATAGTTCAAGGCCGGGAGATGGTTGACCAAGTAAACGCAACTGAACTCGCCGAGCTGTTCGGCCGCACGAAGGGCGCCGTCTCGCAGTGGGTCTCCTCCGGCAAGCTGGACGGATGCTGGACGGGCGAGGGCCGCCGCCGCCGGTTCGACGTGCGGAAATGCGCCGCGGCGCTCGGCGTCCGGATGGATCCGGGCCAGCGCCTCGGCAACGCCGCCGCCACCGACGCCGCCCGCCAGCGCATCCTCGCCGACGCCCCGAACCGCGAAGCCCCCGCCCGCGACCCCCAGCCCCGCGACGCCCTGCTCTCCCCGACGGACGATGACCGCTACAAGCTCGCCCGCATCCAGAAGGCCGAGGAGGAGGCCCGCGCCGCCCGCCGGCGCAACGCCGAGGAGGAAGGCCGCTTCGTCCTCCGCGAATCGATGGAGCGGGAGGTCGCGCGCCTCCTCACCTCCGAGATCGGCATGTTCGAGGCGATGCTCACCGCCGCCGCCCGCTCCCTGGCCGACGAGCTGAAGGTGGACTTCAAGGAAGTCCGCCGCATCCTCCGCGATCACTGGCGCCGCCACCGGGCGAGCCGCTCCGCCGCCCTCGCGCTCGCCGGGCCCGCGCTGGCGGAAGACGAGGCCGAAGCCGACTTCTGATGGGCTACCTCGCCTCCGCCGAATTCGTCGCGGCCCGCTCCGCCGCCGCCGCCTTCGCCCCCCCGCCCCCGCCGGACCTCGCCGCCTGGGCCGCCCGCAACATCGTCTTCGACGAGCGCTCCCCCCTCCCCGGCGCGTTCGACATCGCCCGCTTCCCCTTCCTCGCCGAGATCCTCGAATGCCTCTCGCCCGAGCATCCCTGCCGGGAGGTGACGCTGAGGGGCGACGCGCAATGGGGCAAGACCAGCTCCGTGATCCACCCGGCCCTCGGCGCCTGGTTCGAATACGGCCCGCTCGACGCCCTCGTCGTCCACCCGACCGGCTCGGCCGCGAAGGAATGGGTCCGCCGGAAATGGATGCCGCTCCGCCGGCAGGCCCCCGCGCTCAGGGCGATGTTCGGCCTCGACGGCGGCGACAAGACGGACACGCTGTTCGACCAGGAGTCGATCGACCGGAGCCGCAGCCTGAAGACGACCTCCGCCGGCTCGCCGTCGGACCTCACCGGGTCGAGCCGCAAGCTCGTCATCATGGACGACCTCGCGAAGTTCGAGGCCGGGCCGATGGGCGACCCGGAATTCATGGCGGAGAGCCGCGCCGCCGGCTACGAGGATGCGAAGATCCTCCGCGCCTCGACCGCGATGCTGAAGGGAACCTGCCGCATCACCCGCGCCTTCGAGCGGGGGGACCAGCGCTGGTTCCACATGCCCTGCCCGCATTGCGGCGAGGCCGGGCCGCTGACATGGGAGAACTTCCTCCCCTCGATCGACCCGGCGAATCCCCGCGCCGCGCATTTCACCTGCGAGCGCTGCGGCGGCGTCATCGAGCAGAAGCACAAGGAGGCGATGGTCGCCGCCGGGCGCTGGGTTCCGCACAACCCGAAGGGCGACCATCCGAGCTTCCACCTCTGGGGCCGCGCCTGCGCCCCGCAGCGGGACTGGGCCTCGATCGCGGTCGACTACCTGAAGGCCTTCGGCCTCACCCGGAAGGACGATGGCGAGGACCTCGCGGCGCTGACGACCGCGCAGGACGCGAAGCCGGAGCAGGTCTTCTTCAACGACGTGCTCGGCCTCCCCTACGAGCAGGCCTCCAGCGCGCCGCCCTGGGAGGAGATCAGGAACCGCGTGGAGGGCGCGGACCCGGCGGACCAGCTCCCCCTCGGCCGGATCCCGGCCGGCGCCGGGATGCTCACCGCGGGAGTGGACTGCCAGGACGACCGGATCGAGGTCCACGTCAAGGCCTTCGGCCGCGACCTCCGCTGCTGGACGATCGACTACCGGGTGATCCCGCATCACATCTCGACCGTCGAGGGGCGGGAGGCGCTGGACCGGCTCCTGAAGGCGGAATGGAAGACGGCGCATGGCCGCGGCTTCGCCCTCGGGATGATGGCCATCGACGGCGGCGCCTATACCGACGACGTGTGGGACTGGGCGAAGCGCTGGCCCTGGAGCCGCGTCATCATCGTGAAGGGCGCGCGGAGCCAGACCGGCCCGGCCTACCAGCTGATGCGGTTCGAGCGGAAGGCGGACGGCGCGGCGAAGAAGCGGCAGAAGCGCGGCTACATGATCAACGTCTCGATGATGAAGGCGGAGTTCTATTCCGCCCTCCGCGTCGAGGACCCGCAGGCCCGGAAATATTGCGGCTTCGCCACCGGGCTGGGGGACGAGTTCTATCGCCAGATCACGGCGGAGAAGAAGGAGACGGTGCGCCTCCCCTCCGGGATCGTCGAGAGCCGGTGGGCCCTCGTCGAGCCGACCCGCCGGAACGAGGCGCTGGACACGGAAGGCTACGCCCGGATCGCCGCCCTCCGCCTCGGCTGGCGGGCGCATACGGACGCGAAATGGGACGAGCTGGAGGCGCTCTGGGGCGCGCCGATGCTGGCGGAGCAGCCCGACCTCTTCGTCCCCGCCGCCGACGCGCCCGACGCGCCCCGCCCGGCGCCGAAGCCGAAACCGAAACGCCCGCTGTCGGAGTTGCTGCCATGACCTCGCCTCAGGAGCCGGAAGGATTTGAAGTCATGTCGACTTACACGCTCTGGGTTCCGAAGGAGATGCTCCCCCGTCCCTTGATGACGCCGGGGATGATGCGCGCGTTCATCCGCCGGGAGCAGGAAGGCGAACAGCAGCGCATCGCCCGCGGCTTTGCCGGCGAGGTGATCGCGAAGGCCCTGCCCGATGCCTGACACGGCCACCCTGACCACGCGCCTCGAAGAGGCCGAGGCGGCCCGGCACCGGCTGATGACCGGCGCGCAGGAGGCCTCGGTCGAATACGCCGGCTTCAAGACGAGCTTCTCCGCGACCGACCTCGCGCGGCTCGACGCCTACATCGCCGAGCTGCGCCGCGACCTCGGGATCGAGGCTCCGGCCTCGCAGCGCCGCCGCGCCCGGAGGGTCCTGTTCTGATGGCGAAGCCCCGCTTCCGCGTCCCCGCCGGCTCATCCCGCGCGCTGGCCCCCGCCCCGCGCGCCTGGGCGCCCTCGCCCTACACGGCGGGGGACCAGCTCGCCTCGGACGGGCTGGTGAACTACCTGCCCGCGCTCGGCTCCGCCGACGGAGACCTCCTCCGCGACCGGGACATGGCGACGGCCCGCGCCCGCGACCTCGTGCGGAACGACGGCTGGGCCGCGGGCGGAATCGGGAAGGAGGTGGACAGCGTCATCGGCGCGAATTTCCGCCCGCTCTCGAAGCCGGACGCGCGGGCGCTCGGCCTCGACGACGTCTGGGCCAAGGAATTCGCGGACGCGGTGGACGCGCGCTGGCGCTCCTGGGCGGACGATCCGCGGATGATGGCGGACGCCGCGCGCGCCCAGCCCCTGCCGCAGCTCTTCGCCCTCGCCTACCGGCACTACCTGATCGACGGGGACGCGCTCGGCGTCATCGGCTGGAACGAGGACAGGCCGACGCGCACGACGCTCCGCATCGTCGACCCGGACCTCCTCGCGAACCCGCTCGGCCGGCAGGACGGGCCGGAGCTCCGCGCGGGCGTGGAGGTGGACGAGGACGGCGCGGCGACCGGCTACCATTTCCGCCGCGGCCACCCGGCGGACCCGTGGGCCGGCGGCCGCGCGCTCGAATGGGATTTCTGGCCGCGGGAGACGGAATGGGGCCGCCCGATGGTGCTCCACTTCTTCGACAAGCACCGGGACGGGCAGACCCGCGGCGTCTCCCGCCTCTCCCCCATCGTCGAGACGCTGCGGATGGAACAGCGCTATTCGGTGGTGGAGATCCAGGCGGCGGTGATCAACGCGATCCTCGGGACCTTCATCGAGAGCCCGTTCGACAACGAGACGGTGGTGGACCTGCTCAGCGACGAGGGCGGGGCATTCGGGAACTACACCTCGCAGCGGAAGGAGTTCCACGACGCGCGCCAGATCAGCCTCGGCGGCGCGCGCATCCCGCATCTCTTCCCCGGCGAGAAGATCGCGACCGTCGCCGCCGCCCGCCCCGCCGCCCAGTTCGCGGAGTTCGAATCCGCGGTCCTGCGGAAGATCGCGGCGGGGATGGGAATCACCTACGAGCAGCTCTCGGCCGACTGGTCGAAGACGAACTATTCGAGCGCACGCGCCGCGCTGATCGAGCTCTGGCGCGGCTGGAACGCCCGCCGCCAGAGCTTCGCGCAGCGCTTCTGCCAGCCGCTCCGCCTCGCCTGGCTGGAGGAGCAGTTCGACGCGGGCGGCCTGCCGCTGCCCGCGGGCGCGCCGGACTTCGCGGAGAACCCCGCCGCCTACGCCCGCGCGAAATGGATCGGCCCGGGCCGCGGCTTCGTCGACCCGGTGAAGGAGGCGCAGGCCGCCGCGATGCGCATCGCCCTCGGCATCTCGACGCTCGAGGACGAGGCGGCGGAGCTCGCCGGCGCCGACTATCAGGACAACCTCACCCAGATCGCCCGCGAGATCGGGGAGATGCCCGAGGGCATGCTCCACCCGGCGCAGGAGAGCTTCGCGAAGCTGATCGGCGGCGCGCCGGACAATGGCGAGGCCGACCGGAGGCCGGCGGCGTGAGCGCAGCCGACGTTCCCTGCCCCTTCTGCGGCGGGGCCGATCTCTACGTCGAGGATATCGGCGAGGGCGATGAAGGCGAAAGCATCTACGCCGTGATCTGCGGTGGCTGCGCCGCGAATGGCCCGATGAAGGCGGCGACCCCGGAAGGCGCCATCGACGACTGGAACCGCCGCGCCGCCCCGGCGCGGGTGCATTGAGGAGGCGAGCATGGCCAAGACCAAGATTCTGGACGCGATCCTAGCCGCGCCGCGCGGACGATACCCGCATATTGACGCCGCCCGCGATCTTCTCGTCATGCCGGAGGAGAACCACGTTTTCCTCGACGGCGATCCGTTCCGCGCGGCTGTGGATCGTTACCTCGTGCCCGATGAAGCCTTCCCTGCGGTCAAAGAGACGATGCTCGACTTCTTTCGACCAGAGGAGGGAGACCGTTACGTTCTATACGGCACCTGTTTTCAGGTTCCTCTGGCGCGCTTCTGGGTCGAAATGTTCGGTTACGGATATCTCTTCGACGGAACTTCCGGCGTTTTGCACGGTTTCTTGAAAACGCCCCAAGGTATCGTGCCAAGCTCACTCTCACAGGTGACGCTCACAGAGCGAGGCGCTGTTCTTTCCGAGAGCTTCAATGTGGGGCCGCTGAATGACGGCGAAGTTCGAGAGTTCATGGCTCTCGCCATCGCGCGTTTCATCGCCTTCTGCGCCCTCGTCACCACGCCCCGCGCGGTCTCCGTGCGTCGCCAAAGCCCCGGCCGCATGACGCGCGCGGAGCGGATGGCGATCCAGCGCGCCGCACAGCGCGGGCGGCCGATGCACTCATTCAACGTCGTCACCTTCCGCCCCGGCGGTCCGTCGATCCAGCGGGGATGCGTCACGGCGGCGGAATCGATCTCCGGAGGCGTCCGTCGCCATTGGGCCAGCGGACACTGGCGGCTGATCTGCCCGAAAGACGGGCGCGCCGCCTACGTCACGTGGATCGACGCGACCGAGAAGGGCAACGCGGCCATCGGGCGCGTCGTGAAGACCAAGGTCGTGAAGGTCGCCGCCGGCGAGGTCCGCCGCGGTTACGTCCTGCCGGCCCGCGCCGGCAAGCGCGGCGAGCGCATCGAAGTGCAGGCGGCTCACTAGAAGCCTCCGGCCGTTCCTCCAGTCAGGAGAACCCATGCCAGACCTCTCGATCCCGGCGCTCACGCGCCTCGGGTCCAACCCGCTCGCCATCGCGCGCGCTTCCGGCGCGCGCGATTTCCTGATGATCTGCGAGGAGAACGCCCGCCGCGTTGTCTCCGGCCAGCGCGACCCGCGCGCGGCTGGGCAAAAAGACGTGCTGGCCCAGATGCTGGCCCGCGAGACGAAGCCCTGGGCGCAGCGCGGAGCCGTCGCCGTGATCCCGGTCTCCGGCCTTCTTCTTAAGGATTATCCGTGGATCGGGGACAGCTGGGCGACCGGCTATGTCCAGCTCCGCTGGCAGATCGGGGAGGCGCTGGCGGATCCGGCCGTCGGCGGGATCGCGCTCTGGATCGACAGCCCCGGCGGCTACGTCTCCGGCCTCTTCGAGCTGACCGCCTTCATCCGGGAGGCCCGGGAGCGGAAGCCCGTCGCCGCCATCGTGGACGGCGTCGCCGCCTCCGCCGGCTACGCCATCGCCGCCGCCGCCTCGACCGTGGCGACCGGGCGGTTCGGCGTCGTCGGCTCGATCGGCGTCATGGCCGTCCACTGGGATTTCAGCCGCGCGCTGGACGAGTTCGGCGTGGTGCCGACGCTCCTCTTCGCGGGGAAGCACAAGGTCGACGGCAACAGCCTCCAGCCGCTCCCCGACGAGGTGAAGACGCGCTGGCTGGCGGAGATGGAGGAGATGCGCCGCGTCTTCGCCGACGACGTGGCCGCGGGCCGCGGCGCGGCGATGGACGCGGCGGCGGCGCTGGCGACGGAGGCCGCGGTCTATTCCGGCCCCTCCGGCGCGGCGGAAGCCAAGCGAATTGGCCTCGTGGACGAGGTCATGCCCCCCGACGAGGCGCTAGACGCCTTCGTCGACCACCTGTCCGGCGCAGCCGGCGAACCTTGAGGAGCGAAGACATGTCGAAGTTCACCTTCGCCGGTCTCCTCGGCCGCGGGAAATCCCGGGCCGAGGGCGACGGGCCGGAAGAGGACCAGGACGACGCCGCGATGGAGGACGGCGAGGAAGAGGACGCGCCGCCGCCCGAGGGCGAAGGCGAGGAAACCGACGACGCCGCCATGGAGGACGGCGAGGACGACGAGGCCGAGGGCGGCGACGAGGATGACGACCAGGCGAAGATGACGAAGGCCGAGAAGGCCGCCTTCGCGAAAGGTCGCAAGGCCGAGCGTCAGCGCGTCGGCGCGATCCTCTCCGCGAAGGGCGTCGGCCCGGCGAACTTCGCCCAGGCGGCGCATCTCGCCGTCAACACCGCGCTCTCCCCGAAGGAGGCGGCGGGCGTCCTCTCGCTCGGCGTGCAGGGCGCCTCGCTCGCCGACCGCATGCGCGGCCAGCAGCGCCGCATCGGGGCCGGAGGCGGCGGCGCCGCCGCGCAGGGCCCCTCCACCCGCGACCGCATGGCGGCGCGCTTTCAGAAAGGGAAGTGAGCCATGACCACGCTCAGCGAACCGAACTACACCGGCGACGTCGTCCTCTGGGAGGAGGATGCGTTCTACAGCCGGGACGAGGCGATCATCATCTCGGGGCAGAACGTGAAGATCGGGGCCGTGCTCGGCCAGATCACCGCCTCGGGCAAGTGGACGCTCTCCGCCCCCGGCGCGTCCGACGGGTCGCAGGCCCCGAAGGGCGTGCTCGTCCATGCGGACGTCGACGCGACCGGGGGGGACGCCGCCGGCGTCATCCTCGTCAGGGAGGCGCGGGTTCGCCGCGCCGGCCTCATCTTTCACTCGACGATCGACGACGCGACGAAGCGGAACACCGCTGTCGCCGCGCTGAAGGCCGTCGGCATCATCGCCAGCTGAGGAGCGGGACATGCCCGGAATGGATATCTTCACCGGCTCCGCGTTCCGCACGCGCGAGCTTTCGGACGCGATCAACGTCGTCCCCAACCAGTTCGGCCGGCTCGGCGAGCTCGGCCTCTTCGCCGACAAGCCGATCCGCACCGCGCAGTTCCAGATCGAGCAGAAAAACGGCGTTCTCTCGATCGTCCAGTCCTCCCCGCGGGGCACGGACATCCCCGGCGCGGAGCGCGCGAAGCGGGAGATGCGGAACTTCGCCACCCGGCGCTTCGCCCTCAGCGGGCGGATCACCGCGGAGGACGTGCAGGGCATCCGCGCCTTCGGCTCCGAGACGGAGCTGATGCAGGTGCAGGACCTCGTCAACGAGGTGCTGGTCGAGCACCGCCAGAACCTCGACATCACGCGGGAATTCCTCCGCGCCGGGGCGCTGCGCGGAACGGTGATCGACGCGGACGGGACGACCATCGTCAACCTCTTCACCGAGTTCGGCGTGACGCAGAAGGTGGTGGACTTCGCCCTCGGCTCCGGCGACCCGGACAAGAAGGCGCGGGAGGTCGTCCGCCACATCGAGCTGAACCTCAAGGGCGACATGATGACCGGCGTCCACGCCCTCTGCTCCCCGGAATTCTGGGACAAGCTGATGGCGAACGACGACTTCAAGGAGGCGTGGAAATACTACACCTCCACGGTCGAGCCGCTCCGCGGCGACGTCCGCCGCGGGATCCCGTGGCAGGGCATCACCTGGGAGGAATATCTCGGCTCCGGCGAGGTTCCGCAGGAAGACGGCTCCGTCGTGACGCAGAACTTCATCCCGGCCGGCGACGCGCGGTTCTTCCCGCTCGGCACCATGAACACCTTCCGGACCTACAACAGCCCGGCGGACTACATGGAGACGGCGAACACGCCCGGCCAGCCCTTCTATGCAAAGGCGATGCCGGACCCGAAGGCGAACCGCTATGTCGAGGTGGAGGCGCAGATGAACGCGCTGCCGATCTGCATGCGCCCCGCGATCCTCGTCCGCGGCCACAGCTCGAACTGAGCGGGCTGACGGCCCGACTCGAAAAGCCCCGCCCGGCCTGACCGGGCGGGGCCTCCCCATCCCCGAAAACCAGGAGGCTCCGATGGCCGCGAAAGCGCCGAAGGCCGATACTCACGTCTTCATGGACCGGAGCTTCACGCTCCCGATCGACAACGTGCGGGCCCGCACCCTCCCCGCCGGCTGGCGCGGCCGGGTCACGAAGGCGGAGGCGAAGGAGATCGTCGACGCCGGCGCCGGGCGCGTCGAGCCGGACGCCGCGGAGATCGAGGCCGCCGCCGCCGCGAAGGCCGCGGAAGAGGCGGCGAAGACGGCGGGCGCCTGAGCCGATGGCCTGGAATCCCGCCGCCCCGGTCGCCGCCGCCTTCGCGCGGTTCGGCTCGGACGTGACGGTCGACCCCGAATGGACGCCGGGGCGGGTGATCCGCGCCATCGTCGATCTCTCGACGGGGGGCGAGACGATCCGCGGGCGGGAGATCGTGGCCGACGGCGGCGACCTTCGCGTCCGCGCGGAGGACCTCGCCGCGCTCCCGGCGGGGACGGTGATCGACGTCGCCGCGCCGGGCGGCGCGATCCGCCGGGTGGTGCAGGGCGAACCCCGCTGGGAGGACCCGAACCGGCTCGTGGCGATCCTCGCGACCGGGGAGCCGCGCTGATGTTGCCGCGCCGCATCGAGGTCGCGCTGCGCGGGGATCTGGAAAAGTTCATGCGCGACGAGCTGAAGAAGGCCGAGCGCGCCGTGAAGGCGGGCATTGAAATCGCGGGACGAGAACTCAAGGAAGAACTGAGGGCGCAGGTTCGCAGCGCGGGTCTTGGGAACCGGGTCGCCAACGCCTGGCGACACGCTGTCTATCCGACCGGGAAGCCTTCCCTCAACGCCGCCGCATCGGTCTATTCCAATGCGCCTGCCATCCACACAGCCTTCGATCGCGGAGAGACGGTGCGAAGCCCGAAGGGCGTGTGGCTTGCGATCCCGACGGAGAACGCGCCGCAGAAGATCGGGTTCAAGGCGATCAAGCCTTCAACCTTCCCGGAAAGTCAGTTCGGCAAGCTTCGGTTCGTCCAGCTTAAGGGCCGGAAGGATCTGGCGCTGCTCGTCGTCGACAAGCTGCGCCGGAGGAAGGGAAAGCGCGGCGGGTTCACCAAGGCCTCCGCGACTGCGCTTCGAAAGGGCGACTTCGAAGACTCGATCCCGATGTTCTGGCTCATTCCGGAGGCGAAGTTGAAGAAGAAGACCGACGTCTTCGGCGCGGCGCGACGCTGGGAAGCGCAAATTCCCCGCCTGATCGATCAGGAATTCGAGAAGCTCGACGCCGCCGACCGGGGGCGCGAATGACCACCCGTCACGAAGCCGCCGCCGCCGCCCTCGCCGCGCTCGTCGCCGCGGCCGTTCCGTGCGGGGTGAGCCGCGGCGACGCGCGCCCGGCGCGCTGCCCGGCGGAGGGGCTCGCCTGGGTGAGCTTCGAGGACCCGGAGGAAGTCGGCCGCAGGCTCGGCACGGGCGTCCGCGAATTCGAGCGCGAGGCGAACGTCACGATCGTCGTGCAGGACCCGGAGGACGGGTTCCGCCGCGGCCTCCTCGAGGCGCGGATCGAGGCGCTGGGGGCGGCGCTGGCCGGCGCCGCGCTCTCCGCCCCGCTCGACCATATCGAGATCGGCGGCCTCGAATACGATTCGGACGTGGACGTCGAGGCCGCCGCCCCGATCTCGGCCGCGACCGTCGCCGTGACGCTCTTCTACGAAACCCCATCCAACACGCTGGAGGACCTCTGATGGCCAATGCACGCGGGGACCGCGCGATCTGGACGATGCGCCGGCAGGCCGATTTCACCACGGCCGAGGCGGCCGGGGACGGCGAGTATTACAAGCTGCCGTTCTACTCGATCAACGCCGCGGCGGCGGAGGAGCTGAGCCCCGACGACACGCTGACGGGGGACGCGCTGCCGCCCGACGCGATCCCGGGCCTCCGCTCGCTTTCCGGCGATGCGGAGGTGCCGCTCGGCCTCGCCTCGCTCGGCTGGCATCTCCGCGGCCTTTTCGGCGCGCCGGCGACGACCGGGGCGGGCGACCCCTACACCCATGTCTTCACCGCGAAAGCCGCGCCGGCGCTGGCGCATCACACCGCCTGCATCACGCATCCGCAGGCGGCGGCCGGCGCGGGCGTGCATTTCCACCAGACCGGGATCACCCACACCGAATTCAGCCTCAGCGCGCGGAAGGATGGCCAGCGCGCCCGCGCCCGGTTCGGCCTGATCGGTTTTTCGGAGACGAAGGGCGGCGCGGCGCTCGACACGACCCCGGTCGAGTTCGCGGACGACCCGACGCCGATCGGCTTTCAGGGCGTCCTCTTCCGCGGCGCGTCGCAGGACGCGGCGGTGACGGCGGCGGAATTCCGCGTCGCCTCCGGCGTGACGCCCGACCAGGAGACGCTGAACGGCCTCGCCACGCCCGCGGGGCTCGACGAGGGGAAATGGGAGGTGACGGGCTCGCTCACCGCCCGCTTCCGCGACGCCGCGCTCTACGACGCGGCGGAGGCCGGGACGCTGCAGAATTTCGAGCTGCGCTACATCCTCTCCGCCTCCCGCTCGGCCGTCTTCCGCGTCCACAACGCGCGGCTGGAGCGCACCGGCATCCCGATCCAGGGCGGGGACGTGATCTCGGCCACATTCAACTTCCGCGCCGGGCGCCCCGGCTCGGGCGACAGCCCCTTCACCGCGACGCTGAAGAACGGCGTCGCGAATTACGACAACCCGGCGTGAGGCGCGCATGATCCGCCTCGGCCCCCTCCTGACCGAAGAGCGCGACGTCCCGCTCGGCATGGGCGTCACGATCCGGCTCAAGCCCGTCACCTATGCCGGGATGAAGGCGGTCGAGGCCGGCGCCTTCCGCAAGGCGCGGGCGCGGGCCGGGGAGGCCTCCGCGCTCGGCGCGGAAGCGCTCGACGGGGCCGACCCGGAGGCGCTCGCCGCCTATCAGGACGAGATCACCGGCATCGCCGAGGAGCTGATGCTGGACGCGCTCGTCGCCCGCTTCGCCGTCTCGTGGGACGGGGTGGCGAACGAGACGGGCGAAGCGCCCGCGCCGCTGAACCCGGAGAACTGGCGCAAGCTGCGGGAGGGCTTCCCCTTCATGGCGGATCGCGTCCGCGCCGCGCTGCATCGCCCGGTCAACCTGGCGGCCGCCGAGGGAAACGCCTGAGCGCCCTCGCCCGCTGGCATGCGGGCGGGGGCGCGGAACACTGCGCCGGATGCCGGGAAGAACCCGGCTTCGGCTGCGACCGCTGGGGCGGAAAGGGCCGCTGCCCCGAGGATGAACACGCGCCCGAGACGGAGGAGGGCGCCGCGCTCTGGGCGGCCTTTCCGCTCCTGATCGGGCAGCTCCGAACCTCCGCCGCCGGCCCGGCGGGCCTCGACTATCCGGCCTGCCGCGAGATCGCCGCGGGCCTCGGCGCGGGCGGGGCGGCCCTGCCGCTCCTCCTCCCCTGCCTCGAAGCCGGGCTCCTCGAAGGGCTCCGGGCGCGCGGCGACAGACAAGAGGGATCGCGATGACGAGACGATACGGCGTCCGGCTCTCGGCCGAGGGCGCGCGCGCCTTCGAGGCGGAATTCCAGCGGACGGGCAAGCGCGCCGAAGACGCGATGCGCGGGATCCAGCGCGCCGCCGCCCCCGCCTCCACGGGGCTCCGCGTCTTCAACGCCGCGGCGGGGCAGGCGCGGGACTCGCTCGAAGGCCTGGCGAGCCGCGCCGGGCCGGTGGCGTCCCTCGCCCGCGTCCTCGGCCCGGGGGGCCTCCTCGGCGGCGCCGCGGTCGGCGGGCTGATCGGCCTCGGCGCGGCGGCGAAGAACGCGGCGAACGAGATCGCGCAGATCGGCGACGCCGCCGACCGGGCGCAGATCGACGTGGACGTCTACGAGGAGCTCGGCGCGGCGCTGACCATCGTCGGGCAATCCTCGAACGGGCTCGAATCCTCCCTCTCCTCGCTCGTGCGGAAAACGGGCGAGGCGCGGGCGGGGATCGGCGAGGCCGCGAAGGTCTTCGAGCAGCTCGGCGTCACGCTCACCAACGCCAACGGCAGCCGCAAGAGCGACGCCGAGCTGATCGACGAGATCGCGGACGCCTTCGCCCGCCTGCCGGACGGGGCGACGCGGGCGGCCTTCGCGCAGAAACTCTTCGAGGAGGGCGGGCGCTCGCTCGTCTCGGTGCTCGGCGAGGGGTCGGCGGCGCTTCGCGACTATGTCGAGCAGGCGCGGGAGGCCGGGGCGCTGCTCGGCGGCGAGCTGATCCGCTCGGCGCAGGAGGTCAACGCCCAGTTCGGCATCCAGTCGCAGGTCGTCGGCGTCCAGCTCAAACGTGCCTTTCTGGAGGCGGCTCCCGCTATCGCGTCCCTTGGTGAGAATTTGAGGGGGCTTGTGCCTCCGATGCTCGAATTTCTCTCAACCGTTGTGGCGGGCGTCAACGAGATGGGGGCGCTGGTCGGCCTCGCCGAGCGACCGCTGCGCGTGCAACTTTCGACCAACATCGAGGACCTGCGAAAGGTCCAGAACGAGATCGCGACGCTCTCGGCCGAGGAAGGCGGGATGTTCGAGGGCATCCGGCGGGAGCGACTGCGGTCGCTGCGCGAGGAGGAGGCGGCGCTCTCCGCCCGCAACCGGGAGCTTTCCGACCTCCTCGACGCGGAGGCGCGCGCGAACCGGATCGTGACGCCGGATGTCACGCTCCCCGAGTTCCGCCTGCCCGGCGGCGGCGCCTCCGACCTGGAGAAGGAGGCCGAGGCCTTCGAGCGGCTGATCGCGGCCTCCGGCCAGCGCACCATCGGGCTGATCGACCAGGCGGAGCTGCTCGGCAAGGTCGGCGAGGAGGCGGCCTTCCTCGAGGAGCGGTTCCGGCTGATCAACGCGGCGGTGCAACAGGGCGTGACGCTGGACGACGCCCGCATCGCGCGGATCGAGGCGGAGGCGCGGGGCTACGCCGCGCAGGCCTCCGCGCTCGACGGGCTCACGGCGGCGCAGAAACTGCTGACCGAAAGCCAGGCGGCGGACCTCACCGTGGCGGAGCAGGTCGCGGCGGAGCGGGAGCGGCTGACGGCGCTCCTGCCCTTCCTCACCGAGCTGACGCATGACCAGGCGGAGGCGGAGCGCGTGCTCGCCGATGCGCTGGCGCGCTCCGCGACGGACATCGAGGAGAAGGCCGCGCGCTCGACCGGCGCGCTGGGGGACATCAGGGGCGGGCTGAAATCGGTTCTGACCGGCTCCGCCTCGCTGGAGCAGGGGTTCACCGGCGCGCTCAACCGGATGGCCGACCGGCTGCTCGACTTCGCGCTCGATCCCGCCTTCGACCTGATCGCGCGGAACCTCGCGGGGCTCGGCGGCGGCGCGGGCGGCGGCGGGTTCTTCGGCTCGCTCTTCGGCGCAATCGGCGGGCTTTTCGCGCCGAGCGCGAAGGGGAACGTCTTCGGCCCCTCGGGCCTGACCGCCTTCGCCAATGGCGGCGTCGTGGACGGGCCGACCTTCTTTCCCTTCCGCGGCGGCCTCGGACTGATGGGCGAGGCCGGGCCGGAGGCGATCCTGCCGCTCAGCCGCCTGCCCGGCGGGGCGCTCGGCGTCCGGGCCGAGGGCGCGGGCGGGGGCGGGGCGGTCGTCAACATCACGGTCACCGTCGACGCCTCCGGCGCGCGAGAGCCGCAGGCGGTGGCGGACAAGACCGGCCAGGCCGTGCTTCAGGCGCTGATCAATGCGGGCGTGGACGCGCGGCTTGTCCGGCAGATGAGCCCCGGCGGCCTCCTCGACCGGCGCTTCGACGCGCGGCGCGGGATCTGACATGCCGCCGCCCGCCCTCGTCCCCCCGAAGCCCCCGGCGGTCAGCGGCTTCCGCGTCTCGGCGCAGCCGCAGATCTACCGCGCCGAGTTCGAGGGCGGCTATTCGCAGCGCTCGCGCAAGGGGCCGGGCAATGTCGCCCGCCGCGGGACGCTCTCCTGGGTCAACCTGAGCGCGGCGGAGCGCGACGCGCTCATGGGCTTTTTCGAGGCGCGGGGCGGCTCGGAGGCCTTCACCTACCAGCTCCCCGGCCATGACGCGGCGCAGCTCTGGACGGCGCCGGCCTGGTCCTACGCCCCCTCCCGCTCCGGCCTGAAATGGGACGTGAGCGCCGACCTGACCGAAGAGAAGGACATCCTCTGATGCCGGAGGCGATCAACAGCGACGCGCGGCGCGCGGCGGAAGGGTTCGACCTCGGCGCCGTGGTCGAGCTCTTCACGCTCGACGCCTCGCCCGTGGGCGGCGGCGTCCATCGCTTCGCGCCCGCGCCGGTGGACGGGCCTTCGGGCCCCGCCGCGCCGGTTTTCGACGGGCTGGCCTACACGCCGATCCCCTTCGACTCGACGGGCTGGGAATGGAGCGCGGACGGGCCGCTGCCCGCGCCGGAGCTGACCTTCCGCATGGCGCGGGAGGACGGCGCGGTGAGCGGCGCGGCGACGACGCTCCTCTCCCTCGTCGCGCTCTACGACGATCTCGTCGGCTGCCCGGTGACGCGCACGCTGACGCTCCGGCGCTTCCTCGATGACGGGGAGGAGGCGAACGGCGCGGCGCATTTCGGGGTCGAGCGCTACGTCATCGACCAGAAGACCGGCCAGGGCGCGGATTTCATCAGCTTCCGCCTCGCGACCGGGATCGACCATGCCGGGCTCCAGCTCCCGCGGCGGCAGGCGATCAACCGCTGCCAGCATCGCTATCGGGTGCCCGACGGGCTGGGCGGCTTCGATTATGCGAAGGCGACCTGCCCCTATGTCGGCGCGGCGCTGTTCGACGCGCTCGGCGCCTCGACCGCGGACCCGGCGGAGGATCGCTGCGGGCTGATCCTCGCCCATTGCAAGCTGCGCTTCGGCGCCAACGCTGTGCTGCCCTTCAACGGATTCCCCGGCGTCGGGAGGCTGCGTTGAACGGGGGTGTGATGGGCGCGCACGCGCCGGACTGGTGGCGCCGCCCCGGCGGCCCGTTCACCGAATCCGTGATCGCCGCCGCCTGCGCCCATGCGGCGCGGGAGGCCCCGCGGGAAAGCGTCGGCGCGGTCGTCGACGGGGCCTATGTTCCGCTCGAAAACGTGGCGGAGGACCCGGCGGCGCAGTTCATGGTCGGGGCGGAGGCGGCGGGCGCGCTCTTCGCCGCGGGGCGGCTCGAAGGCTTCGTCCATTCCCATCCGGGCGGCCCGGCGCATCCCTCCGCCGCCGACATGCGGGGCCAGCGGGACAGCGCCGCGCCCTGGGCCATCGTGATCCCGGGAGAGGGGGGCGGCCGCCTCGCCTGCCGCTGGGGCGACGGCGCGCCGCCGCTCTTCGACGCGGCGGGCGCGCATCTCCCCCGCGAATTCCTGCACGGCGTCGCCGATTGCTACACGCTGATCCGGGACTGGCAGGCGGAGGCCCGCGGCCTCGCCCTGCCCGACTACCCGCGGGACTGGGAATGGTGGGCCGAGCCCGGCGCGAACCTCTACCTCGACAATCTCGAAGACGCCGGCTTCCGCGTCGTCAGCCGGGACCAGTCCGCCTTCGCCGGGCTCGCGCAGCCGGGCGACGTCTACCTCATGGCGATCCGCGCGAAGGCGCCCAATCACGGCGGCGTCTATCTCGGCGACGGCCTCGCGCTCGAACACATGCCCGGCCGCCTTTCCGGCGCGCGCCCGGTCGGCCCGCTCCTGCGGCACGTCACCCACTGGCTGAGGAGGGACGTATGAGCGTTTCCGAAGGAAACGTCTCCCGCGCAGCGGTTTCGGAGAAACCGCGGGAGCGCATGAGCGCCGCTTCGGCTCCCCTGCGCACGATCCGGCTCCACGGCGCGCTCGGCGCGCGATTCGGGCGCGTGTTCCGCCTCGCCGTCGCCTCGCCGGCCGAGGCGGTGCGCGCGCTCTCCGCGCAGCTCCCCGGCTTCCGCGCCGCCATCGAGGCGGGGGCCTGGCGCGTCTATCGCGGGCCGCGGAAGGCCGGACGCGATCTCGACGAGCGGGAGCTGCGGCTCGGCCTCGGCGCGGCGGAGCGGGAGGTGCATTTCGTCCCCGCCGTGGCGGGCGCGAAGCAGGGCGGGCTCGGCAAGGTCATCCTCGGCACGCTGCTCGTGGCGGCGAGCTTCATCGTGCCGCCGGCGGGCGTCTTCGGCGTCGCGGCGCTCAGCGGCTCGGCTGTCTTCGGCCTCGGCCTCTCGCTCGGCCTCGCCGGGCTCAGCCAGGCGCTGGCGCCGACGCCCGCCGCCGCCCGCTACGCCGAGCGCGACCCGGAGGCGCGCTCCAACCTCTTCGGCGCGCCGGTCAACATCACGTCGGAGGGCGCGGCGATCCCGGTCGTTTTCGGAACCTGCGAGGTCGGCTCCGTCGTCGTCTCCTCCGCGATCCGGACGGAGCGGCGATGAACGCGCGCGCGACCATCTCCGCCGCGCCCGTCTCCGGCGCAAAAGGCGCGCCCCCGGCGCCGCGGGAATTCCCGGACACGCTGCTCGTCGATTCGACGGCCTACATCGTGGACGTGATCTCCGAGGGCGAGATCGAGGGCTGGGCGACGCCGGAGGCCCCGGCGAAGTCGATCTTCTTCGACGGCGTGCCGCTGCAGAACGCCGCCGGCGACTTCAACTTCGAGGGCGTCGAGTTCACGCTCCGGACCGGGACGGAAAGCCAGACGCCGCCGAAGGGCTTCGCGAATGTCGTCAACGAGATCGCCGTCGGCCTGAAGGTCGTGCAGGCGACGCCGGTCGTCCGCACGGTGACGGATGCGGAGGTCGACGCCGTCCAGGTCAAGGTCGGCACGCCGACCCTGACGACGCTGCGCGAGAGCGGGAATCTCGCCGGGGGGCGCATCCGCTACGCCATCGACGTGCAGGAAGGGGCCGGGCCGTGGGTTCTCGGCGCGGAGCGGGAGATCCACGGCAAGACGACCTCCGGCTTCGAGCGGCGCATCCGCGTCGAGCTGCCGGAGACGCGGCCCGTGAGCGTCCGGGTCCGGCGGATCAGCGACGATTCCTCGTCCTCGACCGTGCAGGACGATCTCTTCTTCATCTCGATCACGGAGGTGATCGACGCGAAGCTGGAATATCCCGGCACGGCCTATGTCGCGATCTCCTTTCCGGCGGAGGCTTTCGGCGGGCGCATCCCGCGCCGCTCCTACGCGATCCGGGGGCTGAAATGCCTCGTGCCCTCGAACTACACGCCCGCGACGCGGGCCTATTCGGGCATCTGGGACGGGACCTTCGTCCGCGCCCACACGGATAACCCCGCCTGGGCCTGGTATACGGCGCTGGTGGACGAGCGCTGGGGCCTCGGGGAGCGGGTCTCGCCCGATTCGGTCGACAAATGGGCGCTCTACGCCATCGGCCAGTATTGCGACGAGCTGGTGGACGACGGAAAGGGCGGGACGGAGCCGCGCTTCACCTTCAACGGCCCCCTCGACCGGCAGGAAAACGCGATCGAGGTGCTGCGGATGATCGCCAGCGCCTTCCGCGGCGCGACCTACTGGTCCGCCGGCGCCGTGGTGCCCGTGGCGGACCGGCCTTCGGACCCGGTGAAGCTCGTCACCAACGCGAATGTCGAGGAGATCACCTATTCCGGCGTGCCGCTCTCGGCCCGGCACACGGCGGCCGTCGTCTCCTGCCGCGATCCGGGCGACAACTACGCGATCAAGCCGACCGCGGTGCATGACGACCCGGAGCTGATCCGCCGCTACGGCCGCCGCCAGCGCGACGTGACGCTGCCCTTCTGCACGTCGGACGGGGAGGCGCTCCGCGCCGCGAAATGGATCGTGGAGACGGACGGGCGGGGCGGCGAGCGGGCGAGCTGGCGCGCCGGGTTCGACCATGCCGGCCTCCGGCCCGGCGACGCGGTGCTCCTCAGCGACAAGCACCGGATCGGCCAGCGCCTGGGCGGCCGGGTGCGGGAGGTGGAAAGCGCGACGCTGATCCATCTCGACAGCCCGATCCCCGCCGCCCTCGCGACGGGCCTGAAGATCGCCGTCTCGACCGATGTGGGCGACTTCGTGGAGCGGAACGTCGCCCCTTCGACCTTCACGGGCGTGAGCGAGGCGAGCGCGATCACGCTGACCGCCGCGCTCCCCGCCTCCGTCGTCGCCGGCGCAGTCTGGTTCGCCACGGCGGCCGCCATCGCGCCCCGGCGCTTCAAGATCCTCGCCAACGCGCCGGAGCCGGACAACCGCTTCACCATCTCCGCCGTCGAGGAGGACGCCGGAAAATGGGCGCGGGTCGAGCAGGGGATCATCGTCGACCGCGCGCCGCCGCATCTCCTGCCGCCCGCCGGCGCGCCCGCCGCGCCGACCGGGCTCCAGGTCGTCGAATGGGCGCGGGCGCGGCCGGGGAGCCGCGCGCTCCCCGTCGCGACGCTGGGCTGGAACTCGCCTGCCGACCCGCGGATCGACAGCTGGCAATGGGCGGCGCTGGAGCCGGCCGGGGCGTGGACGCCGCCGGCGCGGGTCTACACGCCCTCGGCGGACATCCCGCTCGAAAGCGGGATCGTCGACGGCTACCGCTTCCGCGTCCGGGCGGCGACGACGGACGGGCAGGTCTCCGGCTGGGCGGAGATCGAGTTCGATCCGGTGGGCGCGAACGCCGCGCCCGCGCCGCCGGCCGGGCTGGCCGCCGCCTCCGGCGTGGGGCGCAACGTCGTCTCCTGGCAGATGCCGGAGGAGCCGGATTTCCGGCATGTCGAGGTCCTCGTCAACAGCGTGCTGAACAGCTCGACCGCGGCCGTCCTCGGCCGCACCGCCTCCACCTCGCTGCCCGACGAGGGGCTCGGCGTCGGGCAGACCCGCTACTACTGGGCCCGCACGGTGACCCATGCGGAGACGAACAACGTCTCCGCCCTCGCCGGCCCGGTCTCCGCCGTCTCATCCGGCGTCGGCTCCGCGCTCCTGCTCGAGGAGAGCGTCGGGCTCGGCAAGCTGAGCGCCGCGGTCCAGGGGATCGTCGAGGGCGTCGACGGCTCGATCGTGCTCACGAGCGGCGCGGGCGGGCGGATCGCGGGCGTCGCCATCGTCGGCGGCGCGGCGACCTCGGAAGTGGCGATCCTCGCCGACAGGTTCCGGATCGCCCGGCCGGACGGAACCGGCGTCAAGCAGGTCTTCGCCGTCGGCGCGATCAACGGCGTCTCCCAGGTCGGGATCAGTGGCGACGTGCTGATCGACGGCACGCTGCTGGCCCGGCATATCGGGGCGAACCAGGTGACGGCCGACAAGATCAACGTCACGAACCTCTCGGCGATCTCCGCCAATCTCGGCAGCATCGTCGTCGGCGAGGCGAATATCGGCTCGCTCGCGGTGACCGGCCTGAAGATCGGCCCGGAGGCGGTCGACTGGGACAAGCTGAAGCCGGAGGCGGGCGGGAAGATCAAGTTCTCGACCGGCTTCTTCGGGTCCGTGGCCGGCGGCGGCACGCGGCAGCTCGACAACATCGTCCTGCCCCGGACCGGCAAGGTGATGGTCGATCTCCGGATCATCCAGGCGACGCGCGCCGGATCGGCCGGCTCCTTCTTCCTCCGGATCGGCGCGAGCGGGAACCACGGCTCCTCCGGCGCCTTTCTCGGGACAATCGAGGAACGGGTGATCGTCGGCCTCAACGAAGTGCCGTCGGGGAGCAGCCCGATCACCCTCGTCTTCAACAACAGCATGACGGACATCGAGGTGGAGGCGAAGATTTTCGCGTTTTACTCATGAAGTTCGCCGCCTGCGCCGCGCCCCTCCCGGCGACCGTCGAGCATGTCTTCACGATGGAGACGCAGGGCGAGGCGGATGCGCTGGCCGCCGCGAACGGCATGATCGCCGTGGCGACGGCGGAGGAGTTCGTGCGCCCGCGCCTCTGGTGGATCGACGGGGCCGGCTCCGTCGCCGCCCGCCCGTCGCCGCCCCCGCCCCCTGCCCTGAATGCGGGCGTGGAGGCGGACTGGGCCGGGCTGCCCCCCGGCGCGACGGTGCGCGTCGTCGACCCCTCGCTCGATCCGCCCGCCGAGGTCGGCGCGGACACGGCGAGCGGTGCGGGATTGCTCGCCATACGGATCGACGCGGCCGGCCCGTGGCGGCTCGTGGTGGACGAGGCGTTCCCAACGCTCGCCGCGGTCTTCGACATCGAGGTCGGGGAATGAGCCTCGTGATCCCGGCCCGCGCCGCGCCCGAGGCGCTGAAACGCACCCGGTTCTGGCTCTACGCGCTCTCGATCGGCGTCACCAAGGCCGACGTCCACGCCGCGATCGACGGGCTGGAGACAGCGCAGGCGATCACGGCGGCCGACGCCGAGCGGCTCCGCATCAAGGTCGACGACGCGGAGATCTACGAGCGGCTCGACCCGGACCTTCTCGCCCTCGCGCAGGTGATGGGCATCGCCGCCGACCAGGCCGCGCTCGACGCGCATTTCCGCTCCGCACGGGGCCTCTGAGGGAGACAAGATGGCCGACCTGCGACCCCCGCGCCCCCTGCACGCCGCGACGCTCGACCTGCACCACGCCGTCGAGGCGACGGCCGTGGGCGCCGCGATGGCGGCGGGCCGCCCGCCGCGTCTCTGGTATGCCGGCTGGCTGGCGATGAAGGGCGCGCTGCATGCGCGGCTCGACCCCGCGCTGGCGCCCGCCTCGCGCCGGGCCGCGCTTTACGCCGCCGACCTCGCGGCGCTGGGGATCCGGGCGGCGCCCCCGGCGGCGGTCGCGGCGCATGTCGCGTGGATCGACGCGACGGACGACCCGGCCGAGCGCGAGCGGCGGGTGACGGGCGCGGCCTATGTCATGGTCGGCGGCGCGCTGATGGGCGGCGAGGTGATCCGCCGCCGGCTCGACCCCGCGCTGCCGTCCGAGAGCTTCAGGTCGCCGGACCGCGCAACGGAGATGGCGATGCTGCAGCAATACCGCCAGCGGGCCGACTGCGTCGCCGAGGCGCGGGCCTGTTTTCAGGCGCTGATCGACGCCTGCGCGGAAATCGAGGGATGGGCATGACCACAGTGATGAGAAATCTGGTCCGCGTCGCGACGGCGACGACGGGGACGGGGACGATTGCGCTCGGGCCCGGAATCTCCGGCGCGCTCAGCTTCGCGCAGGCGGGCGTGCCGGACGGCGCGACCGTCTCCTACGCCATCAGCGACGGGGCGCAGAGCGAGGCGGGGCGCGGCGTCTACGACGCGACGGCGGGGACGCTGACGCGCGGGCCGCTCGCCAGCACGGCCGCGAACGCCGCGATCAACCTGAGCGGGTCGGCGCAGGTGTTTCTGACGGCGCTGGCCGAGGATTTCGCGGACCGGGCCACGGCGGCGCAGGGCGCGCTGGCGGAGAGCGCGGTGCAGCCCGCCGACCTCGCCGCGGTCGCGACGACCGGGGCCTACGCCGACCTTTCCGGGACGCCGACGCTCGGCACGGCGGCGGCGACGGACGCGGCGGATTACGCCACGGCGGCGCAGGGTGCGCTGGCGGAGAGCGCGGTGCAGCCCGCCGATCTCGCCGCGGTCGCGACGACCGGCGCCTACGCGGACCTCTCCGGCCTGCCCGCGCTCGGGACGGCGGCGGCGACGGACGCGGCGGACTACGCCACGGCGGCGCAGGGCGCGCTGGCGGACAGCGCGGTGCAGCCCGCGATCTCGCCACGGTCGCCGCCTGCGGCGCGCCGCCTCTCCGGCGCCGACGCTCGGCACGGCGGCGGCGACGGACGCGGCGGATTACGCCACGGCGGCGCAGGGCGCGCTGGCGGACAGCGCGGTGCAGCCCGCCGACCTCGCCGCGGTCGCGACCTCGGGCGCATACGCCGACCTCACCGGCCTGCCCGCGCTCGGCACGGCGGCGGCGGAGGATGCGGCCGCCTTCGCCGCCGCCGTTCATTCGCATGTTCTGGCCGACATCGCGGACGCGGGCACGGCGGCGGCGACGGACGCGGCGGATTACGCCACGGCGGCGCAGGGCGCGCTGGCGGACAGCGCGGTGCAGCCCGCCGACCTCGTGGCGGCCGCGCGCGTCATCTGGGTCGACCCGGCGGGCGACGACGCGGCGGCGGGCGACCTGCCGACCGCGCCGAAGGCGACGGTCACGGCGGCGCTTGCGGCGGCTGCGCCGGGGGACTGCATCCGCATCCGCGCCGGCCTCTACATCGAGGCGGCGCCGATGATCGCGCCGCGCGACGTCTCCCTCGTGGGCGACGGGCTGCGCGTGACGGAGATCAGGCCGACGCCGGCGACGGCGGGGCAGCCCCTCTTCCTCGTCGATTCGGGCTGCCATTTCTGGGGCCTCACCTTCGCGCGCCATCAGGCCGGGTCATGGGCGGTGGCCTTCAACGCCGCGGCGGACAATACGGGGATCGGCGCGAGCGGGCCGGGCGCCTACATCCTGAAGTCGCCCTACATCCAGAACTGCTCCAGCTACACCGCGCAGGACGACGCGGGGCTCGCCGGCTCGACCTCGGACGGGACGACGGGCGGCGGGATGCTGGTGGACGGCGCGGCCTGCGCGCCGAACTCCCCGATCCGCTCGATGGTGGTGGACAGCTACACGCAGGTGAACCTCGACGGGCCGGGCTGCCTCGTGACGAATGACGGCTACGCGCAGCTCGTCAGCTTCTTCGGCACGTTCTGCTCCTACCACGTCAAGGCGCTGAACGGCGGGCAGGTCAACCTCTCCAACTCGACCACGAATTTCGGAACGTTCGGGCTGGTGGCGGACGGGCGGAGCACGACGCCGCTTTTCAGCGGGGCCGGCGCGGCGGCGGCGGACGGGGCGAACGGCATCGACGTGACGGCGCTCACGGCCAACCGCCTCGGCGGGTCGAGCCGCCCCGCGCTCGGGCAGGTGTTCGACGTGGCGGGCGTGCAGCGCACGGTCACCGGCGCGTCGCCGATCAGCGGCGGCTGGCGGGTGACGTTCTATCCCGCCCTCACGGCGGCCTTCGCGGGCGGGGCCGTCGCCTTCTTCCAGCGGTCGCAGATCATGACCGGCGGGCAGAACATGGAATTCGTCGGCGCGGGGACCAACTACCTCGCCCTGCCGTGGAACGGCGGCGTCCCGATCCAGGCGAACGAGATCGTCGAGGCGAACGGCGGGCGGGTCTTCTACTCCACGACGGATCACCTCGGCACCTTCCGCGTCGGCCCGCAATTCAGCGTGGACGGGACGACGGGCGAGGTGACGATCAACACCGACAGCTTCAACGTCTCGGGCCTCAACCAGATCGGCCCCTTCAGCCGCGACGGCGGGCAGACGACCGTCGGCGTCCAGCTTCGCGAGGTTTCGAACGATGCCGGGCTGATCGCGAGCACGGGCGCGGCGGACGGCAACACCGCGCCGACGCAGGCGGCGGTCGTCGCCTATGTCGCCGCGACGGCCGCCACGGCGGCGCAGGGCGCGCTGGCGGACAGCGCGGTGCAGCCCGCCGACCTCGCCGCGGTCGCGACGACCGGGGCCTACGCGGACCTCTCCGGCCTGCCCGCGCTCGGCACGGCGGCTGCGACGGACGCGACCGATTACGCCACGGCGGCGCAGGGCGCGCTCGCCGACAGCGCGGTGCAGCCCGCCGACCTCGCCGCGGTCGCGACGACCGGCGCCTACGCGGACCTCTCCGGCCTGCCCGCGCTCGGGACGGCGGCGGCGACGGACGCGGCGGATTACGCCACGGCGGCGCAGGGGGCGACGGCGGACAGCGCGGTGCAGCCCGCCGACCTCGCCACGGTCGCGACGACCGGCGCCTACGCCGACCTTTCCGGGACGCCGACGCTCGGCACGGCGGCGGCGACGGACGCGGCGGATTACGCCACGGCGGCGCAGGGCGCGCTGGCGGACAGCGCGGTGCAGCCCGCCGACCTCGCCACGGTCGCGACGACCGGGGCCTACGCGGACCTGACCGGCCTGCCGGCGCTCCCCGCCAACGCGAACGACCTCCCGACCGAGGGCGCGGCGCTCGGCGACATCAGCGGGGCGGCGACGGTGGACTGCGCCGCCGGGCAGGTCTTCACGGCGACGGTGACGGGGGCGGCGACGCTGACGTTCGCCAACCCCGAGACCTATGACGAGATCGTGCTGCACCTGACGAACGGCGGCGCGGCGGCGGTGACGTGGCCCGCCTCGGTGGACTGGCCGGGCGGCGCCGCGCCCGAACTCACGGCGGCGGGGGTGGACGTGCTGGTGTTCGTGACCGCAGACGGGGGCGTGACGTGGCGCGGGGCGCTGGCGGCGGAGGACGTGAAATGAGCCGCGCGGCGGAGATGCTGATGGCCGCCGGGCGCCGGGCGGCGCAGGGCGGCGGGGCGCCGGGGGTGATCGCGGTGGCGCATTCCAACAGCCCCTACGTCTCCGCCTATCCGTGGAGCGCCGCCACCGGCTTCGGGGCGAAATACGCCGACCCGGCGACCCTGCCGGCGGGCACCGGCTACGGCGTCGCGTTCTCGCCCGCAGGCGACGCCATCGCCGTGGCGCATGGCGCCGCGCCCCGCGTCTCCGCCTATCCCTGGGACAGCGCGACGGGCTTCGGGGCGAAATACGCCAACCCCTCGACGTTGCCGACAGGCAACGCCCGCGGCGTCGCGTTCTCGCCTGCAGGCGATGCGGTGGCGGTAGCGCACTTCACCTCGCCCTACGTCTCCGCCTATCCGTGGGACGCGGCGACGGGCTTCGGCGTGAAGTTCGCGAATCCCTTGACGCTGCCAGCGAGTACGGGCAACGCCGTCGCGTTATCGCCTGCGGGCGACGCCATCGCGGTGGCGCACGGCACCTCGCCCTTCGTCTCCGCCTATCCGTGGGACGCTGCGAGCGGTTTCGGCGCGAAGTTCGCCAACCCCGCGACGCTGCCAGCGGGTAAGGGCAACGCCGTCGCGTTCTCGCCTGCGGGCGACGCCATCGCGGTGGCGCACAGCACCTCGCCCTTCGTCTCCGCCTATCCGTGGGACGCTGCGAGCGGTTTCGGCGCGAAGTTCGCCAACCCCGCGACGCTGCCGTCGAACGCTGGCCGCGGCGTTGCGTTTTCGCCTGCGGGCGACGCCATCGCCGTGGCGCACATCACCGTCCCCGCCGTCGCCGCCTATTTATGGGACAGCGCGACCGGCTTCGGAGCAAAGTTCTCCAACCCCGCCATCGCCCCGTCGAGCAGTTGTATAGCCGTCGCGTTCTCGCCCTCGGGCGACGCCATTGTCTTAGGCCATCCCGCTAATTCCAACGTCTCCGCCTATCCGTGGAGCGCCGCCACCGGCTTCGGCGCGAAATACGCCAACCCCGCGACCCCGCCGCCAAGCGCCGGCAACGGCGTCGCCTTCCTCCCCGCCCCCCTGCCATGAGGCCCGCATGACCCGCGCCGACATCCTCCGGGACGCCCTCGCCGCCCGCATCGCCGAGGTGGAGGGCTACCAGATCAACATCGACAATTACGCCCTCGCCCTCGCGCATATCGACGCGATGGCCGAGGCCGACCGCGCCGAGCTGGCCGGCTTCCGCGAGGAGCTGGCGCAGCGCCTCGCCGCGGAGCGGCACCAGCAGAAGCGCGCCGCCGTGATGCTCGCCGTGATCCGTCAGCAGGTGGAGGCCCCGTGACCCGTTACGTCCATATCGACGCGCCCGACCGCCCCGGCCCGCTGCCGCGGGCGTGGCGCAACGTCTCCGGCCTCCACCTGCTCGACGCGCCGGCGCTGGCCGCGCTCGGCTGGCTCCCGTGGGTTGACGATCCCCGGCCCGCGCATGACCCGCTTCACGAGCGGCTCGTCGCCTCCGTCGAGATCACCGACGCCGGCGCCCGCCGCGTCTGGGCGGTCGAGCGGCGCCCGGAGGCGGAAATCCCGGCGGTCGAGGCGGTCGCGGCGGAGGCCGTGGTCCGGATCAAGGCCGGGGCGGGGGCGGCGATAGAGGGCCGCTTTCCGCTCTGGAGACAGTCCAACCTGATGGCCCGCGCCATCGAGCTGCTGGACATCCGCCGCGACCGCCTGCTGACGGAGGCGGAGGCCGTGGAGCGCGACGCGATCGAGGCGGCGCGCGAGTGGATCAAGCGCCAGCGCGCGGAATCGGACCGGCTGGAGGCCGCGGCCGCCGCGCTCCTCGCCGGGGAGGGCGACGACGACGCGAAGCGCCGCGCGCTGGCCGCGCTCGGCTTCGCCGCGGTCGCCTGATGCTTGGATTCGCCCCGCTCGGCGCCGCGCCGCTCGGCCTGCCGGCCGCGGCCGCGGCGCCCGCCCCGCCGGCGCTGACGCCGCAGGTCTGCCTCGACGCGGTCTGGCGGCGGCCCCGCCTCGGCGCGGCCTGGCTCCGCGGGGCGCTGGATGTCGACTGGAGGAGATGCCCGTGACCCGACGCCTGCCCCCCATCCACGCCGGCGACAGCCTGGTCGTCGCCGTGACCGTCGCCGACGGCGCCGCCCCGCTCGACCTCGCCGGCGCGTCCGTCACCGCGCGGCTGCGCGGCGAGAAGGGCGCCGTGCTCCCGCTCCAGGTCGCCGTCGAGGACGCCGCGGCGGGGCGCTTCGTCATCAGCCTCGCGGCCGGCGCCGTGACGGCCGGGCGCTGGCGGCTCCAGGCGCGCGTCGCGCTGCCGAACGGCGAGGCGCAGACGGTGACCGACGCGACGCTCACCGCGGAGCGCAGCATCTTCTGACCCGCCGGCGGCGGGCGACGAAGCCGCGGGCGGGGCTCTAGCCGCCCAAGCCAGCCCTCGGAGGGCGGCCGCAGGGAAGGAGACGCGGATGAACCGGAGGGACTGGAACATGCTTTCGCCCGAAGAGCAGGAGCGCCGGCTGCGCATGATCGCGGAGGCGGTGGACGACGAGGTGATCGTCGAGCTGCGCGCGCTGATCCGCTCGCAGCGGGAGGGCCGCGTGATCGGCCGCTGGCTGCGGACGCGCTGGAAACTGCTGACCTTCCTGCTCGGCGGCCTCGTCGCCGGGGTCGCGCTGCGGCACGACATCGCGGCGGTGCTGGAGGTGATGCGGCGATGAGACGCGCGCCCCGCCGCCCCGCCGCAACCGCCAGTAGGAGCCGCCGATGATCACCCTCGCCATCCCCCTCGCCGTCGCCGCCGCGCAGGCGCTGCTGCCCTCGCTCGTCTCCCGCATCGCGGGGGACAAGTCGGGCGACATCGCCGAGCGCGCGCTCGGCGCCGTGCTCGACGTCGCGCAGGTCGCCGCGCCGGACCGGGGCGACGCGCACCGCATCCGCGCCGCCATCGCCGCGGTGCAGGGCTCGCCGGAGCACATGGCGGAGGCGGTGAGCCGCCTCGCCGAGATCGAGGAGGCGGAGCGGCAGGCCGAGCTCCTCGCCATCGTCGAGCAGGCGAAGACGGCGCGGGCGGAGCTCTCGACGGGCGACCGCTTCATCCAGCGCGCGCGGCCCGCGGCGATCTGGGCCTCGATCCTCCTGACCTCGGCGCTTGTCGTCTCCGGGATCGTGCTCGTCTTCACGAATCCGGAGGGGCTCGCGCTCCTTCGCGAGCTGATCGACACGCTCGAATGGGTGATGCTCGCCCTCCTCGGCGTCGCCGGCGTCTACACCGGCGCGCGGACGCTGGACAAGCGCGCGGGCAAGGCCGGCGGCGAGGCGCCGGAGCGGCGGGAGTTCTGGGGGTGAGCGCCGACGCCGCCTTCTTCGCCGCGATCCGCGAGACGCTCTTCTCCGGCCGCCTGAGCCAGGCGCAGGTCGACGGCGTGACGCGGATCGCCCGCGCCGCGCGCGACTACGGCTGCGAGCCGGCGCAGGGCGCCTATATCCTCGCGACGGCGCACTGGGAGACGGGGCGGCGGATGCAGCCGGTCCGCGAGGGCTTCGCGAAGACGGACGAGGCCGCGATCGCGGCGGTGACGCGGCTGCACCGCGAGGGGCGGATCAGCCGGAACTACGCGCTGCCGGACCCGGAGACGGGCCAGAGCTATTTCGGGCGCGGCGACGTGCAGCTGACCCACAGGTTCAACTATGCGGACTGGTCGGCGCGGCTCGGGCTGGACCTCGTCAACGATCCCGGCCTCGCGCTCGACCCGGCGATCTCCGCCCGCATTCTCGTCGAGGGCTCGATGCGCGGCACGTTCACCGGCCGCGCCCTGCCCTCCTACGTCTCCGGCGCGAAGCGGGATTTCACCGGCGCGCGGCGCGTCATCAACGGAACCGACAAGGCGACCGAGATCGCCGCGCTGGCGGAGCGCTACCTCGCCGCCATCGAGGCGGGGATGGCGGCGGCGCGGGCGGCCGATATCGGAAATCCGATATCGCCCCTCGCCCCGCCCGCCGCGCCGCCGCCCGCGCCGCGCCCGGAGCCCCGCGCCGAGGCCGACCTCATCCGCCTCGAAACCCGCCTCGCCGCGCTGGAGGCGGACCTCGCCGCAGCGCGGGCGTGGCGGGAGAGGGTGAAGGCGGCCGTCGCCGCCTGAGCGGTCCAGCCTCCCCGGACGTTTAACGACCTGTTAACCTCCGCCCATGCGCCCCGCCTCGAATCGCCCAGCCTGGACCCGCCCGCCCGAGACGCAGGCCACCCGCCTCCGCCGCCTCGCGGAAGACGGCGCGGCAATGGCAATCGGGGGCGCAATGTGGGCGCTGATGCTCGCGGGGCTGTTCGGATAGGCGCAACGAAACCGCAATGCTATCGGTGAACGCGGCGTGAACTAACGGGATTTCAGGCTCTCCGGAATCCAGCAATTCCTACTGAAATCACCCGCGCCCATGTCTTCGGGAGGCAGGGGCCGGAGGTTCGAATCCTCTCACTCCGACCAGGGCCGCCTCACCCCAGATCGATCCAGGCGCTCTTGAGATTCTGCACCTTGTCGAAGGCGTGGAGGGACTTGTCGTGCCCGTTCCCGCTCTGGCCATGCCCGCCCAGCGGAACGGTGAGGTCGGACCCGCCATACGTGTTCACATGGACGAGCCCGGCGCGGATCGCTCGCACCATCCGGTGCGCGCGGGAGAGGCTCCCGGTCCAGACGCCCGCCGCCAGCCCGTAATCCGTGCCGTTCGCCAGCGCCACGGCCTCCGCCTCGGACCGGAACCGCGTCACGGCCAGCACCGGCCCGAACACCTCCTCCCGGAACAGCCTGTGCTCAGGCGCGACGCCCGTCGCCACCGTCGGCGCCATGAACCAGCCGCCCGTCTCCTCCATCAGCCGCGCGCCGCCCGTCACGATCTCCGCCCCCTCCGCCCTCGCGCTCTCGACGAAGCCGAGCGCGCGGCGGAGCTGCGCCTCCGAATGCACCGCGCCGATCTCGCTGGCGAGCGAAAGCGGGTCCCCCACAAGCATCGCCGCCGCGTGGCGGGCGACGGCGGCGACGAACTCGTCATGGATCGAGTCCTCGACGAGCAGCCGCGAGCCCGCGATGCAGACCTGCCCGGCGTTCCGGAAGATCCCCGTCGCCGCCACCTTCGCCGCCTTGTCGAGATCGGGCGCATCCGCGAAGACGATGTTGGGGGACTTGCCGCCAAGCTCCAGGTAAACCCGCTTGAGGTTTGATCGGGCGGCATATTCCAGCAGCCGCCGCCCCGTCGCCCCCGACCCGGTGAAGAGGAGCGCGTCGACCTCGGGCGAGAGCGCCAGCGCCTCCCCCGCCACGGCCCCCTGCCCCGTGACGACGTTCAGCACCCCGTCCGGCAACCCCGCCTCCGCGGCCAGCTCCGCGATGCGGAGGAGCGTCAGCGAGGCCGTCTCCGCCGGCTTCAGCACCACGGAATTCCCGGCGGCGAGCGCAGGCGCGAGCTTCCAGGCGCCGATCATCAGCGGGAAGTTCCACGGCACGATCGCGCCCACCACCCCCACCGGCTCCCGCGTCACGAGGCCGAGCGCGCCCTCCGCCGTGGGCGCGACCTCCCCGGTGATCTTGTCCACGGCCTCGGCATAATAGCGGAAGGAGCCGGCGGCGGAGCCCGGCTCCGCCTTCAGCGCCATGGAGATTTCCGTCCCGTTCTCCCGCACGCCGAGGACGGCGAGCGAGAGCGCCTCCCGCTCGATCAGCTCCGCGAGACGGATGAGGATGCGCTTCCGCTCCGCGGGCGCGCGCCCGGCCCAGCGCCGGTCCTCGAACGCCTTCCGCGCGGCGCCGCAGGCGGCGGCGACATCCGCCGCCCCGCCGGCGGCGAGCGTAGCCAGCGCCCGCCCGTCCCGCAGCGAAAGCGTCTCCACCTCCGCCCCGTCGAGGGAGGGAACGCGCCGCCCGTCGATGAAATGCCCCTGCGGCGGGACGGGAAGCGCGGCGAGCGCGTCGATGGCGGCCTGATCGGTCATGGCGTCCTTTCCGCCCGCCGCTCACGGATGAGCGCGCGGACATGCAGCGCGATCACGAAGAGGATCAGCGCGAAGAGGATGGCCGCGATGGGCCGGTCGATGAAATCCAGCGGCGTCTTCACCCGCGCCATCGCGCTCCGGAGCTTCACCTCCATGATGCCGCCGAGCACCATGCCGAGGATGATCGGCACAACCGGCAGGCCGAGCCGCTTCAGCACGACGCCGAGCACCCCGAACCCCGCCGCCATCGCGCAGTCGGTGATCGAGTTCCGCAGCGAATAGACCCCGACGAAGGAGAGGGTGAGGATCAGCATGCCGAGAAACCGCGTCGGGATGCGGATGATCCGCGTCAGCATCCCCCCGGAGACGATCAGGAAGGCGAGCACGAAGAGGTTGAGGAGCAGGAGCGCGAGATAGAGCGCGCCGACGAAATCCATATTCTGCTGAAAGAGCTGCGGCCCCGGGATCACGTTGTGCACGTAGAAGACGGAGAGCATCATCGCCGTCAGCGCCTCCCCCGGTATCCCGAGGGCAAGAAGCGGGATCATCGCCGCGGGCGGCACCGCGTTGTTGGAGGCCTCGGCGGCGATCAGGCCTTCCGGCGCGCCCTTGCCGAACATCTCCGGCGTCTTCGACGTCCGCTGCGCGTAGGAATAGGAGAGGAACTGCGCCGTGAACTCGCCGACGCCGGGGATCATGCCCATCAGCACGCCGAACGAGGCGGAGACGGAGGCGACGCGCTTGTGGCCCATCAGCTCCTTCATCCCCCCGAAGAGCGACCCGGAGAATCGCTGCGGCTTCGGCGCGCTCTCCCGCTCCGTCAGGAGGATGAACGCCTGTGAGAGCGCGAAGAGCCCGAGCACGACGACGATGAGGTCGACGCCGGAGGCGAGCCAGCTCTGCTCGAAGGTGAAGCGGCGGGTGTATTTCACCGGCTCGAGCCCGATCGTGCCGAGGAAGATCCCGAAGCAGGCTAGCATCCCCGCGGCGAAGATCTGGCCTCTGTGGGCGAGGATCACCAGCACGATGCCGAGGAGCGCGGCGAGGAAGATCTCCCGGCTCCCGAACATCGGCGCGACGAGCGCGAGGACGGGGGAGAGGAGGATGAGGCAGAGAATGGCGAAGATACCGCCGAAGAAACTCGCCGAATAGGCCAGCGCAACCGCCCGCCGCGCCTCCCCCCTCAGCGTCATCGGGTGCCCGTCATAGGTCGTCAGCGCGTTCACCGCCGTGCCGGGCGTGTTGATGAGGATGGCGGGCAGCGCGCCGCCATACATCGAGGAGCCGTAGATGCCGAGGAGGAGCGTGAGCCCCACCAGCGGCTCCATGGAGAAGGTCGCGGGCAGGAGGATCGCGATGGCGACGGCGGGGCCGACGCCGGGGATCGCCCCGATGATCACCCCGCCGACGGAGCCGACGAGGAGAGCGGCCAGCACGTCCCACCGCATCAGCATGAGCGCGGAGGCGAGGATCGTCTCCAAGGTCAGAACCAGGTCAGCATGAAGGCGCGCGCACCCTCCGGCAGCCGCTCATAGAGCGCGCCTGCGGGGGCATTCACCTTAAGGAAGGTCTTGAAGAGCAGCACGATCCCGAAGCCCGAAGCCGCCGCCCAGCCGATCCCCGCGCCGCGGTATCCGGCGCGGACGGCGAGGAGGACGCAGAAGAGCACGGTCGCCGGCAGATAGCCGAGCAAGGGCGCCGCGAAGACATAGGCCATGAACCAGAGCGCGTATTCCGCGCTCCGCGCCCAGAACAGCGCCTCCCGCCACCGCCCCGGCAGGCGCGGGGAAAGGGCGGAGGAGAGGAGATGCAGCGCCCCGAAGAAGACCATCCCGAAGATCGCGACGCCGGGCCAGAAGGCGGGCTGCGCGGCGAAGCCGGTCCGCTTCATCCATTGCGTCTGGTCCGGCAGGCGGACGAGGAGGAACAGCGCGAAGGCGAGGAAGAGGGCCGCGAAGAGAAGGTCGCCGGGCTTCCGGTCGCGCCGGAAGAGGGCGCGGAAGGAGCGGTCGCTCAAGGGTCGTCCCCCGCGCCAGGCCCCGCGCCAGGGCGGTCGCGCGAGGGCTGTTCCGCGACGATTTCCATGGAAATCAGCCTCGGAGATTTGTTTTCAAACGAAAAAAACCGTGATCGCTCTGAAACATGCCTTCTGGCGACGCGTCTGCCCTCCTTCCCTCTCCCCCTTTCCGGAGGGAGAGGGGAGGCGCAGGCGGCGCCCCCCGCGCCCCGCCTCACTCCAGCATCTTCTCGATGGCGGCGAGCGTCTCGATGTCCCGCGCGATGCGAGCCTTCGCGGCTTCCGCATCCTCCCAGTAGACGGCGGCGCCCGTCTCCTTCGCCAGCGTCTGCGCCCGCTCGCTCATCACACTCTCCTGCGCGACGGCGATGATCTTCGCCTTCACGTCCTCCGGCGTGCCGGTCCGGACGAAGAGGCCGTTCCACAGCTCGAGGTCGAGGGTGGGCTCCAGCTCCGCCACCGTCGGCGCGTCCGGCGTCAGGGGGATGCGTTCGGAGCCGATGGAGGCCAGCACCTTCACGTCCCCGAGGCAGGGGAGGATGAGCTGGAGGGTCGTGTTGATCACGTCCACGTCGCCGGAGGCCAGCGTGTTGCAGTCCAGCGCGTCGAAGGCGGCGTCGGAGGCGAAGGCGAAGCCCTTCGCCTCGGCCAGCGCGAAGGTCACCTGCGTCGGCGCCAGCGGCGCGCCGAAATGGCCGAGCGCCACGTCATTGTCCTGCGCATAGGCGGCGAGTTCCTCCACCGTCGAATAGGGCGCGTCGCCCGCGGCGGCGATGACGAAGGGATAGGTGAGGAAGACGCCGAGCGGCTCGAACGGGTCCGGGCTCAGCTCCGGAATGCCGAGCTGCGGCCCGATCACCGGCACGGCGATGATGAAGGAGCCGATCGTGTATCCGTCCGCCGGGGCGGTCGCGACCTCGACCGCGCCGGGGAAGGGCCCGCCGCCGCCGCCGGGCTTGTTCACCACCGCGGCGGGCACGCCGTATTTCGCCTGGAAATCGTCCGCGATCATCCGCGTCAGCACGTCCTCGAGGTCGCCCGGCGGCCAGGGCACGATGAAGCTCACCGGCTTCTCGGGATATTCGGCGAGGGCGGGCGTGAAGCCGGCGACAAGCGCGAAGCTTGCGAGCGCCGCGGCGGAGAGAGCGCGTTTCATGGATCAACCTTCCTGTCGGTTCATTATTGTCACCGTCGTTTCAGGAAAGATTGACGGCGCGGCGCCCCCGTGTCAACGCTCTTGCGACCTGCCGCCGACGCCGCCGCGCCCGGCAGGGCCTTGGCGCCATAAACGCGCTCAAGCAGCCCGAAGGGCGGTAGCGCACCAACGCGCGCTCAAGCAGCCCGAAGGGCGGTAGCGCACCAACGCGCGCTCAAGCAGCCCGAAGGGCGGTAGCGCACTTAGAAAGGAGTCGCCGCGATGAAGGATTCCAACTTCCTCAGGGAGAACAACGCCCGGCATCTCTGGCACCCGATGGCGCATCCGGCGGAGATGCAGGCCAACCCGCCCGCGATCATCACGAAGGCCGCGGGCGTGCGGATCACGGACCTTGACGGGCACGAGACGATCGACGCGGTGGGCGGGCTCTGGAACGTCAATCTCGGCTTCTCCTGCGCGCCGGTGAAGGCGGCCATCGCCGCGCAGCTGGACGCCCTGCCCTATTATTCGACCTTCCGGGGCACGACGAACGACGCCGTGATCGAGCTCTCATGGATGCTGCGGGAATTCTTCGCGCCGGACGGGCTGACGCGCGCCTTCTTCACCTCCGGCGGGTCGGACAGCGTGGAGACGGCGCTCCGCCTCGCCCGGCAATACCACAAGATCCGGGGCGAGGCCGGGCGGGTGAAGTATCTCTCGCTGAAGAAGGGCTATCACGGCACCCATACGGGCGGCGCCAGCGTCAACGGCAACGCGAATTTCCGCACGCAATACGAGCCGCTCCTGCCCGGCTGCTTCCAGATCGCCGCCCCCTACCCCTATCGCAACCCGTTCAACGAGAGCGACCCGGCCCGCCTCGCGCAGCTCTGCGCGGCGGCGCTGGAGGACGAGATCGCCTTCCAGGGGCCAGGCACCATCGCCGCCTTCATCATGGAGCCTGTGCTCGGCGCCGGCGGCGTGATCCCGCCGCATGAGTCCTTCATGCCCATGGTGCGGGAGATCACGGCCAAGCACGGGATTCTCCTGATCGCGGACGAGGTCATCACCGCCTTCGGCCGCACCGGCTCCTGGACCGGCTCGCGCCATTGGGGGGTGCAGCCCGACATGGCCTGCACGGCGAAGGCGATCACCAACGGCTATTTCCCCTTCGGCGCGGTGATGATCGCGGAGGCGGTGGCGGAAGCCTTCGAGCAGGACCGCTCGGGCGCCGGCGCCATCGGCCACGGCTACACCTATTCCGGCCACCCGGTCGGCGCCGCCGCGGCCATCGCCTGCCTGAAGGAGACGGAGCGGCTGAAGGTCAACGAGAACGCCGCGGCGCGGGGGGCGGAATTGTTCAGCGGTCTGAACGCGCTGAAGGAGAAACATGAGATCGTGGGGGACGTCCGCGGCGGCCACGGCCTCATGCTCGCGCTCGAACTCGTCTTCGACCGGGCGAAGAAGACCCCCGCGGCGAAGGACGTGACGGCCCGCATCCACGAGGCGACCTATCGCGCGGGCGTCATGGTCCGCATCTCCGGCCCCAACATCATCCTCTCCCCGCCGCTGATCCTGAATGCGGAGGAGGCGACGAAGATCGTGGAGGCGCTGGACGAGGGGCTTGCGGCGGCCTGAGCGGGGCGCGGAGGGCCGCGGCCTCCCTCGGGGGGCCGCCTCGGAACAAATGGTTTCAGCGGTTTATGGCGTCAGGAACTCTGACGCCTGAGCCTCTTGAGACGTCGCAATGCGGCCTCCCTGAGGGAGGGCGGCCGCGGCCCGGGCTGGTGCGCCCGGGCCGGGGGTGGTGGGGAGCGCGGCGCTTCGCCTTCACCGCGCCCATGAAGGCGCGCCCCTACCGGCAGTAATTCCCGTTCCGGTGCCGCGCGATGTCGAAGTGGAAATGATCCCGGTGGAACCGGTCCGAGGCCGGGCCGAGCACCGTGCCGAAGGGGCCGCAGGCGCTCCGCCACGCCTCCCGCACGAAGGCCTGCCCCCGCCCGCCGCCGTTCCAGCCGGTCGAGACGTCGAGACGCCGCCCGTCCGCCAGCACGAATTCCGCGATGTCGATGGCGTTGCCCTTCGCATGTTCCGAGAGCGGCGCGCCCGCCTGCCGGTTGCGCGAGCGGCAGACATAGGAGGCGACGGGCCGGACGGCGACAAGGGGGGAGCCGGTATGCTTGAGCGCCGCGGGCCGCGCCCCGCGCGTCATCCAGTCCGCGAAGGCGCGCGCCGTCTCGCAGTTCACCTCGGCCTTGCCCGAAAGCGCGACGCCGGCGACGGAGACGAGGCTCACCGGCTCCGCGATGCCGCAGCGCGGGTCGCCGCCCGAAATCGCGGGGATCGCGGCGCCGATCAGCCGCGGGTCGCCGCAGACCGGGCCGACCGGGCCGATCCCGACCGGCTGGATTCGCTGGAAGCCGGGGATCACCGTCGGCGCCACGCCGCGCGGGCTCGGCGCCGGGGCGAGGAGCGGCGCGGCGGAGCCGGGGGACGGCGGGTCGAGTTCCGGCGGCGGCGCGTCGCAGGCCGCCAGCGCGGCGAGGAGGAGGAGCGCGAAGCGCCTCACTCGCCCGCCTTCGGGCCGGAGCGCGCCGCGACGCGCCCGAAATCCGGCGCCGCCGTATCCTGCCCGGCGTCGATGATCCCGCGCCGGATCGCCCGCGTGCGGGTGAAATAGTCGAACAGCATCTCGCCGTTCCCCGTCCGGATCGCGCGCTGGAGCGCGAAGAGCTCCTCCGTGAAGCGCCCGAGAATTTCCAGAGTCGCCTCCCGGTTCGTCAGGAACACGTCGCGCCACATCGTCGGGTCGGAGGCGGCGATGCGGGTGAAGTCGCGAAAGCCGGCGGCGGAATACTTGATGACCTCGGATTTCGTCACCCGCCGCATGTCGTCCGCCACGCCCACCATCGTATAGGCGATGAGATGCGGCGCATGGGAGGTGACGGCGAGGACGAGGTCATGCCGCTCCGGCGCCATCGCCTCCACATTCGCGCCGAGCGCGCGCCAGAACCGCGCGAGCCGCCCCTCCGCCTCCGCATCCCCGCCGGGGAGGGGCGTGAGGAGGCAATAGCGGTTGTCGAACAGCTCCGCGAAGCCCGATTCCGGCCCGCTATGCTCCGTCCCCGCGAGCGGGTGGGCGGGGATGACATGGACATGGTCGGGAAGGCCGGAAAGCGCCTCGATCACCGCGCCCTTGACCGAACCGACATCGGAAACCACGGCGCCCTCGCGAAGCGCAGGCGCGATCTCCGCCGCCACCGAAGCCATCGCGCCGACGGGGACGCAGAGGATGACGAGATCGGCGCCCGCCACGGCCTCCGCCGCGCTCTCGACGATCTCGTCGCAAAGCCCGATCCGCCGCGCCGTCGCCCGCGTCTCCGCCGTGCGGGCGTAGCCGACGACGCGCCCGGCGGCGCCGGCCCGCCGCGAGGCGAGCGCGATGGAGCCGCCGATGAGCCCTAGCCCGATCAGCGCGACCCGCTCGAAGACGGGGTGCCCGACGAGGGGGCTCACGCCCCGCTCCGGAATTCTGCCACGGCGGCGATCACCGCCTCGCATTCCGGCTCCGTGCCGACCGTGATGCGGAGCCAGCCCGGCAGGCCGTAGGCGTCCACCCGCCGGGCGATGATCCCCTTGCCCTTCAGGAACGCGTCCGCCGCCGCGGCGCCCCTCTCCCCCTCCCCGAACCCGGCGAGGACGAAATTGCCCTCCGACTTCGTGCAGGGCACGCCGGCCGCCTCCAGCGCCCCGGTCAGCCGCGCGCGGAGGCGGATCGTCTCGGCCCGCAGCTTCGCCGTATAATCCACATCCCGGATCGCCGCCGCAGCCGCCGCCTGCGCCGCGAGGTTGACGTTGTAGGGCCCGCGCACCCGGTTGATGACGGAGAGGATCTCCTCCCCCGCCACCATCCAGCCCACCCGCAGGGCCGCGAGCCCGTAGATCTTCGAAAAGGTGCGGGACATGACGACATTGGGCCGCCGCGCGACAAGGCTGAGCCCGCCATCGTAATCGTCCCCCTCCACATATTCGGCATAGGCGGCGTCGAGGACGAGGATCGCATGGTCGGGAACGCCCGCCGCCAGCCGCTCGACCTCCTGCGCGTTGATCCGCGTGCCGGTCGGGTTGTTGGGGTTGGCGAGGTAGACGAGCCGCGTCCGCTCCGTGCAGGCGGCGAGGAGCGCGTCCACATCGCTCGTCAGCTCCCGCTCCGGCGCGGCGACCGGCTTCGCGCCGTTCATCAGCGCGTAGGAGGGGTAGAGGAGGAAGCCGTGGCGGCTGTAGACCACCTCGTCCCCGTCCCGCAGGTAGCAGAAGGCGAGGAGCTGCAGCAGCTCGTCCGAGCCGTTGCCGCAGACGATGCGCGCCCGGTCGATCCCGTGGACCTCGGCGATGGCGTCGCGGAGCCCGCCGCTGTCCGCATCCGGATAGAGCGACAGCCGCTCCGCCGCCGCCCTCATGGCCTCGACGGCCTTCGGCGAGGGGCCCCAGGGGTTCTCGTTGGCGGAGAGCTTGATGGGCTTCGCCGCGCCGGCGAGATGGCTGCCGCCGACCTGATAGGGCGCAATGTCCATCACGCCGGGGCGGGGCGTCACGCGGAAGGCGGGGGCGTCCATGGCTTTCTCCGTGTCGAAGTCCGCGCGGGTTTAGCGCGGGGCGCGCGCGGCTTCCAGAGGCTGAGGAACGTTGACAGAGGCGCCCCCGTCACCGTCCTCACTCGTTCAGAGGTTGGCGTTTCGCAACCAGCCGGCGCCCGGCCGATCCGCCCCGCGGATCGGCCCGCGGCCGCCCGCCCCAAGGCGGCCGCGAGACGCGGCCACCCGGGCGGCCGCGAACCGATGCAGACCGACGCGGCGGCTTGGCGCCCCTCGCCCTCCGGCTTGCGCCTCCGGGCGACCGGCCCTGGCGCCCTTCCACTGGAAGGTCGCCTTCACGGGCCGGGGCGCGAGGCGACAAGCGTCGCAGGTATCCGGAGGCATTTCACCCCGCCCGCCCCGTCGCCGGCTTCGGCGCCGGGCGCACCGCGCCCGCCAGCGCCCGGAGCGGCGTCCGGGCGGCGACGGCGGAGCCGGCGCGCGGCGCGGCGTAGGCCGTCTTCACCGCCTCGACGAGGATCACCCCGGCGAAGCGCTGCGCGTCGAGCCGCCGCCCCGTCGCCTCCGCCATGCGGAGCCAGAAGCGCCGCTGCGAAGGCGGGGCGTAGAGCGCGGCGGAATGGCGCACGGGCTCCAGCTGATGCTCCCTCAGCCGCGCTTCGAGCTGGGAGACGGAATAGGGCCGCCCGTGGCCGAACGGCGTCGTCTCCCGCCGCGCCCAGAGCCCGGCCCGGTTCGGCACGATGACGAGCGCCCGCCCGCCCGGCGCCAGCACGCGCTGCGCCTCGGAAAGCACCGCGCCGGGGCGCTCCGAATTCTCCAGCGCGTGGATCACCAGCAGCCGGTCCACGAAGCCCGTCGCCAGCGGCCAGCGCCGCTCGTCCGCCAGAACCGAGACGTTCGCCTCCTCCACCGGCCAGTGGAACGCCCCCATCTGCGCAGGCATGAGCGAGACGACGCGCTGCGCCCCCTCCCGGAACGGGCGGAGGAAGGGCTGGCCGAAGCCGAAGGCGGCGAGGTTCCCGCCGCGCGAATCCCGCCAATGCGCCGCCACCGCGCCACGGATCGCCAACTGCGCCGCCCGGCCGAGGGGGGAGCGGTAATAGAACCGCCTGAGCTCGATCACGTCGAGATGCATCTCCGGCCCGCCTCCGTTAGTCTCCCCCGAATCTAGTCAATCGCGGAAGGCTTGCCCACATGGCTCTCGAAATCATCGTCGTTCCCTGCCGGCAGGACAATTACGGATATCTCCTGCGCGACCATGCGACCGGCGCCGTCGCCAGCGTGGACGCGCCGGAGGAGGCCGCGCTCGTCGCCGCGCTGGAGGAGCGCGGTTGGGGGCTCGACCTCATCCTCCTCACCCATCACCATGAGGATCATGTGGACGCCGTCGGGCCGCTCCGCGCCCGCTACGGCGCGAAGGTCTGGGGCGCGGCGGCGGATGCGCACCGCCTTCCGAAGCTCGACCGGGAACTGAAGGAAGGCGATGAAGCCGCTCTTGGCGAAAGCGTTTCCCGCGTCATCGACGTCTCGGGCCACACGGTCGGCCATATCGCCTACGCCTTCGAGGGCGCAGCCTTCACCGCGGACAGCCTGATGGCGCTCGGCTGCGGGCGGCTCTTCGAGGGGACGGCGCTGCAGATGTGGGGCAGCCTCTCGAAGCTCATGGCCCTGCCGAAGGAGACGCTGATCTATTCGGGCCACAATTACGGCGCCTCGAACGGCCGCTTCGCGCTCTCCGTCGAGCCCGGCAACGCCGCCCTGCAGGACAGGGTCAGCCGCATCGCGGAGGCTGACGCGGCGGGCGTTCCGATCTGCCCGGTCACGCTGGAGGAGGAACTGGCGACCAACCCCTTCCTCCGGGCGACAGAGGAAAGCGTGAAGGCGGCGGTCGGCCTCCCCGGCGCCGACGACGCGGCGGTGTTCGCGGAGGTGCGGCGGCGCAAGGACGTGTTCTGACATTTGACAGGTCCCGGCCTTGAGCCGGGACCCCGAAGGGGTGAGCGCCTGTCAACCCGCCGCGGGCGCGATCAGCCGCCTCGCGCAGCCTTTGTCACATTTCTGTCATAAATGAGATTATCCCGCCTTTTCAATCACATGACCCCTCTTCACACTGTGTGCACACAGTCTCACCCGAGGATGCCCGGCAGGTTCAGCCCCTGCTCCCGCGCGCAGTCCAGCGCGATCTCGTAGCCGGCGTCGGCGTGGCGCATCACCCCCGTCGCCGGGTCGTTCCAGAGCACGCGGCCGATCCGCTTCGCCGCCGCCTCCGTCCCGTCGCAGCAGATCACCATGCCGGAATGCTGGGAAAAGCCCATGCCCACCCCGCCGCCATGGTGCAGCGAGACCCAGGTCGCGCCCGAGGCGCAGTTGAGGAGCGCGTTGAGGAGCGGCCAGTCGCTCACCGCGTCCGACCCGTCCTTCATCGCCTCCGTCTCCCGGTTCGGGGAGGCGACGGAGCCCGAGTCGAGATGGTCCCGCCCGATCACCACCGGGGCCTTGAGTTCACCGCTCGCCACCATCTCGTTGAAGGCGAGGCCGAGCCGGTGCCGCTGCCCGAGCCCGACCCAGCAGATGCGCGCCGGGAGGCCCTGAAAGGAAATCCGCTCCCGCGCCATGTCGAGCCATTTGTGGAGGTGCGGATCGTCGGGGATCAGCTCCTTCACTTTCGCGTCCGTCCTGTAGATGTCCTCCGGGTCGCCCGAGAGCGCGCACCAGCGGAAGGGGCCGACGCCCCGGCAGAAGAGCGGGCGGATATAGGCGGGCACGAAGCCGGGGAAGGCGAAGGCGTTCTCCAGCCCCTCCTCCAGCGCGACCTGCCGGATGTTGTTGCCGTAGTCGAGCGTCGGCACGCCCGCGTTCCAGAAATCCACCATCGCCTTGACATGGACCTTCATGGAGGCCCGCGCCGCCTTCTCCACCGCCTTCGGCTCGCTCTCCCGCTTCGCGCGCCATTCCGCCATGGACCAGCCGAGCGGGAGATAGCCGTTGATCGGATCATGGGCCGAGGTCTGGTCCGTCACGATGTCGGGCCGGACGCCGCGCTTCACGAGTTCGGGGAAGATTTCGGCGGCGTTGCCGAGGAGGCCGACCGACTTCGCCTCCCCCGCCTTCGTCCAGCGGTCGATCATCGCCAGCGCCTCGTCGAGGCTCTCGGCCTTCTCGTCAAGATAGCGGGTGCGGAGGCGGAAGGCGATGCTGTCCGGGTTGCACTCCACGGCGAGGCAGCAGGCCCCCGCCATCACCGCCGCGAGCGGCTGCGCGCCGCCCATGCCGCCGAGCCCGCCGGTGAGGATCCAGCGCCCCTTCAGGTCGCCGCCGTAATGCTGGCGGCCGGCCTCCACGAAGGTCTCGTAGGTGCCCTGAACGATCCCCTGCGTGCCGATATAGATCCAGGAACCCGCGGTCATCTGCCCGTACATGGCGAGGCCGCGCTTATCCAGCTCGTTGAAATGGTCCCAGGTCGCCCAGTGCGGCACGAGGTTGGAGTTCGCGATCAGCACCCGCGGCGCATCCTCATGGGTGCGGAAGACACCGACCGGCTTGCCGGACTGGACGAGCAGCGTCTCGTCCGCCTCCAGCGCCTTGAGGCTGGCGACAATCCGGTCGAAATCCTCCCAGGTCCGCGCCGCGCGGCCGATGCCGCCATAGACGACGAGTTCATGCGGGTTCTCCGCCACGTCGGGGTGGAGGTTGTTCATCAGCATCCGCATCGGCGCTTCGGTCAGCCAGCTCTTCGCGCTGATCTCGGGGCCGGTGGGCGGGAAGACGTCGCGCAGGTTGTGGCGGGGATTGGTCATCGCATCGTCTCCTCGATCCTGAAGTCGAGCCCCGCGGCGGCGGCGAGCGCGCCGGAGGCGATGAGCGCGGCGGCGCGCTCCATGTCGGGGGCCATCGGCCTGTCCTCCTCCAGCCGCGGAACCTCCGCCCGGAGGCGCGCCAGCGCGGCGGCGAGGCGCGGCGAGGTGGAAAGCGGCGCGCGGCACTCGACGCCCTGCGCGGCGCAGAGCGCCTCTACCCCGAGGATCACCGCCAGATTGTCCAGCATCCGCCGGAGCCGCAGCGCGCCATGCGCGGCCATGGAGACGTGATCCTCCTGATTGGCGGAGGTCGGCGTCGAATCCGTGGTGCAGGGGTTGGCGAGATGCTTGTTCTCGCTCATCAGCGCCGCCGTCGTCACCTCCGCGATCATGAAGCCGGAATTGAGGCCCGGATCGGGGGTGAGGAAGGGCGGCAGGTCATGGGAGAGCGTCGGGTCCACCATCAGCGCGACGCGGCGCTGCGCGATGGCCCCGATCTCGGCGACCGCGAGCGCGATCTGGTCCGCCGCGAAGCCGACAGGCTCCGCATGGAAATTGCCGCCCGAGACGATCCGCCCCTCCTCGACCAGCACCAGCGGATTGTCGGTGACGGCGTTCGCCTCTGTCTCCAGCGTCCGCGCCGCCTGCGCGAGAAGGTCGAGGCAGGCGCCGAGCACCTGCGGCTGGCAGCGGATGCAATACGGGTCCTGCACCCGGCTGTCCCCCTCGCGGTGGCTCTCGCGGATTTCGGAGCCCTCCATCAGCCCGCGCATCGCAGAAGCCGCCGCGATCTGCCCCGCATGGCCGCGGAGCCGGTGGATTTCCGCCAGCAGCGGCGCATCCGATCCCATGATCGCGTCCGTCGAGAGACAGGAGGTCACGAGCGAGGCCCGCGCCATCTCCGCCGCCCGCCAGAACCCGGCGAGGGCGAGCGCGGTGGAGAACTGCGTGCCGTTGATGAGCGCGAGCCCCTCCTTCGGCCCGAGCGTGACGGGCGCGAGCCCCGCCGCCGCCAGCGCCTCCGCGCCGGGCGTCCGCCGCCCTTCGAACACGGCCTCCCCCGCCCCGATCATCGCCGCCGCCATATGCGCGAGCGGCGCGAGGTCGCCCGAGGCGCCGACGGAGCCCTGTTCGGGGATGACGGGAACCACCCCCCGCGCCAGCATCCCCTCGATCAGCGCGATGACCTCCCAGCGCACGCCGGAGGCGCCGCGGCCGAGGGAGAGGAGCTTCAGCGCCATCATCAGCCGCGTCTCCGGCTCCGGGAGCGCGGCGCCCACCCCGGCGCAATGCGAGAGGATGAGGTTGCGCTGGAGCGTCGCGGTATCCTTCGCCGCGATCTTGCGGCTCGCCAGCTTCCCGAAGCCGGTATTGACGCCATAGACCGGCGCATCCTCCGAAGCCGCCTTCGCGACAAGCGCCGCCGCCGCCTCCACGCCCGGCCGCGCGGAAGGGTCGAGCGAAGCCGCCGCCCCGCGCCAGACCGCCTCGAGTTCGGCAAGCGTCGCCGCGCCCGGTTTCAGGATCATGCGTCCGCCCCTGCGAAAAGCCGCTCGCGCAGCGGGTTGAAGCCGATCCGGTAGGCGAGCTCCGCCGGATGCTCGACATCCCAGATCGCGAGATCGGCGCGGAGCCCCGCGGCGATCACCCCGCAATCCTTCAGCCCGAGCGCCTTCGCCCCGTTTCGCGTCGCGCCCGCCAGCGCCTCCTCCGGCGTCATCCCGAAGAGCGTGCAGGCCATGTTCATGGCGAGTAGGAGCGAGGCGAGCGGGGAGGAGCCGGGGTTGCAATCCGTCGCCACCGCCATCGGCACCCCGGCCTCCCGGAACGCCTCCACCGGCGGGCGGCGGCTCTCGCGGATCGTGTAATAGGCGCCGGGGAGGAGCACGGCGACCGTCCCCGCCTGCGCCAGCGCCGCCGCATCCCCCGCATCCGCATATTCGAGATGATCGGCGGAAAGCGCGCCATAGCGCGCCGCGAGCCGCGCGCCGCCGATATTGGAAAGCTGCTCTGCATGGAGCTTCACGGGGAGATGATGCTTCCGCGCACGGGCGAAGACCTGCGCCATCTGGTCCGGGTTGAAGGCGATGCCCTCGCAGAACCCGTCCACCGCGTCGATCAGGCGCTCCTCCGCCGCGGCGTCGAGCGCGGGGAGGCAGACGTCCCGCAGATAGGCTTCCGGGCTGCCCTTGTATTCGGGCGGCACGGCATGCGCGCCGAGGAAGGTCGTGCGGACGCGGATCGGCCGCTCCTTCGCCAGCCGCCTCGCGGCGCGGAGCATGGTGAGCTCGGTGTCGATGTCGAGCCCGTAGCCCGACTTGATCTCCACCGTCGCGACCCCTTCGCGGATCATTGCGTCGATCCGCGGCAGCGCGGATTTCACGAGTTGCGCCTCCGTCGCGCCCCGCGTCGAGAGGACGGTGGAGAGGATGCCGCCGCCCGCCCGCGCCACCTCCTCATAGGTCGCGCCCTTCAGCCGCATCTCGAATTCCCAGGCCCGGTGCCCGCCATGGACGAGATGCGTATGGCAATCGACCAGCGCGGGCGTGACGAGCCGGCCCTCCAGGTCCCGCTTCTCGAAATCCGGGAACGCCCCCGCCTCCTCCGTCGGCCCCACCCAGCGGATGCGCCCCTTCTCCACCGCGATGGCGGCCCGGTTCATCAATCCGTAGGCGGGAGCGCCGGGCAGGACGCCGTTCGCCATCGTGGCGAGGGCGGCGTTGACGAGGAGGAGTCGATCCATGCTTGCTTCCCCTTATGTCTGCACTTATGCTTTTTATGTCTGCTCATAATAAGCCTGTCAAGGAGTCGTCATGCGGGAAATCTGGGCCGAACAGGCGCTCACCCCAAGGGGCTGGGAGCGGGCTGTGCGCGTCGTGATCGACGCCGAGGGGCGGATCGAGAGCATCACGGTGGGCGCGGAGCCGGCTGACGCGCAGAGGGTCGGAGCGCTGCTCCCCGCCCCCGCCAACGTCCATTCCCACGCCTTCCAGCGGGCGATGGCGGGGCTGACGGAGCGGCGGGGTCCGGACCCGGCGGACACGTTCTGGACCTGGCGGAAGCTGATGTACCGCTTCCTCGACCGGCTGACGCCGGAGGATGTGGAGGCGATCACCGCGCTCGTTCAGGTGGAGATGCTGGAGGCGGGCTTCGCCGCGTCGGGCGAGTTCCATTACCTGCATCATCAGCCGGACGGGTTTCCCTACGACAATCTGGCGGAGATGTCGGAGGCGGTGATCCGGGCGGCGTCGGCCAGCGGGATCGGGCTTTGCCTTCTGCCCGTCCTCTACGAGGTCGGGGGCTGCGACGGGCGGGCGCTCGGGCCGGGGCAGAGGCGGTTCGGGAACGATCCGGCGCGCTTCGCAAGGCTTCTTGAAGGGGCGGAGCGGGCGCTGCGGGCCCTGCCGGGGGATGCGGCGGCGGGGGTGGCGCCGCATTCGCTCCGCGCCGTTACGGAGGCCGGGCTCAGCGAGGCGGTCGCGCTGGCGGGGGAGCGGCCGATCCACATCCATGTCGCCGAGCAGGTCGCGGAGGTGGAGGAGGTGCTGGCGGCGCGGGGGGCGCGGCCCGTGGAATGGCTGATGGCGAACCATGAGGTCGGGCCTCACTGGTGCCTGATCCACCTCACCCAGATGAGCGCGGCGGAGACGGAGGCGGTCGCGAGGCGGGGGGCGGTGGCGGGGCTCTGCCCGATCACCGAATCGAGCCTCGGGGACGGGATCTTCAACGGGGCGGAGTTCCTCGCCGCGGGCGGGCGGTTCGGGATCGGGTCGGACAGCGACATCCGCGTCTCGCTGGCGGAGGAGCTGCGGACGCTCGAATATTCGCAGCGGCTGAAGCACCGGGGCCGGGCGATGCTGGCGGAGCCGGAGCGCTCCACCGGGCGCGTCCTCCTCGAAGGGGCGACGCATGGCGGGGCGCAGGCGCTGCGCCGCGCCGCGGGCTCCATCGCGCCTTCGATGTGGGCGGACCTGCTGGCGCTGGACATGTCCCATCTCGACCTCGAAGGGCGGGAGGGGGACGCGCTGCTCGATACATGGATCTTCGCCGGGGACGACCGGATGGTCGCCGATGTCTGGTCCGCCGGGCGGCATATGGTGACGGGCGGGCGGCATGTAGCGCGGGACGCGGCGGAGGCGGAGGCGCGGGCGGCCTTCCGCAGGCTCCGGGGGGCGCTGTGACGGCCGCCTCCCGCGGGGACTGGCGCGCCGTCCATGACGAGGCGATGCGCCGGATCGGGGCGCGGGAATGGAAGCCCGGCGCCCTGATCCCGGCCGAAACCGCGCTGGCCGAGGAATTCGGCTGCGCCCGCGCTACGGTCGGCCGCGCGATGCGGGAGCTGGCGGCGGCGGGATTGATCGAGCGGCGGCGGAAGGCGGGGACGCGGGTGGCCGAAAGGCCCGTTCGCCACGCCCGGCTCGCCATTCCGCTGATCCGGGAGGAGATCGAGGCGGCGGGCGCGGCCTATTCCTACGCCCTCCTCGGCGCGGAGGAACGCGCCGCGCCGCCCCCCATCCGGGCGCGATTCGGGGAGGCGCGGCTCCTCCACGCCGCCGCGATCCACTTCGCGGGCGGCGCGCCGGCGGTGCTGGAGGAGCGCTGGATAAACCTCGACCTCATGCCCGGTGCGGCGGAGCCCGGTCTTTTCGAGACCGAGAGCGCGAACGAATGGCTCGTCCGCCACGCCCCCTTCGCGGGCGGGGAGATGGCCGTCTCGGCCGAGGCGGCGGAGGCGGCGGAGGCAGCGGCGCTCGGCGTCGCGCCCGGCGCGCCGCTTCTGGCGGTGGAGCGGCTGACGCGCGGGCCGGAGGGGCCGGTGACGCTGGCGCGGCTCGCCCATGCGCCGGGGCGGCGGATGCGGCTGGATCTCTGAGGGCGTGCGCACAGTGCGCAAGGGGGTTATGTATTTGTTTTTGTTATTTAATCAGAAATAGCGCTTCGAACGGCGCGGGCCGCGAAGCGCAAGGGCGGTCAGGCGGGCGGCGCCGGGCGCCAGTACCTTCTTCTCGCGAATCGGAGACGGAGGCGGAGATGGGTGCGGCGGCGAAGGCGATCTGGCTGATCGAGCAGCATCATGCGGCCCCGCTGTCGCTGGAGGCGCTGGCCGAAAAGGTCGGCCTCTCCCGCTTCCATCTCAGCCGCCTTTTCGCCAGCGCCGTCGGCCTGCCGCCGATGGCCTATGCCCGCGCGAGGCGCCTCAGCGAAGCCGCGATCGCGCTCGATCTCGGGCTCTCCGTCACCGACGCCGCCTTCGGCGCCGGCTACGAGAGCCCGGAAGCCTTCAGCCGCGCCTTCCGCGAGGAGTTCGGGCTGCCGCCCTCCGCCGTGAAGGCGGGCGGCGGGCTCGCCGGGCTCTCCCTCACCCATCCTTTCACACCGGAGGAAGACATGACCGCGACCCTCATCGCCCCCCGCTTCGAAACCCGCGGGGCCTTCAGCGTTTCCGGCCTTTCGGCCCGGTTCGAAATGAGCCAGCTCGCCGGCGTCCCCGCCGTCTGGGGCCGCTTCGCCCCGCATTTCGGGACGTTCCCGATGGCGGAGCCGGGCGTGAGCTGGGGCGTCATCTCCCATGAGCCGGGCGCCGAGACCTTCGACTATCTCGCGGGCGCCGAACCGAACGGCGCGCCGCCCGTCGATCTCGAAACGGTCCGCGTCCCCGCCTCGCGCTACGCCGTCTTCACCCATGAGGGCCATGTCTCCGACATCCGCAAGACGATGGCGGCGATCTTCGACGAATGGCTCCCCGCCTCGGGCGAGAGTGGGGCGGAGAGCCCGGAGCTGGAGCGCTACGACCATCGCTTCGACATATCGACGCTGAGCGGCGTGGTGGAGCTCTGGATCCCGCTCCGCTGAGGGTCACTTCCCGTCGGAGAGGAACTGCTCCTTCAGCACGCGCTCGTTGAGCCCGTGGCCCGGGTCGTAAAGGAGGCCGATCTCGATCTGCGGATGGAAGGCGACCTCCACCTTCGCGACCTGCCGCACCTCGTGGCTGTCCGCCACGGCGAGGAGGGGGCGCTTCGCCTCCTCCAGCGCCTCGATCGTCACCACCGCGTCATGCGGCAGGATCGCGCCGCGCCAGCGGCGGGGGCGGAAGGCGGAGATCGGGGTCAGCGCCATCAGGTTGCTCTCGATGGGCAGGATCGGACCATGCGCCGAGAGGTTGTAGGCGGTTGAGCCTGCGGGCGTCGCGATGAGGCAGCCGTCGCAGATCAGCTCCGGCATCCGCTCCCGCCCGTCGACGAGGATGCGGAGCTTCGCGGCCTGGAAAGTCATGCGCAGGAGCGAGACCTCGTTGATCGCGAGCGCCTCGGAAGACATGCCGTTCACGGTCGTCGCGCGCATCCGGAGCGGGTGGATCACCGTCCGCTCCGCGGCTTCGAGCCGGGCGGGCAGGTCATCCTCCGCGAAGTCGTTCATCATGAAGCCGACCGAGCCGCGGTTCATGCCATAGACCGGGGCGGCGAGATGCAGCGTGTCGTGCAGCGTGTGGAGCATGAACCCGTCGCCGCCGAGCGCGACGATCACGTCGGCCTGCGCGGCGGCGGACTGGCCATAGCGCGCGGTGAGGCGCGCGAGCGCCTCCTGCGCCGAAGGCGCGCTCGACGCGGCGAAGTGAATCCTCTCGAAGGCCATGCGCGTCTCCCCCCTCTTTAGCGCGACCTTGCCGCCGAACCGGGCCGCGCGCAATGCAGGGGCGCACATCTGGCGCTCCGCTTGGCTTCCCGCCCCGCATCCGCTATCCCCCGGCGCGACCCCGGAGACCGGACCCGAGAGATGGCGAAAGAGAAGAAACCCCGCCGCCCGAAGGCGGAGACGCCGCGCGGCTTTCGCGACTATTTCGGCGCGGAGGTGACGGAGCGGGCGGAGATGCTGCGCGCGATCACCGGCGTCTATCACCGCTACGGCTTCGACCCGCTGGAGACGAGCGCGGTGGAGACGCTGGAGGCGCTCGGCAAGTTCCTGCCCGATGTGGACCGCCCGAACGAGGGCGTCTTCGCCTGGCGCGACGAGGACGAGAGCTGGATGGCGCTCCGCTATGACCTCACGGCGCCGCTCGCCCGCGTTTATGCAGAACATCAGCTTCACCTCCCAACTCCTTACCGCCGTTACGCTGTCGGCCCCGTCTGGCGGAACGAGAAGCCGGGGCCGGGGCGATTCCGGCAGTTCTATCAATGCGACGCGGACACGGTCGGCGCCGCCTCCCCAGCGGCGGATGCGGAGATCTGCGCCATGCTGGCGGACGCGCTGGAGGCGGCGGGGATCGCGCGAGGGGATTACGTCATCCGGATCAACAACCGGAAGGTGCTGAACGGGGTGATGGAGGTCGTCGGCCTCCTTGACCCCGCCGATCCGGAAGCAGGCGAGGCCGCGCGCGGCGTCGTCCTCCGCGCCATCGACAAGCTGGACAGGCTCGGCGAGGCGGGCGTCCGCGCGCTCCTCGGCGAGGGGCGGAAGGACGAGAGCGGGGATTTCACGAAGGGCGCGGGGCTTGCTCCTGAGCAGATCAACCGGATTATGAGCTTCGTTGGCGCGTCAAAGACTGTGGATAAGATGCTCATCGACACACAGGCGCACTTTGAAAATAAAGGCTCAGGAGGAACTGAGCACTTTAGAACGCTTCGCGATGCAGGCGATTTATACGCTAGAAGAAAACTAGGAATTAGTAGCGATGTCTCACAAGCCCGCAATTATATGATGACAGAAATTCTTCATGGCCTTGTTGAAGGATCACAGGTTGGAGAGGATGGCGTCCAAGAGTTGGAGACCATCGCACAATTACTCGACGCACAAGGTTACGCTGACCGGGCGCTCATCGACCCCTCCGTCGTCCGCGGCCTCGGCTATTACACCGGCCCGGTCTTCGAGGCGGAGCTGACCTTCGAGATCACGGACGAGGAGGGGCGGCGGCGGCAGTTCGGCTCCGTCGCCGGGGGCGGGCGCTATGACGATCTCGTCATGCGCTTCACCGGGCAGCGGACGCCGGGAACGGGCGTCTCCATCGGGGTGGACCGGCTTCTCGCCGCGCTCCGCGAGGTGCGGCGCGGAACGGCGCAGGCCGAGGGGCCGGTGCTGGTGACGGTGATGGAGAAGGACCGGCTGGCCGAATATCAGGCGATGACGGCCGAGCTGCGCGCCGCGGGCCTCCGCGCCGAGATGTTCCTCGGCGGCGGGAACATGGCGAAGCAGCTGAAATATGCCGACAGGCGCGGCTCCCCGGTGGCGATCATCGAGGGCTCGGAGGAGCGGGCGCGCGGCGTTGTCCAGCTGAAGGATCTCGCGCTCGGCGCCCGGCTCGCCGCGGAGATCGAGACGAACGAGGAATGGAAGGCGCAGCCCGCGCAGATGGAGGCGCCGCGCGCGGGGCTCGTCGAGGCCGTGAAGGCCATGATCGCCCGCGGCGCCTGATGGCGGCGGCGCGCGCCTATCTCCCCGGCGGGCGGATCGGGGCCGGGCTGGAGGCGCTCACCGCGCTCCGCGCACGGATCATGGCGCGGTTTCTGGAGGCGGGGGCGGCGCCGGTGGAGCCCGAGACGCTGATTTCGGCGGACCTCCTCCTCGACCTCTATGGCGAGGACATCCGCGCCCGCGCCTATATCCTGCATGATCCGGTGGAGGGAGAGCTGGCGCTCCGGCCCGACTTCACCGTGCCGGTCGCCCGGCTCCACATGGAGGGCGGCGCGGCCCCGGCGCGCTACGCCTATGAGGGGCTGGTCTGGCGGCGGCAGGCGCCGGGCTCGGCGCGGCCCGCGGAATATCTCCAGGCGGGGATCGAGCTGATCGGCGGGGCCGACCCGGCGGCGGAGGAGGCGGAGGCCTTCACGCTGATCGAGGGGGCGCTGGCGGGCGTCGAGACGCGGGCGATGACGGGGGACCTCTCCATCGCCTTCGCCGCCATCGCCGCCTTGCGGACGACGGAGCCGCGCCGCGCCGCGCTCCGCCGGCATCTCTGGCGGCCCGCGCGGTTCCAGGCGCTGCTCGACCGGTTCGCGGCGCCCCCGCTCCCCTCCCCTTCCCGCGCACGGCTCCTCGCGATGGCGGCGCCGGCGCGGCGGGCCGAGATCGCCGCGGCGGGCGGTTTCGTCGGCGCACGGGGCGAGGCGGAGATTCTGGAGCGGCTGGCGGTGCTGGCGGCGGAGGAGGCCGCGGCCCCGCTCGCGGCGGAGGAGAAGGCGATGATCGAGGCGGTGCTGAAGGTCCGCGGCCCTTCCGGCGAGGCGCTCGCCCGCCTCCGCGCCCTCGCCCGGCCAGAAATGGCGCCGGCGCTGGACCGGATGGCGCGGCGGCTCGACGCGCTGGCGGCGCGGGGGGTGGAGGCGGGCGACCTGCCCTTCGACGCCGCCTTCGGCCGCAACCTCGAATACTATGACGGCTTCGTCTTCGAGTTCCGCGCCGCGCGGCCGGGCCTGCCCCCGCTCGGCGGCGGCGGGCGCTATGACGCACTGACGGCGCTGCTCTCGACCGGCCCGGGCGGCGAGCCTGCGGTGGGCGGGATCGTGCGGCCCGAGGCGCTGCTGGCGGCTTCGGCATGATCCGGCTCGGCCTCCCCTCAAAGGGCCGCCTGCAGGAGGCGGCGGTGGACTGGCTCGCCGCCCGCGGCGTGATCGTGGAACGCGCGGAGGAGGGGCGGGAGTACGCCGGGCGGGTGACGGGGGTGGAGGATGTCTCCCTCGCGCTTCTCTCCGCCGCCGAGATCCCGCAGGAGCTCGCCGCCGGGCGCATCCATCTCGGCGTGACAGGGGAGGACCTGGTGCGGGAGACGATCCCGGGCTGGGAGGCGAAGATCGACCTCGGCCTGCCGCTCGGCTTCGGCCATGCCGATCTCGTCGTCGCGGTTCCGGCCGTCTGGCTCGATGTCGAGACGCTGCACGATCTCGACGCAGCGGCGGCGCAGTTCCGGCGGGCGCACGGGCGGCGCCTCCGCATCGCCACCAAGTATCACAACCTCGCCCGCGCCTTCCTCGCGGAGCGCGGCGTCGCCGATTTCCAGCTGGTGGACAGCCAGGGGGCGACAGAGGCGACGGCCCTGCACCGGACGGCGGAGGCGATCGTGGACATCACCTCCTCGGGCGAGACGCTGCGCGCCAACCACCTGAAAGTGCTGGAGGACGGGCTGATCCTCGCCTCCGAGGCGCGGCTCTGCCGCTCCCTCGCCGCGCCGCTCTCGCCCGAACAGGCGACCGCGCTGGCGCGGCTCGCGGGAAGGCTTGATCTCCCTCTGAATTAACCATGATGAACGTCATGCGTTAACCTTAAGGTCGGATTCACCCTGTAGGTTGAATTTCGTCAACAGGGGTGGGCCATGGACGATTTTCAGCCGATGAAAAAAGGATTCTCCGTCGCGTCGGAGGCGCTGGCGACGGCGCTCGCCACGCAGCTCGCCGTCGCGGCGCTCGGCGCGCTGGCGCTCGTCCTGATCTTCTGACTATTCCGCCGCGAGCGGCCCGAGCCGCGCGGCGTCCGTCGCCGCGACGAGCTCCGCCGTGATGCCGGGCTCGGAGAGCGCATGGCCGGCGTCCCCGACCATGCGGAGCTTCGAGCCCGGCCAGGCGCGGTGCAATTCGAAGGCGGAGAGCGGCGGGCAGACCATGTCGTAGCGGCCCTGCACGATCACGCCCGGAATGTCCCGTATCCGCCCTATATCGCGGAGAATCTGGCCGTCCTCCGCCAGGAAGCCGCGGTTGCGGAAGTAATGGCACTCGATCCGCGCGAAGGCGCGGGCGTAGGAGGCGGCGGCGTAGCCCGGCACGGCGTCGTCATCGGCGCGGAGCGTCGCGGTCGCCCCCTCCCAGCGCGCCCAGATGCGGGCGCATTCCGTCTGCACCGCGAGGTCGCCGCCCATCAGGCGCTTGTGATAGGCGCCGATCAGGTCCCCCCGCTCCGCCTCGGGGATCGGGCGCAGGAACTCCTCCCAGAGATCGGGCCAGAAGACTGCGGCGCCGCCGCCATAGAACCAGTCCAGCTCCCGCTTCGTCATCAGGAAGACGCCGCGAAGGATCAGCTCCACCGCCCGCTTCGGGTGGGTCTGGGCGTAGACCAGCGCCAGAGTCGCGCCCCAGGAGCCGCCGAAGATCGACCAGCGCTCGACGCCGACGCGGCGGCGGATCGCCTCGATATCCTCCACGAGATCCCAGGTCGTGTTCCGCTCCACGCTGGCGTGCGGGCGCGAGCGGCCGCAGCCGCGCTGGTCGAAGAGGATGACGTGCCACGCCTCCGGGTCGAAATAGCGGCGCATGCCCGGGGAGCAGCCGCCGCCCGGCCCGCCATGAAGGACGACGACGGGGCGGGCGCCCTTCGTCCCGCATTCCTCGACATAAATCTCGTGCCCGCCGGAGACCTCCATCCGGAACCGGTTGAAGGGCTCGATCGGCGGATAGAGCGACCGCCGCGATTGCGGCGCTGCGCCCGGCCCTGAATCGTTGCGGTTGCCTCTCATCGCCCCATGTTCTAGGGCGAAGCTGGGCGCATGCCTATAGCGGGAGCGGAAAATGTCCGCAGGATTGACGGGCGCCGGAACCGTGGACGACGCGGAAATCGCGAAGTTCGGGGCGATGGCGGCGGAATGGTGGGACCCGGCGGGCAAGTTCCGCCCTCTCCATGAGATGAACCCCTGCCGCATGGGCTACATCGCCGAACAGGCCGCCGCCGAATTCGGGCGCGACCTCCGGACGCGGGCGCCCTTCGCCGGGCTTGCGGCCGTAGATGTCGGCTGCGGCGGCGGGCTGGCGGCGGAGCCTCTGGCGCGGCTCGGCGCTTCGGTGACGGGGCTCGACATGGCGGGGGAAAGCCTCGACATCGCCCGCGCGCACGCCGCGGCATCCGGCCTCGAGATCGACTACCGGCTCGAAAGCGCGGAGGCGGCGGCGGCGCGGGGCGCGCGATTCGACCTCGTGATCGCGCTGGAGATCGTCGAGCATGTGGCGGACGTCCCCGCCTTCCTCGACGCCCTATCAGCCCTCGCGAAGCCGGGGGGGATGGTGATCCTCTCCACACTCAACCGAACGCCGGAAAGCTTCGCCGCCGCCATCGTCGGCGCGGAATGGCTGCTGCGCTGGCTGCCGAAGGGCACGCATGACTGGCGGAAATTCCCGACGCCGAAGGAGCTGGAGGCGGCGCTCGGCCTCGCCGGGCTGGAGGTCGTCGATGCGAAGGGCATGGCGCCCGACCCGATGCGCGGCGGCTGGCGACTAGTGGAGAGCCTGCGGGTGAACTATCTGATGACAGCGGTGAAGCCGGGCTGAGCGGCCCTCACTTCGTCAGCCGCCCGCCGGAGAGAACCGCCGGGTCGACGGCGATGACGTCATGCGCCTCCGTCGGCGCGAAGCCGAGCCGGGCGCAGAGCGCCTCGGACGCTTCGTTGCCCTCCCTGATCCCGGTGAAGAAGGCGCTCGTCCCGAACCGCTCGTTCATGGCGAGGAGGGACATCGCGCCCATGACGATGGCGATCCCCTGCCCGCGGCGCCGCTCGTCCGTCGCCAGCATCCCCCACCAGGCGAGGCCGGCCTTGCGGCTCGCGGGGTGGAACTGCATCACCGAGGCCGTCGCGCCGACTACGGCGCCCGCACGATCCCGCGCGAAAAGGCAGATTGAGGGCCGGCGAAGCCCGCGCAGGAAGGCGCCCATCGGCAGGAGCACGCCGCAGCTCTGCGTCAGCCGGTCGAGCGCGGCGAGGTCCTCCGCGGGGGTTTCGGCGTCCACGGAGACGATTTCGAGGTCTTCGGGCAGGCTCCGCGCCGCGAGGAGCGCGCGGGCGGCGTCGAGCGCGGCCTCGTCCCCACGCCAGTCGACGAAGGAATCGACGACGAGCCCCTCCGCTTCGAGCGCAAGCCGAAGTCGCTCCAGCTCAGCTGTCGGCACGCTTTCCTGCGGGCCCACGCCCTGAAGGCGGGCGAGCGCGACCTGAAGCCCAAGATTGTCGGGGTGAAATTCTGCGAGGCCGACCGCCCTGCCGTGCGAGGCGAAGCGCGGGTCGCCGCCGATGAGAGACCAGAGGTGAGCCGCGCGGCGCTGGAGGCCCTGCTGGGCCTCGTTTCCGAAAAACTCGCCCACACCGGCTCTCATCTGGGGAACGTGCCGCCCGAAGTCCAAGAAGGCAACCGTTTCCTCAATTCCACCACGGGGCCATGACGTTCAGCGCGCGCCCGCCATTCATGCGCCCGGAGGCGAAGGCCGAAGGGCGATGGGCGCCAAGCCTTCCCGAACGTCGTAGATCCGACCGCGGTCGCCGCGGCGGGCGCGGATTCGCGCCCGCCGGGGTCGGGCGTATACGCCCGACGCGAGCTCGGGCTGATCCGCCGCGGGTCGGATCAGCCGGGCGCTCCTGACTACGGAGCGCAAGATGACAGCCATGGGGCAGATGAAGCGGCCCTATTCGATCTCGCCCCCGCCCCCTACCCCGCAATCAGCGAATCCGCCTTCGCCTCCACCCGGTCCGCCCTGCCCCTGTCCCCGAGCCCGCGGAAGGCGCGGGCGACGGCGCGCCAGTTCTGCGCCGAGGTCGGCTTCAGCATCGCCCGCTCGTTGGCGAGGCCGAGGGCGAGGTCGAACCGCTTCGCCCGCAGCGCGGATTCCAGCAGGGTCCAGCCGATCACGTCCCGCTGGGCGAAGGAGCCGCCGAGCCGGTGCGTCATGTAGCGGACGGGGAGGAGCCTATCGACGCAGGCGCCGTACGCGCCCTGCTGGAAATCCCGGATCGCGAGGCAGAAGGGCATCCCGATCTCCCGGCTCATCGCCACGTTCGCGTCCGACGCGCTTTCGACATAGCGCTCGTTCGCGGTCAGCAGCGCCGTCTGCGCCGCCTGCCGGTCATCCGCCGCAAAGGCCATCATCGCGTGCACGTCGTTGAAGGCGTAGAGCGTGTCCTGCGCCGCGGGCTCCCACTTGTCCGCGAGGTGCCGCCAGCGCGCGCCCACGTCGACGCCGCAGAGATTGAGCCGCCAGAGCAACGCCGCCGCGTCCAGCTCCTCGTAGCGGTCGCCCGCCTTCCCCTCGGAGTTCAGATGCGCGTCATAGATCGCCATGACGCGCTCCGCCTCCTCGATGTCGAGATGGAAGAGCGCGGTGTGCCACCAGAGATGGTTGGCGAAGTTGGAGCTCCCCCAGCGCGCCTCATGCTCCCGCATGAAGCGGATGCCGCCAGCCTGCCGCCCGTTCATCTCCATGACATGGGAGACGGCGTGGACGGCGTAGGGATTATCGGGGCGGATGCAGAGCGCCTGCCGCCCCATCTCCTCCGCCAGCGCGAAATCCCGGTTCTCCTCCAGCCCGAAGGAATAGAAGCCGAGCACGAATTCATATCCGGGCACGCCCTCGTCCCAGAGCGTGAAGACGCGGGCCACCGCGTCCCGCTGGCCCGCCACGTCCCCCAACAGCACGTCGGTCAGGTGGACCAGTTCGAGCGCGAGGAGATCGCGCGGGTGGAGCACCAGCGCCTTCTCCCATTCCTGCACGGCGCCGAAGAAATCGCCCCGCACCCAGGCGCGCACAGCCGCGATGTGCAGCCGTTCGCGCTCATTGGCCATGCCCGCGCGCTTCTCCGCCTCGGCGAGCGCGGCGACCATCTCGCCATAGATGCGCGTCTCCATCGCCTGCGTCAGCCAGCCGGCCTTGAAGAGCCAGCCCATGAGGAAATCCGGGTGGTCGGCCAGAACCCTGTCGATCTCCGCCACCGCGTCGCCGCGGAAGGCGAGGGACATTTCCAGCGCCCGCTCCAGCCCTTCGAGCGCGTCGGGATGGGCGTAGGAGACGGGCACGCCCCTGACGTCATGCCCCGGCCTCGGCGCGTTTCGGCTAGATCCGTCCATCATAGGCGTTCCTCCCGATCATCGCGGAGATGAGTGTGAACGTGTCGCGCCGCAAGGCGGCGGTTACGGCATCGTGAAGGGCCGCGCGGTCGGAGACCGTGACGCCCTCCCCGCCCATCGCCTTCGCCACGGCGGTGAAATCGGTCGGCGGGAACTCGACGCCGAGGTTGTCCATCCCCGATCCGCGCTGCTTCAGCTCGATCAGGCCGAGCTGTTCGTCGACGAAGACGACGACGGGCAGGCCGAGCCGCAGGTCCCGCGCCGTGGCGAGTTCCCCGAGGAACATCTCCAGCCCCGCATCGCCGACAAAGGCGATGACGGGCCGCTCCGGCTCCGCCAGCTTCCGCCCGATGGCGAGCGGCACGGCGCAGCCCATCGTGCAGAGCGCCGTGGATTGCAGGAGCCCGCCGACATGATCGCATTCCCAGACATGGGAGAGGACAATGCGGTGCGCGCCGCTGTCCACCGTCGCGACCGAGCCCGCCGGCATGGCGCGCCGCGCCTCGTCGATGACCGCCGCCGGCCCCCAGGCCTCCGCCCCGCGGAAGGCCTCGTGGAGCCGCGCCTTCGCCGCCGCAGGCTCGCCGCCGGGCCATGTCTTGCGGGGTTCGGCGCCGGCGGAGATGGCTTCGAGGCTGGCGGCGACGCTCCCGACGATGGTGAGCGGGGCCTGGTGCATGTAGTGGGCGTTCGAGACGGCGGCGATGTCGATGACTCGCTGGCCCTCCGCGAAGGGGTCGCGCCAGCCGATCCGCATCTCGATCGGGTCGTAGCCCGCGAGAACGACGCAATCCGATTCCTGAAGAAGCGGCAGCAAGGCCTTGTCTGCAAGGGGGGAAAGACCTGCGGCGCCCACGGCGAGCGGGTCGCCTTCGGGGATCACGCCCTTCGCCTTGTAGGCGGCGATCACCGGCGCGCCGTGCCGCCGCGCGAAGGCCTCCACCGCGGGCCCCGCCCGCTCCGTCAGCACGTCGAGCCCGGCGAGGACGAGCGGGCGCTCCGCCTCCGCCAGCCACGCCTGCGCCGTGGCGAGAGCCTCGCCATGGGGCGCCGTCGCCGCCTCCGCGAAATGGCGGGAACGGCGGAAGGGCCCGCGCTCGCGCTGCACGTCGATGGGCACGTCGAGCACGACGGGGCCAGGGCGGCCCGAGGTCGCGATGCGGAGCGCCTTGTCGACGGCGAGCGCCGCCGTCCCCGCCTCGACCCGGATCGCCGCCTTGGTGATCGGTTCGAGGAAGCGGACATGGTCGAAGACCTGATGGGTGTAGGTCATCGCCTCCACCGCCGGCACGCAGCCGGTGAGGACGATGAGCGGAACCCGGTCCTGCCACGCGTTCGCGATGCAGTTCGCGGCGTTGGCGATGCCGGGGCCGATCGTGGCGAAAAGGACGCCCGGCGCGCCCGTCGCGTGCCATGTCCCCTCCGCCATGAACCCGCCCGAGTTCTCATGCTTCACGAGCGTCACGCGGAGCCCGGCGCGCGCCAGCGCATCCATCAGCGCCAGCACCTCCCCGCCGGGGATGCCGAAGGCGTGGCGGCAGCCCGCCTCCGCCAGCCTCGTCGCAATCTCGTCCGATGCGGTTCCCGTCGCGGCGTCAGCGTCCTTCATACGGCCCTCATCCTTGCGGGAGATATCCTCCCCGCGTTTGCGGCGTCTTCATGTCCAGTATGCGGCCGGCGACCAGATTGCGAAGCATCTGCGCCGTGCCTCCCCCGATCGTGAACATCCGCGCGTCCCGCACCATGCGCTCGACCGGGTTGCGGCGGCTGTAGCCCGCGGCGCCGTGGAGCTGGAGCGCGGCGTTCGTGACCTCGACCGCCATCTCGGAGGCCATGATCTTCGCCTGCGCGGCGAGGAGCGGATCGGGGAAGCCCGTGCCCGTCGCCTCGGCGGAGAGCGCGGCGCGCCAGATCATCAGGCGGGCGGCGTCGATCTTCATGCCCATGTCGGCCAGGATCCATTGCAGGCCCTGGAATTCGGCGATGGGCCGGCCGAACTGCTCCCGCCGCTTCGCGAAGGCGAGCGCGGTCTCGTAAGCCCCGCGCGCGATGCCGAGCGCCACCGTCGCCGCGCCGACGCGCTGCGCGTTATAGGCGTTCATAAGCCCCGCGAAGCCGCGCCGCAGCCCCTCGGGCGGCGCGATCAGGCGTTCCGCGCCGAGGCGGAGGCCTTCGAACCGCACCTCCGTCTCCGGAATGCCGCGGAGGCCCATCGTGGGCTCGCGGTCTCCGATGACGAGGCCCTTCTCGCCCTTCAGCGCGATGAAGCCGCCGATCCCCTTCTCCTCCCCGTTCTCCACCACGCGGGCGAAGATGAGATGGAGGCGGGAGACGCCGCCGCCGGTGATCCAGTGTTTCTTGCCCTCCAGCACCCAGTCGGCGCCCTCGCGCCGGGCCGTCGTCGTCATCTCCGTCGCGGCGCTGCCCGCATCGGGCTCCGTGATGAGAATGGCGGGCTTGTCGCCCGAAAGCACATGCTCCGCCGCCAGCCGCCTCTGCGCCTCCGACCCGTAGGCGATGATCGCGCCGACCGCGCCCATGTTCCCCTCGACCGCGATGCGGCCCGAAACGCCGCAGACGCGCGCCATCTCCTCGATCAGGAGCACGGTGTCGAAATAGCTCCGCCCCGGCCCGCCGAGCGCTTCCGGCACGGTCTGGCCCATGAAGCCTTCCGCCGTCATCGCCTCGACGACGGCCCAGGGATAGCTCTCCGTCCGGTCCGTCTCCGCCGCCAGCGGCGCGGCGGCGCGTTCGGCCAGCGCCCGCGCGCGATCCCTCAGCGCCGTCTGGTCGGCGCTCAACCCGAACCACGGGCCGCGCCCGCCTTCCGCATCGTACATTCCTGCCCCTCCCGCTCACGATTTCGTGACGAAGGATATTCCTCAAGCAAGCCTCATCAAAGCGAATAGTGGAAACGGTTTTCGTGAGAAAATCTCGCTCAAACCGCCCGGAGCGCGGCGACGAAGGCCCCAGTCAGTTCATCCGGCGCCCCGTCATGCGCGACGAGCGCGCCGATCTCCCGCCGGTAGGGCGGGTCTCCGAACGGAACGGCGCGGAGCCTGCGCGGCAGGGGCGGCGCGCCGCGGCGGACCGGCACGATGGAGACGCCGAGCCCGGCCCCCACCAGCGAGGCGATGGCCTCAAGCGAATCCACCTCCATGTCGGAGGTGACGGAAAGCCCGCGCCGCGCCAGCTCCGCCTCGATCCCCCGCCCGGCCCATGACTTGCGATTGAACCAGATGAAGGGGTTGGCGGCCAGCAGCGCCGCATCGTCCTCCCCCGCCGCATGGGCCGGGGCGATGACGGCGAGCGGCTCGAAGCAGACATGCAACCATTCGAGCCCGGGCGGGGAGGGATCGGGCCGCGTGCAGATCGCGATGTCGAGCTCCCCCTGCAGGAGCCGCGCGGCGAGGGCCGCGGAGCCGTCCGACCGGATCTCGATCCGCAATTCGGGATGCTCCCGCCGCAGCCGCATCAGCGCGGGCGGCAGGAGCGAGGAGAGCACGGTCGGCACCGCGCCGACCGTGAGCCGCCCGCGCACCAGCGCCCCGGTCGCGACGGCGCGGGCCGCCTCGAAATGTTCGAGCGTCTTCTTCGCATGGTCGGCCAGCGCCCGGCCCCGCGGCGTCGGCGCCGGGGGCCGCTTCGTCCGGTCGAAGAGGGAGACGCCCAGCTCGTCCTCCAGCGCCTTGATCTGGAGGCTCACGGCGGAGTGCGAAACGCCCACCGCCTCCCCCGCCGCGGCGAAGGAGCCGCGCTCCACCGCCGCGACGAGCGTGCGGAGATGGCGGATGTTCATCGCGCGAGGTCAGATCACCGTCAGCACGGCGCAGGGCGCGGCGCGCTGCACCTCCTGGCTGGCCGAGCCGAAGAGGAGCCCGGCCACGGCGCCCCTGCCCCGCCGCCCCATCACGATCAGCTCCGCCTTGATCTCCTCCGCCAGCGCCGCAACGTCGTCAGAGGGCGCGACGGAGCCGACGCGCCGGCCCGTCACCTCGCAACCCTCCGCCTTCACCAGCGCCTCCGCCTCGTCGAGCGCCGCCTTGCCGGCGGCGGCGATCTCTTCGGGAGGCAGCGGCGCGCCGACGGCGCCGATGAACGGGTCGACGGCGATGGGCGTCGCCCCGCCCTCGGGCGTGTGGCAGAGCCAGATCTTCGCCTCATATTTCTTCGCGACGTCGCAGCCGACGCGGATCGCCTTCCGCGCATGGTCCGACCCGTCCCAGGCGATGATGATCGTTTCGAACATGGCGTGCTCCCTGTTTTCGGGCAGTCTAGCCGGGAAGCGCGAAGGGCGGCGCCCCTAATCCGCCTTCAGCGCCAGCATGTCCTCCACCCGCCAGCCAAGCGGGATCGTCGCGCCCTCCTTCTGCGCGCCGACCCAGGCCGCGCTCTTCCCGTGCGTCGCGGCGAGGAGCGCGCGGCCCGAGGGGAGGAGCAATTCCACAAGCGAACTGTCCCCCTGGAACGCCACGTCCCCCAGCTTCGCCTCGATCCTCACCTCGCCCTCCGCCTCCGGGCCGAGGCCGATCTTCTCCGGCCTGACGGCGAGCGTGAGGTTCCCCTCGGGCGCGGACGGAAAGTCGAGCGGCGGCAATTCCTTCGTCTCCACCCGCGCGCCGGCGCCGGCCCTCGTCACCTTCAGCGCGGGGAAGAAATTCGCCTTGCCGATGAAATCCGCCACGAAGGCGTCCGCCGGCCGCTGGTAGAGCGCCTCCGGTTTCGCCACCTGCCGGAGCCGGCCCTGGTGCAGCACGGCGATCCGGTCCGCCACGGCGAGCGCCTCGTCCTGATCGTGCGTCACCATGATGAAGCTGACGCCGATGGATTTCTGCAGCTTCACCAGCTCCAGCCGCATCGCGTCCCTCAGCTTGGCGTCGAGCGCGGAAAGCGGCTCGTCCAGCAGCAGCACGCGCGGCTTCTTCACCAGCGCGCGGGCGAGCGCGACGCGCTGTCGCTGGCCGCCGGAAAGCTGGTCGGGCTTGCGCTCCGCGAACTGGGAAAGCTGGACGAGCGCCAGCGCCTCCTTCACGCGCGGCCCGATCTCCGCCGCCGGAACCCGGTCCATCTTCAACCCGTAGGCGACGTTCTTCTCCACGCTCATATGAGGGAAGACGGCGTAGGACTGGAACACCATGTTCACCGGGCGGCGGTTCGGCGGCGTGTGGCTCATGTCCACCCCGCCGATCATCACCTGCCCCTCGGTCGGCGTCTCGAACCCGGCGATCATGCGCAGGAGCGTCGTCTTCCCGCAGCCCGAGGGGCCGAGCATGGCGAAGAACTCGCCCTCCGCGATATCGAGGTCCACATCGTCCACCGCGACGAAGGAGCCGAAGCGCTTGGAGACGGATTTGATGGAAACGATGGGCTGGCTCATTTCGTCATCTCCGACGGTTTCTGCAGCCGGATCGCGATGAAGGTCAGCGCCAGCGTCATCAGGATGAGGATGGTCGAGGCGGCGTTGATCTCCGGCGTCACGGAGAAGCGCACCATCGAATAGACCTTGACCGGGAAGGTCACGGTGTTCGGCCCCGAGGTGAAGAAGGTGATGACGAAATCATCGAGGCTGAGCGTGAAGGCCAGGAGCGCCCCGGCGATCAGGCCGGGGACCATGTGGGGGATCAGGATGTCCCTGAACACCTGGTATTCGCTCGCCCCGAGATCGCGCGCCGCCTCCGCCATTTCCGGCGGGAAGCTCTGGAGCCGGGTGCGGATCACCATCGCCGCGAAGGGGAAGGAGAAGGTGATGTGCGCGATGATGATGTTGCCGAGGTTGAAGGGCCAGGGCGCATCGGGGGAGACCGTGAAGCCCGAGGCGACGAAGAAGGCCGCGAGCGCCACGCCCATGCAGATTTCGGGGATCACGATGGGCAGCGCCACCAGGCCCTCGTAGACCGGCTTGAACGGGAACCGCCAGCGCCAGAGCAGCACGGCCGTCATCGCCCCGAGGATCACGGCGAAGATCGTGGAGATCAGCGCGATTGCGATGGAGTTGACAAAGGCCTCCACCAGCGAGGCGTTGTTGAACGCCTTCACGTAATAGTCGGTCGTGAAGCCGCGCCAGATCACGTTGCCGCCGCGCCGCGAGTCGTTGAAGGAGAAGACGACGAGGACGATGATCGGCGCGTAGAGGAAGACCGTGGCGAGGACGAAGATCGTCCGCATCGAGGTCTTGCGCGCATACTGGAACGGCCCGGCGCTCATGCCCGCCTCCCCTTCGCGTTCTGCATGTCCACGATGGCGCGGATGGCGAGGATGATGAAGGTGACGTAGAGCAGGAAGAGCGAGAGCGCGGAGCCGAAGGGCCAGTCATTCGCCTTCTTGAACTGACGCTCGATCACGTTCGCGATCATGTCCACCTGCCCGCGGCCGAGAAGATCTGGCGTCAGGAAGGAGCCGAGCGCGGGGATGAAGGTGATGATCGCCGCCGTCACCAGCCCCGCCGAAGTGAGCGGCACCAGAATGAGGAAGAAGGTCCTGATCTGCCCGCCGCCGAGATCCATCGAGGCTTCGAGATAGGAGCGGTCAAGCCGTTCCATCGCCGAATAGAGCGGCAGGATCGCGAAGGGCAGGTGGACATAGACGAGGCCGATGACGACGCCGAGCTCCGTGCCGAGAAAGCGCACCGGAACGAAGCGCTCCCCGAACAGACCGTCGAGCCCGATCAGCGCGGCCGCGCCGTCAAGGAACTGCCAGCCCCATTCGAGAAGCCCGTTCACCCGCCCTTGCGAGCCGAGGATGTTCAGCATCGCATAGGTGCGGATCAGGAGGTTCGTCCAGAACGGAAGCATGATGATGAGGAGAAGCCAGGGCTTCCACTTCTGCTCCGCCGTCGCGATGACGAGCGCGACGGGATAGCCGATCACGAGGCAGAGGACGGTCGTGATCGCTGCGAGCTTCACCGTCCGCCAGAACAGCGTCGCGATCTCCGGCTCGAAGATGCGGCGGTAATTCTCCAGCGTCCAGGTCGTCCTGATCTCCGTCAGCGAGACGTTCTCGCCGAAGGAATAAAGCCAGATGATCGCGAGCGGGATCAGGAAGAAGACGAGCAGCCAGAGCGTCGTCGGCCCGGCGAAGGCCGCGAACGCGGGGAGGGAGCGGCGCCAGCTTTCCATCAGCCGGCGCCTGCCGAAGCCCCGGCGCCGGGCCGGACCCTCGATTTGCGCAGCGCAGGGTCAGCCGGCTCGCCCATCCCGGCGAGGCCCCGGATCGGGTCCGGGGCCGACCATGCGGAGCCGGCCGGCGCCATTGGCCCCGCCCCGGATCAGCCGGCCGCCTTCACGCGCGTCCAGGCCTCGTCGATCATCTGCACGGCCTCCTGGCCGGGATAGACCGCCGTTTCGGACTTGGCGACCGCCTCGTCCGGCGGGAAGATCGCCGGGTTGGTGCGGTATTCCTCGGCCGTCAGCGCCTTCGCTGCGGCGTTCGGCGTCGCGTAGTAGATGAACTCGGCGATCTTCGCCCCCGCCTCGGCGTCGAGCAGGTAGTTGATGAGCGCGTGCGCGCCCTCCGGGTTCGGCGCGCCGACGGGGACGCAGAGCGTATCCTCCCAGAGCAGGCCGCCCTCCTTCGGGATCACGAAGCCGAGATCGTCATCCTCGCCCATCACCTGCAGGATGTCGCCGTTCCACTCCATCGCGAGGTCGACCTCGCCGGAGAGCAGGAGGTCCTGCCCGTTGTCGGGCGCGAAGGCGGTGATGCGGCTCTTCTGCGCGATCAGCATCTCCTCGGCCGCCGCGATGTTCTCCGGCGTCCAGTCGTTCAGCGACTTGCCCATGAGCTTGAGCGCCATGCCGAAGACGTTCTGCCCGTCCGACAGCATGGAGATGCGGCCGGCGTACTCGTCCGACGTGTAGAGATGCGCCCAGCTGTCCGGCACGGAACTGACGGCGGACTTGCGATAGCCGATGCCGATGGATCCCCACATGTAGGGGAGCGAGAATTTCCGGCCCGGATCGAAGGCGGGGTTGAGGAAGCCGGACCCGATATTGGCCATGTTCGGGATCTTGGAATGATCGAGCTCGGTCAACATGCCGGCGAGGATCATGCGCTCGACATAATCGTTCGTCGGCACGATGAGGTCATAGCCGGGGTTCCCGCCGCGGAGCTTCGCGAAAAGCTCGTCATTGTCGGCGAAAAGGTCCATCTGGACCTCGACGCCGGTGGCGGCGGTGAAATCCTCCAGCGTCGTTTCGCCGATATAGGTGTCCCAGTTGTAGAAGTTGACCTTGCCGGAAGCGGCGAAGCCGCCTTTCGGAAGGGTGAAGCTGAGGCCTACGGCGCCCATGCCCATGAGGGCGGCGCGGCGGCTGATAGGCGTGCGAATCATGGTCATCTCCCTGCGTCGCGTTGATCGCGGTGTCGCTTGCGCAAAGATCATCGCATCGCAGCGCCGCATTCAAGGGGTTTTTGCGGCGCCGCGGCGCCGCGGCTCAGGCCTCGAAGTCGGCCAGCAGCCCTTCGACCTCGGCGCGGATCGCCGCCTCGTCGCCCTTGTCGAATTCCGGGTTCCCGGCGCGGTGACCATAGTCCGACATGATGGGGACGAGACGGCCGCCCTCGATCATCGCCGTCTCGATCTCGCTGTCGCGCTGCGTGAAATAGAGATCGGTGGTTGAGGGCATCACCACGCTCCGCGCCCGGATCGCGCCGAGGGCGGCGGCGAGGTCCCCGCCGAACACGGAATTGGCGGAAATGTCCGAGCCGATCCAGGTGTCGATCATGGAGAGAAGGTTCATCGGGTCCCGCCTCAGGAAGTTCCCCTCCCATGCGCGCACGAGATAATCCTCGACGGAGGCGAAGCCCATGCCCGCCCAGCGCCGGTCCCGATAGAAGGCCTGGCTCATCGCCCAGCCGGCGTAGATGCGCGCGAAGGCGCGAAGGCCGCGCACGGGCCGCGCCTCGAACCATTCCCCGTTCCAGCCCGGATCGGCGGTGAGCGCCGCCCGCAGCCCTTCGAGGAAGAGCCGGTTGTGCGGACTCGTACGGGCCGAGGTGCAGGTGACGCAGAGCCGCTCCACCCGATCCGGCCTCAGCGCGGCCCAGTGCAGCGCCTGCTGCCCGCCCATCGACCAGCCATAGGCGAGCGCGATCCGCTCCACGCCGAACCGCTCCTCCAGAAGCCGTTCCTGCGCCGCGAGATTGTCGAGATGGGAGAAGGCGGGAGCCCGGCCCATCGTGAAGGGCTCGGGAAGGGTGGAGGGGGAGGTGGAAAGCCCGTTCCCGAACTGGTTCGGGATGACGATGAAGAACCGCTCAGGGTCGAGAATCCGGCCCTTGCCGATCAGCCATTCGATGTCCGCGTCATGCGCGCCGTAGGAGGTCGGATAGAGGACGAGGTTGGACTTCGCCGGGTTCAGGCTTCCGTAGGTCCGGTAGGCGAGGCGCGCCGAGGGGAGCGTAACGCCGCAGGCGAGCGTGAAGCGGCCGAGGTCGAGGATTTCGGTTTCCGGCATCGTCTTCCCCCGCGTGACGCGGCGAGGCTAAGCACGGGTGCGCCCGGCCCGCAAGCGCGGACCGGGCGGCGAGGGCGCGTAGCCGGTTACTGCGTGATCGTCGCCCGCGGCGCCTCGGCCCGCTGCTCGGGGTCGAAGGCCGGGGCGTTCTCGAGCGTCTCCCGCGTCATCTCGACGACGAGGAAGGGTTCGGCGTCGCCTTCCGTCATGGTCGTCAGGTCGGTGATGTCGAGCGCGACGTCCTTCTCCCCGATGCCGAGGAAGCCGCCGACGCCGATGATCACCGCATCCACGCCGCCGTCGGAGGAGAGCATGATGTCGTTGATCTCGCCGATATCGTCCCAGCTTTCATTGGCGTCCGCCGAGCGGACATAGACGCGCTCCCCCATCAGTTCGGAAGCGAGCGCGCCGCTTATCGCGGCGGGAACGGCGTCGGCCGGCATGGCCTTGTCCATCGGCGCGGCGGAGGGCGACGTCGGCGCCTCGGCCGCGGCGGGCGGGGTCTCGGTTCCGGTCGCGCTCTGCGCCCAGGCGCCGGCGCCGAACATGGAGAGGGTGAGGGCGGTTCCAAGAAGGAGCGGTTTCATATGCGTATCCTTTCGCTTGTCCCGGGCCCGGGGGCGGCCCGTTTCGTGGCTGGATAACGCCTTGTTCCGGCGGGGGTTCCGCGAGCCCCTCACGAAGCGTCGCGAACGGAAACGAAGGGTGAGAGCGGCGCCGCGCGAATGGCGCCGCATCAGGAAGCGCCGCCCGGTGGCCGGAAGCCCGCGGAGCAGCGCCCCGGCGGGGAAGGCCGGCATGGCGAGGCCGCCCTCCCGCCCGGAGGCGAGCCTGATCGGACGATCCCCCGCCACCGTCGCCCCGGTCATCGCGGCGAGGAACAGCCCGGTTTCCTCGGGCGGGCGCTCAGGCGGCGGACCGCCGGGCGCGGGCGGCGAGAAGCGCAAGCGCCGAGACGAGGAGAAGCGCCGGCGCCGGCGCGGGAACCGGCGCGACGCCCGCAGGCGTTCCCGTCAGCTGGAACGGGGAGGCGAGCCCCGCCACGGCGCCCGGATCGACGAAGACCCAGCGCGCGAACTCGTTGATCGGCGCATTTGCGACGATGCTGAGGGTGTAGAAGTAGTCGAAGCTATCCCCCGGCTCCAGCCGCCCGAGATCGAGCGTCACCTGCTGGAAGGGGAAGTTGACGGCGCCGCCGGGAGCCGCCTGCGCGCCGTTCAGCGGCCCCCCCGTCTCCTCGTAGGCGGAGACGAAATCCGTGGCCGTCAGGACGCCGGACGCCTCGAAGCTCCCGAACGGGAACTCGCCGGTCGCCACGTCGAGCCTGAGCGTCGAGCCCGTCGCTGCCACAAGGTTGAGGAACCCCTCGACGACGATGAAGCTTGCGCTCAGGTCGATGGGCAAGGCGGTGTTGTTCACATAGGTTTCGAGCTGGCTGACCCTCGTCGTCAGCGTCCCCGAGGTGAAGAGCCCCGCATCGATGCCGAAGAACCCGCTCGACGCCATGCCGACGCTGGCCTCGAACCCGCCGGAGCCGCCGCCGATGAAGGCGGAAAGCGTGCGGGTGTATGGGTCGTCGTCCCTGACCGTTTCGCTGTCGGAATTCTGGGCGATCAGGTTCCCCGTCCGGTCCACGAACGTGGCCTCGACGCTACGGATGCCGAGATCGAGCGTAAGGGCGGCGGCCTCCGCGGCGGGGAGGAGAAGGAGGGCGAGGGCGGCGAGGGGGCGTTTCATTCCGGGGCTCCTGCGATTGTTCGACCTGAAATCGAACGTCGCCGCCCCCGCCCCGCCCCGCTATCCGCCCCCGGCGCCGCTTATCCGGTTTCGGCGGAAAAGCGACGCCGCCCGCGGGCCAGCGTCTCCGAAGGCGTCTCGCCGAAGGCTTCGAGATAGGCGCCGGAGAAGCGGCCGAGATGGAGGAAGCCGAAGCGGAAGGCCGCATCCGTCACGCTCGCCGCCTCGCCCCGCTCCAGCGACGCCCTCGCGGCGCGGAGCCGGGCGAGGCGGAGATAGGCCATCGGGGAAAGCCCCGTCGCGTCCCGGAAATGGGCGCTGAGCGCCCGGCCGGAGACGCCCGCCTCCGCGACGATGCAGCCGAGCCGCAGCGGCTGGTCGAGATTCGCCTCTATGAAGTCGATGGCCCGCTTCACGTCCCGCGTCGCCGGGGCGCGCGCCCGCCGCTCGAAGAGCGCGGCATGGGAATGATCGTGGTGCAGGAGCAGGGTGTTGAGCACCGTCTCCTCGAAATTCGCCGCGCGGAGCGGGTCGGCGAAGACCTCCCGCCCGCGGTCCTGCGCCTCCGCCACGAGGAACATCGCGTCCCGCACGATCCGGCCGGGGCCCGAGCCGAGATCGAGCCCGGGGGCGAAGGCGACGTCGCCCGCGACCGGCGCGCCCGTGAGCGCGGAGACGCGGCGGCGCACCGTCTCCCGCGCCACCGAGAGCGCGAGGCGGCGGGAGCCGGCGCCAAAGCGCGAACGCTGCGGCCTGCCCGGCGAGGCGAGGATGGTCCGCGCCCCGGTGCAGGCCTCGAACCCGTTCTCCCCCGTCGCCGCGCTCGCTCCCTCGAGAGGAACGGCGAGCCCGTAATCCCCGCGCTCCGCCGGCGCGGAAATCTCCACCGCCGCGCCGTAGCGGATGCAGCTGAGATAGAGGCCGGGGGCGTAGATCGTGTTGAAGGCGGCGAAATCGCCGCTCTTCGCGCGCGGCGACGGGGCGGAGAGGAAGAGATTCTTCGCGGCGAGGAAGGCGCCCGCCTCGTCGGCGCATCGCGCGGTGAAGACCCGTTCCCGATCCAGCATGGCGTGAGGCTCCCTGACGCTGACGCAACAGGATGCGGAGCGTGGAGCCGCGGCGCCGGTCGATCAAGCGCGTTTGCGCACGTTCACAGCCTTGTCGCGCCGATTTGCCGGCGCGATCACGCCGCCCGCCGCCCCTCCGCGTCGAAGGCGTGGAGCGCGGCGCGCTCCGCCGTCAGCGCCACCGCCTCGCCCGGCGCGTGGCGCGCATGGGCGGCGACGCGGGCGATGACCGGGGCCTCGGCCCCGTTCACCGAGACATGCGCGAACCGGTCCGCGCCGAGGTCCTCCACCAGCTTCACCACGCCTTCGAGCCGCACATCCCCCGCCCCGCCTACCGTCAGCGCCTCGGGCCGGACGCCGACATGCGGGGCGTTCGCGCCGACCAGCGCGCCGGGGAGGAAGTTCATCGGCGGCGCGCCGATGAATTCCGCGACGAAGCGGGTGGCGGGCCGGTCATAGATCTCCCGCGGCGCCCCGATCTGCTCGATCCGCCCGGAATTCATCACCACGATCCGGTCCGCGAGGCTCATCGCCTCCACCTGGTCATGCGTGACGTAGATGAAGGTCGCGCGGAGCCGCTGGTGCAGCTCCTTCAGCTCCGCCCGCATGTGGCCTCTGAGCTTCGCGTCGAGGTTTGAGAGCGGCTCGTCGAGCAGGAAGGCCTTCGGCTCCCGCACCAGCGCCCGGCCCATGGCGACGCGCTGGCGCTGCCCGCCCGAAAGCTGCCGCGGCTTCCGGTCGAGATAATCGCCGAGCTGAAGGATCTTCGCCGCCTCCGCGATCCGCGCCTCGATCTCCGCCTTCGGGGTCCGCATGTTGCGGAGGCCGTAGGACATGTTCTCCCGCACGGTCATGTGCGGATAGAGCGCGTAGTTCTGGAACACCATCGCGATGTCCCGCTCCCCCGGCTCCTTGCGGTTCACCACGTCTCCGCCGATCCGTATCTCGCCGCCCGTGATCTCCTCCAGCCCCGCGACCATGCGCAGAAGCGTGGACTTGCCGCAGCCCGAGGGGCCGACGAGGACGACGAACTCCCCGTCCGCCACCTCGATATCGGCGCCGTGGATCGCCGTCACGCCGCCGGGATAGACCTTCTTCACGCCCCGGAGGGAGAGACCCGCCATGCTATTTCTCCTGCTCCACCAGCCCCTTGACGAAGAGCTTCTGCATCGAGAGCACCACGAGCACCGGCGGGATCATGGCGAGCACGGCCGTCCCCATGATGTAGTGCCAGACGGGCAGCGCCTCGCCCGAATTGGTCATCCGCTGGATGCCCATGACGATGGTGTAATAGCGCTCCTCCGTCGTCACCAGCAGCGGCCAGAGATACTGGTTCCAGCCGAAGATGAAGAGGATGATGAAGAGCGCGGCGATGTTCGTGCGGCTGAGCGGCACGAGGATGTCCCTGAAGAAGCGCATCGGCCCCGCCCGGTCGATCCGCGCCGCCTCCACCAGCTCGTCCGGGATGGTGAGGAAGAACTGCCGGAAGAGGAAGGTCGCCGTCGCCGAGGCGACGAGCGGCAGCGAGAGGCCGGTATAGGAATTCAGCATGTCGAGCCGGACGATCACGTCATAGGTCGGCAGGATGCGCACCTCGACGGGCAGCATCAGCGTGATGAAGATCATCCAGAAGAAGCCCATCCGGAACGGGAACCGGAAATAGACGATGGCGTAGGCCGCGATGATGGAGACGGCGATCTTCCCCACCGCGATCAGGAGCGCCATGATCAGGCTGTTGAGCATCATCATGCCCACGGGCACGCCCCCCGCTTCCGGCAAACCGCCCGAGAGCAGCTGGGAGTAATTCTCCCACCCCCGATCCCCGAACCAGAGCGGGATCGGCGAGCGCGAGAGCGCCTCCGGCCCGTGGGTCGAGGCGACGAGCGCCATCCAGACCGGAAAGCAGAGGAAGAAGACGCCGAGCAGGAGCCCGGCATGGGTCAGCACGTTCAGCCAGGGGCGGTTCTCGATCATCTCAGTAATTCACCCGCCGCTCGACATAGCGGAACTGCACCACCGTCATCGCCGCGACCATGCCCATCAGGATCACCGATTGCGCGGCCGAGCCGCCGTAATCCTGCCCGACGAAGCCGGTGTTGTAGACCTTATAGACGAGGATCGAGGTCGCGTTCGCCGGCCCGCCGTTCGTCGTCGCGTGGATCAGGGAGAACGTGTCGAAGAAGGCGTAGACGAGGTTGACGACGAGGAGGAAGAACGTCGTCGGCGAGAGGAGCGGGAAGACGATGGACCAGAACCGCCGCACCGGCCCCGCCCGGTCGATCGCCGCCGCCTCGATCAGGCTCTTCGGGATGGACTGCAACCCCGCGAGGAAGAAGAGGAAGTTGTAGCTGATCTGCTTCCACGCCGCCGCGACCGTCACCATCAGCAGCGCCTGGTCGCCGTTGACGTAGTGGTTCCATTCATAGCCGAGCCCTTCCAGCCAATAGGCGAAGATGCCGAGCGAGGGGTTCATCATGAAATGCCAGAGCACCCCGGCCACCGCCGGCGCGACCGCATAGGGCCAGATGATCGAGGTCTGGTAGGCGAGCGCGGAGCGGATCACCCGGTTCGCGGCGACCGCGAGCGCGAGGGAGATCGACATGGAAAGCGCTGTGACGCCGAGGCCGAAGACTATGGTCGTGGAGAAGGACGCCATGTAGGTCGCGTCCGCGAAGAGCGCGCGGAAATTCTCGAGACCGACCCATTCGCGGGAAAACCCGAACGCGTCCTCGATGTAGAAGGAGGTCTCCAGCGCCTGATAGGCCGGCCAGATGAAGAAGATCAACGTCACGACGATCTGCGGCGCGACGAGGGCGTAGGGCAGCCAGCGATGGCGGAAGGTGACGCGTTTCAGCATGGGGGCCTGCGGGGAAGCAAGGCCCCGGACCCGATCCGGGGCCCCGAGGTTCAGCGCGCTGACCTGCGGGGCCCCGGCTCAGGGCCGGGGCCGGGCTCTTGCGCTTACGAGCCGTTCGCGGCCTGGAACCGCCGCAGAAGCTCGTTGCCGCGGGCGACCGCATCGTCCATCGCCGTCTGCGCATCCTTCTGGCCGGCCCAGACGGCCTCCAGCTCCTCGTTGATCACGTCGCGGACCTGAACGAAGTTGCCGAAGCGCACGCCCTTGGAGTTCGTCGTCGGCTCGTTCAGCGAAAGCTGCTTGATCGCCGTATCGGTGCCCGGATTGGCGTCGAAGAAGCCGCGGCTCTTCGAAAGCTCGTAGGCCGCCGTGGTGACGGGGACATAGCCGGTCTGCTCCGCCCAGTCCGCCTGCTGCTCCGCCGAGGAGATGAACTTGAAGAACTCGGCGACGCCCTTGTAGCTCTCCGCGTCATGGCCGTTCAGCACCCAGAGGGTGGCGCCGCCGATGATGGAGTTCTGCGGGGCGGGCTTCACCTTCGTGTCGAGCGGCAGCATCGCCTGCCCGAACTCGAACTCGGTGATGTCCTTCTTGAACCCGCCGTAATAGGCGGAGGAGTTCATCCAGAGGATCGACTCGCCGTTCACGAACATGCCGCGGCTGTCGCCCCGCCGCCCGCCATACTGGAAGAGTCCTTCCTTCCCGGCGTCGGCGATGGACTGGATGTGGTTCACCACATGCTCGTTGTTGAAGGTGAACTCGGTGTTGAGCCCGCCGAAGCCGTTCTGCTCCGTGCCGACCGGAATGTCATGCCAGGCCGAGTAATTCTCGATCTGGACCCAGGACTGCCAGCCGAAGGATACCGGGGCCTTCACGCCCGCTTCCTTCGCCTTGCGCGCCACGTCCCACACCTCGTCCCAGGTCGTCGGGACGGCGAGGCCGAGCTCGTCAAGCTTGGTCTTGTTGTACCACATCACCGGGGAGGAGGAGTTGAACGGCATCGAGAGCAGCCGGTTCTCCGTGTCCGTGTAGTAGGAGGCGACGGCGGGGATGAGCCCGCTCTGGTCGAACTCCACGCCCGCATCGGCCATCAGCTGATAGACGGGATAGACGGCGCCCTTTTCTTCGGCGGCCATCATCGTGGCGGTGCCGACCTCGAAGACCTGCACGATATGCGGATGCGCCTTGGAGCGGAACCCGGCGATGGCGGAGGTCATCGTCTCGGTATAGTCGCCCTTGTAGATCGCATTGACCTGATACTCGGTCTGGCTGGCGTTGAAATCCGCCGCGAACTTGTCGGTCAGCTCGCCGAGCTGGCCGCCCATCGCGTGCCAGAAGTTGATCTCCTTCGGGGCGGCGTGCGCCGCGCCTGCGAGCGCGAATGCGGCGACGGCGCCGATCAGCAGGTTTTTCATGGGGGCTCCCTTTGTCGAACCATTGGAGCCGGGCGCGTCGCGCCCGGATCGCGGGTTGTTATGCGCGGCCCTTGGCGGGCTCGTTACGCTTATATGTCAGTTTTGTGACAACTCGCGGATGCGCGCAAGCCGCTAAAGACCCGCCGGCGGCGAAAGCCGCTAGAGATCCGCCGGCGGCGAGAGCCTTGCCGGCGCGGCCGGCACATGAAGCGGCGCGCCGGTGAGCGCGCGGAGCGCCTCGACGTCGATCCCCTCCACCATTTCCCGCAGCACGAAGCCTTCCGCCGTCACCTCGATCACCGCGAGGTCGGTGAAGACGCGCTTCACCACGCCCGCGCCGGTCAGCGGCATGTCGCAGGCCTCCACCAGCTTCGGCCGGCCCGCCTTGTCCACATGCGTCGTCAGCGCCCAGACGGCCTTCGCCCCGGCCGCGAGGTCCATCGCCCCGCCCACCCCCGGCACCCGCGCCGCGCCGGTGGACCAGTTGGCGAGGTCGCCGTTCGCCGCCACCTCGAAGGCGCCGAGAATCGCGAGGTCGAGATGCCCGCCCGTGATCATCGCGAAACTGTCAGCGTGATGCACGATGGCGGCGCCGGGCAGGAGCGTCACCGGGTCCTTCGAGGCGTTGATGAGGTCGAAATCCTCCGCCCCCTTCGCCGGGCGCGGCCCGACGCCGAGGATGCCGTTCTCGGACTGGAAGGTGACCTCCCGCCCCGCAGGCACATGGTTCGCGCAGGCGACAGGCATGCCGATGCCGAGATTGACATAGGCGCCTTCGGGAATGTCCTGCGCCGCGCGCCAGGCGATCTGGCCGCGGGTCAGGCGGAAGGAGGCGAGGGTCTCGCTCATGGGTAGCGCGCTCCCGAATTGAAGAGGACTTCCTCCTGCACCGGCTCCGCGACATGCGCGATCCGGTCCACATAGATGCCGGGGGTGACGACGATCTCCGGGTCGATGCTCCCCTTCGGCCCGACCTCCCGCACCTGCACGATGCTCGTCTTCGCCGCCATGCACATGATCGGCCCGAAATTCCGGGCCGAGAGACGATAGGTGAGGTTGCCCCCCCTGTCCGCCTTGTCCGCCTTCACCAGCGCGAAGTCGGCCTTGAGCCATGTCTCCAGCACATAGAGGACGCCGTCGATCTCCCGCGTCTCCTTGCCCTTCGCCAGCTCCGTGCCGGCGGCTGTGCGGGTGAAGAAAGCGGGCATTCCGGCCCCGGCGGCGCGGATGCGCTCCGCGAGCGTGCCCTGCGGCACAAGCTCCAGCGCGATCTTGCCCTCAAGGTAAAGCTCGGTGAAGCAGCGCGCGTCGTTGGTGCGGGGATAGGAGCAGATCACCTTCTCAACCCGCTTCTCCCGGATCAGCGCGGCGAGGCCGACCTGCCCGGTTCCGGCGTTGTTGTTGACGATGGTGAGGCCCTTCGCCCCCTGGTCTATCAGCGCATGGACCAGCTCGATCGGCGCGCCGGAGCCGCCGAAGCCGGAAATCATCACCGTCGCCCCGTCATAGACGGGGGCGACGGCCTCTTGGGGAGTCGTCACGGGCTTGCTCATGCGCGAATCCTAGCCGCGCCGTGTGACGGAGGGAAGACGCTCACGCCTCCGCCTCTATCCGGCGGCGGAGCCCGAGCCGGTCCGCCTTCCCTGTCGGGCCGAGGGGGATCGCCTCCCCGATATGGATGCGGTCCGGCAGCTTCCAGGGCTCCAGCCGCCCGCGCGCCCAGTCGCGGAGCGCCGCGGGATCGGGCGAAGCGCCGGGCGCGGGCACGACGAGGAGGTGGATCGCCTCGCCCCGCGCCGCATCCGCCGCCCCGGTGGCGAGGCAGGCGGCGATCCCGGGATGGGCGGCGAAGGCCGCCTCCACCTCCATCGGCGCGACCTTGTTGCCGCCGCGGTTGATGAGCTCCTTCAGCCGCCCGACGAGCCGCACCGCGCCCGAGGCCGCGATTTCCGCCATGTCGCCGGTCCGCAGCCACCCGTCCGCGAGCGCCGCCGCGGTGAGGTCCGGCCGGTCGAGATAGCCGCGCATCAGGTAGGGCGTGCGGATCAGGAGCTCCCCCGTCGCCGCATCGATCCGCGCCTCCTGCCCCGGCGCGACTTCGCCCAGCGTGCCAAGATTGGTTATGAAATGCCTGCCTTCATTGAAGAAGTCGCATCCGTTCGTCTCCGAGAGCCCATAGAGATCGGCGATCCGCGCCGCCGGGAAGGCGGCGGAGAGCGCGGCGCCGAGGGCGGGGGAGAGCGTCTCGCCCCCCGTCATCAGGAGGAGCGGCGCAGGGACTGGCTCGCCCCCCGCCGCCAGCATCGCCCGCAGCATGGTCGGAACCGCGGCGAGCGCCTCCGCCTCCCCCGCCGCCAGCGCCGCGCGCATCGCGGCCGGGTCGAACCGCCCGACGAGATTCAGCGAGCCGCCGCGCATCAGCGTGAGGAACGCGACCCATTGCCCGAAGATGAAGGTGAGCTGGAGCGGCAGGATCGTCCGCCCCCCGGGCGCCCAGCCGAGCCGCGCCTCGATCTGCGCGAGCTTGCCGCGGAATCCCTCCGCCCCGATCACGACGCCCTTCGGCGCGCCCGTCGAGCCCGAGGTGAAGATGACGAGCGCCGCCCCTTCGAGCAGCGGCCGCGCGGGTGGCGGCGCCTCCCCGATCCGGGCGAGGGGCTCCACCGCGGCAAGGTCGAGCGCGAAGCGCGGCCTGACGAGCGAGAGCGCCGCTTCCCGCGTCGCCGGCGCCGCGGCGCGGGAAAGCGGGACGGCGACGCAGCCGGCCGCCATCGCCCCCAGCATCGCGCCGAGGTCCGTCGCCCGGTTCGAGACGGGGAGTATCACCGGCTCCCACGGCCCGGCCCCCGCCTCGCGCAGCGCGGCCGCGGCCCGCCACGCCTCTTCCAACAGCGCCGCGCCCGTTGTCTCCCCCGCCTCGTCCGCGATGCGGGCGCCGCGGGCGACCCCGCCGAGAATCTCTTCATGCAGCATCCGCGCGCCCTCCCCCGCCATCGGTAGCGGAAAGCGGCGGGCGGGGGGAAGGGCGACGGGGAATGCCCTGTTCCTCGCGCCGAACAGACCGCCGTTATGTGAGAGGCCGTCGCCAGAAGCGCCTGGCCGATACGCCCCGCATATCGGCCCGCCGGCC